>CAJXZL010000112.1 GCA_913063165.1 uncultured Saccharospirillaceae bacterium | reverse complement strand
TTTGACGATGGATTCGTAATATAGAAGCTGACTTTCGTCTTGGAGGAGCAAAGATTGGGCAAGTTGACGCACCGTGCACACACCATCTGCAGCTACCAACGTTTGAATAACTAACGGTTGGTATACATGAGACATACGCATATTGTTTTGAATAAAATCTAATAGCTGCTCAAATTTCATGCTGCACTCCGTTGCGCCAAAGAGACAAACTAAATCATTTAGACCAAAACATTCAAGGAAATTCTACTAGCCAGAAAACCAGCATCCAAATTTTGCTACCTTCGTGAATCGAGCCATTCCTGGCCGACGTTAATCGTGACGCTCGGCCATTTCTATCAGTATAAAGTGTGCGGTGCTACCTGCCAGGGTGAACACCAATTCTGCGGGTCCTATCACCTCTAACGAATCGCGCTCGTCGAGCCTTGTGTCTTCGTCGACTGTCACGCTGCCCTCAATATTGTTGATATAGACCTGTCGTCCTTCATTTAATTGGAATGTCACCTTTGCGTTGCTGTCGGTCAATTCCGATACATAGAGGTTTACATCTTGATTCAGGTGCAGTGGCACCTGGTCTTTGTTAGACAGGTTCCCAACGATATGTAGCAACTTGTTGTCGCGCTGCTCTGGTTGAAAGTCATGGTTTTCATAACGCACCGGCAGGTCGTATTTTGGCGGCAATATCCAGATCTGTAAAAAGCGGGTCCAGCCATCGTGCTTGTTGAGCTCAGAATGCCACACACCGGTACCTGCGGTCACAATCTGTACGTTGCCGCGACCTAGGGTCTCTGGCGCATCGGTGGCATTGTCCCAATGGGTGAGCTTGCCCTTGACGATGTAACTGACAATTTCCATATCACGGTGTGGGTGCTGCCCAAAGCCGTCGTGCGGCTTAACGTCGTCGTCATTTAATACCCGCAACACCCCAAAGTTCATGTTGTTGGGGTTGTGGTAATTGGCAAAGGAAAAGTGGAAATAGGTGTTGGCCGGGTGCATCTGACTGGCCGGTAAGTAGTGCAAATCGGATGCGGGTATTTTTCGGAAGTGCTTAGCCATTGATTTCTCGTTTGTTTATTGAATTTGCCTACAGTCATTCATAGCCATTTTTCTTCGTATTCTTGCTCCGCCAGTATAATCCCTAGGGAGGGAGAAACAGATCGCAATAACAAAAAAGAGTCACGCACAGGTTCGGTATTGTTGGTTGTAGTGACCCTTGTCAAGTTAGGCGTTATGTTAAAGCCACTGTCTCTGGTCAGCGAATGGTTGGCGTTTCAATATTTCCCTTAAGGCGGGTCTTTTACATCACTCTACAAAAGCCCGTTCTACTACATAGTCGCCCTGCACCCCTTTCCGTCTGCTTTCTTCAAAGCCAAGGTCATCCAAAATGGCACAGGTTTCTTTCAACATAGAAGGACTGCCGCATAGCATGACTCTATCGAGTTTTGGATCAATTTCAGGCAATCCGATATCTCTATAGAGTTTCCCTGATGTCATCAGATCCGTTATCCGGCCCTGGTTTTGGTATTCTTCCCTTGTAACACAGGGGTAATAGATTAGTTTCTCGGAAACCATCTCACCCAGATATTCGTGTTCTGCGAGTTCCACTGACAACAATTTGTGATACGCCACTTCATTGACGAACCTGACACCATGAAAGAGCACGACCTTGTCAAACCGGGCATAGGTTTCTGGGTCTTTGATAATGCTTAAAAAAGGCGCGAGTCCTGTTCCTGTGCCAATCAAATACAGGTTGCGACCATCACGCAGGTCATCGATAACCAATGTACCAGTGGGCTTGCTGCCAATTAACACCTCATCGCCGACATTCAAGTGTCGTAATCTTGATGTTAAAACACCATCCGGCACTTTAATGCTAAAAAACTCCAGATGCTCTTCATGGTTTGCGCTGGCAATACTATAGGCACGCATGATGCTCTTGCCGTCTATTTCAAGGCCAATCATGATGAATTCGCCATTTCGAAAACGTAGCCCTTGGCTTCTGGTGGTCTTGAAAGAAAACAATGTATCGTTCCAATGAACGACATCGGTGACTTTTTCAGTATTAAATTTCTTACCCATTTTGTCTCCGCCGCAAGGCCCGTAATTGCCAAATCGATGGTCATGCTAGCCTTTCGGCATTGGCAACACAATTAAGAGGCAACACAATTAAGACATCCAACGTAAACACAATTAGGACATCCAACGTAGCTAGCCATCGGATGCAAACACGACATACAGCAGGTTTGGGTTTCAGCGAGCGTTGTCTGAGGCGACTGATGAGAAAGTCAAATGGCTACCTACCTACCTACTTACCTACCTACTTACCAAACTGGCGTGATAGAAGCGAGATGTTAAATAAAAGCCCTTTAG
>CAJXZL010000111.1 GCA_913063165.1 uncultured Saccharospirillaceae bacterium | reverse complement strand
AATCCCCCTTGGGATCTGGCGCAACCCAGTGATGCAGCATATGCCGAAGTACAGACTGCTGACCCATTGCTCGTTGCTGACTTAGCCGGAGCACACCGCGGTATGCAACAGGACGTTGCTGCTAAGGCGGCCACTGCTGAGGGCGTCAATATCAATAGTGCTGAACTGTTTACGACGTTAACCGAGACCTACATGGAAACCGCCACAGGTATTTCAGCCAGCAAACAGGTGTCCGACATCTACTTTGAAATTGCCTTGGAAAAACTGCCGCTGCCCAATACTGAAGAAGTATTACAGTATAAAAAAGCACTGAGTATTGCTGACGCAAACCTAGGTGGTTTTATTGACGATGCCATCGCTGAGGCGTTGGATATCGGGAAAAGTAATCTGCCCGATACCCAAGACAATGCCACTATTCTGGTCGACAAGCATTGTATCGCCGCTTTATTGGAAGCTCTCGAATCGCAGCTCAATGCACAGGCAGAGTACCAAAAAGGCCCACATTTGCTGCAGGGCGATTTGATCAATACGTTAGAGCGGCATCCCGATTCCGACGCCTTGACCGTCACATTAGACCCATTTTTACCGGTAATGGCCTGCAGCACGCCCTTTACAGGAGAGGGAATTCCCGCTGAAAAAGGCATCATGATTGAACGCAATGTCGTGAAACACCAAGCGGTTGATAGCCGAATGGCGGCCTACTTGGACCGCAACGTGAATGCCGTTTGTGGCAATCTGGTGGTGTCCTTGGGTAGTGCGTCTAAAAACGAACTGATTGCTCAGGAAGATGACTGCATAGAAATTGTGGCTTTTTCGTCGCTACTGGTAAACGACAGTACGCTCACGTGGAGCAGCGAAATCAAGTTAGCCAAGCATTATCGACAGGGTAAGTTGCTAGGCATGATCAAGGGCGGCGTAGTATCCGGTAACATCCGCGAGAATTTTAGCCACTTTGCTTTGAGCAACGAGTCCGCAGTATTGAACAACATTGCCGATGCCTTTAGCCATGCCCTAGGTTACGTGGGCCCCAGTGCCATGCTGATCAAAGCGGGCGTTAAAATAGCGGGCAAATAATGCGTGTTGCCGAGGCATGCTTCGGCTTGAAACATAAAAGGTTAAGAACATGACAACAAGAACGACTTTCCCACAGAATTTGCAGCCCCTACGTGAGCTGATGCCCACTTTGTTAGCACAACTAGAATCTGGCCATGAGCAAGACTGGTATGCCTTTGTCTGGTTAGAACAGACCAACCGTTTGGGCTTTACCGCAGCGCGCTCTGAAAATACCGACCTCAGTTCCGACCGCGGTATGGTGTTTCGTATCATGGCTAACGGTGTGCATTATGAGCGCAGCACCAACCAATTGGATGCAGCCCACTTACAGACATTGGCTAAGGCTTTTCGAGCTGACGTTGAACAACAAGCAGGTGTCATTACCACGCCAGCCTATCGCCCCACCACGTGGGCCGATGAATGCGCAGCTGGCATGGGCGCAGAAACCTTGGTACAGCTGCCTGAAGACCTGACGACCGCAACTGAAGTGACCTTTGGTGTGCGTTGCACCCAATTGCCTGAAGCCACCAGCATGAAGGGCTTGAGCACACTGGCCAGAGACCTCAGAACATCACTGCAACAGCGGGCAAGTGAATATATCGCCGCACACGCCGATGCGGGTTTGCAACCCTTTGCCGATATTATGGTGATGGCGCGACAGCAAGTGACGGTGAATGTCTTTGTAGACCGTGAGAAAAACATCGCGCAGGTATTACCCACAACTTTATTTTATGCCATGGCAGCCACGGCAACTGGGCATACGAGCAGAGAAGTTATGGGTGGCATGGGCGGCTTAGAAATCGCCGCATTGAGCGAGCAGCAGCAACAAGACCTTATCGAATTGGGCTTTAAACTCAATCAGGCGCAGAAGCTAGTACCCGGTCGCTATCCTGTTATCACAGGTCCAGATGTCACCGGTGTGATTGCCCACGAAGCCTTTGGACACACCCAAGAAGGGGATACGTGGATGAAGGGCCGCAGTATTGCAAAAGACTTGCGTGAACAACAGATTCGCGTGGGTAACGATCAGGCCAGCATTGTGAATCAGGCCGACGTTTTTGCAATGGGTGATGATACACACGGGACTAACGGCTCTTATTTCTTTGATCACGAAGGCGCCCTAGCGCGTCCTCAGGTTATTTTGGATCGCGGCCATTTGTCTGCACCAATGACCGACCTAGCGTCTGCATTGCACTTTAATGCACCGCGCACCGGCAATGGCAAACGCGAAAGCTGGCGTCGCCCCTTGATGACGCGTCAAACCAACACCTATTTCACCCCAGGTGACCAGTCGGTTGATAGCCTCATTGGTATGGTCGACTATGGCTTTTTGGCCATGCAAGCCCATGGTGGCATGGAAGATCCGAAGGGCGGCAGCCTCACTGCTGGCACCTCGTATTTGGAAGAAATCAAAGACGGTAAATTGACCGGTCGCCTCTTTTTAGGTCCAGCTGGTGGTCACGTTGAATTGTCCGACCCCGTGTTCGATCTGTTGGATAAGATTGTTGCCAAATCTTCGACCAATAACCCCGATGGTATTCCAGAAAACAAATATGGCGGCTGCGGTAAATACCATAAAGAGGTGGTATCAGCAGGGTGCGGTGGACCCTTTATCCTGTGGGAAAACGTTAACTGCGGATAAAATGGCCAAGGCGTGAATTGGGTGGAAGGGGCATGGTTTGAAACCCTGCCTTTCACCAGTCAGTATGCTCGCCAGTTTTCTCGCCCGAAGCAGAGAAGGCTTGA
>CAJXZL010000110.1 GCA_913063165.1 uncultured Saccharospirillaceae bacterium | reverse complement strand
GAACCAGTAGTCGAGCCCGAGCCAGAACCAGCCCTTGAGGCAGAGTCCATTGTGTTCGAACCGGTTGAATTTGTGGATTTGTCTGGCATGTTACATGATGTCAATCAGAGTGGCTTGTATCTAACTGGATCTGCAGCGCCCAATCCCTTGTTGCTTAAGCATTTAAAAACTTTGGCTGAAGCATTGATAGAAAATGATAATGTTCATATTTTAATTGTCGGACATACCGATGATTCGGGCGATAACGAATACAACATGGCACTGGGCTTGAAACGGGCAGGCAATGTACTGAATGCGTTGATTCAAATGGGTGTTCCGCCCGTTCAGGTGTGTGTGCTCAGTTCCGGAGAGGCCATGCCTGCGTACATGAACGATGCACCGGAAAGCCGGTTGACTAATCGACGCATTGAAATAACGGAGACTCGCTGTTAAAAGTGGGTTATGGCAATGCAAATAGTAACAAGTACTAGTAGATGCCGTTTATGTGGATTTTTTAGGAGAATATATGAAACAGACAGTTGAAGACAATGTGGCTCAAGTGAACCCCAAAGGGTTATCCGGCTGGCTTCCTTCGGGAGTATCCGCGTTGCTTTTTATTGTCATGCTGTTCGTTTCAAGTTTCATCATTTCGTCAATCAAAGAACGACTTAACTCTGAATCGCAAATAAGAACCACCGAATTTGCTCGCAATTTCGCCACCATTTTTGAACTGAGTATTAATCGATCACTGTCGGCCGCGGTTTTACTAGGTGCCAATATCGAGGAAAGTAATGGCGACATAACAGATTGGCAGACTCAAGCCGCAATCATCTACTATTCTTTAGGTGGCATAACTAACTTACAGCTCGCACCAGACGCCATAGTTCAAAAGATCTTCCCGCTTAGGGACGGTGATGAAAAAGCCTTTGGCCATAATTTGATTAAAGATGATGAGAGAAGAATAGAGGCCGATCTTGCCATTAAAACGCGGTCTATGACGATGGCGGGCCCATTTAATTTGGTGCAGGGTGGACAAGCCATTGTCGGACGGTACCCCATATTCATACCTTCCACCAGCCCGTTTTTAGCGTTTAAAAACACCGGTTCAATGTCCTATGCCTTACAGGGCACCGATCGTTTTTGGGGTTATGCAACGGCGTTAATCGATTTTGGCCAAGTGTTAAACACTTCTGGCTTGATATCATTACCTGCACAGGGATATGAGTACCGGTTGTGGCGTTTGCATCCTGACACCGGTGTAGTAGACGTAATCTCTGAATCATCTGGGGAATTGTCAAGCAACAAGGTGGCTAGAGAGATACAGTTACCGAACGCCATTTGGGTGATAGAATTAGATGCCGCTCAAGGGCTCACAAACGCCTATTCTCAACTCATTCGGTGGTCTACTGCGATAACTATCAGCGTTATTGCGTCAGTTGTGGTGTTCTTCCTGTTGCTGTGGCCCTCACATATGGCCCGCAAAGTAAAATCAAGAACGAAGGAGTTGAGTGCTGCAAAGCGGCACTTAGAACGGATCACCAGTCAGTATGAAACTATCTTAGACAGTACTGCCGAAGGCATTTATGGTGTTGATGAAAATGGCCATATCGTTTTTGCAAATCCCGCTGCTGTTGCCGCATTTGGTGGTCTCAGCGCCGACTTGGTGGGCGCTTCCCAATACACTACCTTCCTGAAAGTAGCGCTGGATGGCAGTATCTATAACCGAAATGATTGTCCTATTAAGAAATCTATCTTTTTGGGCAACCAGATGAATGTAAGGCATGCTGTCTTTAGCAGCATATATGACGATACTTTTAATGTTGAATACACCTGTAGGCCAGTGACGGTAGGCGACCAAGAATTGGTCGCTGTGATAGTGTTTAGGGACACATCTGAGAGAGACAGACTCGAGGCTGACCAGCTATTGGCCTCTTATGCATTTGAAACGAGCAATGCGATTATGATTACCGATGGTAACGGAAAGATTCTGCGTATTAACAACTCATTTACGCGCATGACCGGATATCTTCTTTCAGACGTTATCGGACAACCAATGAGCTTTTTTAATTTCCTTGATACTCATTCTCATTCCATGGAAGACATTGCTGGACAAGTGAATAAATCGGGCCTTTGGTCGGGCGAAATCGTTGCTTTTCGTAAGAACAAATCAAAAGTCACCGGTAGCGTTACGATCAACAAAGTGAGCAATAAAACAAACACGACAATCAACTATCTGGTCCATATTCAAGACATTAGTGCCCGAAAATTGGCAGACGAGCAACTACAAGAACAAATAGTTAAAGCAGAAACTGCGAATAAGGCCAAATCTGAATTCTTAGCGATGATGAGTCATGAGATAAGAACACCCTTGAGTGGTGTGATGGGACTACTTGATTTGCTGTTACACACCAATGTTGACGTGAAACAAGCGGAATATATCACTACGGCCATAGAGTCGGGCGACGCGTTATTAACCGTCATTAACGATGTCTTAGACTTTTCTAAAATGGAAGCGGATAAGTTGGAGCTAGAAAAATCCATTTTTGAGCCCGTCCCACTGATTAATAGCGTGTCGCTATTAATGTCACCAAGGGCGCAAGCAAAGGGTTTGGTGTTTTTGACTGAAACTTCCGGTGACATGCCTGCAGTTTTGCTAGGTGATGCGGGTAGATTAAGGCAAGTGTTGCTGAATCTAGTCAGTAACGCCATCAAGTTTACCACCGCTGGATCTGTACTGTTGCGCCTTACTGCGTCTGCCGACGACAGTAACAATAGCAAGTTGGTATTTGAAGTTATTGATACTGGGATAGGTATCACAGAGGAAAACCGCACGCATTTGTTCGAAAAATTTTCCACGGTGGATGCTTCTTATTCACGGCGGTTTGGTGGGACTGGCCTTGGTCTGTCAATCTCGAATCAACTGGTCACTTTAATGGGCGGTAAGATTGGAGTCGATAGCGCCGTTGATAGGGGCAGCCGATTCTGGTTTAGAGTACTACTGCCCATCGCAGTAAAGCCGCAGACGCTGCATGATGCGAAGGACAAGAAGGACAAGG
>CAJXZL010000109.1 GCA_913063165.1 uncultured Saccharospirillaceae bacterium | reverse complement strand
CCTTTCTCTGCCTTTCGCTGCCTTTCGCTGCCTTTCGCTGCCTTTAGCTGCCTTTCACTGCCTTTAGCTGCCTTTCGCTGCCTTTCACTGCCTTTCACTGCCTTTCCCTCACATTGTTGTATTTTTATACAGTACTGTATATACTAACAGCATTCCAATGAGGAGATGTCTTATGAAAGGGTTACGCAAAACGACCGGATTACCAGATGTCATTGACGCATTTCATGAAGCCTTGGGTTGCCATGGTCAACCAGAGCGTTTTTCATGGTCGCATTCGTTGGTTTATCAAGCAGCTTGCAAGACCGGATTTTCCATCTTGCGTCTGTCGCCACCACAAGAGAGTTTCCAAACCTTTAGCCAGTTCTATAACGAACTCAAAGACAACCTGCTGTCACAACTGGCCGATCCTATCAACAATCCGCTATCACAAATTGATCAGCTGTCACGCGACATGGAACTTGATCCTGCGCTGCTCTATTATCTTACCAAGCCAGCCGGCAGCTATATGCGCCAATACATGCGTCAAAAGAGCATGGGGTCATTAACGCGCATGAACCGAGAAATCGCCCTGCCGCTATAAGCGCGACGCCACTGGGAATGCCTTAGCATCTATCGAAAATGCCGTGTTAGGATAATGCCCTATGAATAATGCATTGGGTGGGTTACGACATGGACATCGTTCGCTATAAAGAATCCTATCGGGCTCAGGTAATACAACTGTGGCGTGATACTGGTTTGGTCGCACCCCAAAATGATCCTGATAAAGACATCAACCGTAAAATCGCAGACTCACCGCAATGGTTTTTACTGGGCATTGTCGATCACCAGGTAGTGGCAACGGCCATGGCGGGTTACGACGGCCATCGCGGATGGGTGAATTATTTGGCGGTTACACCCGATAGACAAAAACAGGGTTTGGCCCACCTGTTAATGACTGAAATTGAGCGTCTGCTATTGGCTGAAGGCTGTGCAAAGATTAACCTGCAGATCAGGGAAACCAACCAACAGGTCATCGCAGCCTATCAGGCCATGGGTTATACCATCGACCCCGTGGTGAGTATGGGCAAACGGCTGATACCCGACCAATAAGAATAACAGCAACTGAATAGAGAGGGACGCATGGCGGCACCAATACTGAACCCCCGAGACCTAGAGTTTATGCTCTATGAACTGTTTGATGCAGAGTCTCTTATCCAACGTCCGCGCTACCAAGACCACGACCGCCATACGTTTAATGAAGTGATCGCCACCGGCAAAACACTGGCCGAAAAATACTTTTTACCCATTCGCCAAAAACTCGATACCGAGCAACCGACCTTTGACGGTACGCAGGTTCATACCATCCCAGAATTAAAAACCGCCTATGATGCGGTGGTGGCTTCGGGCTTTTCATCTGCTACCGCAGACTACGAACACTATGGCATGCAGTTGCCACCTATTGTCGCCAATGTGGCCAGCGCCTATTTATCGGCAGCGGGCAGTACCGCATTGGGTTACACCGCACTGACCAACGCCAATGCCAACCTTTTAGAAACCCACGGTTCGCCAGAACTCATCGAACGTTGGGTAAAGCCCATGCGAGAAGGCCGTTTTGCCGGCACGATGGCGATGACCGAACCCGACTGCGGTTCTGCGCTTGGGGATTTGACCACCAGCGCCCAACTAGCAGCCGACGGCCAGTACCGCATTACCGGCAACAAAATTTTCATTTCTGGCGGCGACCACAGCCTCACCGACAACATTGTCCATTTGGTATTGGCGCGCATTAAGGGCGCACCCAAAGGCGTAAAAGGCATTTCATTGTTTGTGGTACCCAAAATTTTGGTCAATGCCGACGGCAGCTTAGGTGATCGCAATGATGTCGCCTTGGCAGGGCTCTTTCATAAAATGGGCGGGCGTGGCCACACCTCTACCGCACTGAGTTTTGGTGAAAAAGACGGCGCTATTGGTTACCTCGTGGGTGAGGAAAACAAAGGCCTGTTCTATATGTTTCACATGATGAATGAGGCGCGCATTCTGGTCGGCACGGGTGCAGCGGTTACCGCCCTCACTGGCTTTCAATATTCCCTCGATTACGCCAAATCGCGGCCGCAGGGTCGTTTGCCTTCTTGCAAAGATCCCTTATCGCCCTTGGTCAATATCATTGAACATGCCGATGTCCGCCGTATGCTGTTAGCGCAAAAAGCCTATGCCGAAGGTGCTTATGCCTTGGTGCTCTATGGCACACAGCTGTCTGACGACGAGCGCACCGCAGAAACCCCTGAGGCCCGCCAACAAGCGCATCTGCTGCTCGACTTTCTCACGCCCATTATCAAATCTTGGCCTTCGGAATATGGTCCAAAAGCCAATGATCTTGCCATTCAGGTATTGGCCGGGCACGGCTATATTAACGAGCATCCAGTAGAGATGTTTTACCGAGACAACCGTCTCAACCCGATCCACGAAGGCACTACCGGCATCCAGTCACTTGATCTGCTGGCGAGAAAAGTACCGATGAACAACTTGGCCGGTTATATCGCCACCCTAGCGGTCATGGAAACCACCATCGCCGAAGCGCAAGCATGGCCGCGCGCTGCCGTTCATGCTCAAGCCTTACAAGACGCAGTAAAAGTGCTCAAAGACACTACCCGCACATTACTGGGTGCCATGCAGTCATCCCCTATTGATTTGGTACTGGCCAATTCAGTCACCTATCTTGAATTGTTCGGGCATGTAACCATCGCGTGGTTGTGGCTGAGGCAGGGCATGGTGGCAGAACAGGCGTTAGAAAAAGACCCCCATCCCGATGACGTCGCTTTTTACCAAGGCAAGATGCAGGCGTTACAGTATTTTTATCACTATGAACTGCCTAAAGTAGCGCAATGGTCAGCCTTGTTGGTGTCATTGGATAACACCACCCATGATATGCAGCCGGAATGGTTTTAATTTTATAAATATTCGTAGAATTTGCTATGGTGAAACACATAATCATCAGATTGAGAGAATCTACACATGCCCAAGATGAGTACCAACGCCAACAACTATTTCACAGACGGATGCGGACGCTGCAAGTATGGCGGTACACC
>CAJXZL010000108.1 GCA_913063165.1 uncultured Saccharospirillaceae bacterium | reverse complement strand
CCGTTCACTGAATCCAGATTGCGTTTAAATTGGTTTTGAAAAGTAATGCCCAAATTGACACCGTTGAACACGATGTTTTGAATTAACCAACCATTGGCATTTCGGCTGTAATACAGTGACTGCATCATTGGGTATTTGATGCCTTCTTTGCTCATTATCTCCGCCAACACCTGGGTGTTTTTCAAGGTGTTTTGCTCCCCTTTCCCATATAAGACCTTGGCATCAAAACCGCCAAAGCCTCTGATTCCCATCGCGTAGGTTTGAATTAGGCTCGCTTTAAGTGCACCCAAAAATTTCACTTTTTGTTGATCATCCGCAGCAACAAATGCGTCACCCATGACCCTTCGGGCTATAACTGGATAGCTGACCAATTGATCCATCAAAGTCTCCATACCCGCTAAATAGTGACCGCGATCGGCGTCAGTCGGGTATTGCTGAATTAACGCCACAATAGCAATGATGCTTTCTTCAATGGTTTTTTCAGCCGATTTATCAGGGGTAAATGCCGATACCTGAGTTGCAATAATCGTCAGCGCAAGAACGCCCCACTTTCGAATCATATTGAGTTTCATTTCATTCCAACTTTTTAAAAAAGTATTTTTCCACAGCGCACCTATCATGGTGTCGCTGCCTGATATTTATTGGTTTTCACGCCTGCAATACAGACTATCACTTTGACGATATAATGGTTTGAAAATAATGTCTACATCATTAACTTTCAAGCCCTGAGCGCTTCTCTATAGCCGATTTCGCTGTCGATTTATGGGATTAAAAAAACCGTATCCACTTGGTTGTCATCTTTGACCAACAGATTGGGGTTGATTTGTATCCGTTTTATTTTGCAATTACCGCCTCAGTTGATTTTAATGCACCCTCATTTATATAGAGATCCACCCTATGCTTTTATGGCCCAGTGTTGTTTTTATTATTGGATTGATTATTTTAGTGTGGAGCTCTGACCGCTTCGTAGACAGTGCCGCGGCCATTGCACATAACTTCGGTGTTCCCCACATATTGATTGGCGTCACCATTGTATCGCTTGGCACCTCAGCTCCTGAAATCTTGGTATCAATCAATGCAGCGCTCAGCGATTCCGTCAATCTAGCGATGGGTAACGCTTTGGGGTCTAATATTGCCAACATTGGGCTTGTACTCGCAGTGACCGCATTTATTGTGCCTTTACCCATAACCCGTCGCGTTATGCGCATTGAAAATGGCATACTCCTTCTCGTCACACTGGCAGCGGGCTGGGTTCTTTCTGACTATTTCTTAAGCATTTTTGATGGGCTATTTTTACTGACAGGCATGGTCATATTTTTAGTCTGGATGTTTTATGACATTAAGAAATCTGACACCCCTGAATTTGAAGACAGCATTCCTGTTTCACGACCTAATGGCCCAGCGCTCATCTGGTTTGTAATCAGTTTACTGCTATTAATTGCCAGTGCTCGCGCCATGGTATGGGGTGCGATGGAAATTGCACGCAGCTTTAACATCAGTGAACTCGTTATTGGTGCTACCATATTGGCCTTAGGCACCAGCCTCCCAGAACTGGCCGCCAGTGTGACCAGCGCCCTGAAAAAACACCATGATATCGCTATTGGCAACATCATCGGGTCGAACATTTTCAACATTTTGGCTGTTATGGCGGTCCCTGGCCTGATCAATCCCTCGGCATTATTTCATGAGGTGTTTTGGCGTGATTACATGTTCGTACTGGGGTTGACGCTATTACTGTCGTTTACCCTATTTACGTTGGGCCGATCAGGAAAACCCATTGGTCGCGTTTTTGCGAGCATTGTCGGCACCCTATATATTGGCTATCTTTATATAAACTATCTTGAGTTGGTATAACCCATGACCCCATTTGACTATTTGGCATCCGCACGACGCACTATCAGCATTGAAAGTGAAGCAGTAACACAGTGTCTACTGCAATTGGATGACCAATTTTCTCGCGCCTGCGAGCTTATCCTATCAGCACAGGGTCGTGTGATTGTTACTGGCATGGGCAAGTCTGGCCACATTGGACGCAAAATCGCTGCCACGCTCGCTAGTACCGGCACTCCGGCGTTCTTCGTGCATCCCGGTGAAGCCAGCCATGGTGATTTAGGAATGATCACACACTCGGACGTCGTCGTGGCATTATCAAATTCAGGCGAAAGCGCAGAAATCGTCACCATCATCCCGTCGATAAAAAGAGTGGGGGCACGCCTGATCGCGATGACCGGGAATATCGAGAGCTTTTTGGCGAAATCGGGTGATGCGCTTTTGAATTGTTCAGTACCTCAGGAAGCCTGCTCGCTTAACTTAGCACCCACGTCATCAACCACAGTGCAGCTGGTAATGGGAGATGCATTGGCGATTGCATTGATGGAAGCCAAGGGCTTTAGTGCTGAGGATTTTGCCTTTTCACATCCTGGTGGCAGTTTAGGCAAACGACTGTTGTTAACCGTTGGCAGCATTATGCATACCGGTGAAGCCTTGCCTATTGTCGCCGACACAACGCCCCTACGCGATGTTCTGGTTACCATGACAGAAAAGAAACTCGGTTTGGCTATTGTCGTTGGCCAAGACCACACCTTTACGGGCGTATTTACCGATGGTGATTTGCGCCGTGTATTAGATCAACCTGAGAATCCATTAACACGCCCCATTAAAGACATCATCAAAGGCGGCGGCACCGCTATCAGCGATACCCAATTAGCAGCTGAAGCCCTTTACATAATGGAACAAAAAAAGATTACCAACTTGATCATCCTAAATGACGACAAGACACCACGTGGTGTTATACACCTCCACGACCTGCTACAGGCCGGCATCGCTTAAATGTGGATGCAACCGCGCCGATTAGCCATCGCCATTATCATGGTGGTGGTTGGGTATATTTTACTCAACGCGACCCAATCAGGCAGCAACCTGTCGAATGACACCCCCAGTACCACTAAGCCATTGCTGTTATTCGCCGAAAACATTGAAACTCAGACATTCAGCAGCAATGGGCAGTTGACCCATTCAATGAGTGGCATGCGGCTTGAACAGCACAGTCAAAACATCATTCAGATCACGTCACCCAAGGTCAGACTTTTGAATGAAGATAATTCACAGTGGGAGGTTTCAGCACAATCTGGGGTCTATAAAAATGACAGTTTGCTGCAGTTATTGAATGACGTACATGCCGAAA
>CAJXZL010000107.1 GCA_913063165.1 uncultured Saccharospirillaceae bacterium | reverse complement strand
CTCAATGCGCTGCTCACACCAGCCCGCGATGACGTAGAACCGACCAAGACTGACAGCAGCACACGCCAAATATTTCGTAAAAAGCTCCGCGAAGGCGAGCTGGATGACAAAGAAATTGAGATCGAAATCGCGCAACCGCGCATTGGCGTTGAAATCATGTCACCGCCTGGCATGGAAGACATGACGTCACAGCTACAAAGCATGTTCAGTAGCATGGCGCCTAACAAGACCAAAAAGCAAAAGATCAAAATTAAAGACGCACTCAAACTGTTGCGTGATGAAGAAGCTGGCAAGCTGATTAATGAAGAAGAACTCAAGCAAAAGGCATTAACTGCCGTTGAACAGACTGGCATCGTGTTTATTGATGAAATTGATAAAGTGGCTAAGAGTGATGGCCGCGGTGGCGAAGTGAGCCGTGAAGGCGTACAACGCGATCTGTTGCCGTTGATCGAAGGCTGCACCGTATCGACCAAGTACGGCATGATCAACACCGACCACATCCTGTTTATTGCGTCGGGTGCTTTCCATCTGAGCAAACCTTCAGACTTGATTCCTGAATTGCAGGGCCGTTTACCCATTCGCGTTGAGTTGGCGGCATTAAGCCCCCATGACTTTGAACGTATTTTGAGTGAGCCTCAGCATTCACTCACCGAGCAATACAAGGCCCTGTTAGCAACCGAAGGCCTGTCGCTGAGCTTTAGCCACGAAGGCATCAAGCGGATTGCGCAAATTGCCTTTGATGTGAATGAGAAGACCGAAAATATCGGTGCCCGTCGATTGCACACCATATTGGAGCACTTACTTGAAGAAGTGAGCTATGCTGCGACCGAAAAGAGTGGCGAAAACATCGTGATCGATGACGCCTATGTGGTTGAACGTTTGGGTGAATTGTCACAGAACGAAGATTTGAGCCGGTTTATTCTCTAATAAAGCGGGTAGCAAAAAAAACCGACGTCTAGGCGTCGGTTTTTTTATGAATCATCGGTTGGCTTACCGGCCACCAGTAACGACAGAGCATGGCAATCGCAATACCCAGCATCACACCCGCAGCGTTGGCAGAAAAGTCGCCAAATTCGCGGCTGCGCATAACGAAAGGCTGAATTAATTCAATCGCACCACCCATAGCCACCAGCAAAACCGCGACCCACTTCCAAGTAGGCGGTCGCATATAGGCAGCAGGAAAGGTCACACTCAGATAGGCCACCAAATGATAGACCTTATCGCTTCCCCCTACCTGCACCATCTTGTCGGCGGGCCACAGGGTTAGCAGACAAATAATCGCCATCAACAGCAGGGTAAACGCCAACCAATAGCGGGCGATCCATGCCAACAGGGTGTGAATGATGTGTGAAACCGAGCGCATAATATGTCCTGTTCTTATCTGATAGCAGCCAGCGTAAAGAGGTGTGTCAGGGTTGTCGCCCCTGCCACTGATAACGGTTTTTGTTAGGCTTATGCGTTATCAAAAGCGGCTTTTTGAATGGCCGTCAATTCGGCAATGCCTGTGCGTGCCAAAGCCAACATGCCAATCAAGGCTTCATCACCAAAGATCGCGCCCTCTGCCGTTCCTTGAATTTCGATATAACCGCCGGCATCTGTCATCACCACATTCATATCGGTTTCGGCAACCGAGTCTTCTGGGTAATCCAAATCTAACACCGGCACACCCTTATAAATACCCACAGACACCGCACCAATCCAATGCAACAACGGGTCTTTTTTAATTTTCTTTTCTGCCAACAAATACTGAATCGCATCAACCAGCGCAACCAAGCCACCGGTAATGGCGGCCGTACGGGTGCCACCGTCTGCCTGAATCACATCGCAGTCAATGGTGATCGCGTGCTCACCCAACAGCTTCAAATCAATTGCTGCACGCAGTGAACGACCAATTAAACGACCGATTTCTACGGTACGGCCGCTTTGCTTACCACGGGCCGCTTCACGGTCGTTACGGGTATTGGTTGCGCGTGGCAACATGCCATATTCAGCAGTGACCCAACCCTGTCCCTTGCCTTTCAAAAAGCGCGGCACTGACTCCGACACACTCGCTGTACAAATCACCTTGGTGTTGCCAAATTCTACCAACACCGAACCTTCTGCATGCTGGGTAAAATGGCGGGTAATTTTAATATCGCGTAGTTGCTCTGGTGATCGACCGCTGGGACGCATGCTTGTCACTCCTTAAGGATTTGGTTGTGCCATCACTGTGTGATCTCATTCTGTCTCACAGTGGCTGCAAATTTGTCGGCGCATTGTACCTGCTGCTTTCCCGACTGGCTAATATCCCACCACGCTTTATAATGGATTCTTTGTATCCTTAACTGCTGTGCCGCAACACAAACAGCGCACCCTTGGCAGACAGCCTTCACGGAGAGCAACATGACACTCAGCATGACTGGCTTTGCACGACTGGAACAACCGGTTCCTGGCGGCACCCTTTCGGTAGAACTTAAATCCGTGAACCACCGATATCTTGAACTCAATTTTCGGATGCCCGACACGCTCAAGGCATCGGAAACAGCGATACGCGACCTATTAAAGAAACGTCTGTCTCGCGGCAAGGTTGATGTGAGTGTTCGACTGACCACCGACGACAGCGCTGACGCCCAACTCCACGTGGATACCGCCTTGTTATCGCAGGTGCAGCATGCCTTGAAACAGGTGGCTGACGCTGTACCCAACGCCCAACCCGTAAACGCACTCGAGCTCTTAAAATGGCCCGGCGTCATGGCGGTAGCGGCCTTAGATATTGAGCAGATTGCCGGTACCCTGCTAACCCTCACCGACCAAGCAACCCAGCAGCTGATTGCCCATCGCCAACGTGAAGGTGAAGAACTGGCCCACACCATCGAGACCCGATTGGTTGCCATGGCCGAGATTGTCGCAGAAGTGCAAAAGGACCTGCCAGATATCTTGGTCGCGCAACGGAATCTGCTCAATGACAAGATTGCAGCCTTAGATGTTGAACTCGACCCGCAACGGTTAGCCCAAGAAGTGGCTTTGTTGGCACAGAAAGCCGATGTCGCTGAAGAGCTCGATCGTCTTAATCTGCATATCGAAGAAGTACGCCATATTTTGAAGTCTAAGGGTGCCGTAGGCAGAAAGCTCGACTTTCTCATGCAGGAATTTAACCGCGAAGCCAACACCCTGTCGTCCAAAGCGATTGTGATTCAAACCACGCGCAGCGCGGTGGATTTGAAGGTCTTGATTGAGCAAATGCGTGAGCAGATTCAAAATATTGAATAGTCTTTAGGCAGCAGCCAAAAATCGAACAGAAATTTGACCCACAACAACGTTTCTAACCAAATCTGCGCAGTATGATAGACACAGACATAACAGAGCGAC
>CAJXZL010000106.1 GCA_913063165.1 uncultured Saccharospirillaceae bacterium | reverse complement strand
CAACGGACAGCGCTTACTGGCTATTTAAGTCCATCTCGACATAGGCGTTAAGCGCACCACCGAGGTCGGCCAATACAACGGCGCCTAGGGTTATGGCCTCTGCCTGCCTGCCTGCCTGCCTGCCTGCCTGCCTGTCTGTCTGTCTGCCTGTCTGCCGCCTAGTCTCATTGCTACGACTGACCGAATTTTTTTGATCATGTTCATGCTATTAAAACCTATTAACGGTTTTTCCTGAATTTTGCTTAACTGAACCCGAAGAGTTCAGCATTTCAATTGATCAAAAACACCTAGCCTTAGTATGCAACGCAACCCAGCTTCTTTGGCTCTGCTACCTAGCTTGTATTGACTCTGCCACATAGCTTCTATTGACTCTGCCACATAGCGCTTTTTGGCACCGCAACCCAGCTTGTATTGGCTCTGCTGCTTTGGCTCTGCTGCTTTGGCTCTGCTGCTGTGCCGTGCGCATGTTGCCTCAGGTCAGAATTGAGAAACCATTCTTAAATGTGAGAAATACGCGGTCTTTGTGAACCCCTCCCACCTGGCTGGTTACTTTTGGCGCGTGGCTTTCGCCGCTTATCGGCCAAATTTGACGATATATTGCCCTGTAACACCGCCATGGCGGCGGAGCGTTTTAAAAAAATTGACGCAGATCTATCTTTGGTGATGATCTATTTGGCACTCATGGCTCAGTTATTGCAGAGGGAATAATAGATTTTTCTTTCGGAGCACAGGAACAGTGAAACAATTTAAACTGGTTAGATACGTCACCATCGGTAGTATTGCGTTCTTTATTTTCGCGATCGCATTGCTAGCATTCATGCTAAGGGCCAACGGAGAGAGCAACCTGCTCGATTTGGCGGAACGCAACAACGTACGACTCACCAAATTATTTGCTAAGTCTGTTGAAGTTGATCTTCATAAGATGTTTAGAAATCCAGACGTCACCTATGACAACGACCCTGGCTATGACCCACTGCTGGCGCGTGTACGCGACCACATGGGCGACCTAGAAGTCTTGAAAGTGAAAATTTTTACACCATCAGGTCTTACCGTATTTTCAACGGAACTGGCGCAGCTTGGCCAAAGTAAAATTACCAACCTAGGCTTCCTTTCAGCGATGCAGGGCATACCTAAGTCAGAATTAACCCACAGAGACCAGTTCAGTGCGTTTGATGAAGTGGTTGAAGACAGGGACGTTATTTCGTCTTATGTACCGGTTTATATCGACGGTCAAAAAACCCCAAGTGGCGTATTTGAAGTTTATTCAGACGTAACACCCTTGTTCAAAAAGTATGAGCAAGAAACGATCTTCGTGACTGCGTTGGCAGCGGGCTTGTTTATTGTGTTGTGGGGCGGCTTATTTATCATCATCCGTCGTGCAGACGGCAAACTGAACGAGCAAGTAGAAGAAAACCAGCGTACCAAATTGCACATGGCCGAATCTGAAAAGATGGCTTCATTGGGTGAAATGGTTGCAGCGGTCAGCCACGAGCTGAATACGCCCATTGCTTTTGTACAAAGCAACCTGTCGATTTTGTCGGAAGTGATTGGCGAGTCGATGTTTCAGTCTGAGTTAGGCGGCAAGATGATTAAGTTCTGCCACAGTTCTGAGGCCGATGTTATCAATGTAAAGGTTAACGCCAAGTCTATTCGCAGCAAGACCAGCGATGGCAGCGACATGGGTATGGACCCAGCCGAGCTGCAAGAAATGATTGACCAATCACTGTCGGGCATTACGCAAATGTCTGAACTGGTTGCCAACCTGAAAGACTTCACGCGCCTTGATCGCAACAGAACCAGCAACTACGACCTGAATAAGGGCTTGGACAACGTACACTACGTTATCCGCAGCGTTATTCCTGAGGATGTCCAGATTGTGAAGCAGTTTGGCGATATACCAGCTGTTGAATGTATGGCGTCGCAAATCAACCAGGTGTTCTCTAACCTGATTCAAAACGCTGCACATGCCGGAGCCAAGGAAATTACCTTGTCTACCAAAGAAGTGGATGGCCGTATTTGTGCCAGCGTCAGCGACAACGGCAGCGGTATTCCAGCTGACGTTCTGCCTAAGATCTTCGATTCGTTCTTTACTACCAAGGGCGACGACAAGGGTACTGGTTTGGGCCTCTATGTGTCTAAAGACATTATTGAGAACCATGGCGGTGAGATCACTGTTGAGTCTCGCCCAGGTAAAGGCACTACTTTCTATGTCTGGTTGCCGATTAAAACTCCTGACGCTTTACGCACTGCAATCTGATTATTAGAGGTAGTACCCAAATGAACAAGGCAACGATCATGTTTGTCGACGATGAGAAGCACATCCTGAATGCCATGAAATGGTTATTCAGAAATGACTATCATTTGCTTTTTGCGAACTCAGGCGAAGAAGCAGTTGAGCTGATGAAAACCAATAGCATTGATGTGCTCATTAGCGACCAAAAAATGCCTGGCATGCGTGGTACTGAAGTTCTTAAGGCAGCGCGCGAGCATTGCCCCAATACCCTGCGTTTGTTACTCACTGGCTACTCTGATTACAACGCGGTAGTGGCTTCTATTAACGAAGGTGAGGTGTTTCGCTTTATCCAAAAGCCTTGGAACAATGCGAAGTTAAAAACCAGTATTGCCGAAGCAGTTCAGGTTGCATTGACAGGCGCCGGCGCAGAACCCAAAGCTGTTAAGCCTAAGGTTGCGACTGAGACAAATGCACCGACCAAGCCACGGGCTGGCATTCTGTCAATTTTATCGAGCGCGCCTGCATCTGAAGCACTTAAAACGAAATTGCCTGGTGGCTATACCCAATATCATGCAAAGAGCCTCACTGAGGCGATTGAATTACTTGGGATAAAAGACATCGGTGTGATGGTCATTGAGCATAATATGGAGTCAAAACAGATTACCGACTTTATTATGGTCATGAAAAAACACCATCCGCAGATTTTGACCTTGGTGATTTGTGATATTGAAGACATTACCGACGTGATTGGACTGATTAACTCAGGACAGGTCTACCGCTTCTTGAAGCCTTCTGTGGGCGCCGCTGCGCTTAACATGGCGATTGAGTCAGCCTACCGACAACATGCCGTGTTAAAAGCGCGACCGCATTTGAAGTCGCGGTACACAGTCGACATGAGCCAATTTGAAGACAAGCTCAGTAGCACGTCAAATGACATCAAACAGGTAAAAACAGGTCAGGAATTTAGCTTTATGGACCTGTTCCGTAAAATCAAAAACCTGGGTTCAAAAGCCTAACCGATATCGCTTCTGCTATTGTCCATCCTAAGCCTGCTTCGTGCAGGCTTTTTATTGCCCTGCCTTTCTCTGCCTTTCTCTGCCTTTCTCTGCCTTTCTCTGCCTTTCTCTGCCTTTCTCTGCCTTTCTCTGCCTT
>CAJXZL010000105.1 GCA_913063165.1 uncultured Saccharospirillaceae bacterium | reverse complement strand
GCTTTTTTTACATTCAGCATGGGAAACCCTATTAGTTCAAAATTGGTTTGATGGTAAACTAACCACCATTTTACAAATTATTGCAGCAATTTTCATGCACATTCCGCTTTTGGTATGAAAATCGCTTAAAAACACCATCTAATACATTGTGCGATCCTTGGAGGGTCTACTGTGCTAAAAACAGTCCTAATTGCGTTCACTTGCCTAGTGTCAGTATCAATACTCGCTGACGAGACCAATGGCAATCCTGCTGAAATTTATCATGACTTTTGCTCGGTGTGTCACGGAGATTCAGGAAAGGGTGCGGTGTGGGCGCAAAGCGGACTAGACCCGCTTCCTGTTGACTTCACCGATCCTCAAGTATGGATAAAACTTAAGAACCGCGACCGTATGGTGCGCGCCGTCACCTACGGCATTCCTCAGACCGCGATGGCTGGCTGGGGAAACCGACTGTCTGAACAAGATATTGGGTTGGTGGTAGATTTTGTACGTGATGCCTTTATGAATTTGTCGTTGATTCCTGATTATGAGACTGCAGAAGAATCGACCGAAACAGCAATGGATATGAACACAGATGCTGACGGCCACCAGCACGATGCCCACGGCGCAGATGACCTGAATAAACCTTTTGAAAACGGATTAGATGGTGACCTGTTTGCTGGAGAGAAACTGTATGGCTCCAACTGCGTCGAATGTCATGGCACCCAAGGCGACGGGAAAGGTCCGCGCGCCTATTTCGTATTTCCCAAGCCGCGTAATTTCCATGACCCAGCGCCTCGCGCTACTTACAGTCGCAGCCACTTGTTTAATGCCACGGCAAAGGGTGTATTGGGGACCGAAATGCCGGCCTGGGATAAAGTATTCACCGATCAACAATTAGCGGATGTGAGCGAATATATCTTTGAAACCTTTATTGCAGCCAGAAACCCGCTGACGGCAGTCGCTCATGATGATGGCCATTCAGACGCAGCCACCCCTGATGGGCATGCACCAGATGCTCATGCAGGTGACAGTCACTGATTATGAAATTCGTGGGTCATATCTTATTTTGGGCGCTGCTCTCTTTCCAGACACATGGGGAGGCATTGCCCGCCGAAGACCATGAAGTTGGTAGAGACATCTATAATTATCGGTGCTACTACTGCCACGGGTACTCTGGCGACGCGAAGACATTAGCGGCGACTATGATGGATCCCAAACCTGCGGATTTCACCCAGTTTAATCTGGCTGAACTGCCGTATAACCGTATGGTCAATTCTGTCACCCATGGTGTAGACGGCACTGCAATGAAAAGCTTTACGCAATACCTGTCGCCAGAGGATATCGAAACGGTCATAGCATTTATCCGCACCGAGTTCATGACCCACCAGAGAATCAACACCCTGTATCATACCGTTGAGAATGGTTGGCCGGATCACGACCGCTATCTACTTGCCTACCCCTTTGCTACGGGTGAGCTACCCCTCGACTTTCCCATGGAACGCATGTCTGCTGACCAAAGAATGGGGTATCGACTCTACATGACCACTTGTATAAGTTGTCATGACCGAAGCCACGTTGAGGATGAAGGCCTAATATGGCGCGCGCGTAGCATCTCATTCCCTAGAAACAATTTTTCCTATACCGACTTCAACAACACCGATGGTGCGACCGGAGCCAGCGTTTTTCTGCAGCACGAGGACCCCATTGACCCTTCTTGGCTTGAACCAGTGGAGGCAGAGGGCCAATTACTGTTCACCACCAATTGTGCGTTTTGCCATGGTGAAGATGGTAGTGGCAAGAACTGGATCGGTGCATTTCTCGATGCAGCACCCCAAGACCTCACCAATCAAGACTTTTTAGCCATGAATACGCCAGAATCACTCAAGGCCAAAATTAAATGGGGTAAAAAAGATACCTCAATGCCTGCTTGGCAAGGGGTATTGAGCGATAGTGAGATTGAGAAAATCATCACCTTTATTTATGTCAATGCGGACATTCGACATGCCCACATCCCGTAAGTTATTGGGCATTCTCGTTGGCATTTTGGCCATCGGATTTCTATTGCTTGCCGTAGTGAGCCTGCCGCCAAAGGCCAGTGGTTTATACGGACAAAAGATTGATCGCGCTTGGTTGCTGTCACAGGCCGTTCATTTTTCTGGCATAGAAGCCTCGCATGACCAATGGCTCATCATTAATTTTTGGGCGAGCTGGTGCCCACCTTGTAGAGAAGAAATGCCACAGCTGGACCAATTGATCGATGCGCGACAATGGCCGGCACCTTTGACGCTTTTGACCCTATCACAAGACCAATCGTCTGAAGTACTGCAGGCCTATTGGAGAAAATACCAATTCACAATGGACGGTCGAATCGACCCCGAGCAAGTGATATCAACCGCATGGGGTATTGAAACCTACCCAACGACGCTGTTAATAGCGCCAGATAACACTGTTCGTTGGATCGGATATTACGCAGAAGACTGGACAGATCCTGAGGTCATGAACCTCATTGCGCAGGAAATGCAGCCATGACCACGACAATACTGAGTAAACTGCGCATGAAGTGGTTACCCGTAACGCTGATTGGCAAAGGCCGACTCTTTATTACAGCGCTGCTTCTCTATGTATCAGTGGCTGCGTTTTATCTATTCTCGCAAAAGGCCGAATTGGTCGAAGCGTTTGAGCAGTACAACACCCTTTCGCGTGCTGAGTCTGCTTTGGTCACTGGCGGTCTCGCCATTACCGATGCTTACAATGATCTGTTCTTTATCGTTGGCAATCTTAGTCGCGACGAAATCATTGAAAAAGTGCACCAACACTTTCAAAGCCTGCTTTCCCATTACCAGCAAATTTCAATCCTGTTTCCAGAACAGGCAACCCGATTTAAAGACATGACGGGCGTATTGGCTGCCACCGTTAATCTACCCAGTACCGAAAACCTGTTGTTATTGCGCAGCACATTAACAGAGAACAAGAGCGCCATAGACCAGCTAGTTGAATCGAATTTGGCATTAAGAACGGTTACCGTAGAGCAGTTAATCACACGCAGCAATACGTTGGCTGTTACGGCATTGCTGCTCAGTATTGTGGGCATCACTGGTTCCGGTATCGTGATCTCGGTATTTTTCACCGGCATGGCGTTCAATCTGCGCCAACTCAGTTCACAGCTCCAACAAATATTGAAGAAACAGCCCGCCAGCCCCATACGAATCAAACGGCGTGACGAGCTGGGTGATGTGATGCAATTCTCACAACAAATGGGAGAGCGCCTAGAACAAAGAGACGCAGAACTAGCGATTGAAAGGCAAAAACGGCTCCATCAGGAACGACGGGCTGCCATTGATCACTTATTAGGTGGCCTCATACACGAATTGGGTAACCCGATAGCAGCGGTCAGTGCACTTACCCAAAATGCTTTATATTCAGCCCAGGACAATGAGAGAGCCCAATGGGAGATGCTGGCCTCCTATGTAGACCGGATGACAGCGGTGTTATCGGATCTCAATCGCCTTAATCTCAACAGCCAGGACCAACTCCAATTAATTAATCTCAATGAAGAAATTGATCGTGTACTCAAACTATTCAAATATGATGAGCGGTGGCAACAGATAAAAGTCAGCGAAGTATTCGAACCCAATCTCAGCCCGATTGAAGGCAGTAGCCAAACGTTACAACAACTACTGACTATCCTGTTGAATTTTGGCATGGAGAGCTTGGCTGGCAAGACCACGGCAAA
>CAJXZL010000104.1 GCA_913063165.1 uncultured Saccharospirillaceae bacterium | reverse complement strand
TTATCTGCCTTTATCTGCTTTGACTGCCTTTTCACATGCACAGTTTCTAACACCGCCGCAGTGAGAATGATGGCGCCGCCGACCATGGTCTGCAGGTTCGGGATTTCATCTAAAACCAAAAATGCCAGCAACACACCAAACACCGGTTGCATACAGGCGATTAGACTCACAGATTTGGCTTTTAGGTTATTGAGTGCGAACGCAAACAGACTATGGGGCGTTGCCGTAAAGCCAATACCCAAGATCACCAAGAGCCAAAAATTATTGAGCGGCCAGTCGATGTTGGCATAGTCGGTTGGGAAGGGTGCTTGATAGAAAAAGAACAGCAGCATGACCACCACCAACACTTGCACCTGCAGTGACTTAATAGCGCTGTATTGGTTAAAGCGATAGCGTTGCAACAGATTACGCAGCGCAAAGGTCAGAGCAGACAACAGACCCCACAACAAACCTTGAAACGCACTGTCTTGCCAATCGAAATTGGGGGACAACAAATAGACCCCAACAAACACCAACACGGTGCTGATCATGTCGGTGCCATCCAATCGGCTCTTGGTAAAAAACGGCTCGAGTAATGCGGTAATAATGGGATAGGTATAGAGCGCGATCATCCCAATGGCGACACTCGATACCTGCATGGCATGAAAATAGGTAATCCAGTGGATACCCAGCAAGGCACCGATGACCAATCCCCAGCCATAGTCTGCACGAGAGGCCAATAATAATGACCGCTCCTGATAGATCACAATGGCAGCCAACACGATCCACGCAATCCACGACCGGTGAAAAGTGATGTCTAAGGCAGACAGGCTGATTGATTTTGAAAAGAGTCCGTTACCCGCCAGTAACAAAATGCTGGCATAGGTGGCGAGTAATGCCTTCCAATGGTTGTTTGCCGAATTCACACCGTTTCCTTGTTGGGTTATGCGCCACAGAGGCAGCATGATGAGCGAATGCACCTCGATTGTTGATTGCCTCGCTTTGGTCGTCTTGGCTGGCCGCAATGAGTGTATCTGATCGCACTGTGTCGGTGCTACCAGCAATCGCCCATGAGAATCAAATAGGCGAATGTTATCGCATTCTGTGATTTGGAAAGGCAAAATAAAGGCTGGCTTGGTCACTCACTCCCCAAAACTAGGAATCTTAAGTGCCTGATACTGTAGCGAATAATAGCCGTTTGGCAGTTTTTCCATTGAATACCGTGTTGTTGCCGGGCTGTGTGCTGCCGCTTCGCATTTTTGAGTCTCGGTATTTGGATATGGTGAGTGCGTCGCTGCGTGATGGCAAACCCTTTGTGATCGTGCAGGCCAGAGCGGATGGTAGCGGTGATCAGGATGTTGCAGACAGTGGTGATATCGCCAGCAGCCTGCATTTTTTCAATACCGGTTGTGAGGCCGAAGTCGTTGATTTTGACCGCGCCGATGACGGTGTGTTGTCGATTCTGGTGCGCGGCCGATCGCGTGTGCAGTTGTCAGAGTCTCGTCAACAATCAAACGGCTTGTGGACGGCGAGCGCCGATCCCCTGCCAGAATGGGGTGCGCTACCCGACGATACCGTGCCGAGCTTGCGCGATTTACTCAATCAATTGTTGCAGCATGACCAAACCAAACGGCTACTGGATTGGATATCGCTAGACGACCAAGAAGCGGTAATGAACCATTTGGTGATGTTGTTACCACTGTCCAAGACACTCAAACAAGCGTTACTCGAAGCAGACGATTTGGCCATTCGTTGGCAAGGCATTGAAGATGCCATTGATCGACTGGAAGCGCAGGGTGCCGCTAGTTAGGGAGCCTGCACCCACACATAGGAAGCCGTGGTCAGCAGCAGTAAAAACGCGACCGGCCAATGCTTTCGGTGTAATTTGATGTATTGGATTCGAACAAAGCTATAGGCGATACGCAGTAACGCATTGCAGCTGACCCCCAAATAAAGCCCCAACACCAAGGATGTCAACGTGGCAAAGCCCAATGCCATGGTGGCGATCATTTGGCTGATAACCACCAAAGAAGCCCCCAAATAAATCATCCAGCGTTGCGTTGGTTTCACGCCTTCACAAATCAAAGCGGCGGTCGCGCCTAAAATCAAACTGAACTGCGCTGTACCAATCGACACGTGATACCAAGCGGGTGCGATATCCAGGTCGATGCGCTGGCGCAATAGATACTCACCCAGTCCATAGAATCCTACGAAGGCCACGGCCGCTGTGGTGGACAACAATAAAACCGCGTCGCGTCTGCCGAGCAATGCCAAAAACAACAGGGTTATCAGTAATTGAAATGCGATGAGGCTTTCGTGCCCCAATGACCACACAGCCCACGCCCACCAAGCGGCGTTGTCGGTGAGTAAATGTCCAAATCCCAACATAATGGCATTATCTAGCGGGAATGGTTGGGGTACCCAGAAAAAGAGCAATACCACGGCCAGCACCAACACACTGCTGGCTAGGGGCAGCTCGTCCATGTGCAGGCGGGTGACCCATTGGTTGGCGTTGGTGCGTCGGCTTTGCATCCAATAATTGCCTACGATTAGGACGAGTACGACCAATAGGGCAACCAGACTAAAAATGCGCAATGGCGGCCAGTGACTCACGGTCAAAATCACATCATCAACGGCCAAGCCTGCCAAGTAACCGGGCACAATATAGGCTGGCGCCCACACCAGCACTGCGATGAGGTCGAACAATACAAAGCGTTTGGGTGAAAATCCCAGTGACCCAGCGACAAAGGCGACAAAGGGTCTTACTGGGCCAATAAATCGGCCAATCATAATGCTAAGCGGACCCCATTTTTCAAAGAACAGGGCACTGTTATTCAGCCAGCTGTGGTGCTTCACAAAAAAGGGAATGTGATGAATCCTATGGCGCAGGCGGTAGCCCCAATAAAAACTCAACAGGCTAGACGAAGCAGTGGCCACCGCCGTCGTCGCTAGCAGCGGTGCCAATCCCATAGTTTGCGTGCTACTGGCCCAGGCTGCGATACCAAATAGCGCTACAACGCCGGGCACCAACGCGCCCAAAAAAGCAAAGGTTTCTATGAAGGTGACAGCAAAAACCATCCAGAGCAATGTGTCTGGATGTTGGCCAATCCAAGCAATAAATGCATCCATATCCTGTCCCAGCCTTCCCCTGAAAAATGGTGTCCTATGTCGTCACTATCTCGTCACTATCTCGTCACTGCCGACGGGCAACGTGCAACCTAACGCCCAACTCATTATACTGGAACTCTCAGTAGGCGGCAGTGATTGTCAGTCGTTCATGCTGAAGATTCGTATTGAGTATATGAGATAACAAGGGAATACACCCCTTTATGTGCCCTCATGTAACGGACAACCCCATAAAATTGAGGCAAGACGGTGGATATTCGGAATTACGTGGAACAACTAGGTGAGCAGGCGCGTGTGGCCAGTATGAGCCTTGCCATGGCCTCGACTGATCAAAAAAATCTGGCGTTGACGAAAACGGCAGAGGCACTGGTCGTGCATAAGTCTGCGCTCCTTGAAGCAAATGAACGTGACATCGAGGAGGGAGCAGCGGCAGGTCTGTCTCCAGCCATGTTAGACCGACTTAGGCTCACTGACGCGCGTTTAGACGCCATGATCGAAGGCTTACACCAGGTGGCAGCATTGCCCGATCCTATCGGTGCTGTATCCGATATGCACATTCGGCCATCAGGAATCCAACTCGGTAAAATGCGCGTGCCCTTGGGCGTGGTGGCCATGATTTACGAATCACGTCCTAACGTGACCATAGAAGCAGCCAGTTTAAGTTTGAA
>CAJXZL010000103.1 GCA_913063165.1 uncultured Saccharospirillaceae bacterium | reverse complement strand
GCACTACCCCTAGGTGAAACCCAGAACGCTATGTTGGCAGAACTGACCGGCGCGGTACAGCAAAGTAACTGAATGTGATGGAGTCTTGCCATCAGTTTCACTGATAATAGTTCTGATCCGTTAACACCCCTTCCAGCGGAATATCCCAAGCCTCACAAGGCAGTGACGGCACTTTTTGACACTCATGAGCCAAACCGATTAAGCGGGTTGTGTTTGCCGACAGCGTAAACGCAAAAGCACGGTCATAAAACCCCCCTCCCATACCCAATCTATTGCCATGGGCATCAAATCCCACTAGCGGCAACATCACCGTATGCAGGCTTTGTGCTGCGATTTCAGGCGTATGCTGCGGTTCAGGTATCCCAAAGCGATTGGCTTGCATTGGCGTATCAGGCAGCCACTGGTGAAATCTCATGACCCCTGTTAGCAGGGGGTCGATAACAGGCAGGTATACCGGGATAGCGTTTTGCCATGCGGTGTGGGCAAGGAGAATCGGGTCAATTTCACCGTCTTGGGGACAATAGAGCGCAAGGCTGGTGCAGCCTGCTAGTAAGTCAGCTTCGAGCGTGTGTGCAAGCAGGTGCTGAGCAGCGGACGCCTGTTGCGTGCTACTCAAAAGCTGCCGTGTATGACGCAGCCGTGCTCGAAGTGATTGGCGCGATTCCATAAAATGATTCCGGTCGAGGTTCCCAAACTACCGCTGCAGATGAAGGCCTTGAACCGTAAGGTTCAAGGAGGGGCCCAAGCGAAGAATTAGGCTTTCCGAAAGATCGGACATGCACACATCAACGGCTAAAAGGCACCCGTAGGTGTTAATATCGGCTCGAGGTCTTCGTTGCTGGCGCATAGCCCAGGAACACCCTCATTATAACGATAAATACCTAAATAGCAGGTCTTGACAGCGTAAATAGTGAGTGGAAATCGATAAATACCGCGTGATTAGTCGGTGTGCCACTGTGCAGACAATAAAAGGGCCAATTGCTCTAGCCAGTGTGCGTCTATCGCATCGAAATCAGCTAACTGATCGCTGTCGACATCGAGGACCGCCATCACCTGTCCCTGTTTGATAATGGGTACCACAATTTCGGAGCGTGACGCGCTGCTACAGGCAATGTGCCCTGGAAATTGATCGACATCTTCAACCAATTGCGTCCGCTTCTCCGACCAGGCAGCACCGCAGACGCCCTTGCCAAAACCGATCCGCGTGCAGGCGATAGGGCCTTGAAAGGGGCCCAGTACCAATTGTTGTTGGTCTACCCGATAAAAACCGACCCAGAAGAAATCAAAGGTTGTCTTTAATGCCGCACAGACGTTGGCCAAATTGGCCACCACATCCCTTTCGTCTGCAATCAACGCAGCCAGTTGTGGCATTAATTCCTCATAGCGGCTGGTCTTGTCATTCGCTTGCGACAGACTGAGTGTGTCAGCCATGCGTTAGGCATCCTTTTTGGGAATGTCGGTAGCCGGCAATTGGTAGCCTGCTGCCATACTTTTTTCATAATGGCGGATGCTGTCGGCTATGCGGTCGGTATTGCCATAGTGTCGCGCCAATTCGGCGTGGGCCATGGGGTGCTCTGACAACGCAATCGCCATCTCAAAATATTCTTCCGCTTTGCCCCAGAGGGTCGCTTTTAGACTGAGGCGGCCCAGTGTGACGAACAAGACCGAATCATTCGGGCGTTCGCGTAACCAGCGTTCGGCTACCATGAGCTGTTTGCTCGCATCGGCAGGCAATCGGCCGTAGGCCAATACCAACTCAGGTTGAAATGCAGGCGCCATGTGGTTCGCCAGTAACTGTTCGGCCCAATCAGCATGTTGGCCTTTTACAAAGGCAGACGACACCGCCAACATAATCTCAGGGTCCTGTTTCACCGACGTATCCAATTGCTTCCAAAAGGCTTGGAGTGCATCGACACCCATGTCACCGATCTGGTGCAGTGTCTGTTGTTTCTCGGCCTGAATCACCGTATCGGAGACCTTTCCAGGTCGCTTCTTTATGGCCTTAATCACGTCAGCCAGTTGCTTCCAATCGCCCAACTGTAAATAAATTTTTCGTAGCAGGTCTTGGCGGAATGGATTTTTCTCCTGATCGGGGAGGCGGTTCAACGAGGCCAGTGCTTGCTCGTAATGTCCGCGCTCTAATTGCACCATGGCCTGCAAAAGGCCCGATAAAATGGGGTCCACACCGGGCTGCTGTTCAGCTTTGCGCAACCACTGGTCGCACTCTTCGGATTTACCATAGGCGTGGGCAGCGAAAGCGGCCAAGAGGTAACTCACCGCGGGCATCGAGCTGTTGGCGGCAGATTTTTTGAACAGGCTGTGCGCCGACTTGAAGTCACCGCGACCCAGTTGTGACAGGCCTTGTTGTAGCTGTCGCTCGGCATTGCCGCGTTTACGGCCCGACCGCCAACTCATTAATCGTCGGTCGATACGCCAATTCGACAGCAGGCTAAATAGGACATACACCAAGATCCAGGTCACCAGCACCAAAACCAATGCCAACCAGCCAGCCATCTCAATGCGATACCCTGCAAATGACATAATCATAAAGCCTGGGTCATCGGTAATCTGTTCGCCTAGCCACGCACCAGCCACCAAGAGTACCAGCAGAAAAAGCACCTTGATGACCAATCCAATGATGGAAAAGTTCATGGTCTATTGCTCCTTTGGTGCAGTGCGTTGCAACTGATAAACCGATGCAATGTATTCTTTTAATAGGGTCAATGCGCCACCGAGTCGTGGCAACTCACTGTCGAGTGTCAGTGTTGACAGCTGTTCCAGTTGCGTATCCAACTGGCTTGGGCTGCCGGGACTGGCGCCATAGCGATCATAAAAAGTGCGGGCTGACTGAATGGCTATCCGATAGGCGTCAGGTTGCTGGCGTAGAATCGCGGTTTGCGCTTGAGATAAGGCATTCTGCAACAGCGCGCGATACAGGGGTATGAGATGTGGCTGAATCGGTTCACGGTCCATAGCGTCCACCCGACTGATGCGGATGTACTGGCTCAGACGTTCCTGCCACGTCGGTGCGGCGTTGTCGTGGGTAATATCGGGCTGCTGCTCAGACAGTGACGCTGCGGGTGACCAGCTTTCAACTGACTCGATCATCAAACTGATCTGCACATAGAGACCTTCGCGATCTACGCTACGAACCGCAGCGAGTGCGGCCATTTCGCGGGCCAACTGTTGGCGCACGGTAATCAAATTGGTATCTGCAGCGTCTGCCAACACCTTGTCAGCGGATTGTAATATTGACAATGCGCCCAGGGTGTCGCGCTCAAGCACCAGTCTTTGTTGGGCGAGACGCATCAAATATTCAGCTTCAGCGAGCAGCCACTCGTAGCGGGTTACTCCCTGCGATGCTGTAAGGCGCAGCGCTGTTTCGGTGACATAGCCATGCAGTGCATCAAGGTTCTCTTGATTGTCTTTGATCGTCGCAGCAACGTCTTTGCGAAGGTCTGGTACGGCACTGCTTACTTGGTTGACTTGTTTTTCTAGGGCTTTCAAAGCCAACGACTGCGTGTTGATTTGCGCGGCGACCTGATTGTTATTTTCATACGACAGATACGCGACATAACCAGCCCCTAGGATAATCAGGACGAGGGCCAGTTTTACCAACAGCTTCAACAAGGCGACAAACCAAGAGCCTTGGGTCTCGTCTTCTTCAGGATTGTTATTATGGTAGTGGGCAGGCTGCTTTGGCGGTGTGGCTTTTGCTTCTGCTTTTGCTTTGCCTTGTGGTGTCGCGTCAATTTTGGCGTCATCCTTGGCTTCAATCTTGGGTGTGGTTGTAGGTGTTTCGCCCGTCTTGCCGCCGTCCGTTTGTTTGGT
>CAJXZL010000102.1 GCA_913063165.1 uncultured Saccharospirillaceae bacterium | reverse complement strand
AAGCGCATCATGATCCAGGGCTTCACTATGCCAGATCACTTTCATGACGCACCGGCATTACTGGCGAAGCTGACGCCCTATGTTATGTCAGGTAAGGTAAAACACCGCGCGCACATTTTGGATGGGCTGGAGTCGGCGATGACCGGTTTGAATTTGTTTTTCACTGGTGAGAACAAAGGCAAGTTGATTGTAAAACTATAACCTTGCAAGGCAGTAGATCCTGTGCGACGGCCCTCACTTACCCCTTTGTGACAAGCCAACCCCACAGAATTTGATGTCAGGTTAAACAAAAAAGGCGTGTTCCCTAGGGAATCACGCCTTTTTCATGCTTTATTAGGGGTATTAGACTTGCTCACTGTCACCGCTGACCAGTTTTTCAGCCTCGATAGACGCCCTTACCTCATCCATATTCAACGCCAGCGCTTTTTCGATCACATCCTTTAAATCAGGTTCACGCAATGCACCTGGTTGCGCCATCAAAATAACTTGCTGACGCACAACCATGATGGTCGGAATGGAACGAATTTGAAAATGCGCGGCCAATTCTTGCTCAGCTTCTGTATCCACCTTTGCAAAAACCACGTCGGGATAAGCTTCAGACACCTTTTCATAAACTGGGGCAAAAGATTTACAAGGACCGCACCAATCTGCCCAGAAATCGATTAATACCAGATCATTACCGGTTAATGTCTCGTCAAAGGTTGCGCTTGTAATATCTACTACTGCCATTGTTTTACTCCAAGTGGATAATTTTTTATATATTAGCATAATCTAATACACAATAACTACCTTGTCAGATAAGTTTGAACCTAGACTATACTGATTTACCACGTTGGTTTCAAAAGAGGATCGACCCCATGACAGAGACACAGGACAAACCGCGCGCATCGATGCGCGAACTGATCGACAGCGCCATCAGATTTTGGGAATTGCGGCGCATTGCCTATAACGGATTCCTAATGTTGATTGTATTGACCCACATGGTCATCCAACGCGGCGAAGCCGAATATTGGTTGTTCTTTGAGACTTTTTTGCAGATATTTATGCTCAGCGTGGTAGCCAATTTTCTTTATTGTTTTGCCTATATCATAGACCTGCCCGCTCAGTACTCGTCGTATAGACAACAGTGGCTACAATGGCGCTGGATACTGTGGGTGATCGGCATGTTATTTGCGGCGTCAATCGCCACACAGATTATGCAGGGTATGTTGTATCCAGACCTTTGAACGATGACATTGGATGCCTGAACAGCACACAATGGTCTTATCCGGATGATCCGCTGAATCGACTCAGACAATGTCAACCTGCGGCGTCGCTGTCACTCGACGCCGTTTCTATGAAAGACCCGCCAGCACAGACCTGAGATCACAGACCTCAATTACAGACCTCAAGCAAAACCCCGTATTTACAGCTCCGTATTTACAGCCTCGCAGTTACTGACCCCAGATGCCCCCAACTCCCAACTCCCAACTCCCAACTCCCAATTCCTGCGGCTGCAGCGACCTGCGCCTGCCATAAAACGATAGGCGATTTGATGTTATCTCCACGTCATGGGCATATTTTTACGGCATTTTTACCGGGTTGACTTTAAGAATTTTTTGTTTGCATAATCGATTTTGCAAATAGGAATTATTTGCATCTGCGAGGGAGGCGTCTCCATGCTTGTTGAAGCCACCCCAAATACAACGACAATAACAATTGAAGTGGACCATGGCTGAAAATCGAGCAGTAAACTACAGCAGTTACCTCATGTTGGACAAAATTCTCTCTGCACAGGCGCCTCGAACCAGCGATAAAGCTGAAGGCGCAGAACATGATGAAATGTTATTTATCATCATCCACCAAGTCTTTGAACTGTGGTTTAAACAACTGTTGCACGAAATCGATTATGCCCAGGTTCAATTGCGCGAACACAACGTTGGCCAAACACTGCATGTGTTAAAAAGAATGCGTAGCATCGTCAAAGTCATGGTTACTCAGGTTGATGTCATTGAAACCATGACACCGGTTGGATTCAACTCGTTCAGAGATCGCTTAGACTCTGCCAGTGGCTTACAAAGCTCTCAGTTTAGAGAGGTTGAATTCGCTTTGGGTTACAAAAGGCCTCATATATTAACGATGCATGATGCTGGGAGCGAAGCCTACCAGAAGCTTACCAAGCGACTTAACCAACCGTCGCTGTGGGATGACTTTTTGGTGTTTATTGACAAGCAGGGTTACGACCTACAACAGGCAATGACAGAACAACCTGTGGACGGTCAAATTAAAAGCCACCCTGCCATCCTGTCTGCTTTGGAAAAAATCTATCACTCAGACCCCTCACTGTCCGCGCTCTGCGAGTCGCTCATCGACCTAGATGAAGGCATGCAAGAGTGGCGTTACCGCCATGTGAAAATGGTACAAAGAACCATTGGCATGAAATTGGGTACTGGCGGTTCAGAAGGTGCAAAGTATTTGTTGGAAACGCTCAACAAACCGTTTTTCCCCGATTTGTGGGATGTTCGGGTATCACTGTAAAGGGTCATGAATGTGAACGTAGATAACGGCAATAACAGCCTGCGGGTTTTCGATGATTTTGCTTCACACTACCAACAGTTTCGTGTGTCTGAACGGATATTGTTAACGGGCCACTCCCATCAAGCTTGGCCCGATGTGGCCTTTGACGGCCAACAACAAGCCTGGAAAGATGCCGCTGAGTGGGTTGATGATAAATGGGGACGCGCCTTTGAGAAGGCAGATAAGGTAAAGGCCTTTTTTGCCGAGCGCTTGGGCGATTCATCAGGCGAGCACTACACACTGGCCTCCAATACCCATGACTTGTTAATTCGGTTTTTGTCCTCGCTCGATTGGAAACGGGGCAGAAAAATCATCACAACTGACGGTGAATTTCATTCGATGCGACGGCAACTGGCGCGCCTCAGTGAAGAAGGCGTGGAGGTGGTTTCTGTGCCGGTGGCCCCAACCAGCACCCTCACCGAGCGCATGCGCGCGGAAGTGACGGACGATACGGTGGCCATCATGATGTCAGCAGTCATGTTTAAAGACGCTGCCATTATCCCCCATCTGGATATCATTGCTGACGCGGCGAATAGTCGTGACATCCCTTTATTGGTGGATACCTACCACGCAATAAATGTGATCCCCTTTAACCTACAAAACCAGAAGCTGGACCAGGCCTATATCGTCGGTGGCGGTTATAAATATTGTCAGTTTGGCGAAGGCAATTGCTTCATGCGCATTCCTGAACATTGCCGCAGTCGACCTATCATTACCGGTTGGTACGCTGAGTTTGGTGAGTTAGAAAAGACGAGTGACCCGACTATCACCCAGTATCCTAAGGGTGGTGCACGGTTCCAAGGCAGCACCTATGACACCACTAGCCATTATCGCGCAGCGGCGGTGATTGATTTCTTCTCCGCACAGAAACTAGATGTCGGGTTACTGCGCGCCAAGAGTCAGCAACAGGTCGGCCTACTTCGCGACGCCTTTGACGCATTGGCATTGGATAGCCGACTCATCTCAAGGGCCGATGTACCCCTTGAGCAGATTGCGGGGTTCCTGTCGCTAAAAACCCGCGATGCGCAAGGCATTCAGCAAGCACTGATGGCGCGTGGGATATTGACGGATCAACGTGATGGTTACCTGCGATTGGGACCTGCGCCCTATATGACCGATAGACAGCTGACCGATGCCATTGAGACTTTGGGAGAGGTGGTCACTGCATTGCGGTGAAAAATGTGGCTGTGAGAGCAGACGGATAAGAGAACAAGGCAGTGCCGTGGCTCGGACAAAGCTGTTCTTTGGAACATGAGCCACTAGCTGCGGGGGGAGACTCGGACATTACTATTGGCACCTTTAGAAAGTGGATTTACTCAGGTACATCCTGTACCTGCCCCTTCGGGCGC
>CAJXZL010000101.1 GCA_913063165.1 uncultured Saccharospirillaceae bacterium | reverse complement strand
AACGACACTGCTATAACAACACTGCTAGGAGTAGCGCCATTAATACGCCACAAGAACCACAGAAATCGTTGATTAAACGCTTTTTCCAACTGCTGTTGTCATTAGCCGCTGCGGCCTTTGGGGTGCAAAGCCAACGCAATCTAAAACGAGATTTTGCCAGCGATTCGCCTTGGAAGTTCATCATCGGAGGCATAGGGTTCACGCTGTTTCTGGTGGTTGCCATTCTGTTTACAGTCAACCTTGCTCTAGGCGGCGCCTAGAGCAAGACAGTGCGTAATAACCCTGTTACTAGGGTGTGACAGTGCCACCCAATGAATTGCTAAAAAATGTTGCAACGCGCTGTTTGAATTCCTCAGGATACATATATTTGCTGCCAGAATGCACTGCCCCCTCGGTAAACCAAGCGGTCACATTCGCCCCCTGCTCTGCACCTAATGTCACCATGTCACGGGTATGATGCGTTAACACGCGGGTGTCAGCCGTACCATGAATGGCGAAAATCGGTCGGTCACGGTGATTGGTAAACGCTATCGTGGGTGAAATCTCGTTCAAATCCATACCATCGAACAGGCGGGCAGACCACGTAGCTGCAGGTGCTAACCAACCCGGATATCCAGACCGTTCTAACTCCTCACGCACCAATACCGGTAAATGCAGATAGCCGTTTTCGAGTACAACAGACTGGATACGTGGATCCATACCAAATGCCATGGCTGCAGTGCCTGCGCCCATTGAGTCGCCATATAATCCGATGCGGTGTTCGTTAAAGCCTTTTTCTTGCATCAGCCAATCCACACTGGCCATGACGTCTCTATATTCCTTGATTCCAATACTGGCTTTTCCATCTTCGACACTAGAAGCGCCGTTGTCGCGTAAATCGAACATCAACACGTTGAAACCAGCTTGGTGCAACATACCCGACACCGTTAGCATGTCAGGGTCATTTTTAGAGCCTCTAATGCCATGCACCAACATGACCACGGGCGCATCACCTGGTCCGGTTTCAGAAATAGGTACCCACCATCCGTCTATTTCGATTCCTTCATCGCCACCAGCGTAGCGCACGGATTCCCAGTAGTTCACGGTGTATTGGTCAAACGGAAAATCGGTTTCGCTCCAATGTTCCTCAAACTGTGCGGGGGTATTGTCACAATCCCGGCCACAACCGCTGGTAGACTCGACTAGGGTGCTATAGATATAAAAGCCTGCGCCCAAATAACCGGCGATGGGTAGCAGTAGTAACAGTGCAAATAGGGACCAACCCACTTTTCGAGAAAACAGCTTCATAACGATTGCTCACTTATTATTATATTTGAGGGGCGAAATTGTGGGCTATTTATACCAGACCAATTCGCTTGGGTAATAATAATGAAATCACACCCGATGTCTAACGAAAAAACCGCACAGGCTCTTTATGTGCGGTGCTGCGTAAACAGCAGTCTTTGGATTACTGGGACATATTGACGCGTTCTGCTATCTCTAATCGGCCCTTGATCTCTAAGAACGGGCAGTTACTGGCCATTGCAACTGCTTCTTCAATGGTCAGCGCCCGCAAAATAGTATAGCCAGACATGCCCGATTGGCTTCCAGGTACCTGTGAACCATCTGGGGCAATAGAAACCGTGCCTCTTAAAGGATTCATGGCACTCACCACTGCATCGCCCAATGACAACAACCATGTTTGATAGGCTGCAAAATGTGCCTTGCCTGCTTCGGGAGTGGATGGGTGCTCACCACCAAAATAAGTCATGATGTATTCATTCATCGTTGATGCTCCTGTAGTGCCTGCCAATATCGGCAATGGGTCTTCATCCTAACCTGTCAGAACCACCATTCATACCAATCGGTAAACAGGTGCCATTAGCCATACAAGCTGGTCCCGATGTCTAGTTGTATCAAATACAGACGGGTATCCAACTCTAGCTGGCCATATTCAGGCAGCATGTGGTGGCAGAGTTTATAGAAATTTTTGTTGTGATCGCGCTCTTTTAAATGGGCAAGCTCATGCACCACAATCATGTTGAGAAAGGGCTCTGGCACCTTCTTAAATAGGGTGCTCACCCGCAACTCACGCTTACTTTTTAACTTGCCACCCTGCACACGAGATACGGTGGAGTGCAGTCCAAGCGCCTGATTAACCACATGTATGGTCGGATCATAAATCACCTTACTCAGGGGTGACGATTGCTTTAAATAGTGGTTTTTGATGTCCAATACATAACTACGCAATGCCTTGTCATTAGGAACAGCATGCGCCGTCGGATACCGCGACAACAAATAGTCCGCCAACTTACCCTGGGTAATGAGCGACCTTACTTGCTGTTGCAGTGACTCGGGATAACCACTGATGGCGCGTAATGCTGTGTCTACATCTGGAATTGTTGTTTGCATGTCTACAGTGTATCCACTAAGGCCGCCTATCGAAAGACCCACTAGCCAGTGGCACCACCCATTAGCTGCACCTATCCAATACCCTGTTTTTTTATACAGTAAAACTTGCAACATCAAAATAACCTGTATACTCTTACAGGTACTGTATAAACATACATTGAATGAATTTCAGACAAAACGAACAAAAACAGACTTGGCAATGACGACAGACCGTCTGCACAGTCTTAGATACTGAGGTGATTTTATGCACATGCACGCTTGGAACATTGAAACAAACGAGATGACACAGCCTTTATCGCGACCATTATCACCCTCTTGGTTGTCGGCAGTTGGATTCGATATCGCCCATTCCTATAAAGGTCAGGGATGGATTGTTTTGATAGACCCAGAAGCAGTACCCTCAGCCCATCAGTGTCAGTTTTATGGCCTCAATCCACAGCATTTCTTGGTGGTACGAAGCTCACGAACGCGGTCTGTTGACAGTATTATTGCTGAGTTCCACCGTTGTAAAACAGCGGCAGCTATCGTGACGTGGCAGTCACCCAATCACCAGCGTTTGTCACATATTCCGTTATACGATTTAAAATTGGGCGTGAAACACGACCATCTGCAAGAATTTATGTCCATGCCTGCTACTACCTTGCGTGTGCATTAATCAAAGTAAGCGCTAGTCACCGCCCTAGCGTTAAGACTGTTGGCGGACCAAACCCCTCTCTTTGATAACCCTGTGCCTTTGGGCATGAACCCATCAAAGCACCCTGCAGCGCCGTTGCTTATCCTAGCGATTGTATATTTGATGCAAATAGTCGTCATAACAGCAAAATCGATTGGGCATGTCATTGAATTTGCCCCAATGATCAGCACCTTTTAACACTTCTGCTTTTTTCTATGATTGCGTACACTCATCGCTATCAATAATAAAATAGTGGTCATTTATGCAAATCTCTTCAAATTTTGATAGCGGTAATATTCGTGTTATCGACGCGACACAAGCAAACAACATTCAGCTAGAGATCGTCAAAGACAATCAATCTGACTTTTATCAGTGGTTTCATTTTAAACTTCATAACAATGAACGTATCGAGCATGTCATTCATTTAACCAATGCGGGGCAATCAGCTTATGTTGCCGGTTGGCAGGGCTATCAGGCAGTAGCTTCATACGATCGCAAACACTGGTTCCGTGTTCCCACAGACTTCGATGGCAAACAACTTTCTATCACCTTGACGCCTGAATATGACGCCGTCTACTTCGCTTATTTTGTGCCTTATAGCTATGAACGCCATCAGGACCTCATTCACAATGCGCAACTTGATGCTGATTGTCAGCTACAGGTTCTCGGGCAAACACTAGATGGTCGCGACATATCATTGCTAAAGATTGGTGAAGCAGGCGACGGCAAAAAAGTCATTTGGTTAACGGCGAGACAACACCCAGGCGAAACCATGGCCGAGTGGTTTATGGAAGGCTTTATTGATCGTTTACTCGATGAAGACGATGGTGTTGCGCGGGCTTTATTAGATAAGGCCGTATTTTATGTCGTGCCTAATATGAATCCTGACGGTTCGGTTCGAGGCCATTTAAGAACCAACGCTTGTGGCACAAATCTTAACCGTGAATGGGCTGAACCCTCGATGGAAAAAGGCCCTGAAGTGTA
>CAJXZL010000100.1 GCA_913063165.1 uncultured Saccharospirillaceae bacterium | reverse complement strand
TACAATGGTCGGGAATATCTGAAACTGAGTTTGATTTGGTCGTGAGCCGCTACCTCGCTGAAAGCGTTGGTTATTCGTTAGATATCATCACCGATGGGGAGCAGCAGACGCTGCAGCTTTCCTCTATGCCGAGTGATAAAAAAGCCATGAGATCGCCTGAATGATAAAAGATAAAAGCACGACCGATGGTTGGAAAGTTTTTGCCAACCTCAAACTATTCCTGCTGTTCTTTGCTATTACCATGGCAGGTGGTTTGCGTGTTTATTACTATTTCGATGTCGAACTGAAAACCAGCCAATTCAATGAAATTGAACGTGACTTCTTAGAGATTCAGCACCAATACATTGGCTACGAGCTTCAAACCGTCGTCAATGATTTGTCCGTCATGATCGGGCACCATTCTGCTATAGACGACCACGATGGCGCCAGTCACGCAACCCTGCTAGGCAGCGACACTGAAATCAAACAGGAGTTTGATAAAGAAGCTGCACTGCTGTGTACCAGTAGGCGCAATTACAGTGGGGTAAAAATCATTGATAACCTTGGTCACGCGCAGGTCTCGGTCCAATGCATCAATGGTGTGCCAACCGTTTCTGACATTGACGATTTAAGCCTTTACGATGACATCGAATTCTCCCAAGAATTACAGGGCGTAGCTGCAGACGCGGTATATATCACCGACATCATGTCCTTATCCCAGATAGCTGACTCCGATGCCATTAGTCCGTATCTGCGGATAGCCGCTGTTTTAGATAACCATCAAGGCATCGCCACCAAATACATCATTATTGATTACTTAGCACAGGACCTGACCAGCAGCAGGAATGACGGGCTGATGACCTTCAATACCACCGCACAAGGCGGCCAACTCATATTGGCCAACAATGCCCAGTTGGTTTATCCCTATGTCGACGGGTTACATAAAGCGCCGGTCGCGATCAGTGAGATTATCGGTCAAAGGGGTGCTCAGTTGCTGTCGAGCACACACAAAGCGTTCCAAAGTGACGACTTCTATTTAAACCGCATCAGCGTTTACCCCCAGCAAAAGCTATCAGAAATGCTACTGAGACGGCCATTTGCAAGATTCAATACGGTTGCATCAGCAGAACCATTGGAGTGGTCGCTGATATCAATGACCCCAAAAGCCGGTCTTGGCTTCGGCATCAAACACTTTGTGGTCAAAACGCTGATTCTAGTACCTTTCATCACCCTGTTTATTTTACCTATCGCATTTTCAATTCGACGCAGTAAATTGCAACAAGCCATTTTCCAGTCCCGCATGAATGAACAACGCACTTTTTTAATTACCATGCTGGATTCGATGAACGAGGCAGTCATTGCCACCGATCTACAGGGGCGTGTTCAGACCATTAACCCCGCGGTCAGCCAGATTCTTGGCTATACCAATTCCGATCTCTTGAACCGAGACATCGCACCGATTTTGCCTGTGGGTACGCAGTCCAAATTCAGCAATAGCGCCCAGTGGCTGAACAAACAATCTCAAAACCGCAAAAACACACTGGAATACGACTGTATCCACCTCAATGGGACCTGGATTCCTGTTGAACTCACGGTAAGTCGATCGGTTGACGCTGAAAACCCGTTTTACCTGTTGGTAATCCGCAACATGACCAACCAACGTGAAATCGAAAGTGAGATGAAAAACCTGCACCAAAAATACATTCACCGAGAAAAGCTGGCTGAAGTTGGCTTACTGGTAGGCGGCATTCTTCACGAGGTGTCTAATCCGCTGGCGGCCATCCATGGTCTTTTGTCCAACTTACTCTATGTGGATGGTCAACGATCCGATCACAATTTTGACCCCCAGACACGTGAGCACTTTACTATCGTATTTGAACATATCGAGCGCGTTAGAGGGCTCAGTTATGAAGTGTCCAGCTTCCTGAAGCCTACCAGCTATGAGATGACATTGACCGATCTGAATTCCGTGATGCATACCACCTCAAGCCTGATTCGGTTTGACCATCGCTGGCGCGATATCGATCTGAAAATAGACTTGGATCGAAACTTGCCTGCAATTATGGCTATCGGCGATCAATTGGTGCAGGTGATGATGAACCTATTGCTAAACGCTGCCGATGCCTGCGAAGGTATCACCACGAGAAAGCCGACCATTGAGCTGGAGACCCATTATCAAGACGGCAAAGCGCGGGTCATTGTAAAAGACAATGGCAAAGGCATGAGTGAAGAAACGGTTCGTAAAATTTTCCAACCGTTTTTTACCACCAAAGGCGATTCCGGTGGCACTGGCCTTGGAATGCCCCTGTGCGAAGGCATTATTAACGACCATGGCGGCTATATGGACATAGTCTCAACACCCGGTGAAGGCACGACAATTACATGCGTGCTACCCGTACACACAGAATCCTAGGGAACTATATGAGACCGCTCAACATTTTAGTCGTAGACGACGAATTGGCACTGAGGCAAATTACTGCCGATACAATTGCCCGGCATGGCCACACCGTGGAAACTGCCGGTGGTGGCAATGAAGCACTCGAAAAATTAAAGGTAGGCGAATTTGATATTTGCTTGTCAGATATTCGCATGCCCGATCTGTCTGGTCTAGAGCTGATTGAACGCGCCAAGGCATTGAAAATCGAAACCTCATTTCTGATGATGACGGCCTACGCCTCAGTAACAACGGCTATCGAAGCCATGAAGCTGGGCGCTTACGATTACATGGTCAAACCGATAAGACATGAAGATTTGCTTAACCGGCTGGGACAGCTGTCCGACATTATTGGTCTGCGCAGTGAAAACGAAACCCTCAGAAATTTGGTCATGGCTGCTGGTGACAACCACTGCCCATCGCAATCCCCTGCCATGCAGCACCTTGACCGACTCACCAAAAAGGTCGCAGTGACTGACAGCACGGTCATGATTACCGGCGAAAGTGGCACAGGTAAAGGGGTTACGGCCCGCAACATTCACAAAAACAGCCTGAGAGCCAATGCGCCTTTCATTCCAGTCAACTGCGGGGCTATTCCTGAAAACCTTTTGGAAAGTGAATTTTTTGGACACGCCAAAGGTGCGTTTACTGGTGCCATTAAAATTAAAAAGGGCCTGTTTCTGGAAGCTAACCATGGCACCCTGTTTCTGGATGAAATCGGCGAGTTGCCGCTGAATTTGCAGGTAAAGTTACTGCATGTTATCGAAGACCGGCAAGTGCGCGCGGTCGGATCGGAAGCGAGCAAACCGGTCGATGTCCGTATAGTGGTGGCGACCAACCGCAATCTAGAAGAGATGGTGAAGGAAGGCACATTCCGAGAAGATCTCTATTTCCGACTCAATGTATTTAACCTTGAAATACCACCTTTGCGCGATCGCCTTGAAGATATCGAGCCCCTTACCCACTTTTTTGTACGCCAAGAAGCCAAGAAGCTCGGCCTGTCTGAATCAATCGACATCGAACCAGAAGTCATTGAGCTACTCAATGGCTACCACTTCCAAGGCAACGTGCGTGAGCTGGAAAATATCATTGCGCGGTCGCTTATTTTGGCCGAAGACAATATCATCCGCACCACAGACTTACCCACGCACGTGATTCGATCAGGCACACCGCTTAATTTGACCGATACGTCACTAAGAGAACAGGTGCGCCAATTTGAAATTCGCGTGATTAACAAGGCCATTGCCGCTGCCGATGGCGATCGCAGGATTGCGGCTAACAGCCTGGGTCTTGGACTGTCGAGCCTTTACCGCAAGCTCGACAGTGGCGAAGAATCTTAAATTCAGGATGGTTCTATGACTGACTTTTATACACCAATAACAACGCGCATACAGCAGATAGCCCTGTGGCTTATCATCAGCATTGGCTGTGCTTTAAGCCCCTTTGCCGCTGCTGAAGGCATGTCTCTTGATGAACAAAAAGCAGCATTGGCTGAAGCCCATGTGCAGTACCAAAACAATCGGTATTTCGACGCGCTGGACGTGATTCGCCCAGCAGCAGAAAGCGGATATGCCCCGGCGCAACATTTTTACGCCTATCTGAATTGGGGTGGTAGCTTTTATGATGAGGCCTACCT
>CAJXZL010000099.1 GCA_913063165.1 uncultured Saccharospirillaceae bacterium | reverse complement strand
GTTTATTACCAAGGCCACATTGCCCCTGGTATCTACGCACGCTCATTTGTTGAAGGCCGACTCACAGAAGAGCAGCTAACCAATTTCCGACGCGAAGTCGATGGGAAAGGACTTTCTTCCTACCCACACCCCTGGTTGCTGCCTGATTACTGGCAGTTCCCAACGGTATCTATGGGTTTGGGTCCGATTCAAGCGATTTACCAAGCGCACGTCATGCGGTACATGGAAAATCGTGACAAAGTTGAAAAAGGTGGTCGCGTTTGGGCATTTTTGGGCGATGGCGAAACCGATGAGCCAGAATCATTGGGTGCGATATCATTAGCCGGTCGTGAAAACCTTGATAACTTGGTGTTTGTTATTAACTGTAACCTCCAACGACTCGACGGCCCTGTTCGGGGTAACGGTAAAATCCTGCAAGAGTTAGAAGGTGTATTCCGTGGCGCAGGTTGGAATGTCGTCAAAGTGGTATGGGGTAGCGGCTGGGATAAGTTGTTGGCCAAAGACCACAAAGGCATGTTAGCTAAGCGTATGGACGAAGTCCTAGATGGCGAATTGCAGGCCTATAAGTCTAATGGTGGCGCCTACACCCGTGAACATTTCTTCGGTAAATATCCTGAAAGCGCAGCCTTGGTTGAAGACTATACCGACGATGAAATCTACAAATTACAACGCGGTGGCCATGATCCTTATAAAATTTTTGCTGCCTATGAACGTGCCATCAAAGATAACAAAGGCAAGCCAACGGTCATTCTTGCCCATACGGTTAAGGGATTTGGCATTGGTGCTAACGAAGCACAAAATGCCACCCACTCGGTTAAGAAGCTTAGCTTAGATGACCTCAAGTCTTTCCGCGATCGCTGCAACGTACCGGTAACCGACGAGCAGCTTGAAGCAGATCTACTGCCCTTCGTGCGTCCTGATGAAAACAGCCATGAAATGCAGTATATCCGCACTCAACGCAACGCACTGGGTGGTTACATTCCCCAACGTCGCATGAAGTCTGCTGAAACACCGGAAGTGCCGAGCCTGGAAACCTTTGAAACCTTATTGAAGGATACCGGTACACGCGAAATTTCTACCACGATGGCCTTTGTCCGTATGCTCAGCCAGTTAGCAAAAGACAAGCATATTGGCGAACGTATTGTACCTATTGTGGCTGATGAAGCACGTACCTTCGGTATGGAAGGCATGTTCCGTCAAGTCGGCATCTATTCGGCATTGGGTCAGCTATATACACCCAACGACCGCAATCAGGTGATGTGGTACAAAGAGGATAAGAAGGGCCAGATTCTTCAAGAAGGCATTAACGAAGCCGGCGCCATGTCATCATGGTTAGCGGCTGCGACCTCGTATTCAACTTACAACCAACCCATGATCCCGTTTTATATCTATTACTCGATGTTTGGTCACCAGCGTATCGGTGATTTGGCTTGGGCAGCTGGCGACTTGCAGGCGCGTGGATTCTTAATCGGTGCGACTTCCGGTAGAACCACGCTACATGGCGAGGGACTACAACACCAGGATGGTCACTCACACATTCTAGCGGGCACCATACCAAACAGCATTACGTACGACTGTACCTATTCGTATGAATTGACTGTCGTGGTTCAGGATGGGTTACGGCGCATGGTGGCCGACCAAGAAGACATCTTCTATTACATCACAACGCTGAACGAAAACTACGTCCACCCTGCCATGCCAAAAGATGCCGAAGAAGGCATTAAGCGTGGCATGTATCTCTTTGAGAAGGGCGTCAAGAAGGGCAAGAAATCAGTGCAGTTGCTGGGATCTGGCTCGATATTGAATGAAGTCCGTGCGGCAGCAGAAATTCTCGAAACAGAGTTTGGTGTACATTCCAACATCTGGGCGGTTACCTCTTACAATGAGCTGACCCGTGACGGCTTGCAAACCGATCGCTTGAACCTGTTGAATCCTGAGGGTGAGAAGGTTATATCCTACGTTAGCCAACAGTTGGCTGATCAGGCAGGCCCTGTCATCGCTGCCAGTGATTATATGAAAAATTACGCCAACCAAATTCGTAAATGGGTGCCTCAGTCCTATCACGTTTTGGGTACGGACGGCTTTGGCAGAAGTGACACGCGCGCAAAACTGCGTCATTTCTTTGAAGTTGACCGCCATTGGGTCGTTATCACTGCACTCTATGCACTTGCTGAAGACAATGTCATTGAAGGCAAGGTGGTAACAGAAGCAATTAAGAAGTTTGGCTTGGATACATCAAAGCCTAACCCAATGACCGTTTAAGGAGTGGCACATGGCAACTGAAATTATCAAAATCCCCGATATTGGGGATATTAGTGCCGCTGAAATCATTGAGATTAGCGTCAAGGTGGGTGACACCATTGCTGTCGATGACACACTTTTGGTGTTAGAAACAGACAAAGCAACCATGGACGTACCCTCTCCTATTGCTGGCACGGTATCTAAAATCAATGTTCAGGTCGGTGACAAGGTCTCTGAAGGGTCTGACATTATCTATGTTGATGCTGAAGTCTCTGAATCGGCCACCGCTGCTAATGAATCACCTGGTGCTGATACACCGGTCGCAGAGGCTCCACAACAAGCAGCAGCCAAAGAGCCTGCCGCCTCTGCCATCCAGCCAGTATTGGTACCTGACATCGGTGGCGCAGAAGGCGTTGAAGTTATCGAATTGTCTGTAAAAGCCGGCGACATCATTGAAGCGGAAAGTACCATCGTGGTGGTCGAATCAGACAAAGCCTCTATGGAAATCCCGTCACCCATTAGTGGTGAAGTGGTGTCTGTCAAAGTATCTCAAGGCAGCAAAGTTTCCGAAGGAGATTTGTTGATTGAAGTGCGCGCGACACAGAGTGCGGCCAGTGAAACACCTGCACCTGTGGCTGAAACTACGGTTGCCCCAGCTGCTGCTAAAACAGAAACGCCAGCTGCACAACCGACACAGGCCGTGGCGCAACCGGATATTCCACACCATTCAAAGGCTTATGAAGGTGAATTGGTATCTCCCTCAAAAGCGGTCCATGCCGGTCCAGCAGTACGAAAGTTGGCCCGTGAATTTGGTGTAGACCTGGGCTTGGTAAAAGGTACCGGTCCAAAAGGCCGTATCGTAAAGGATGATGTTGCCAACTGGACCAAACAACGCTTGTCTGAGCCGCAAAAGGCCATCTCTGGTGCAGGAATTCCTGAAATACCTGACCAAGACTTCAGTAAATTTGGCCCTATTGAGGTAAAGACCCTTACCAGAATCCAACAGATTACTGCCCAAAACATGGCACGCAATTGGTTAAACGTCCCACACGTCACCCAATTTGACGAAGCTGATGTGACTGATTTAGAAGCCTTTAGAAGCCAGCTAAAGCCACAGATGGAGAAACGTGGCGTCAAGGTGTCGTCACTCGCATTCGTGGTAAAAGCCTGTGCAGCAGCGCTACAGGAGTTTCCAAAATTCAATGTATCGCTCATGGCTGACGGCCGACAAATCGTACAAAAACAGTATTTTCACATTGGTATTGCTGTCGACACACCTAACGGCCTGATTGTGCCGGTCATTAAGGATGTGGATCAGAAATCAATTTGGGAAATTGCTGCTGAGATTATCGATTTGGCTACCCGAGGCAGACAAGGCAAAGTAAAGCCCACTGAAATGCAAGGCGGTTGCTTTACTATTTCAAGCTTGGGTGGCCTAGGTGGCACTGCATTTACACCGATCGTCAATGCACCGGAAGTCGCCATTTTGGGCTTGTCCAACAACCAGATTAAGCCTTTCTGGGATGGTAGCCAATTTGTGCCCCGAACCTTCACACCACTGTCGTTGTCTTATGACCATCGTGCAGTGAATGGTGCTGACGCTGCCAAGTTCACTACCTATCTAGGAAAAGTGCTCGGTGACATCCGCCATCTGGTGATGTGATTATTGACCGACAATAAGCGACCTTCGGGTCGCTTTTTTTTGGTCCAATAAAAGACAGGATAAACAATGGCACTGGGCACTGGGCACTGGGTCTGGGTCTGGGTCTGGGTCTGGGTCTGGGTCTGGGTCTGGGTCTGGGTCTGGGTCTGGGTCTGGGTCTGGGTCTGGG
>CAJXZL010000098.1 GCA_913063165.1 uncultured Saccharospirillaceae bacterium | reverse complement strand
TAAACAACCTGAATTGATCCAGAAAAAGCGTTCAGAGACATACATTTCTTTTGAGTGAAAGCATCACTTAGTAGCCCTTGATAACGTAGGGGAATAGGGTTGCGGTTATTTCAAATCAATTTACGATATACGTCCCGACAGAAGCGTCGGTGCGATGTATCTATAAAGGTTAGGGCTATAGGATATATATGCGCAATATTGAAATAGTCAAAGTCTCTAGTGGTGATTTCCAAGATGTAGCAGAATTAATTAAAAGTTTATTGATCGAACTTGAACCTTCAGCGATAGAAGAAATTGAAAATACTAACTTAAATGTCATAGCTAAAGACTTGCTAACCAATTCAAAAATTTGGGCATTTTTAGCCAAAAAAGACACTGTGAATATGGGTGTTGTTACTTTACATGAGTGCGCTGCTATTTATGCCGGAGGGGTATTTGGTGAAATATCGGAACTTTATGTCAAACCAGAGTTTAGATCATTACAAGTAGGTGAGTTATTATTATCTTCTGCTATTGAATATGGAAAGTCGCGTGGTTGGAAGAGGCTTGAGGTTGGTAGCCCTCCCACAAACGAAAGCCCTAGAACATTCAAGTTTTATGAAAAACAAGGGTTTCAATGTACTGGCTCTAGGTTACGTTTTTTAATACAACCCTAACAAGCCAATCAAGCAGGCCAAAAAACAGTTTGCTCAGTTTCGCTTCGCTACACATTGTAGCAAACAATTTTTGGCCGCTTAGCAAAGCGTTATGGCATTGTAACAGCAACAAATGTAGAGGAAAAAAGAATGATTGAATGGTTCGCAAGTCCAGAGGCGTGGGTAGCATTAGCAACCCTAATGGCATTAGAGATTGTTCTTGGAATAGACAATATTATATTTATTTCAATCCTCGTTGGTAGATTGCCAGAAAAGCAGCGGGCTAAAGCACGACAGATTGGCCTATCTTTAGCGATGGTCTCTCGGTTACTACTACTTTTCAGCTTGGCTTGGGTTATGGGTCTAGTGGAGCCATTGTTTACAGCCTTTGGAAATGACATATCTGGACGAGACATCATACTCGTTATAGGCGGGCTTTTTCTTCTTGCAAAATCCACACACGAAATACACGGTAGTTTTGAAATACAAGAAGCATCTCAGGCGCAGGTTGTAGCCTCAGGTTTTATCTCGATCCTCATTCAAATTGCTGTCCTTGACGTTGTGTTTTCACTGGATTCGGTAATCACTGCGGTAGGGTTGGTTGATCATCTAAGCATAATGGTTATAGCAATTATTGCATCGGTTGGCGTTATGCTTGTAGCCGCAAAACCAATTGGTGATTTTGTAGATGCGAATCCTACAATCAAAATGTTGGCGCTGTCTTTCTTGATGCTGATAGGCTTCACCCTTATTGCGGAGGGTTTCGATATTCATATACCTAAAGGTTACGTTTACTTTGCTATGGCCTTTTCCTTCGTAGTAGAGATGCTCAACATAACAATAAGAAAGCGTAGGGCAAAAGCTGTTGAGACAATACATCTGGCAAAAAAAATCACTGAAGATGACATTGCCTAATAGATAGCGGTACGCCTGGCCATATTGCTACGCTCGTTTTGTGTAGTGGCTAGGCGCCATTCTACATAATCCGTTCTCCGCTCTCCGGACCGGTGCGCTTGGCGTTATGCGTCTATTCGCACTTACTTTTCACGTAGGCAATTTGCCAACCCATAAAGCTGAATAGGCATTAAACCCTGGGGTTCTGGCTGCCGCGATGACGCCATTTGACCCAAAGCCATAACAGACCGCCCAGTACGAACACCAACAGATAATCAATCATCGGAATCCGAAGAATTTCGTTTAAATTCTCCCATCCACGACTTTGATAGACCCAGAATACCGTGATCAGATAGGCAGCTGCCCACAGCCATCGGGTCAGCTTCTTAAGCCCCAGTCCGTGCATTTGGGTGATAATAAAGATGCCGCCGAATCCAAAGAAGAACATTGGCCAGATGCCGGTGCCTTGCAACACCGCTACGAGCGTGCCGTGGAACAAGACCGTGACTTCTAGCGCAAGGGTCCAGTATTTGTTGGTGTGCATTCGGGTGAAGAGCAAAGCGCCCTGAATCATCAGCAGCATGGTGTAGAGAAAGCCAATCAGGTGGCCTGACGTGTTTTCCATCGGGTGATACCAGAAGGTATAGATGGTCGCCCATGAAAAAATATAGCCGTGATAATGGCGCAGCCATGAGCCTGCGGTGTCCAGTCCCTTGGCTTTGGTGCCAAAAAACAAACCGCGGCGCTTGTTTTCCATTATCAGAACCAACACGAGGAGCAGAATGACTGATCCCTGTGATGAAAATATCGATACGTCCTGTGCCAGACCGTCATACCACAGTGCGGTCTGTACCCAATGCAGAATGACGAAAGCGACTGTACCCCACAAGGCAATCCAGTTAATGGACCGTACCTTGTCAACAAACTGATAGCGCTGCTTTTGTGCCCAATAAATGAGACCCCAGAAAAACACTTGGTGGGCCGCATAGCCCAACCATGCAGTGACCTGCGTGAGCCATGACGGATTGGTTTGCTGCCAGTAATACCAAGCAACACCAGTATCGGCTACCAAATTGACATCCACCACCCAGGGCCGCAGCAGATTGATTCCCAATGTCAGTATCAGTGCGACGGCAATGGCAAAAAAGGAGAACTTGGTACTGGTCATATTCGTGGTCTCGCAAGGGTTTCTAGAGGTACGGCTCAGATAAAATAGTAGATCACACCGCCCGCTAAAGGCAATGGCCATACCCTGCAATCATAGCCTTATATCTAGGTTGCTGCAGGTGACACAGACACCCGAAAATCGCTATGATGCCAGTCTCCCTTAATCAGTAACGACCGATGATAGATAACCAACCAGACGCAATGAAGCAATATGGCATAGTGACCCTTGCCTATTGGGCCTTTACCCTAACCGATGGCGCTTTGCGCATGTTGGTGTTGTTGTATTTTTACCAACAGGGTTATGGACCCATGTCGCTGGCCCTATTATTTATGCTGTATGAGTTTTTTGGCGTGGTGACCAATTTGATCGGCGGTTGGTTGGGCGCGCGTTGGGGGCTCAACCGCACCATGATTCTCGGGCTAGGATTGCAACTTGTGGCACTCGCGGCCTTGTTGCTGCCAGTAGAATGGTTAACCCTTATTTGGGTGATGGGCGCTCAGGCGCTGTCGGGCATCGCCAAAGACCTCAATAAAATGAGCGCCAAAAGTGGCGTCAAGGCACTGGTAAGTCACCGGTCTGATGACGGCGGGTTACTCTTTCGATGGGTCGCCTGGCTGACGGGTTCAAAAAACGCACTCAAGGGTTTGGGATTCTTTTTAGGCGGAGCGCTCTTGCAGTGGGCCGGATTTCAAACTGCAATCGCCATTCTAATGGGATTGATAGCGGTGGCATTGATTGGCGCTGGGTTGGGTCTGACAGCAGACATCGGTAAGGCCAACACCAAGCCTAAGTTTAAGGATCTGTGGTCGCGCAGTACCAAAGTGAACCAGCTGTCACTGGCGCGCTTATTTCTATTTGCCAGTCGCGACGTGTGGTTTGTGGTGTCATTACCCGTGGTGCTGACCAGTGTATTCGGTTGGCAACACAGTGAAATTGGTGGCTATTTTGCACTCTGGATTATGGGCTATGGTGTGATACAAGGACTTGCCCCTTGGATAACACAGGGTAAGCAGCGGGTCATCGGCGCAGGTGATGTCATTCTGTGGTCGATACCACTGATTGTGGTGGTGGCATTGTTGGCGATTCAGTGGCAGTGGGGTGGCGCATCCCAATCCATTCTATTGTGGGGTTTGGCGCTATACGCTGGGTTGTTCGCGGTCATTAGCAGTTTGCACAGTGCATTAATTCTGTATTGGTCGCGCGCCGACGGGGTATCGCTTGATGTCGGGTTCTATTACATGAGTAACGCAGCGGGCCGGTTATTGGGCACCCTGCTGTCGGGCTTGAGTTATCAGTGGCTAGGTTTAGGCGCCAGTTTGGCACTATCTGCATTGCTGTTGATTTTGTCTGTGTTGTCCACCCTGCGGCTGAAGTAA
>CAJXZL010000097.1 GCA_913063165.1 uncultured Saccharospirillaceae bacterium | reverse complement strand
TACCGACAAAGCGGTACGGCCAACCAATGTGATGGGGGCAACCAAACGATATGCCGAGTTGGTGTGCCAAGGTTTTGCAGAAGATGAAATGATTAAAACCAATTTTTCTATGGTGCGTTTTGGCAATGTGTTGGGGTCTTCAGGTTCGGTAGTGCCCGTATTTCGTGACCAGATTAAGGCCGGTGGCCCTGTTACTGTAACGCACCCTGATATCACCCGTTATTTTATGACCATTCCTGAAGCAGCACAGTTGGTGATACAAGCGGGCGCTATGGCGCAGGGTGGGGAAGTGTTTGTATTGGATATGGGTGAGCCAGTGAAAATTGTTGATTTGGCGACCCGCATGATCAGTTTGTCTGGCTTTAAAGTACGGAATGATGCCAATCCCAATGGGGATATTGACATCACCTTTTCAGGATTACGGTCAGGCGAAAAGCTCTATGAAGAATTACTGATTTCGGCTGATGTTGAAAAAACCGAGCACCAACGCATCATGATGGCCAATGAAATGTATCTACAAAAGCATTCATTGTTAGAAAACCTTCATATTTTGGAACAACTCTGTGTAGCTTATGATATTGAAAATATTAGAAGCCACCTCCAATCAATGCCCTTGGAATTCTTTCCTGTGACGGCAAGTGTTGATCTAATTGGATAGAGCCTTCACATTTATTTGGCATAGGTAAAGTACATCCGCTGTTATACCCAAGCAAACTTGAAGTCACTCGTTTCATGCCGAATGATTCACGCTAAGGCAATTTAATTTATTGTGTGGGTGTTCCGAGTGTCACTGCCCATACCCTCCAAAAAACCGCCTTAACCTTCCTATTGCATCATTGAGTACATCCACCGTCGGCAAAAACACCAATCTAAAATGATCAGGTTTGTCCCAATGGAAGGCACGGCCGTGCACCAGCAACATTTTTTCTTGTCGGAGCAGGTCTAATACCATCTGTTCATCGTTGTTGATTTTGATGATGTTTGGATCCATTTTACAGAATAGATACAGCGCGCCTTTGGGAGCAACTGCACTCAGCCCCGGAATACTGTTAATACCGTCTAGGGCGACTTTTCGTTGCTCATATATACGACCACCAGGCAAAACGAGGTCGTTAATGCTTTGATACCCCCCTAACGCCGATTGCACTGCCAACTGTGCTGGTACATTGGCACAGAGGCGCATTGAAGCCAGCATATTCAAACCTTGAATTAAGTCTGTGGCTTGCTCCTTTGGTCCGCTGATGACCATCCAACCTGACCGAAACCCAGCCAACCGATAGCTTTTAGACAGCCCATTGAAAGTGATAACTAAGACATCCTCACATAGAGAACCTGTAGCGGTATGCACTGCGCCATCAAATAGTATCTTGTCGTATATTTCGTCGCTGAGAATCACCAAGTTATGGGTGCGCGCGATATCGATGAGTTCGAGCAAGACAGCTTCTGAATAGACCGCGCCAGTGGGATTGTTTGGATTGATAATGACCAACGCCTTGGTGTGTGGCGTGATGCTATTGCGAATGTGGTCGGTGTCGGGATGCCAGTTGTCAGATTCATCACAACGATAATGAACAGGCACGCCGCCGGCTAGGGTGACAGCACCGGTCCAGAGTGGGTAATCGGGTGCAGGAATCAGTACTTCATCACCGTTGTTGAGTAACCCCTGAGTGGCCATAACGATCAATTCACTGACGCCATTGCCCATAATGATGTCATCAATGGTTACGTCTGCCACACGCAGTTGCTGCATGTATTGCATCACCGCTTTTCGCGCAGAAAATAAGCCTTTCGAGTCACAATAACCTTCGGCTTCGGGCAGATTTAAAATGACATCATGAATCAACTCATCAGGCGCGTTGAGGCCGAAGGGAGCAGGGTTGCCGATATTGAGCTTAAGAATACGATGCCCTTCATCTTCAAGTCGTTTCGCTTCCTCTAATACCGGCCCACGGATGTCATAGAATACATTTTTGAGTTTGTTCGACTTGTTATAATTCGTCATTGTAGGCACCCTAGATTCAATGAAAACGCAGGTTGTGATGCATGGCTGTCATTAGCTAAACGATTGAACCACTGCTTTCAAATAATACTACCTGAGCAAGGCAAATAGGGAAGTGCCCTTGATGAAAGTTTGTAACAATAATGGCCATACCTAGACCAAAGACAGCGAAAGCGGAGCAATAACAGACATGGACCCTATATCAATAGCTGAAATAGCTGAATGGATTGGTTCATGTCTTCGATGACAGCAAGTGTTTCACATTGAAGCAGACGAGCATGATGACGACGAGTTTGAGCGATACCGGAGTATGATTACCCAATATTTGAAGCGTGATATCCTGTCATAGAGAGAAATTTTCCTAGTGAACTAAAATCGATATGTGACGTATCAAAGAACGACTCACAGCAAGCAACGATCCATAGCAAGCAACGATAAAAAGCACAGCAATAGGATGAGGCCATGACCAAAATTTCAAAAACCGATGCGCAGTGGCGCGAACAACTCAGCGAACAGGAATACCAGGTGACCCGACAGCAGGGCACTGAACGTCCGTTTACAGGCGAATACTGGGACCATACCGCAAAGGGTACCTACCGCTGTAAATGTTGCCAGTCTGCATTGTTTACCTCTGACACCAAATTTGATGCCCATTGCGGCTGGCCAAGTTTCTACGACACATTGGATAAGACCGGTGTGACAGAGATTAGAGATACCAGCCATGGCATGATCCGCATTGAAGTGCGTTGCACCAACTGTGATGCGCATTTGGGGCACGTATTCCCAGACGGCCCAGATCCTACGGGACAGCGTTACTGCATCAATTCAGTGTCTTTGGATTTTGAAGATGGGTCTTTGGATTTACTGACAACCGCACCCATTCCCTTAGAGGCCGTTGCAGCTGTTAAAGCCCTGGCGCATTGGCTGACCACCGGCTTGCCACTGGCATTCATTGCGCCCCTGCTTGGTTTGATGTTGGATCTGCCGGTTGCAGGGTTTCCCTGGTTGATGGGCTCTTTGCTGCTGGGCACGCCCGCGCTCAGTATCATCGGCACCTTTGGCGCAGCATTGACCGTAGGGTTGAAACGCGGCGGGCTGCTCTTGTCACTTTTGGTTTTACCGCTTTACGTCCCGACGTTGATTTTTGGCGCAGAGGCGGCGCGGCGCGGGGTAGAGGGCCTTCCGCTTGCTACGCCGGCGCTGCTGCTCGCGGGTATTTCGTTGGTCTCGATGGCATTGTTACCGATCGCGGCGGCGGCGTGTTTGCGTATCAATCTGCGCTAATCACAAGCTGTTTATCGGCAGCTTGCCACGCCGCGTTGCGTGGGCAGGCTGCACGGCAGGCTTGGAAGGTCCGGCAGGCTTTGCAAGCCCGATTGACCTGCTTGACCTAGCTACTCCATTTGCGCTGTTGGGGTAGAGCGGGAAATTGCTTCTTCTTCTGCGTTCATTTCTGCTTCAATCGATTCAAAAAGCGGCGTGCTCATATAGCGCTCGCCGGTATCTGGCAGCATGCATAAAATCACCGATCCCGCTTTGGCGCTTTGGGCAATTTGCATCGTGATGGCGAAGGTCGAGCCGCCTGAAATACCCGTAAGAATACCTTCCTGTTTGGCAAGTTTTTGTGCCCAGGCAACCCCGTCAGCGCCATTCACGGGCAACAATTGGTCATATGATTTTTTATCAATGGTTTCTTGCAGAACAAGTGGAATGAAATCGGGGGTCCAGCCTTGAATGGGATGGGGCTCCCAGGCGGGATGGCCGTTTTGTGGCGCGCCATTTGCGTGCCGCTCTTGCGCGATATCGCTGGCCAGTAAGGCAGCATTTGCCGGCTCGGTTAAGATAATCTTGGTTTTGGGCCGGGCGGATCTCAAGCCGCGCGCCACGCCCGAAACCGTGCCACCCGTGCCATAGCCCGTTACGAAATAATCCAGCCGCTCATTTTCAAAATCAGCGATGATTTCGCGGGCGGTGGTGTGCTCGTGAATATCGGCATTGGCCTTGGTTTCAAATTGCTGCGCTAAGAACCAGCCATTGGCTTCGGCCAACTCTGCGGCTTTATTATACATGCCCATGGCTTTTTGTGCTCGCGGTGTCAGCACCACTTT
>CAJXZL010000096.1 GCA_913063165.1 uncultured Saccharospirillaceae bacterium | reverse complement strand
GTCGTCATCATCGTCGTCATTTTTACCGCTGCGATCATCGTCTGAATCATCGTCTGAATCATCGTCTGAATCATCGTAAGAGTCATCTGAGTCATCACTGCTAGAAGACTTCAGGGTTGCAATCTGCGCTCTGGTCAATACGGCGCCATCACCAGAGTCGATAAATATCTCAAGTAGTTCACCGCTTGCCAAAATGAGTTTTACTTTATAAAAAAGCATCCCGTGTTCATGTTCGATCTCTACTTCAATGACATGACTGTTTGGATGCGCTGTCATTGCTTTAACCATTGCATCATTTATTTTGACTTTGGCGCCAAGCAATAATTGAATATCAGCCATCTCGGATCGCTGGTCGCTGCTAGATGCGCTATGGCTGTCTGCAAACGTCACTCCCGACATCATGGCGGCGGTGATAAAAACAGTGGGTAATGCAAGTTTCTTAAATAAGGTCATGGTGGTTCTCCTGGGGTTTTCTTATGTCAACGTTGGCCATACTATTCCGCAACGTTGAACCTACACTGTCCTTTTCTATACAATTTCGTAAACTTTCGGCCGTCTATATCCTCTGCGCTCCCACCGTAATAATGCCGGCCTCTGGCGTGTGATCTTAGAGCCCGTGCTGTCGATGTGCGGAATGTAGTCGAAACATGACAACTCTTCATTCAATAGTTGACCTACATCAAGACAAATGAGAACGATTCTCATTGACACCATTTGTAGATCGACTACTATATGAGAAATATTCTCATTTAGAGGTTTTACCTGATGAAGCGTCTCGCGCTATTTGTTGCACTCACTACTGTTACAACCGGTTTGTTCGCGGCACCGCTTGTGGTGTATTCAGAACGCAGTGAACAATTGATTAAGCCATTGCTGGAAACCTACACGGCAAAGACAGGCGTTGAGATTCAGGTACTAACCGACGATGCTGCGCCGCTGATTGCGCGCCTTAAAGCGGAAGGCAACCGTACGCCTGCTGATGTATTGATTACAGTCGACGCTGGCAATCTTTGGCACGCTGCTGAATCGGGCATGTTGGCAAAGGTAGATTCACCAATTTTGGAAACACGCGTACCTGATTACCTACAGGATCCAAACAATCAATGGTTTGCACTGACCGTTCGTGCCAGAACCATTGTCTATAGCACAGACCGTGTTACACCAGCGCAACTCAGTACCTATGAAGACCTTGCAAGCCCCGCATGGAAAGGTAAGTTGTGTTTGCGCACCTCTAAGAAAGTCTACAACCAGTCGCTAGTTGGCAGTTTGATCAACCGATTAGGGGATGAAGGCACCCGTGCGGTCGTCGATGGTTGGGTTAACAACCTGGCAACGGAGCCTCAGAGCAGTGACACCAAGGCGCTAGAAGCCGTCATCGCTGGTCAGTGTGATGTTGCCATCGTGAACACTTATTATTTTGGCCGCATGCAAAAGGCAAATCCTGACGTTCCTTTAGCGATCTTCTGGCCAAACCAAGCGACTTCTGGTGTTCATATCAACGTTTCAGGCGCAGGCATCACCAAGCACAGCAAACAACCTGAAGCTGCTCAAGCATTTTTAGAGTGGATGGTTTCTGATGAAGCGCAGGAAATCTATGCAAACTTGGATATGGAATACCCCGTCGTTAAAGACGTTGCCGTAGATCCAGTTGTTGCAAAGTGGGGTACTTTTAAGCCCGACACGCGCCCTGTCTATAAATCGGGAGAGTATCAGCGACAAGCTGTCATGCTGATGGACGCTGCCCAATATCGTTGAGAAATTTGTGTCTAAGAAGTTAACGACAAGACTGATACAAACTGGGCTGGCGATTTTAATCGCCGGCCCTTTGCTGTATCTGCTGATGTATTGGTGGACCATTGACGTGCCGTTATGGGAACACCTGATCGCCACCCAAATTTTTTCACTGATCCGCAATAGTATTATTCTGTTACTCGGCGTCGGTTTTGGAACGTCATTTCTAGGCGTTGGCTTGGCGTGGCTTACCTACCGCTATCGTTTTACGGGATCACGATTTCTTACCGGGGCATTGATATTGCCCTTAGCCATTCCAGCTTATGTTCAGGGCTTTATTTATCTGGGCATTCTTGACGTGTCAGGACCGCTGCAGACATTCATGCGCCAACTGTATCCAGATATCGGATTTCTAAACGCCCGCAATGCCTTCGGCGTCATCTGGGTCATGAGTTGGGTGCTCTACCCCTATATCTATTTGTTGACCCGCCAAGCCTTTGCCAAGCTAGACCGCAGCCAAATTGAAGTCGCACGTATGGCCGGCTATTCTCGGCGGCGCATTTTCTTTACCCTTATTTTTCCGATGATCCGACCCGGTTGGATGGCAGGTTTAACCCTTGTCTGGATGGAAACCCTCGCCGACTTTGGTACCGTAAGCCTGTTCGGGTTCTCGACATTTACCACCGCAATCTATAAAACCTGGTTTGATTTTTACAGTCTGGCTACTGCAGCACAGCTGTCGTCCATACTGATGCTTATCGCCTTTTTATTGCTGTGGTGGGAGAAGCGTTCCGAAAGCCATATTCGCCACGACTCCCACGTCACGCTATGGGCGCCTCAGATTTTGCGGGGTAAACAGCGGTTTTGGGTGTCTTTGGCTTGTTGGGCAGCACTTGCAACCGCGCTGGCCGTGCCGGTTCTCCAACTCATTTATTGGTCATTTCAAGCGCCAACACAAACCTGGCAATCTTTGATGGCGCCGCTGCGTAACTCATTGTTGCTGGCCGTTATGGCAGCTGCTGGCATCACCCTGTTGGCCTACATTCAAAGCCTCATCAACTATCGCCGCATGGATCCAGTACTAGACCGTTTGGTGCCGCTGACCAAATTAGGCTATGCATTGCCCGGCACGGTAGTCGCCGTAGCCATTTTGCTGTGGTTTAGCCAACTTGAACAGTTCTTGTCCCACATACTGCCCTTTGAGGTTTATCTTACTGGCACTGTTTTGGGGCTGTTAGGTGCCTATTTGATTCGCTTTTTTAGTTTGGCAAGCCAATCCTTAGTAGACAGTTTTGCGCGTATGGAAGTGAGCGTCAATGACGCTGCCCGAACCCTAGGCGCAAGTCCCTGGCTGCGCTTCAAACAAATTATTTGGCCACTGACTCGGCCTGGAGCACTCGCTGCTTTACTATTGGTGTGTACAGAGGTGATAAAAGAGTTACCTGCCACCCTGCTACTGCGCCCATTCGGCTGGGACACCCTTGCTTTGAAGGTCTATCAATGGACCAATGAGGCTATGTGGGTAGAGGCTGCCATGCCTGCGCTATTATTAATCATCACGGGTACGTTACCCCTGTGGTTATTTAGACCGAGAGAGGAAAAAAATGCTTAAACTGGACGGAATATCATTTGCCTATGGCGACAACATGATTCTGAAAGATGTCTCCATGCGGATGGCACCCGGCACCATTGGCGCTCTCATCGGTCCAAGCGGCTGCGGTAAAACCACGCTACTGCGCATTATTGCAGGCCTTGAAACACCTATTTCTGGCGTTATTGAAGTCAACAAAACACGGGTCGAAGATCAGGGCATTACCATTCCGGCCGAGAAACGAAAGATCGGCATGGTGTTTCAAAATTACGCGTTATTCCCACACATGACCGTAGAAGGAAACATCAGTTTTCCAATTCAACAGCTACCTAGAAACGAGCGAAAAGCGCGGGTGACCGAGTTACTCAATTTGGTGCACCTTGATGGCCAAGAAAAACGTTACCCACACCAGTTATCGGGTGGTCAGCAACAACGTGTGGCCATCGCACGGGCTTTAGCGCAGCAGCCCGACATACTGCTGATGGACGAGCCTCTGTCAAACTTGGATGCCAAGTTACGAGACCAATTGGGGCAGGACTTAAAGCAGCTGCTCAAAAAACTCGGCATCACCACCTTGATCGTGACCCATGATCAGCACGAAGCATGGCAACTGGCCGATGAGATTGGCGTGATGTTTGATGGCAATATCGTACAATGGGGCAGTTTTGCAGACCTTACCAAGCATCCAGTAACGCCCAAAATCAAACAGTTTGTGATGGCCAATAGCACCTGTGATATTTGTGGACAGATCGTTGCTGATACCCATTCCCATGCACAAATATTAAAAGACCCGGTTGCCTAAGCCGGGTCCTTTATCCTGTCTATGTCCTGTCT
>CAJXZL010000095.1 GCA_913063165.1 uncultured Saccharospirillaceae bacterium | reverse complement strand
ACCCGGGCTTCGCCTGCCTTCGGCCTCTTTGTCACGGTATTTGCGGTTTCGGGTCGGTTCAGACTGACATCCTGTCACATGAACCTGAAATGGTCATCCATGCCCATTTCACCCTAGCAAATACAGTATCCAAGACGGGTTCAAAAGGGGTGATTTACATGCACGGTCTGCGACCGCTATAGATCCTGCGGGATGCGGGATGCGGGATGCGGGATGCGGGATGCGGGATGCGGGATGCGAGATGCGAGATGCGAGATGCGAGCAAACAGACCACTATTATTTTTTAATGAATACTACATGCAGCTATCCATTTTCTGTCTTTAGATCTGAATTCCACATAACTAACAATTATTGCCAATACTCAGGTGATCGGCATTGCCATGCTTTTATGACCTGTTAGTATTTATCGCATTGTCACTAGAAGCTTCGGCTACTAGATCAGGGCCTCTGTATTCTCCAATTAACGGCCCTATTTCCACTCTGCTCACCGCTCCAATTTACCAAGGGTTTATCATGCCGAAGACCACCTCAATATTTACTGCTCCGTCGGCAGAATTGCTCAACAGTTTGCCCCTAGGCACCCGCAGCGACTTGGTCGTTAACCGCTTCGGATTAGAAACGCGCAAAACAGATGACTTTGTGACAATTCGGACGCTTGGCCGGCCGAATTACTATTTCGGCAATCTCTTGGCAATTAATACCCTATCGCTGCACTCAAAAGCTGAGTGGGAACAGATATTTGATCAGGAGTTTCTGGATATTCCTGGCACCCATCACAAAAATTTCACCTGGAAGCATCTGACCCACTATGATTCAGAGCGCCAACAAAGTGATCTTATTGAAGAATTTAAATCAAGCGGCTACCACCACGATGTGTCCGACGTTCGCATGGCCTCTACCTCCACTTGGAATGCCCCTACCCTCAATGCTGCCTTCACGGTTCGTCCATTAACATCCGAGTCTGACTGGGACCAATGGACCGAATCTCATGTCTTGCATCGCGAAGATGGTCACGAAGAAGCTGGTTATCGAAAGTTTGTGTCCGGTAGCCGTGCTACTTACCAAAGGTTAATCGACGAGCAGTCTGGGGTTCAACTCGGTGCTTTCGATGCACAGGACCGATTGGTGTCATTTGCTGGTGTGTTCTATCAACACCGATTGGCTCGTTGCCAGTTCGTTTTTACTGACCCCGCCTTTAGAAATAAAGGGTTGTGCCAAACGGTTTTGCACCACCTTGCACAACACGCTTTTCAGCATGCAGACCAGCTGGTCATCTGTGCAGATGAGACCTATTTTGCCACCCACATTTATGAAAAACTGGGTTTCAAATTGGCCTCACGAGAGTCAGCGCTGTGCTTGTGGGCGGATTAGGGGAAATAGGAAGATAGGGGCAGAAACAAGCAGAGAAAGGCAGAGAAAGGCAGAGAAAGGCAGAGAAAGGCAGAGAAAGGCAGATAAGAGCAGATAAGAGCAGATAAGAGCAGATAAGAGCAGATAAGAGCAGATAAAGGCAGATAAAAATCAAGATGCTGGATGCGAAAAACCTAAAAAGCAGATGCGGGATTCGGGATGCGGAAAATAGCACCTATGGACAGATGGCCACAGATGGCTCTAGAAAAAACAGTGAAAACACGATACGAAAAACCTATAAAGCAGATGCGCGATGAACGATGTGAGCCAATAATCCATCGCAAAATAAGAGAGTAGAACCAAGCACTTCAACAACCAACTGCGTCGATGAAAACCTGCCACCGACTGAATGATTTTTTTACAAAAATCCACACTGAGACTACGCTGTTAATACAAGGGAGTCTCACTCATGTTTGCGATCAATGTAGAGTCACTGTCTAAGCGCTATTCTGATGATTGGGTAATAAAGGATCTCTCTTTCGAAATAGAACGGGGCGAGATTTTTGCTTTACTGGGTGTTAACGGCGCAGGGAAAACCACCATTTTGGAGTGCATTGAGGGACTGCGGTCTTACGAAACAGGTCACATCGCTATCAATGGCACTATCGGCGTGCAACTACAGTCTTCTACCCTACCTCCCCATATCACGGTGACTGAAGCCATTACTCTGTTTTCCAAATGGCGAAAATCGCCACCCGACATTCACGACACCGCATCTTTAGACTTATCGTCATTTCGAAACAAACAATATGCGTCACTGTCTGTTGGCCAAAAAAGAAAGCTACACCTCGCCTTGTCACTCATTGGTGATCCAGACATCCTGTTTTTGGATGAGCCGACCGCCGGTATCGATGTAGAGGGCCGTATCGCCTTACACCGCGAAATTCGTAAACTCCGTGATTCTGGCAAAACCATTGTGATGGCAAGCCATGATATGGCAGAAGTTGAATCCCTATGCGATCGCATTGCGATCTTACGGGAGGGGCATTTTGCATTTATGGGCGCCGCCAACGACCTGACAACAGAATTACAGCAGGACAAAAAAATCTTCATCAAGGCAAATGTCGATTTACACCAGCTGCCATGCCTACATTGCCGATATATCGCCAATTTCCAAGACTATCAGGTATTCCAAACATCCCATCTGAGTGACGCCTTGTTAGAGCTATTGGATCGCGCGCAAAAAGCCCATTCTTTGGTGCTGGATGTCCGAATTGAACATGCATCCCTGGAACAGCGCTTTATAGATGTATCAAGGGACACGCACTAATGAATGCCCTACTCTTTGGAATTTGGATTCAATGGAAACTGGATCTCAGAAATAGAAACAACCTACTCACCTACTATGCGGTCCCCCTGCTGTTCTTCTTATTCATGGGTGGCATCTTTTCTAGCATCCTGCCTGATTCAAAGGCGACGCTCATTCAATCGATGGTGGTGTTCGGTGTATCCATGGGTGCATTTCTGGGAACGCCAGCGCCTCTGGTTGATGTCTTCACCACTGAAATAAAGAAGGCCTATATTATTGGTGGCATCCCGCTCTGGTCGGTGGTTGTCAACAATACACTCTCCGCCTTTATTCATTTGTCTCTAATGGCGCTAATAATCTTACTGGGTGCAGCCTTTATATTTGGCGCCACATTGCCAGAAAATCCTTCTGCCTTTTTTGCAGCACAGTCTCTATTTATTCTCGCCAGCATTGGTGTTGGCACCGTTCTGGGGCTTTATTCACCCGACCACACCAAGCTCACGCTGTTGTCACAAATGGTATTTTTACCTTCCATCATGCTGGGCGGCATTATGTTTCCAGCCAGCTTGCTGCCTAGTGCGCTGCAAACCGTCGGCAATGTGTTTCCTGCCACCTGGGGATTTATCGCTACCACCACCAACAGCCTCGATTTTAATGGACTGTACCCATTACTCATCTGCTTATTTTTGAGTGCGATAACCGTTGCTATCAGGCTGTATCAACACAGTCGTGCCTAGTTCTCTCATTGCCAACAGCCAATCTACCAGATCTGTATCGTTCGACCACGACGACAGGTATCGTTTTACATGACGGAATGACACCTTATTTTCCCCATCGATGCGTATGCAGGCGGTCTTAGCTGTTTGCATTTGTGGCCAAAGCTATGCACCATTACCGTCCTCAAAGATGTACCCTATCTCAGCTAAAAGATGCCAATGGAAACCACTGAATGACGAACCACCATAAGAATCACAGCAAGACGCCATTTCATAGATTGGTCAATGCCTTTGGATTTTCGATCGATGGCTATGCCGCGACCTTCAAGCATGAGGCCGCATTTCGGCAAGAAGTGGTATTGGCTGCCATATTGATTCCAGTGGCTTTGTTAGTCGACGTATCTGCCATCGCCAAAGCGCTCATGATTGGCAGTATTTTTCTGACGCTGATTGTCGAACTCATGAATTCTGCGATAGAGGCCATTGTTGACCGGGTGTCATTAGAGCTGCACCCCCTGTCAAAACGGGCCAAGGATATCGGTAGCGGCGCGGTATTACTCAGTCTGGTCAATGTGGTGGTTATTTGGGGACTGGTTTTGGCAGAGCGGTATATGTAAGGCAAAGTAAAAACAGGATTCGGGATTCGGGATTCGGTTTGGTCGCCTATCCGGCGGGGATCTAACTGTTCACCTGTCCGGCGGGGAGTTTAATATTTACCTTTCCGGCGAGGATTTACCTGATCGCCTATCCGGCGGGGAGTTACTTCTTTTACTCGCATAAAAGAAGTGACCA
>CAJXZL010000094.1 GCA_913063165.1 uncultured Saccharospirillaceae bacterium | reverse complement strand
ACCTACCGTTGTAAAATAAAGCCCAAAGGGCTGCACTGCGCTTGTGACATCGATCGAACACCATTAACATGCGTGCATAATCTCTCTAGGAACAGCCCATGTCTGATACGGCTACTATCACCGCAATCGCTACCGCAACAGGTCGGGGAGGGGTGGGTATCATTCGTGTGTCAGGTCAGCTTGCGCCAGTGATCGCCCAAGCGATGCTGGGTTTTATGCCAGAGGCAAGAAAAGCCCATTTCACCGATTTCTTAGATGCCGATGGCCTGCCAATTGATCAGGGTATTGGCCTGTATTTTCCCGGCCCCAATTCCTTTACTGGTGAAGATGTTTTTGAACTTCAGGGCCACGGTGGTCCTATCGTATTGGATATGTTGCTGCAACGGGTGGTGTCTCAGGGTGCCCGCTTGGCGCGCCCCGGTGAGTTTTCAGAACGCGCCTTTCTCAATGACAAAATGGATCTGGCCCAAGCAGAAGCGGTTGCTGACTTAATTGATGCCGTGTCTGAACAAGCCGCTAAAAGTGCACTACGCTCAATGCAGGGGGCTTTTTCTCACGCTGTTAACAGTTTGGTAGATGCGCTTATCCATTTGAGAATTTATGTTGAGGCGGCGATTGATTTTCCTGAAGAAGAAATTGATTTTCTCGCCGACGGCAAGGTCGCCAATGATCTGGCTAACATTCGTCAACACCTGACCGAGGTGATGATTGAAGCCAATAGAGGCAGCCTGATGCGAGACGGTATGAAAGTGGTTATTGCCGGCCGTCCCAATGCAGGAAAATCCAGTTTGTTAAATGCTTTGGCGGGTAAAGACAGCGCCATCGTCACCCATATTCCAGGGACTACCCGCGACGTATTGCGGGAACACATTCATATCGACGGCATGCCCTTGCATATTATTGATACCGCAGGCTTGCGCGATACAGACGATGAAGTAGAACAGATCGGCATTGAACGTGCGTGGACCGAGATTCGTGATGCCGACGTGGTGTTGCTGATGGTCGACAGTACCGATAATCCGCCGCAAAAGGCCGCTGATATTTGGCCCGAGTTTGTCGCGCAACTGCCGGCGAATGAGCGCATCACCATCGTGAGAAATAAGTGTGATCTGTCAGATGAACCCGCGAGCATCGCGACCTATGCTGGCCAAACCACGGTGGCACTGTCAGCCAAGCAAGCGCTGGGCATTGATCTGCTGCGGGATCATTTAAAACAGATCATGGGCTATGAGTCGCAAACCGAAGGCGGATTTATTGCCCGTCGACGCCACTTGGATGCGCTGCAGCGCGCCGATGAGAGCCTAGCCAATGGTGATGCACAATTGCGGGGCTACGGCGCAGGAGAACTGTTGGCAGAGGATTTGCGTGCGGCCCAAAATGCGTTGAGTGAAATCACCGGGGCCTTTACCTCTGATGATTTGTTGGGCAGAATTTTTTCGAGCTTTTGTATAGGTAAATAATCGCGACCACCGCGCAGCGCGATTCACTGAGATTCTATTGTTATGGTAACAGCGAGACCTAAGATGTCATCACCCCGTTATTGTGCCACCGCTGCAGAAGCGGTGTCGGTCATTGAAGACCATGAACGCGTTTGGTTACATGGTATGGCTGCAACGCCACACCTGCTCTGCGATGCACTGGCGTTTCACGCCCGATCACGCACCAACATCCAATTGCTGCACCTACACAGTGAAGGCATTGGCGCGCTCTGCGATCCCAGTCTTAAAGGCCATGTGTTTCATCGTTGTTTCTTTATGGACAGCTATACCCGTGGCCTCATCGACATCGGGATGGCCGACTATGTTCCGGTATTTTTGTCTGAAGTACCCAAGCTGCTAAAACAGGGTATACAGCCTATTGATACGGCACTGATTCAGGTGTCTCCACCAGACAAGCATGGTATTTGTTCCTTGGGGATATCGGTAGAAGCGACCCGTGCTGCCTGCTTGGTTGCCCGCCGCATCATCGCGCAGATCAATCCCAATATGCCGCGTACCCATGGCGACGGTTTTATCCATTTGGATGACATCGATATTGTATTTGAACAGGCAGCGCCCTTGTCGATTCATCCGATCATCCAACCGGATGCCACCGCCATTGCCATCGGCAAGCAAGTCGCGTCATTGATAGAGGATGGCGCCTGTCTGCAAATGGGTATTGGGGCAATACCCAATGCGGTGCTGGATGAGCTGCATGGCCATCGCCATTTGGGCATTCACACCGAAATGTTTTCAGATGGCGCCATTAAGCTGATAGAAAGCGGCGCCATTGATAACAGTTGTAAAAAAATCCACCCCGGCAAGGTGGTTACAGGCTTTGTGATCGGTAGCCAGCACCTCTATGACTTTGTCGATGACAACCCAGAGATCGTCTTTTTAGATATCGAGTATGTTAATGACACAGTGAATATCCGCCGCAATAAGAAGGTTGTGGCGGTCAACAGTGCCATTCAGGTCGATCTGAGTGGCCAGGTCTGTGCTGATTCGATCGGGCCACGGATCTATTCAGGCTTTGGTGGTCAAATGGATTTTGTGCGCGGCGCCGCGCTCTCCGAAGGCGGCAAGGCCATTATTGCCCTGCCCTCAACCGCTGCCAAGGGCACCGTGTCGCGTATCGCATTTCAACTCGACCCGGGCGCAGGTGTTGTGACCACAAGAGCCCATGTGCAGTACGTAGTGACCGAATATGGTGTCGCAGACTTGCGAGGTAAGACGCTTGCTGAGCGTGCAAAAGCCTTGATCGCCATTGCCCACCCTGCCTTTAGAGAGACGCTAACGCAGCAGTTCTATCTGACCAGAACCTAAGGGCAGATAAAATCAGGAAAGACAGTGAATAAGGACAATAATCAAACGGCCTGTCTACAGAGAGAGGCCGATGTCAACTACGCTACTCTCGACTGGCCTTTTCACGCAATACCCAAGTGTCATACACCTTGTCATTCCAATAACTTTGGAAACTGGCGATGAGGGAGAGCTTTTGCTGATAATCAAATTGGCCTGAAAATGACGGCATCTGGCCGCCCATCGCAATGCCACCTTCTTCAATAACCTGACTGAGTACATTTATTGGGTGGTGCCACGCATGCGCAGTGCCGTTTAACGGTGGCGGTGGATAGTTACCATTGATATCCGTTTTTTTCCACTGGTCTGTCGATGACGCATCAACGCCATGGCAACCGGCACAATTGGTTGCAAACAAGGCCGCGCCTTCATCCACCTGTGCGTTGCTATACCACCGGCCCGTGTCACTGTTTTTGACCAAAGGCACATCGGTGTCTTCTGTGGGTGAGCTGCAAGCAGCGACCAATACCAGGGGCAATAGCCATAAAGTAGTTTTTTTCATGCACGATCCTTTATCTGTTTGTTCAAAACGCAGTCAGTACTGACCAGTAAATCCAAAAAACACGCTCATTGCCTGACTTAAATCAATACTATGTCGGTATAATTCTAAACCTGTTTCGCATTGCCTTTACTTTACGTTATCTAAACTAAACCCATACAATACCTATGTTAAGGTCGCCGTTACTAAGTTTACTAGGGCAGAAGGATGCAGTTGGTTGTATCCATGCATAAGGAAAAAAACATGAAGACGATATGGACGAGCTTATTGGCTACGGCCAGTGGCATGATGTTGGTGTTTGTCGTAACACCACTAATGGCCGCGGGTGCTCACACAGGTAGCCATGATACGGCAACCGAAACCGACACCCATGGCCACGCCAGTTGGGCCCCCGTACCCCATGATTATGAAGGTTTCGAAAACCCCGTCATTTGGACCGATGTGTCAGCAAGCACACGCGGTAAAGTGCTGTATGAGCAGAGCTGTGTTGCCTGCCACGGCGCCGAGGGCAAAGGTCAGGGACCCGCAGCGGTGGCGCTTGACCACAAGCCAGCCGATTTAAACAAGCACTTTCACAAAGAAGACGGTTATTCTGACGCCTATTTGTTTTGGCGGATATCAGAGGGCGGGACAGTTGAGCCATTTAAGTCCGACAACTCTATGATGCCTGGCTTTAAGGGCCAAATGACGGTTGATCAACGATGGGATGTATTGGCTTATATTCACCAAGAATTCCATGATGGTTTTAAGGCACCTATGCCCATGCAAGAAATGCACGATGACAGTGCCGAAGCAATGCACGATGACAGTGCCGAAGCAATGCACGATGACAGTGC
>CAJXZL010000093.1 GCA_913063165.1 uncultured Saccharospirillaceae bacterium | reverse complement strand
AGTGGCGTACAGCATTCTGAAATGTTCCCTATGATTCACGATGACAAGCCCAATCACATGGAGCTGTTTCAAATTTGGCTTAACTTGCCGTCTAAAAGCAAAATGGTTAAACCCCATTTCGCCATGTTGTGGGCAAAGGATACACCCTGGCATAAAGAGCAAGACCCACAGGGTAATAACATCGCGGTAAGGTTGGTGGCTGGCCCCTTGGGAGGCGCGCAACCAGTGAGTCCACCACCAGATTCTTGGGCAGGGGATTCAGACAACAAGGTTGCCATTTGGATTATTGAGTTGGATGCGAATGCCGTGTGGACCCTGCCTAAAGAGGATCGCGGTATTAATAGAACCCTGTATTTCTATGATGGTGAGCAATTGACACTCAATGGGCAGCGCATTGACCCCATGCATTTGATTGAAGTTGCGCCCGATGTCGATGTGACGTTAAGTAATGGCAATAAAAAGGGCTATTTGTTGATGCTACAGGGCCGACCCATTGGTGAGCCGGTAGCACAATACGGCCCCTTTGTTATGAATACGCAACAAGAGCTTCAGTCTACCTTTCAAGATTATAACCGCACCCAGTTTGGTGGTTGGCCTTGGCCAAAATCGGATCAAACCCATGGCGCCGTAGGCAGATTTGCTTTGCATGCCAATGGTGAGCGCGAAGAGCCGTAAGCCTGTGGTTTACGACTAAAGACGGCGTACCTACAAAACCCTCAAGGTTGTAAGCTGATGGTTTGGCGTGGTCATAGAAGGATGTATCGATGAAAATTGTGGTGGTGGGAAGCGGATTGATAGGCCTATCAACGGCCTATTTTTTAGCAAAATCACAACATGACGTGGTGGTTATTGAACGCCAGTCGGGGCCTGCCCTTGAAACCAGTTTTGCAAACGGTGGCCTGCTTACCCCCAGCTTGTCTGATCCTTGGAATGCCCCGGGCGTTGCATCCAAAATGCTCAGTTGGTTAGGGCGAGAAGATTCACCGGTGTTATTGCGGCCTAAAGCGCTACCCTCACTTGCGGTGTGGGGCCTGCAGTTTTTGTCCGAATCAAGACAAGTCAAATTTTCCCGCAACATGGCACGCAACGTCCGCTTGGCGCAATACAACCTCACCGTTATGGACAGCCTCGCTGCAGACTTATCACTGCAGGCGCTTGAGGGTGGCCGTGGAACGCTGAAAGTCGCACGTGATCAGGCCACGATGGACCACATGATTGCGCTGTCTGGCATTTTAAAAGACCAATCAGTGGGTTTTGAGGTTGTTGACCAACATCGCGCCTGTGAAATAGAACCCGCATTAGTGCCGATCCGTAACAAGTTAGTCGGTGCGTTATTTTGTCCTGATGATGGCTTTGGTGATGCCCATCTATTTTGCCAAAGGCTCGCTCAGTCGGCAAAAGCGCTCGGTGTCACATTCCAATTCGATACAAGCGTGACAGGGTTTGAACAGGCCAGTCACGGAGTGTCTGCGGTATTGACCGATGCAGGTGCCGTTGCCGCCGACGCTGTTGTGATCGCAGCTGGCAGCTATAGTGTTGCCTTAGCAGCTAAGTTGGGCGTGCGATTGCCGGTGCGTCCATGCAAGGGCTACTCGTTAACCGTACCCATTGGCAACTGGCAGGCGGGTCCAAAAATGCCAGTGATAGACGATGCGTTACATGCGGTGGTAACGCCGTTAGGTGATCGCCTGAGGGTGGCAGGTACGGCCGAGTTTAGCGGTTTCGATACCGAGATAAACCCGCACCGAATTGAAAACGTGAAGCGTTTAATGGCGCAAATTTATCCAGAGTTTATGGCGCATTATGACGAAGCCGCTGCCGAACCCTGGGCTGGTTTGAGACCCGTCTCTGCTACAGGGGTGCCGATAATCGGCAAAACCACAGTGCCTAACTGCTTTGTGAATACTGGTCACGGGCATTTGGGCTGGAGTATGGCCGCAGGCTCAGGTAAGGCGCTCGCTGATGTCATCAATCAGACGCCACCAGCAATCGCGATCGCAGACTATCAGCCCTAGCGGCGGTTATGCATTGCGCGGCATGGCATCGGCAAAAGCGGGGTGCGTGATAGCCTGTTCATAAATATGCATTAACTGCGGGTAGGGCGTCATATCAAATTCATAGCGTAAGGCATTCAATACCTGTGGCACCAGCATGACATCGGCCATAGAGAGGGTGTCGTGATAAAACCAATCACCGCCCTTAAACGCCATTGCCCGATGCTCTAAACTATCGAATCCAATCTCAAGCCAATGGTGATACCAACGATTCACCGTTTCTGGGTCAGCCGCAAATTCTGTTTTCAAATATCCCAGTACCCTGAGGTTATTCAGTGGATGTATGTCGCAGGCAATATCCAATACCAGGGCTTCTACTTGCGCGCGTTCAATGGGGTCAGCAGGGTATAGTGGTGGTTCTGGAACGGTGCGGTCTAAATAGTTTAATATCGCCACCGACTGGCTCATAATGTCGTCACCGACGCGCAAGGCAGGCACCAAACCGGCTATGTTGATGTCAGTGAATTCACCACTCTGCTCGTTCAATCTCAGGTCGATAGGCACGCTTTCATAAGATTGCTGCTTTAAATTTAAGCCAATACGCACCCTAAATGAGGCGGATGACCGCCAGTACTCATACAGCTTCATGGCAATAACTCCTGATAATGGTTTTATTGAGTGTAAACCTGAACATTGGCATCGCCAATCCCTATCAGTCGACAATGTGCCTACTGACTACAAGCCAACCTGAGCAGTTGACGTCATAGATTGAAGTCATAGCCGGAAGCCTAGAGTGAAACCATCACTGGGTGTCATTCTTTGCCTGTAGTTTGCAGCAGTAGTTTGCAGCAGTAGTTTGCAGCAATAGTGTGAAGCGCATGGGCTTTAACAGACAATCAGGATGATCACCGCGTACGCAGTTGGTGGTCAGTGGCGTTGGATCAGTAGCAACGGGCATTGCCTTAACTGATCGCGGGTAGGTAGGGCGATGCTGTGTTGATATTGTCATCCTATGGCGCAGCCCAATCGATCTATCATAGAGACTGGATTTGGGGCATTGGAATAGGTGTGGCGACGGTGGGGGTAAGGATTTTTTGGAATAATTGGTTGATTTAGGCGGTATATATAGGCACCTTGGCTATAACAGTGTCTAGACCTCCACGCGGCATTGCTGGTGTAGCCAGTGACATAAACCGAGCAACTACAAGGGCCGTTGCCTCACGTTAGCGCGGTACTTGGTGGTTCACACAGGAAGAAAAATTGGGTTTTACAGAATCGGCAAACAAAAGAGGATCAAATATGAGCGACACAGTGGTTCACGGAAAATGTTTATGCGGGTCAGTGACCTTCGAGCTCACAGGCAATATCGGCATTTTTCATAACTGTCATTGTTCACGTTGTAGAAAAGTGACAGGCGCTATGCACGCGTCCAATCTTTTCGTATCCCCTGAGCAGATTTCATGGACCTCTGGACGCGAGTTGGTAAAACGATTTGAAGCCCCAGACGCAAAATATTTTTCAACCTGCTTTTGCAGCCAATGCGGCTCTAATCTGCCGTGGGCATCTCGAAGTGGTAAGGCTGTCATAGTGCCTGCGGGTACCCTAGATGACGATCCAGGTATCAAGCCCTTGTCGAACGTGTATTTTGGTTCACGTGCACCCTGGCATGTAGATGCATCAGAACTGCCGACTTTTGATGAAATGCCAGCGCGAAAATAGCCAAAACAGCTTTTCATTTTCAAGGCATAAAGCATCCAAATGGGTGCTTTTTTTGGTCCTGTAAAAGCGCATTGTCAGCATTGCATTGTCAGCATTATAGTGGCGTAGACCCACTAGGCTAATTTGTAAAGTGCTACCAGATTTAGTTGGTGCATTTGTGTGTCTAGGTCAATTTCGACGCACCAAAGGTTTACAGATATATAAACCCGTGATAACTGTAAGTGTATTGTGATCTTTGTCTCTGACTATTTCCCGAAGTTGATTAGGAGAAGTGCAATGAATATAGACATTAACAATCTCGATGCGCAACAGATGGACCGCATGAAGCACGTGGTAACCAGTGCTTTACATGTGAAATATTCCGACGTTACCTTCCGCAACAACAAGCAAAGCGAACGCCTCGAATTCAATTGCAACATCACAGAACTACACCCCAAAGACATCTACATTCCATACGAAACTATCGAAGACCATTCACCCGTTGAGATCGCCAAAACGATTTTGACCAAGGCATGGCAGTTTTTCAAACGTAATGACGAAGGGGTATTAGAAAACGACCTCGAATTTCATGCGGTGCAATGAC
>CAJXZL010000092.1 GCA_913063165.1 uncultured Saccharospirillaceae bacterium | reverse complement strand
GGATTCGGGATTCGGGATTCGGGATTCGGGATTCGGGATTCGGGATTCGTAAAATTATTGGCGGGATTGGGTCGGCGGAATTTCTTTCAGGGATTTTTTCCATTGCCATTCTCTGCTTTTAACCCGCATCTCGCATCTCGCATCTAGGTTTTTACTCTGCCCTTCACTGCCTTTGACTGTCTTTCACTGCCTTTGACTGCCTTTCACTGCCTTTCACTGCCTTTGACTGCTTTTAACCCGCATCTCGCATCTCGCATCTCGAATCTCGCATCTAGGTTTTTACTCTGCCCTTCACTGCCCTTTTCTATCATCTCGTATCTGCAGTTTTCTGCCCTTCTAATGCATTGCCGAGCGACGAATGGCGCTGACCGGATCAGACACGGTATCTTCATCCCACACAAATTCCCGAGCTTCTGAAAATATCTCTTCAGCAGCCATCACGGTAGTTTCAAGGAATAACTGGAACTGATCGAAATTAACCCCAACCTTTCCCACTAACAGCGTGTTGGCAATGACCAACCGCGGTAACTCTTGGTCGACCACATCAACAAATACTTTCAAAAATGGATAGCCCGCGTTGATGTTAGACATTTCGCCAGCCAAGCTAATCATCAGTGACGGACGGATGGCCACCTCGGACGTGAGCAATATCCCATAGTCTTCCACAAACACGCGACCCTCTAATCCTGTGGCATCTGATTGTAATCGGGATAGATGAATACCATGACAGGCATCGCAGACAAAATGAGACTCGCCCATTTTATCCAGCCATTGCATCACGAGATCATCATCGGGTATTACCAACATATTATCTTCCACATGGGTTATGAGTGAGGCTCGAAAAGAGAACCCCATATTAACAGCATTTAGCCGCAAATAGGGGGTTTAAATACAGCCTGCTGCATGTCCGCTAACTGGTTTCCGGGGGCTACTCATCAACCATTGGCCGGACAATCAGTATGTCCGTTGATAGATGTTCAAGAATTCGCGTGGCGGTATCACCCAAATAGAGGTTACCTACAGCCCGCTTGCCCTGACTGCCCAAAACGATAAGATCCGCACCAAGGCTGTTGGCTACCTTATCAATCACCTGCTCTGGCCTGCCTGCCAACACATGCCGACGCTCAATCGGTACCTGGTATTGCTCTACCAATTTGTCTAGTTGGGCTTCTCTGAGCGGCTTGTGAGATTGCTCCACTTCAATTTGCTCGACCATATCCAATTCGATGGCAATTTTGCTCATGGTAATGCAATGAACCACATCCAGCTGGCTGTTTCGGGTTTCTGCCCAAAAGGATGCGCGCTCCATCACCAACTTATTGACTGCTTTTTGCACCTCAGATGGTTCAAACACATCTACTGCTGCCAATATGCGGTGATATCCATCCCACTTGCCTGCTCTTACCAACAGTAAGTGCGAGTTCAAATGTCGAATCAGCTGCCAATCACTCTTGGTATAGAAGTGCTGCTTGTTTCGACGCCACGGTTTAATCACCAATTCGACATCATGCTCACGGCAGTATTCAATGATCCACGCAGCCTTATTACCCTTGGCAATCAGGCATTCTTCAACGCGGTCAGCGCCTAATATGTGGTGAACCTGTTCCTCTAATGAGGCGATATGTTTGGTATTTAGACGTTCTTCGTCATGGAAATCATTGATAAAAATGACCACCACTGCTTTTTGGTCATGCGCCTTGAGAAGATCCGCTGCCTTATGCAAAACGCTTTGGTTATTACCTTGGTGATTCCATACCACTAAGTTCTTTCTCATGGGGCCTCCTCACACGGATACGCTCGGCATATCCGTGTTTTCAACCCTTAAATATAGTCGATTTGGGGAACCCTGCTACATTTGTCGACTGACCAGTGGTTACCTATCAAGCGGAAAGATGGCATTTGACCCCCTGTTTTTGGTACATTGGCGGTCACTTAAACCCCTCGGGCCGAAGAAGGCACTTTCGCTCAATTAAGGACAACAGATGCAGAAATCACACATTAGTCACGTCTTGGTCATTACGCAGCTTATCGGCATGGTTTTGGCGGTATGGCCTGGAGATTGGGCTTGGGAAAAGGGTTTTTTATTGATCGACGGGGGCATTGGATTGGGGATATGGGTGTTGTGGCACAACCGCCCTGGTAATTTCAGCATCTACCCTGAACCCATTGCGGCGTCTAGGTTGATCACCGGTGGACCCTATAGAAGAATTCGACACCCCATGTATACGGCGCTATTACTGACGGTATGCGGCATCGCATTAGTGCAAAACAATTGGGTAAATGGCGTGGGGCTCGGACTGGTCTTATTCGCGGTGTTAAATAAAATTCCACGAGAAGAACGTTACTTAAAAGAACGGTATGAAGAATATGCCGACTACTGCCGCACGACGTACCGCTTAATGCCAGGTATTTACTGATATTCAGTATATTTCTTTCGACTACCACGTACCTGATCAGCAGGGTATTTTGCGGCATTCTTAGCCATCTTATCGGTTACTGATGCCGCAATATCGACTCCCAGCTTATCTGCCAACCGGATCAGATAAATTTGGACATCCGCTATTTCATCGCTGACATCGACCAGTAACTGGCCATCAAGCGATTTGGATTCAGCATCTGTCAGCCATTGAAATTGTTCGCACAGCTCACCGACCTCTCCAGTTAACGCCATCAAAAGATTTTTAGGGGTGTGAAACTGATCCCAATCGCGCTCTTCGGCAAATAACCGTAACTGGTCTCTCAGCGTATTAAATTCAGACATACATGACCCCTTGGCTCACTGTGTTTGATCAAGTACCGCGTTAACGGCGTGCGGGTGTAGATTAGTGTAACGGTTGGTCTGAACGCCGCGGGCTATCGCCGTCTGCGTCATTGCCTTCTGCTGCGTGCTCTTCATCCATGGCGGCAACGGCATGAATGCCTGCCGTGAGCATAATTCTGGCAACCTCTAGATCATTACCTTGCAGGCGACCTTTGGCCTCGTCGGAAAAGCGAATGAGAACCATGGGCTCCTTTTCGCCTCCCGCTTCACGTAGGGCAATCTGTCCATCTTCTAGGGTAACAATTTCCCAATACATAGATTTCTCTTAACTATTCATGAACGGATGATTGGCGTACAAGTGCAATGAGTGCACCCCATTGTTGCAATACGGCAACATACCAATCCTTATCTTTCTCTGTCGAGATAGGTGTCGCGATTAAACTCCCTCTCATATCACTGCTGATCAAGCCATCTTGCACTGACCCCTGAGCAGTACTCCCTGATCCCTTGTTAGACAACCGCAATTGATTCAGCCAACTGGTCGGGTCTTGATCAAGGCGCTGCAATAGACGCACTTCCATCATGTCTGGTTGCAGTCTTTGTAATCCAGCCAGCGTTTTATCGGTGATTTGATATGCCTCTGCTGTCTCGACCACCATCGCGTAAAAAGCCGATTCCATTTCTCGCGCAAAGGCATCTGCAATCACTTTGAATCGTTCACTGTTTGGATCGGCATCCAAATAGTCACAGAGTAATTCTGCGCGGTATGCAAAGTGATTGCTTTGTAACATTAATATTTAAACCTAAAGCCAAGGTGCATACCCTGGTTGATGGACTGTCTGCCGCCTGATTTCAATGTACCAGATGCATTGTTATAGCCAACAAAGACGCGGCCTTGCGGCATGATTTTGTAATTGACACGCAGTACCATTTCTTGGAATGAATCAGCATCCCCAAAAGACAAAATGCTAGGAGACATATAAAAGCTGCCTTCAAAACCCAGACCATTCATCGTGGCCGGTGCATAACGGGCAAAGCCACCTACTGCTAGTGACAGATAGCTATCACTCACGTTCCATAAGAAACCCTTAACACCGAGACCGCCATTCCATTCGACGTTCTGTGATGAAGTGTCTACACCGTTGAATCCTACTGAGAACATACTGGCGTCAGATTGGGTAAACAAACCGCCCACGGTGAATAATGCCCCTGAGCCAACGAGAACCGCTTCATGCTCAATGCGCACCATGTCACTTTTTATAGACAAATCAAAAGCGCCGCCGGCTAACGCCCCGCCTGCTAGACAAGACAATGCTATTCCGGCCGCTATGTTTTTCAAATATGGTTTTTTCATTACGGTGATTCCACTTTTAATTTTTAGTTGTCGTGCATGCCAGCTGTGCAACGCTGAACGTCGGGTGTTTTGATTCTAAACCGATGAAACTAACCTTAATTTAAACGAAAAAAGGGCCGACAAGCGACCCTTTTTTATTACTCAGCTTAGGATTGCTTGGCAACTTCAACCATTAATTGGTTGA
>CAJXZL010000091.1 GCA_913063165.1 uncultured Saccharospirillaceae bacterium | reverse complement strand
GGCGCCATCATTCTCACTGCGGCGGTGTTAGAAACTGTGCATGTGAAAAGGCAGTCAAAGCAGATAAAGGCAGATAAGAGCAGATAAGAGCAGATAAGAGCAGATAAGAGCAGATAAGAGCAGATAAGAGCAGATTATAGAAAATAAAGATAAGTGATAAAGGAAAGATGCGGGATGCGGGATGCGAAAAACCGATGATCCTAAACCTTCACAACAGTTAAAGACATAAAAAAGCCGCTTACTGAATCAGCAAGCGGCTGCAAAACACTGTCAATCACTGATACACACTATTTGGCGTCTGCGAGCTCATCCAAATACTTCTCAGCGTCCAACGCCGCCATACAGCCTGTACCTGCAGAGGTAATGGCCTGACGATAAATATGGTCGGTCACATCACCCGCCGCATAGACACCTGGGATGCTGGTCTGTGTGGCATTGCCATTGCGTCCACCACCCACGACCAAATAGCCACCTTCCATTTCAAGCTGTCCGTCAAAGATACCCGAATTAGGACTGTGGCCAATCGCGATAAATACACCGTCAGCAGTCAGGTCGGTAATCTCACCCGTTTCAACTGAACGGATCTTAGCTCCGGTGACACCCATGTTATCGCCGACTACTTCCTCTAACGTGGAATTCCACATCACTTCCATGTTGCCAGTGCGGGTTTTTTCCATCAAACGGTCAGCCAAAATCTTTTCACTGCGGAATTTGTCACGGCGGTGAATCACGGTCACCTTGCTGGCGATATTAGACAGATACAGGGCTTCTTCAACTGCTGTATTGCCGCCGCCGACCACGATAACCGGCTTGTTACGATAGAAGAATCCATCACAGGTTGCGCAGGCAGAAACACCCTTACCGCGGAATGCCTGTTCGCTTTCCAAACCGAGATAACGTGCGCTGGCACCGGTTGCGATAATCAAGGCGTCACAGGTGTAAACGCCATTGTCACCAACCAATCGATAAGGCTTCTGGGTCAATTCAGCAGTATGGATATGGTCAAAAATAATTTCAGTCTCAAAACGTTCAGCGTGTTCTTTCATCTGCTCCATCAAGGCTGGACCTTGCAGATCGGCAGGGCCACCAGGCCAATTTTCGACTTCGGTGGTTGTGGTCAGCTGCCCACCCATTTCCATACCAGTGATCAGCACAGGATTTAAATTGGCACGTGCAGCATAAACGGCCGCTGTATAGCCCGCAGGGCCAGAACCGAGAATCATCAATTTGGCATGTTTAGCGTCAGACATGAACGTTCCTTTTTTGTGGTGACCGGTCGGAAAAATCCTGCATCAGTCTCGATAGGGGTTGCCTAGTGGCATGTGCATTTCATTACCAACAATTATGGTTCCTTTCATGGTGATTTCAATGGCTGATGACCAAAATGCACAGATAAAACCCAATATTGTGCGTTACTGAATGGGTTTCAATTTTGACAGGGCTTTTAGGTTGTCCATTATCGGTAAATTGACGGGAATACATTGACTGCGCTGCTGTGGCAGCAATTTGCATTGGCAGGTGGTTCATCGCTATCCCACTGTATCGATTTCGGTAAATGCATGTTTAAAAAGTCAGGGACAGCACAGCTGAGTAACTCTTGCCGTTTTTCGCACCACCATCTGGCAGTCTCTACCCAAGAAATGGCGTCGATGGTAGACTGCGCGCCAACAACCACCATTTTCAGGGTTAGCCATGCACATTTCCGATGTCCCATACCACGACCGCCTGTTAGACCATCTTCAACGTTCTGTGGCATTCGCACTAGAAGAAGATATAGAAGACGGTGACATCACGGCACAATTGGTTCCGGTAAATCAAACCGTTCAAGCGCAAATCGTGGCGAAAGAATCAGGCGTTTTATGCGGCCAAGCCTGGGTAAATGAAGTGTTCGCGCAATTGGATGCCAGCGTGTCACTGAGCTGGAAGCTGACCGATGGTGACCACTTTGATGCAGGCACCGTGCTGCTCGAAATGTCTGGCAATGCCCGCACGATTTTAACGGCGGAACGCAGCGCACTGAATTTCCTACAGATGCTATCGGGCACCGCAACCCTGTCGAACCATTATGCCCATGCGGTTGATGGCAAGAATATCGATTTACTGGATACCCGAAAGACCATCCCCGGGATGCGACTGGCGCAAAAGTATGCGGTCAAAGTCGGCGGTTGCGGTAACCACCGTTTGGGTCTTTACGATATGTTTCTGATCAAAGAAAACCACATCGCAGCAGCTGGTGGCATTGAAGCGGCCGTGGCAGCCTGCGAAGACATTGCCCCGAATGCCAGTATCGAAGTGGAAGTCGAAAACCTTGAAGAGTTTCACGCCGCCAATGCGCTTGAACGGGTGGATTACATCATGTTGGATGAACTGTCGGCAGAAGATACCCAGATTGCGCTAGATACCGTATCGGCCAATCACCAAATTGAAATTTCCGGTGGCGTTGATCTAACCCGATTGCATGCCGTGCAGTCTTTTAGTCAAAGAGTCAGAATTTCATCAGGACTATTGACCAAAGCCATTCAGCCAATTGATTTGAGTTTGCGGATTGTGGGGTAAATGCTCACTTTCTGTGTAACAACAAAATGGCCTCGTTGGAGGCCTTTTCTATTTGCGCTTCAAAAAGAAACAAAACCTCTATAAACCCAGTTCCAACTTACGGTTCTTTAAATATTCACCATATTGGGTAAAGAATCCAACATAGTCTTCGGCTTGTCGTTTTTTCGCATATTCCAATGCGATGTTATTCAGATTGATGATGGCATCAGCCTTTTGCATCGACAGCTTCTTTTTGAGAAATCCGTGGATTTGCTCGAGTGCCACATCAGGCTTTTCGTGCGCCACATTCAAATTAAATCGTGCATAGGCACAATAAATATTCGAAGGATCCAACTGCTCGGACATTTCAATATAGGCCATGCCGGTGTCGTAGCTTTCCTGCAGCAGGTATCCCACTTCTGCTCTAGCGCAATAGAATGCAGGGAATAGCGTGCCTCTGTTAATTTCTGAATCAAGCTGTGCAATTAACTGACTAAAATTCTCGAAATCAATCTCGTCACTTTTACCGTTGAGCGCCTGAATAAAATTCCAACGGGCACGAAGAGGGATTAACTGGGACTCATCGGCAAGCACCCAATCTGACCAGCTGTGCATAGTGCTCAGAGCAGACCCGTTGTTTCTCAGAGTCGATTCCTCATCCACTTTGGCAAACAGCGAAATCACCGGTAACAAAAATATGAGTAACGCAATAAACTTATGCTTAGGTTGAATGGTCACCAATGTTTCATGGTCGCCACGGTACTCAGCCAGCTTCCATACTGCCGCCATCACAATTAAGTTCTCTAACCGCCAGAAAAAATAATTGAAAAAGGCATAACCCATCAAACACAGGCCAATACCCGCAAACAATGTTTGCTGATACTGCGCTTTCGCAAAGGACTTAAAGAATTGGTAGGCAAAAAAGGCTACTGGAATAAGCGTTAGGACCAACCCAGGAATCCCTGAGGCAAGCCAATGCTCTAAGAAATCATTGTGAACAAAATGCCCTGCCGTACCCATCTCGGTTCTGACAGACGGGTATAGATACAAGAAAAGCCCAAAGCCATGCCCCACAAAAGGGTGCTCTTTTATCAACTGCCACGCGGTACCCCACAGCTCAAACCGCACGTCTGGGCCTTCCGGCTTGTTTAAGAAAGCGAGTCCACCACTGGGTATAAGTTGAAAGAGACCATAGAAAATAGCAAAACCCAGCAGAGCAGCAATCGAAACGCCCAACACCGGCTTCCGCTGTTCTGGAGCTCTAAAAAGGGCGTACGCCCATAACGCCAAAAGGCTCAACGCACCCAATGCCAACATAGCGCGTGACTGTGTCGAATGAAATCCAGCCAAAAGCACAACCAAAACAATCCATAACGCAGCCGGCTTTAATTTCGAAGAATGTTTTGGATCTGAGATTTGCCAAAATACAAATAAAATAGAAACCAATACATAAATAGCCCGTGCATTGGAATCCATAAACAGACCACCCGGACGGGTATTGCCTAGGTGTAACATTTGATAAAACGCAAAAAAAGTATCGACTAGACAATAGAGCGCCAACGCCCACAACAGCGTTGTCGCAAACTTTAGATTCATCCAAAGCAATGCCGAAGCACCGGCCAATAAGTAGAAGCTCCACGAAAAGGACAGAATTGGCATTTTTGAAAAGAAAAGGGGCATTGCCATTGAAACAACAATCGCAAAGGCAGCCCAAGTGACTTTTATGAGAGAGGGTTTATCAATTTTTGAAACCAGTAGCAGTGCCATCACAACCGCAGACGCCATTAACAATGTAAACCACCCCGGGTATCTTGATTGATTATATAGGCCCACCAAAATTAGTGACGACAAGAGAGGCAGATATAGCAGCTTGATCATTTTAGAGGCATTTGGCACTGCTTACCCACTCCGAGTGGTATTCGATTTGTACAGATTATAAGGCGAATGAGTGGCGAAAATCTGCAATGTCCATGCAAACAAGATAACCATCAATCTCATTCTAATCCCCGTGGAACCAGCTGTTGGCAATATTTACCTCTTATAAGGACACTATGGCAGGTTGTAAATCAAGGAAGCACTAGGCCTTGGATAACGTCAATGCGGGCCATCAAATTGAAATATCGGGTGGTGTCGATTTACACCGTTTACAGGACGAAAAGGCATTTTCCCAGACTGTTCGCATTTCATCAAGGGTGTTAACCAAGTCGGTGCTGCCCATTGACTTGTCATTACGGATTGTGGGGTAACAACAACGCAACCTACTCCATGCCCAGCTCAATTTTGCGTTGTTCT
>CAJXZL010000090.1 GCA_913063165.1 uncultured Saccharospirillaceae bacterium | reverse complement strand
TTTCTCTGCCTTTCTCTGCCTTTCTCTGCCTTTCTCTGCCTTTCTCTGCCTTTCTCTGCCTTTCTCTGCCTTTCTCTATGCCTTGTGCACATGCCCTGGCAATGGCTTGTCTAGCAACACACTCATATCGCGAGCGATGGCATTTAACGCGGATAGATCAATACCCGTTTCGATACCCATCTCAGTCAACATAAACACCACATCTTCGGTAGCGACGTTTCCGCTGGCACCCTTAGCATAGGGGCAACCACCGAGTCCGCCAACCGAACTATCGACCACTGAGATGCCCATCTGCAAAGACACCAGTATATTGGCCAGTGCCTGACCATAGGTATCATGGCAATGCACTGCCAATTGTGATGCAGGGACTTGTTTCATCACCGTTTCTAGTAGGTGCGCCATACGAATAGGTGTTCCCTTACCGATGGTGTCACCCAAAGAAACCTCATAACAACCCATATCGATTAACTGTTTACTAATATCGGCACAACGTTGGGCATCCATTGGACCATCATAGGGGCAATCTAAGACCGTGCTCACGTATCCACGGACCCGCATACCAGCGGCGAGCGCCTGTTCGGTGACCACTTTAATGCGTTCCAAGCTTTCATCGACACTGCAATTGGTATTCTTTAGACAAAAGGCCTCTGACGTCGCAGTAAAAACCGCAATCTCCTTCACTTCCGCTACCAATGCCTGTTCCATACCCCGAGGATTCGGGACCAACACGGATAAATTGGCATCAATGTCGCCCGTTTTTGATACGACAGTATCGGTATCGGCCATTTGCGGTACCCATTTAGGAGACACAAAACTGCCGACTTCGATGTTCTTAACGCCAGCAGCAGCCAACGCGCGAATCAAACCAACGCGCTGATCGGCATCTAACGCCATTGTTTCGTTTTGGAGGCCATCTCGTGGCCCCACTTCCATGATCCGAACGGATGTAGGCAGTTCAGAGAACAGCTTTGTGTTCATGGCACTATTCCTCAATCGTGGTGTCGCGTTCGAAGGTCAAAATCTCTGCGCCTTCTGTAACCGTGTCGCCAGCGCCGTAAAACACCTCTGCAATTTGACCGTCCTGCTCCGCACGGACACTGTGTTCCATTTTCATGGCTTCAAGAATGGCCAATACTTGACCCTCTTTGACTAGCTGTCCTGCAGTAACCATCACGTCCAATACACGGCCCGGCATAGGCGCCAACACGCGCTGAGGACCGGCATTCTGATCCGCTACCTGTGCAAATGGGTCTGCGAAAGCTATCTCCCACTGCGTATCCCAATACAGCTGTACGCGTTTGTGATGCACCATCAGAGGAATGTCTTGTACCCGCCCTTTGATACCCACGCGTAAATAGCCTGGAATCAAGGTCGGATGGTCCAACACCACTGATTCACCTTCCCAAGATACGCGATAACCATTGTTATCAAGGAAGTGGACCTGTACATCCCATTCACGCTGATCATCTAAGACCAAGTGCATGGGGTGACTGCTGTCCAAATTCATGCGCCAGCCATCGGTTGCCTGCCAAGGGTCACGCGCTACCAAGCGGTGGCCATCAAGCATTAATGCCATCGCTGCACTGGCGATCACTTCTGGTGCCGGTGACAGGCGATCGACTGCCATATCATCAGCATGCTCTTCTAGGAACCCTGTATGGACCTGCCCTGCAATGAATGCTGGGTGGCTAATAATGCGTTCTAGATAGGCAATATTGGTATGAATACCCATGACGCGGGTGCTCGATAGCAATGCTTGCAGCTGATCGCAGGCTTGTTGTCGGCTTTCACCCCACACAATCAGTTTGCCTACCATGGGATCATAAAAGGTCGTAATCTGATCACCCGTTACCACGCCCAAATCATAACGGTGGGTAGCGTTGGCCTCAGGTAACCAGAGTCTTTCCAAGGTGCCGGTGCTGGGTAAAAATCCCTGTTCAGGGTTTTCAGCGTACCAACGCACTTCTATTGCATGGCCCTTGTTGGTCAATTCGGCCTGTGCTTTAGGCAGCTGTTCACCGCGCGCGACTTGGATCTGCCAAGCCACCAAATCTTCGCCCGTAATCATTTCGGTAACAGGATGTTCAACCTGAAGTCGGGTGTTCATTTCCATAAAATAGAATTGACCATCGGCTGCCATAATAAATTCAACCGTACCCGCGCCCACATAATCAATAGCCTTTGCTGCCTGCACGGCCGCTTCACCCATGGTCTTCCGTAATTCGTCGGACAATCCCGGCGCTGGCGCTTCTTCAACCACTTTTTGGTGGCGACGCTGAATAGAACAATCTCGCTCAAACAAATAGACCGCATTGCCCAAGGTGTCGCCAAATACCTGAATCTCAACGTGTCTGGGTCGAATAACAAACTTTTCAATCAGGATGCGGTCGTCACCAAAGGCGTTCATCGCTTCACGACGGGCACTGGCTAGCGCGGCATCAAATTCTGCTAACTCAGGCACCATACGCATGCCTTTGCCACCGCCACCGGCAGACGCTTTGATCATCACTGGAAATCCGATGTCAATCGCAGAGTCGCGTAAAATAGCATCGTCCTGTGCTTCACCATGGTAGCCTGGGACCAAAGGCACACCCGCTTTTTCCATCAACTGTTTTGACAGTGCCTTAGAACCCATCTGTTCAATGGCGTGGATATTGGGTCCAATGAACACGATACCTTCGTCATGACAGCGCTGCGCAAAATGGGCGTTTTCAGACAAAAATCCATAGCCCGGGTGAATACCCTCGGCGCCGCTGGCCTTGGCCACCGCAATAATTTTTTCGATGTCTAAATAACTTTTTGAGGGTTCTGGGGCACCAATATCGTATGCCTCATCACAAATTTGTACGTGCTGCGCATGACGGTCTGCATCTGAAAATACGGCAATGCTGCGAATGCCCATGGCGCGACAAGTCCGTGCAATACGGCAGGCGATTTCGCCTCGGTTGGCAATTAATATTCGTCTCATGAAGTCCACCCTGGCTTTTGCTTATTCAAAAAGGCCGACAACCCGTCTTGGCCTTCTGGTGACACCCGCTGACGGGCAATCATATCAATGGTCATATCTCTACAAGCGTCTTGATCCGTGCTGTGCGACACATCTGATATCAACTGTTTCGCGTCCTTCTGAGCAACAGGACCACCAGATAAGAGGTGACGTACCAAGCCATCAACCACCATATCTAAGCTGTCGTCCGTTGCGATCTCGGATACCAGACCCAATTCGCGGGCCCTTGTGCTATCAAACCGCTCCGCTGTTTGGAAATAACGGCGCGCCTGACGTGCACCAATGGCGTCAATCACAAACGGGCTGATCGTGGCAGGCGTTAGACCTAACCGCACTTCAGACAAACAGAATAGCGACTGATCGCTTGCAACCACCATGTCACAACAGGCCAGAAGACCCACGCCGCCGCCAAAAGCAGCGCCTTGGCAGCGCGCAATGGTTGGCTTAGACAAATCATTTAATGTGCGCATCAACAAGGCCAATCGGGCAGCATCCGCGCGATTGTCTTCTTCTGAATAGGACGCCATGCTGCGCATCCAGTTTAAATCTGCACCTGCGCAAAAATGCTTTCCTTGGCCACTGAGAATCACCACCCGAACGCTATCGTCTGCGTCTAGCTTTTGAAGCAACGCGGTGAGATCCGATATCAAATGATCATTAAACGCGTTGGACAGTTCTGGACGGTTTAACGACAGGCGTGCGACCGGACCTTCTTGTGTCAACAGTAATTCGCTCATCGGTTACATCCTAAATATGCCAAAAGTGGTCTTGTCATTGGTTTTATTGGCTGCGGTTGCTAACCCTAAAGCTAACAGTCTGCGCGTATCCCGAGGATCAATAACGCCATCGTCCCATAGCCGTGCCGATGAATAATAGGGATGACCCTGTTCATCATATTGGGCACGAATAGGGTCTTTAAAGGTCGCCTCGTCTTCTACCGACCAGGTACCACCCTTGGCTTCAATCGCACTGCGACGCACTTGTGCCAATACACCCGCTGCTTGTTCGCCACCCATCACGGAAATACGTGAGTTGGGCCACATCCACAAGAACCGTGGGTCGTATGCACGGCCACACATACCGTAGTTACCGGCACCAAAACTGCCGCCGACCACCACCGTAAACTTAGGCACATTGGCACAGGCAACAGCCGTCACCATCTTGGCGCCGTCTTTGGCAATGCCGCCATTTTCATACTTCTTACCCACCATAAAGCCAGTGATGTTCTGTAAGAACACCAATGGAATCTGGCGTTGGCAGCACAACTCAATAAAGTGCGCACCTTTTAAGGCTGATTCACTGAACAGAATGCCGTTGTTTGCAATGATGCCAACGGGCATGCCTTGAATGTGAGCGAATCCGGTGATTAAAGTCTTGCCATATAAGGGTTTAAATTCGTCAAACTGGCTATCGTCTACCAAACGCACAATGATCTCGCGAATATCAAAAGGCTTTTTGGCATCGGCAGGCACCACACCCAGCAATTCATCTTGCGGGTACTGTGGCTCTTTCCATTCATTGGGTTGATCTTGACGTGGGCGCGGACCCAAATTACTGACCAGACGCCGGGCTTGGGCTAAGGCATGTCGGTCGTTTTCAGCCAAATAGTCGGCAACACCCGAAATTTGGGTATGCACCTCTGCGCCACCCAATTCTTCAGCGGTAACCTCTTCGCCCGTGGCCGCTTTCACCAAAGGAGGGCCACCCAAAAAGATGGTGCCTTGGTTGCGCACAATAATGGATTCATCACACATGGCTGGCACATAGGCGCCACCGGCGGTACAGCTGCCCATTACGACCGCTAACTGCGAAATGCCCTGAGAGGACATCTGTGCTTGGTTGAAGAAAATGCGACCAAAATCGTCTTTGTCAGGAAATACTTCATCCTGCATGGGCAAGAATGCACCGCCAGAATCCACCAAATA
>CAJXZL010000089.1 GCA_913063165.1 uncultured Saccharospirillaceae bacterium | reverse complement strand
GAGAAAACGGACAGCTCACTGACCCACCATCAACATCACTGTGCTTGTGTCTACTATCTTGGATTTGGATTTGGATTTGGATTTGGATTTGGATTTGGATTTGGATTTGGATTTGGGTCTAGTATCTTAGCGCGCAGACAGCCATGTAACAGCTATTTATTGTCTTTGTCTTTCCTGCCCTTCCTGTCTTTCCTGCCCTTCCTGTCTTTCCTGTCTTTCCTGCCTTTCCTGCCTTTACCTGCCTTTACCTGCCTTTACCTGCCTTTACCTGCCTTTACCTGCCTTTACCTGCCTTCATCTGCCTTCATCTGCCTTCATCTGCCTTCATCTGCCTTCATCTGCCTTTACCTGCCTTTAACCGCTATTCCTCCAGCAACGCCAATACTTCTGCATCAATCGTGGCGCGATCTGCTTGGGTATAACCCACATATCGGTGTCGTAGCTGACCCATTCGGTCAAAAACCAGCACGGTTGGTAAGGCATCTATATTCTGCGCCATCATAAATTCGCCTGTGGGATCGCCCAACTGCTGGAAGTTAATTTTGAGCAGATTCAAAAACTGATAGGCCGCCACCATGTCGGTGTCTTGATTAATACCGATAACCGCCAATCCACGAGCTGCATACTGATCCGACAATGCTTGCGCGTGCGGCATAGACTCTCGGCAGGGGACGCACCAAGACGCCCACACATCGACATACACTATCTTTCCTTGAAACTCGCTGGCTGCAACCGGCAAATGGGTACCCATATCCATGAGATAGAATATCTCTGGGTCAGATTGGCTTTTTTGGAAATTGACAAAGAGGATCGAGCCGACCACAAACCACACCGGCCAGCTGAGCCATAAAAAGCGTTTAATGAGATGCGTCTGTGGACTTGGGTTTGACATACAACACCAGATTATGGGCAACGATTTCGTATCCGTGACGGTCCGCGATTTTCTTTTGAATGCGTTCTATTTCTTCGTCGAAAAATTCTATGACACTACCAGTCTCGGTACAGACCATGTGATCATGGTGGTCTCCGTCTGACAACTCATACACCGAGTGGCCACCATCAAAATTGTGACGCACAATCAAATCGGCGGCTTCAAATTGGGTCAATACCCGATAAACGGTTGCCAAACCCACATCTTCGCCATTCTCCACCAAGGCTTTATGCACTTCTTCCGCACTCAGATGGCGATCAGACGCCTCTTCAAGCATCTGTAAAATCTTGACGCGGGGGCCCGTAACCTTCAACCCTGCTTTTTTTAATTCTTCTGGTTTGTCAGTCATGTACAATGCCCGTTATAACTTGAATCGCTCAGCGTTCTGCATTAAACCCTGTGTGTTTTTTGCCTGCACCTTGGCAGTTTACCCAATTATTGACCATAAGGAAAAGCCCGAATCATGTCCCGTATTTTCCTCACATTGCTGTTCACATTAAGCCTGAGCGCCTGTTCTATTTTGTCGCCCTTTAAAGTCACGATGGACCAAGGCAATATTGTGACCACAGAAGCCTTGGCATTGGTTACGTTAGGCATGACCAAAGAACAGGTACGTTTCCTCATCGGCACACCTGTACTGAAGGATGTAACCAACGACAACCTCTGGACCTACTACTATCAGGACAATGCCCCACAGAACGGTGGTAAGGCACAAACCGTTACCATGACTTTCGAAAACGGTGGTTTGCTGAAAATGAAAGGTACGCCTTATTTAAAGGACGCTGACTTGCGCTAAGCCTTGGTTTCCTGTGCTACCTTTTTGGCGGCACGATTTAGCCTCGCCTGTTTTGGATCGATCAATAACGGGCGATAAAGCTCGATGCGAATACCCGGAGACACCAACTCGGTTTCAGGTTTGGCGACTTTTTTGCCAAAGATACCCATTGGAATCACGTCGTAATCAATTTCAGGAAACCATTTATTGATGCCACTAAGCTTGGCTGCCTCACGTAAATTGGTACCCTCTGGAACACCCACCACCACAATTTCCTGCCTGCTAGGTGTGGCGTAGGCCACTTCGATATCAATTACTTTAGTCATATTGCTTTGTCGCCTGCTTACAAAATTCATTTACCATTTGAGCACCAATGTGCCCCAACATCACACCCGCAAGCTGACCCACCACACGGGCCTCAGGCTCAAAGGTCAAATCCAAAGACACCTTGCTGCCAAGATCGCCCAAATTCTGGAATGTCCACACGCCTTGAAGCGATTGGAATGGACCTGTATCCAAGGTCATGTGGATATTTTCTGGCCGCTGAAGGCGATTCGATGTTGTTAGCTCTGCACTCACACCTGCCCGCTTCATTACCATGGTCGCCCGCATGTGCTCACTTGACTGCTCATGCACCTGGGTACGCACCACACCGGGTAGAAACGCCGGATAGCCCGCCACGTCATTTACCAAATCAAACATCTGCTCTGCGGTGTACAGCACCAATGCACTGCGTTCAATATGTACCATGCTGACTTACCGAGAAAAATTTCTAACAAGGCGCAGGCTTATTATTGCCAACACAACCAAAATGACCGCCCATGCCGCCTGCTGAAAATGCAAACCAAACTGCTGCTCGAGCGCGCCGAAGAATACCAGTAAGATCGCTACGATGGAAACGATTCGCAATGACCAACGCCACGCCCAAAAGCGCCATACGCGTGTCGGTTGCCATTCGTCTCTGGCATCTGCAGAACGCATCACCCAGCCCACAAAGATGGCTACCATCGCCCCCGATAGTGGTACCAATAAGTCTGAACTAATCATCACGTAATTGTCATAAATACTGCGGCCATACCACATGACATATTGCCATCGATTGAACGACATCTGTCCTGCAACGCCTAGCCCTAATGCAATCACCACGACCAACAATATCGCAGGTAGTCGCCCGATTTCCAGACGCGCCGACACTGCCCGTACCAAGTTCTCAAGAATCAGTAGGGTCGAGGCCAAGCCAGTTAATACCATGGCACCAAAAAACAACATGATGGAATCGTTATCCATTAAACGCGGCAACTGCTGAAACAACAGTTCAGCAAACGACCAACGCTCACTTAACGCATCGAGATCCAACTGCCACAGGGTCATGGCGGCCAATAGGCTCGCCGCCAAGTCAAATGCCATTATCAATAACACGACCTTGCCCAATGACGCTTTCGCGTGTGCTGCTGCGCCCGTCAACCACAGTGCACCGACCCCGATGCCCAGTGAAAAGAATGCTTGGTTTACAATTTTAAAAAATATCGGTTTGGTAATCTGTTCTGGACGCCAGCCAAACACCCGTGTGATCGCCTCTGATATCGCGTCGCCATCCAAGCCCGTTACCATGTAAACCCCAGAGATGAGCGCCAATAGCACCGAAGCGACCATCACCAACATGACCGGCACCAAGCCGAAGCGAAACCCGATCAGCAACAATACCGAGAGCAATCCAAAGAACCCCAACTGCACCAGCCCGATGAGATCCGTTTGGTGCATTACCGACATAAAATACCGGGTGAAGTCGGTTTCTTGGGTTAGCGTGCCAGCCCAAAATGCGTCTAAATAGAGCGCCGACCAAGAAAACAAGACTGAATAGGCAGCAATCGTCAGCAAGCCAGCCACCAACATGGCCAATCCCACAAAGCGCCAACTGCGAGCGACTACCCTACCCACTGACAATTCCTGCCAACCCGTTAAGGCATCCGCGCGACTCCGTCGACCCAAAAACATTTCTGACAGCATCACAGGGAGCGCAATAAACATTTGGCACAAAAAGAACACCAGCAGATAAGCACTGCCGCCGTGCAGACCAATCATCACAGGGAAGTCCAACAAATTGCTGTAGCCTAAAGCGGCGCCGAGACCGAGGACAGTCAACAGCCACAAACTTTTGATCGGTGTGTTGCCAGTCTCAGACGACAATGTTCACTCCCTTTATGCTGCGATTGTGATGGATCAAGTATAAGTCAAAAATTAGTGATGACATTTTTTTGCAGTACCTTATACTGCGCGCCTTATGGCAAAAAATAAACCCAAATCCAGTACGCGTATCATCGCTTCCAACAAAAAAGCGAGACACGACTACGAAATTGAATCCACGCTTGAAGCGGGCGTCATGCTTGCAGGATGGGAACTGAAAAGTATCCGTTCTGGCAAGGTGCAGCTGCGTGATTCCTATGTCTTGATTCGTAATAACGAAGCATGGCTGGTGGGCTGTCAAGTATCCCCCTTGGTGAGCGCGTCGACCCATATCGTGCCCCATGGAACCCGTGACAGAAAGTTGTTATTGCATGCCAAAGAAATTGATCGACTCAACGATATCGCTGGCCAAACGGGCTACACCATCGTTGCGCTAGACCTCCACTGGACCAAGCAGTATGTGAAGTGCGAATTGGCAGTGGGCAAGGGCAAGAAATTGCATGACAAGCGCGAGACCATGAAAGAGCGCGACTGGAATCGTCAGAAAGAACGGGTCATGAAGCATTCCGTCTAACAGATCATGTAAATACTGCGACTAGCAACAGACAGCATTACCGGCAACATGCTATATTACCCAGTATCTTGGTAGCTTAATTAGCAAGCCAACAGAATTTTGAAACAGCCCAGCATGAGCGTTCCTGGTCTGCGGAAAATAGGCAACGGTCTTTGACCCATGCCGACCCGCCTTGCAAAAGGCAGAACCCAGCAGCGTTTGCACTGTTGGGTGTGGATCGCAACCATCCTTAGGGGTGATGTTCCACAAACTCAATTACCGGGTAGATCATTACTGGGTAATAGAGATGGAAACGATAGGGTGAGAGCCTTTGAGTTTTCGATTGGTGTCTATGGGGGCGAAACGGCTTCGACGTGGATAACAAAGCTTCAGGTGCATGTAGTGATGGTGGCGAATCACTTTAATCCAAAGCCGCAAAACATAGTCGCAAACGACGAAAGCTACGCACTAGCCGCCTAAGGGCCGCTAGCCATCCACTCGCCTGGGTCTGACCAGAGAGGTTAGGATGGTCATCTCCTTCAGAATCGCAGAAACGGTTGTTCGGGCCCGACCTGCTAAAACCCAATTCCGAACTCGCCAATCAGCTCCTGCCCTTCGGAAACTGTGCGGTTAACTTAAAGAAGAGGCTAAACATGTAGGACCGCGAGTGGCGGATTTGCGGACGCGGGTTCAACTCCCGCCGCCTCCACCAATATGATGTTTTAGAGCAATCTAAATCATCCCTAAGAGCCCGACCTTCCCTGTGATCGTCGGGCTTTTTTGTGTCTAAAAATCGATGGAATGAGCAACAGCGGCAAGCCGGGCACTAATAGCGGGCACTAATAGGACACCCGGGCACTAATAGGACACCCATCCTAAGAACCACTCTAAATATGGGGTCAGTTTACGCTGTACCTATAAATGCAATACAAAATTGCACCATGTGGTGCAAGTCTTATGATGGGTGTCCTATTAAGGCTGCAACGCAAAATAATAGCATTTTGTGCAGGCCTTATGATGGGTGTCCTATT
>CAJXZL010000088.1 GCA_913063165.1 uncultured Saccharospirillaceae bacterium | reverse complement strand
CCCGTTGGGATGTTATAGTACATGCCAAAAAGGTAATATAAATGTTGTGTGGCCATCAGATGGCCAGAATATAGTAAGCACTGGGTTTGAAGTATAGGAACGACAGTGGCATTGAGTGAGATCGGATTATGACGGTAAGCAAAGAAGCCCGCGTTTGGCTAGACGGGCTGGCGCAAGACCTTGCAATCATTACACCTCAGATGAAGTTGCACCAGGCAAAAGACTCGGTGGCAGATCTGGTGGTGTTGATTCGTCTCGACCCCCTGTTGAGCCTGCAAATATTCGGTCACGGCTATGCGGTATCACCCAACAAAGACGCCTTTCTGTCCTTGTCCGACGCCATTAATCAAATTGGTATCGACGCGCTATTGGTATGGACCAGCGAACTACCTCGCTTAGATCCACATAGCAGCAGTACCCGTTTGTTAATGACCACCATTGGCGACAGCATGGTAACAGCGGCGCTGTTGGCGCATTGGCATAAAGCGCGTCAGATTGAGTGGAAAGAAGCAGATCATTGGGCTTGTTTATTTAGTCAGACCATCCGTTGGATGGTGGCCTATAAAGACCCCATGTTGGTTGAAGGTATTGAATTTCGAATCAACCAGGGCGAGCAAATTGAATCAGTGTATGCACAGGTGTTTGGATTTGGGTATAACGCCTGTTCAGAAGCCATTGCCGAACGCTTTCAGGTGCCCACGATTGCGCTGTTAGATGCAGTAGCCAAGGTGCGATCGAACCAGTCAGCCACCTTTAAATATCAAGCATTGGCTTATTACCTCCCTATTGCTACGCAATTGGCAACTGTGAGTCGCCAAGAATGGGGCTCGATCCGATTTCAAAAATTGATCGCGCGTGCGATAGGCGCTTCGCTGATCGACGGCTTCAACAGTTACTTACCCCAATGGCTGGCGCAGATTGCACGGGATTATCCGGTACCCGCTTGTTCGGCTGCCATACTGGCTGCCTTCCAATATGCCGGAACGATCGACCAGTCATTGGTCGGCGACAGAACGCAACCCAATCGACCAACAGAATTGCCACCCGTAGCCTCTACGGCATCGGTGGTGGCGACAAAGGCGACCCATGAACGTGCGCCAGTCGTTGAAAATGCCCGAGCAACAGCAGTGTCTCCTCAGGTAGCGGCCGACGGCCCCGTCGATCCCTTTGGCGCATTCGCACCCAAGCAACCAATGGCGCGCGGTGACAGCAGCCAGGTGGAGCGATTGCAACAGCAGTTCACCACCCAACAAGCTATCTTTACCAATGAAGAGGTGGCCTATAACCGTTTGTTGAAGGTGCTGATTGATGGGATGGGTTGTTCCCGAGTCTTGGTCGCCCTCTATCAAGAACGCATTAAGCAGGTGCGTGTCCAATACCGAGAAAGTGGTCCCGGACAAAAAAATGTGCCGCATTTATCCTTTTTGTTGCCAGCATCAGGCATCATTGCTTATTTGGCGACCAAGTCCGAAAGCTTTTGGATGACACCAAAGCGCGCGGAAGATACGTGGAAACAGCTACCGAGTAAGATGCGGCAAGTCGTTGAATGCGATGATTTCTTCATTCATTCTGTGCATATACGGGGAAAGTTTCGGGCATTAATCTATGTCGATGCCTTTGAGCAAGAAACCTTGTTAACTGAGCCAGAGTATCGGCAGTTTCGGGCGTTAATTACGCAGTTTGAACAGCTACTCAATACCCTAAGCTGACGTTTTGATGATTGTTTACCGAATTTAATACAAAGAGATGTTAACCCATGAACAAAAAGTTATTTGTGGCCTTACAGCATGTGGCACCACAACACCTGATTTCTCGCTTGGCAGGGGTAATTGCAAACTGTGAATGGGTGTGGGTGAAAGACCCGTTTATCCGGTGGTTCAGTAAGCGATACCAGATCAACATGGATGAGGCAGCGACCCCTGAATTGGATGCCTATCCGAGCTTTAACCAATTTTTTACCCGTGAACTGAAAGCGGGCGCACGACCAATTGATGACCGAACCGAAGCCTTAGTGTCACCAGCGGATGGTGTTGTCAGCCAATGCGGCCCGATAAAAGCAGGTACGCTGGTACAAGCCAAGGGACGTTCTTTTACCGTGCAGCAATTATTGGCCTGCGATGCAGATCAGGCAGCGAAGTATGCTGACGGACAGTTTGCAACGATTTACTTGTCGCCCAGTGACTACCACCGCGTGCATATGCCCTGTGATGGCACCCTAAAGTCAATGACCTACGTACCGGGCAAACTCTTTAGTGTTAACCAAGCCACCGCAGAAGGTGTGCCGGGTTTGTTTGCCCGTAACGAACGCGTGGTGGCGACCTTTGATACACCTTGGGGCGAATTATCCATGGTGTTGGTTGGCGCTATGGTTGTAGCCAGTATTGAAACCGTCTGGGCTGGCGTCGTAGCCCCATTACGTCGGCAAGTGATGGCCACGCAATACGGTGATCAGCCGGCCATTACCTTGAAGAAGGGTGATGAAATGGGCCGATTTAAGTTGGGCAGCACGGTAGTTTTGGTGTCTGACAACCCCCATTGGATGTGGGATGCGGAGCAGGAATTGGGCGAAAAAGTGCACATGGGCAGTGTTTTGGCCTTGCTTGAGCAATTCTGATTGGACCTGTCTTGCTAGCCGCTTTCATAATAAAGTCGTTCTTGGGCTTGTTAAACCTTGTCTGGCAGGGTAACCTGCCTTTTTTCACGAACATAGACCCTCTGTGCTATCTCCTATGACTGATACTCCTAAGCCTAGCGTTAAAAAGCCTACTCCTGAGCAAATTAAAAAGCGCCGTGAAGCAGCGAAAACTGCTGTTGCTGTTTTAACAGAAGCATTTCCGGACATATTTGACTTAGACAATGCAAAGCCACTGAAAATTGGTGTACACCACGATTTGGCAGCAGGCGGTGTTTTGTCAAAAACCCAAATCCGTAAAGCGTTGTCGGCCTATACCCGTCATTATCACTACCTGTCTGCAGTGGCAAAGGGTGGCGTTCGCTATGATCTAAAAGGTGCAACCGAAGAAGTGGTGAAGCCTGAAGAGATGTCACATGCTCAAGAGCAAGTGGATGCGATTGATAAGGTTCGCAATGACCGCAAAGTGCAACAGGACGTGCGTAAAAAGCGTAAGCAGCAGCAAAATGAGCGCGATGTCCGTTTAAGCACCAAGCTCGAAGCGCTGTTGGCAAAAACCAACTCTTAAACTGGTTTATGCCCGCGCTATGGGAAAGCTAAGCACATCATCGATGTGCTTTTTGCCCAAACACAGCATGATGACCCGATCGACCCCCACAGCCACACCTGCACAAGCTGGAATGCCTGCTTTCATTGCGTCTATTAGATGCGTATCAATGGGCATGATCGGCAAATTTCGAGTCTGACGGTCCCGATTTTCTGCCTCAAAACGCGCCAGTTGCTCCTGTGCATCCGTGAGTTCTGCATAGCCATTGGCCAATTCAAGCCCGCCGCAATAGACCTCAAAACGTTTCGCTGTCCAAAAGCCGTCGGGTTGCTGTTCTTTTATGGCAAGTGCCGCCTGTGCTGCGGGAAAATCACTGATGACCGTGATGAGATTGGGATCGAGCTTGCGTTCAACACCAAAGCTCATGGCAACGTCTAAACAGGTGTTACGGTCGTAGTCGTCACAGGGTTGTCCAAGTAACTCGCCAGCAAGTTCCCGAAGGGTTGCCAAGGAAGCCGACAAAGGATCAATTCCAAGGGTGGCTGTAAACGCCTCGCGATAGCTGAGATATTGGCTGTTACGATCCAAGCCCAGATGCTGCAAAAGGGCGACCACTTGTTGGGAAAGCTGTTGGTCATCCCATCCTGGTTGATACCATTCCAAAAGCGTAAATTCAGGATTGTGATTGCTGCCGGATTCCTCGGCGCGGAATACCTTACAGATTTGATAAATAGCGCCTGCCTGAGCGGCCAATAACCGTTTCATAGGATATTCAGGTGACGTATGTAAATAGCCAAAACGGGTTTCGATGCTGGCTAGGTGTACATCGGGGGTGGCATGGGCCGACAAGATGGGGGTTTCCACTTCCAATAGGCCTTTTTGATCAAAAAATGCGCGTAGGCGCCGCATCAGATCATGCCGCATCTTTAGGGTTGCTATCTGCGCTGAAGGCGCCCAATGATCGGCCATGTGGGGGTCTTTCTGTGGGTGAAGAGAAAGGGTAGGCCACCCAAGGGGCATGCCTACCTATGCACTATCGGTTACTTAGCACGACTCACATATTCGCCTGAGCGCGTATCGACCTTAATCTTTTCGCCGATTTCGATAAACAAGGGGACGCGTACAACCGCACCGGTTGACAGGGTTGCTGGTTTTGAGCCGCCTTGGGCCGTGTCGCCTTTGAGGCCAGGATCCGTTTCCACGATCTCCAGTTCTACAAAGTTTTGGGGTACGACCGAAAGGATGTCACCGTTATAAAGTACAACTTCGAACGTGTCCTGCTCTTTAAGCCAGTCTTTGGCATCTTTAATGGCTTCAGGGCCTGCATTCAACTGCTCATAGCTGCCGTCAGTTTTCATAAAGGTCCAGAACGAGCCGTCGGCATACAGATATTCCATAGACACGTCCATGATATCCGCGCCTTCGATCGATTCACCTGACTTAAAAGTACGTTCCCAGGTGCGACCCGTTTTTAGGTTCTTGAGCTTTACACGGTTAAAGGCTTGGCCCTTACCGGGTTTAACAAATTCGTTTTCCACAATGCTACAAGGGTCGCCTTCCAATAAAACTTTAAGACCGCTGCGAAATTCGTTGGTAGAATAAAAGGCCATGTCGTAATCCGATGTCAGTTGAATTTTTGAGTGAATAATAAGCGCGCTATGATACCTGTTATTAATCAAACTAAACAGATGCCAACTTGGCAAGATTCTTTGCGGTCTTTGGTGCGTGATCCACTGGTGCTTTTGCAACGGGTTGGACTGGCCGATTGCCCCCAGCGGGTGGCTGCGGCGCAAGCGTCTGCTGCCCTTTTTCCAGTGCGAACGACAGACAGCTATATTGCCAGAATGCGGGTAGGAGATGTGAATGACCCGCTGTTGCGTCAGGTATTGCCATTATCTGATGAAGGCGTGGCTGTTGTTGGGTTTGGCACAGACCCCATTGGCGAAAGTGGTTTTATGGACACCCGGGGGCTGCTCCAAAAATATGAGGGGCGGGCGCTGATTTTGGCCACAGGCGCCTGTGCAATCAATTGTCGTTATTGTTTTCGACGACATTATCCCTATGGCGACAACACGTTAACCGATGCGGCGCTTGACGCAGTCGTTGAACAGATACAATCCCAAGGGCTGACTGAAATCATACTGAGTGGCGGTGATCCCTTAATGCTGCCGACTGAGAAATTGCAACGGTTGGTTGCTCGCTGTATGGCAGACACTCAGGTGACCACTGTGCGCATTCACACGCGATTGCCGGTGGTGTTGCCTTCTCGATTGGATGCCCCCTTTTGCACCTGGTGGAATGC
>CAJXZL010000087.1 GCA_913063165.1 uncultured Saccharospirillaceae bacterium | reverse complement strand
ATTTCAACTTTCCCATGACAACCTCCCGCCCTTGTTAATATAATAGCCTTTCACGCCCGAAGGGCATACAACCTGTTACTTCCAGAGAGTCGATTCTCCTATGTTTGAACACATTGTTGCAGCACCAGCTGATCCTATTTTGGGTCTAAATGATGCCTTTCATGCGGATACCCGCGACATAAAGGTGAATTTGGGTGTCGGTGTGTTTAGAGATGACCAGGGCACAACCCCGATTTTGGCTTCTGTAAAAATTGCAGAATCCCGCTTGTTGGAATCTGAGGTCAGCAAAGGCTATCTCAGTATTTCTGGTCTTGAAGCCTATAGTCGTGCCGTTCGCGGTTTATTGTTTGGCGAAAAGTCTGACCTTATTGATAGTGGTCGGGCAGTAACTGCACAGGCACCAGGTGGTACGGGTGCACTGAGAGTAGGTGCTGAATTCTTAGCTAGCCAACTGAAGGTTAAGCGCGTTTGGATCAGTAACCCGACCTGGGCAAACCATACGGCCATTTTTCAAGCAGCCGGCATTGAGTGCAAAACCTACCGTTATTACGATGCAGAATCACAAAGTCTCGACTTTGATGGCTTCTATAGTGATTTGAAAAAGGTACCAGCGGGTGACGTGGTGTTATTGCACGGATGCTGCCATAACCCGACAGGCTTTGATCCAAGTGATAGCCAGTGGCAGCAGTTAGCCGCATTGGCGCAAGAGAAACGCTGGTTACCCATGTTTGACTTTGCTTATCAGGGTTTCGCTGAGGGTGTTGAGGAAGATGCATCTGGTTTGCGCGCCTTCGTTGCTCGGGTTGATGAACTCCTAGTAGCCAGCTCGTTTTCTAAAAACTTCGGCCTATACAATGAGCGTGTCGGTGCATTGACGCTTGTGGGTCGTGATGCGGGCGAAGCTCAGACTGCTTTTTCTCAAATGAAGTCAGTGATTCGTGCCAACTATTCTAATCCACCTGCACATGGTGCCTTGGTGGTTGCCACTATTTTAAACGACGAAGCGTTACGAGAGCAGTGGTTAGGTGAAGTAGCGGACATGCGTAATCGTATCCGTGATTTGCGCGTCAAATTGGTCGATAAACTGGCTGAATTGAACGTGGCGCAGGATTTTAGTTTCGTGCTGAATCAAAATGGCATGTTCTCATTTTCTGGTCTTAATCCAGCGCAGGTTGCCCGGTTAAAATCTGAATACGGTATCTACATGGTGTCCTCTGGTCGTATCAATATCGCAGGCATCAGCAGTGCTAATCTTGATTATCTTTGTGATGCCATAGCAGCAGTCTGCTAAAAGGGCAGCAAGACAAAGATACGAGATGCGGGATTCGAAATACGTGATGCGAGATGCGTGATACGTGGTACGAGTAAAAAAAGGTTCTAAAACCTAGTCAAAAACCATTCATTAAAAAGGCGGCCAGTGGCCGCCTTTTTGTTGTCAGTGTGATGCTTACATATTTCTGCGGTACTGACCGCCAACATGGTAAAGGGCACCTGATAACTGCCCCAGTGATGCAACCTTCACGGCATCAATAAGGATTTCAAAGGTATTGCCACGTGCGCGTGCCGTCTCACGAAGGGTTTCCAGAACTGCATCAGTTCGATCGCCATAGCGGTTTTGGAACTTCGCTAACTGTTCGATTTGCTGCATCTTCTCTTCTTCGGTTGATCGTGCCAGTTCAATGACAGTCGGCGCTTCCGGATTGTCAGACAAGAAGGTGTTCACACCCACGATAGGTAAACGTCCATCATGCTTCATGTGCTCATAGAGCATGGATTCATCTTGAATCTTGCTGCGCTGATACATGGTATCCATGGCGCCTAGCACACCACCGCGTTCATTGAGGCTATCAAACTCGGTGAGTACGGCTTCTTCAACCAGGTCAGTGAGCTGTTCAATGGCGAATGAGCCCTGTAATGGGTTTTCGCAGAAATTGAGGCCTAACTCGCGTCCGATAATCAACTGAATGGCTACTGCGCGACGCACAGACTCTTCAGTGGGCGTGGTGATCGCTTCATCATAGGCATTGGTATGAAGGCTGTTGCAGTTATCAAACAAGGCATACAGGGCCTGTAATGTGGTGCGGATATCGTTAAATTGGATTTCTTGCGCATGGAGGCTGCGACCCGAGGTCTGAATGTGGTATTTCAGCATCTGTGAACGCGCGCTGGCACCATAGCGTTCTTTCATTGCGCGGGCCCAGATACGGCGAGCAACGCGGCCAATGACAGAATACTCAGGGTCCATACCATTGCTAAAGAAGAAGCTCAGATTGGGTGCGAAGTCGTCAATATTCAATCCGCGCGCCAAGTAGTATTCAACCAGTGTAAAGCCGTTGGCCAGTGTGAATGCCAGCTGAGATATTGGATTCGCGCCAGCTTCTGCTATGTGATAGCCGCTGATGGACACAGAATAGAAGTTGCGCACCTGATTGTGGGTAAAGTAGGTCTGAATATCACCCATCATGTGCAAAGCAAACTCAGTCGAGAAAATACAGGTGTTTTGCGCCTGGTCTTCTTTCAAAATATCAGCCTGAACCGTGCCGCGAATCTTGGTAAGGGTGTCTGCTTTGATGCGTTGGTAGGTATCGGCATCCAGTAGTTGATCACCGGTAATACCCAACAATCCCAGACCCAATCCGTCGTGATTCTCAGGAAGACCGCCCAAATACTGAGGCTGCTCACCAATAATGTCGGAAATTTTCTTCTGCGCTGCTTCCCACAAGCCGTTGGCCTTAAGGTAGGTTTCAACCTGCTGGTCCACGGCGGTGTTGACGAACATCGCCAAAATAATTGGGGCAGGGCCGTTGATGGTCATAGACACAGAGGTGTTGGGCGCACACAGATCAAAACCTGAATACAGCTTTTTCATGTCGTCCAAGGTGGCAATAGAAACACCTGAATTACCAATCTTGCCGTAGATATCTGGGCGGATAGCAGGATCTTCGCCATACAGGGTCACACTGTCAAAAGCGGTAGACAGGCGGTTAGCGGGTTGTCCAGCTGCTAAGTAATGAAAACGGCGGTTGGTGCGTTCAGGGCTGCCTTCACCTGCGAACATGCGAATCGGATCTTCCCCCGTGCGACGATAAGGGAACACGCCTGCGGTAAAGGGATAGCTGCCTGGCAGGTTTTCGCGGGTCAAAAACTTCAGTGTTTCTCCCCAACTGCTGAACTTAGGTGTGGCAACCTTTGGAATCTGTAATTGAGACAGGCTGGTGCGGTAGTTGTCACCCGTAATTTTCTTGCCACGCACTTCATATTCAAAGTGTTCGCGGGTAAAGGATTCAGATTGTGTGGGCCACTTCTGTAACAGGCGTTTGTTCTCTAAGGTCAGCAGTTCTAGTGACACATGGTACTGCTCAATGAGTGCAGCATTAGCAGACGACTGTTGGTCTGCTGCGACGGGTTCTAAGTCGGTAACGGTGACGCCCATTAAACGCAAAACAGTGGTGATGTGTTGAATCTTGCTGGCCACATCTGCTTGATCATCGGATTGTTGATTGAGCTTTCTGCCCAGATCAGAAATTTCCGACAGGTAACGCTGACGCGATCCTGGGACGACGATGTTGACCCGTGGTGTCTGGAAGGTGAAGGGTGCCGTTGGCAGCCATTCAGCCCTGTCTAGCTGGTGGGTTTTGGTCAGTGAATCGATAACGCGCTGATACAGCCAATTAACGCCTGGGTCATTGAACTGACTTGCCATGGTCGCCACCACAGGCACAGACTGGTCATCCACATCAAAGACATTGCGGTTGCGGCGCCACTGCTTACGTACGTCACGTAATGCGTCTTCAGAGCCTTTCTTATCGAATTTGTTGATCACGATAAATTGTGCGTAATCGAGCATGTCGATTTTTTCTAGCTGACTGGCCGCACCATATTCGCTGGTCATCACATACAGTGGCATATCCACGAGGTCGACAATTTCGGTATCGCTTTGGCCAATACCTGCCGTTTCAACCACGATCAAATCAAAATCTTGGCTTTTGAGGTAATCAATACAGTTTTTTAGGGTTTTACTGGTCGCTAGGTTTTGACGGCGCGTCGCCATCGAGCGCATAAACAGCTGCGGATTGGACAGGGCATTCATACGGATACGGTCGCCCAATAGCGCGCCGCCGGTGCGACGACGACTCGGATCGACAGCCAATACGGCTATTTTTTTGTCACTGTACTGAACAAAGCGCAGCAATAACTCGTCGGTTAGACTGCTCTTACCCGCACCGCCAGTACCGGTGATGCCGATGACTGGAATCTCTTTGGATGCGGTAGTTGGGCTATAGGCAACTTCGTCACCATTTTCTAACAGCGACAAGTCGTGTGCGATTTGGCTGTCACGGGTTGACGCGTTTTGCCGAGGAAAGGCTTTGTGGTGCGCTGCCACCTGCTTCATGGTGTCTTCAATCATGCCAGGCAAGCCTAACTTGAGGCCGTCATCTGGATGATAAATACGGGTAATGCCGTCAGCTTCTAACGCTGCGATTTCTTCTGGGGTGATCGTACCGCCGCCACCGCCAATGATCGCCACGTGTGCACAGCCCGCCTCATGGAGGCTTTTGTGCAGGTAACGGAAGAACTCCATGTGCCCACCCTGATAGGAACTCAGTGCAATGGCATCAGCATCTTCTTGAATTGCAGCACGCACAATGTCGTCAACAGATCGGTTATGACCGAGGTGAATGACTTCAACACCCTGTGCCTGAATTAAGCGGCGCATCATATTAATAGCGGCATCGTGGCCATCAAACAAAGAAGCGGCTGTGACCATACGGAGTGGACGCGTCATCATAAATCCTCAAATCGGTGTGTCATGGGGTACAGATTCAAATTTAACAGCAAGTCTTTCATTTGCGTGCAAGATATTATACCTTTACGTTAACGTCAACCTTAGGTGCACAATTGAACGGAGATGACTGATAGGGCTTTTGACCCATTTAAGTCAGATAATCTAAGGGTTACTGCCTGATAAACGATGTGATTATCATCCCCATTATGGCTTCCCTTAGCGTAAAAGTTTGTTCCGTTGATTGCCTATGACTGGCCTATTATAGATGGTAGAGAACCGCAAATGAATGCAGTAACCAACATGACGCCACAGTACAGCATTTCGGATTTGGCCAAAGAATTCGATTTAACGACGCGTGCCATACGCTTCTATGAAGACCGCGCGCTATTAGATCCAGAACGGCAGGGCACCAAGCGCCTGTACAGCCGTAAGGATCGTGCTCGGGTCAAGTTGATCGTCCGTGGTAAAAAATTAGGGTTCTCGTTAGCCGAAATTCACGACCTCATTGAGTTGTATGAAAACGCTGCTGACGAAGTACCGCAGTTAGAGCGCTATTATGACAAGCTCAGCGAGCATCGGCGCAAGCTTGAATCCCAGCGTCAAGAGATTGAGCAGACCATTATTGAATTGCGCGTGGCAGAGCACGAATGCTTAGCGACCTTGCGCAGCAAGGGTATCGATAGGGAAAGGTCTTGAAGGGCAGAGAAAGGCAGAGAAAGGCAGAGAAAGGCAGAGAAGGGCAGATAAGAGCAGATAAGAGCAGATAAGAGCAGATACGAGATACGAGA
>CAJXZL010000086.1 GCA_913063165.1 uncultured Saccharospirillaceae bacterium | reverse complement strand
CTGAAGACACGGAAGGTATTGGGATTAAAGGCCAGGAACTTATATACAAACTGTTGGGGGCTATTATCAATCACGGATCTACCGGCGATAATATCCTGTACCAAATCTGAGGTAATGGTCATCACGCTGTCGGTGATTACCCAGTTGCCATGAATAATGCGCCGATCATTGCCGGTCTTAATATCGATTTGAATGCGACCATCTTGGCGGATAAGCCATTCTTGGGTCTCACCAGGTTGACCGGCCACTTTCCAGGTGCCCTGTAACTGGGCCGGTATCACCTCGACTGGCGTAGTGACCAATCCCTGCATTTTGACTTCTGAAGCATTGGAAGCAATGGGGGGCCGATCACCAAATTGCACAACACCATCGGCATCGGTCCAGGTATAAATTTTGGACGCACCAAAGGCGTGGATAGACAGCAATACTAAAAGGGGTAGCAGTATTTTTTGCATCTCTCATTCCCAAAAGTCATTCGTGTAATGTGGCGGCCACTTTCCTGTGGTTGGTCTCACAATCGGTCTATCTCATTGAGTATAAGGTGATATGATCTGAATACAATTGTACATCGAGGATTATGCGACTTGTCACCCACTTCATCGCCACCCCCTAAGCCTAAGGCCGGGCCGCGAAAACCCCGCACGCCGACTGCTAAAAAGCGGACGACCGCCAAAAGCGCCGCACCCAAGGCCAAAAATCCGGTCCGTCACCAGCACAGTCAGTACCCGCTCCGCGCCCTGTTTTTTAAGTTGCTGATAATGCTGGTTGTGGTCTTTTTTGCTTGGGCATTTTATTTAAATGCGCGGGTCACTACTGAATTTAAAGGGCAGCTTTTTGCAGAACCTGCGCGTGTCTATGCCCAGCCATTGGCGCTCTATCCCGGATTGGAAATGGGCAGTCTGGCTCTGCAAACGGAGCTGGGTCAGTTGGGATATCGTGAGGTGTCGGTCAGTGCCGGCGCTGGTACCTATTGGCCGACAGGAAATACACTAGAGTTGGTCACCCGTGCATACCCCTTTTGGGATGGCCATCAAAGCAGCAAACACCTATGGATTGATTTTAGCCAAGGCCGCATCGAAAGCATCAGAGACAGTGAATTGGGATTGGTTGATCTGGTGCGCCTTGACCCCTTGGTTATTGGCAGTTTGTTTTTGGGGCACAAACAGGACCGACATTTACTGGCGATAGAGGATGTCCCAACGGCGTTTATCGATAGTTTGTTGGCTGTGGAAGACCGTAACTTTTACCAGCATTTTGGTATTTCTCCGTTTGGCATAGCCCGAGCGCTGTTCGCAAATCTCAGTCAAGGCGGGATGAAACAGGGTGGCAGCACCCTGACCCAACAGTTGGTGAAAAACTATTTTCTAACCCGAGAGCGCTCGTTGCTGCGCAAAGCCAATGAAGCGATCATGGCGCTATTACTTGAATGGCACTTTAGTAAAGATCAAATTTTAGAAGCCTACATCAACGAGGTATTTTTGTTGCAAGATGGCGCACGCGCCGTACATGGATTTGGGCTGGCAGCATTGGAGCTTTTTGGTGCCCCGCTGTCAGAACTCAATGCAGCAGAACAAGCCCTGTTAATCGGCATGGTCAAAGGTCCTTCAGTCTATAACCCCTACCGCAATCCAGAGCGGGCTGAGCAACGGCGCCACGTGGTGTTGGGCGTTATGCGAGATCAGGGCATTATTCAAGCAGCGGCCTTTGAGCAAGCGAACGCACGTCCCCTTGGGGTACGCAGCGGTGTCTCTCGTGTGCGCTATCCTGCCTATTTGGATATGGTAAAGCGGGACCTGTCTGAACAGTTCCAAACCGACGAATATCAAGCTGCAGGGCTGAACATCTACACCTCTCTTGACCCTCGCATCCAGAGTCTCGCTGAATCGGCGCTCACCCAGGGCTTAGCGCGCTTAGAAACACAGCAGGGTATGGAGATCGGCAGTCTCGAAGGCGCGGTGGTGATCACGCAGCCAGATACCGGTCATGTTTTGGCCATGGTCGGCGGTCGCAACCCCCGCTTTGCAGGATTTAACCGCGCGATGGATGCGCAGCGCTTCGTTGGTTCACTGTTGAAACCTGCGATTTATCTCACTGCACTGGAACAGGGCTATACGCTCGCAACCCCGATTAGTGACGGACCCGTGGTGGTGCAGGGACAGGATGGCAGTGAATGGCGCCCAGAAAATTATGACCGCGTGAGTCATGGCGACCCACTGTTGATCGATGCACTGTCATCGTCCTACAACCGGGCAGCTGCGCGACTGGGCATGCAAATTGGTTTGGACAAGGTTATCGCGAGACTGGCATCCATGGGCGTGGCAAAAGACATACCGGCCTATCCGTCGGTATTATTGGGTGCCTTGGCCTTGTCACCCGTCGACATTACCACCTTCTATGGCGCCATTGCGGCGAATGGATTTTATACCCCTGCCCAAGCCATTACTGCGGTTTCGGATGCTGAAGATCGGGTGTTACAAACCGACACGATCGGGTTTCATCAGGTCGTATCTCCAGCGCCGCTGTTTTTGTTGCAACAGGGTTTGCAGCAAGTAATGACCACGGGGACAGCAAGGTATGCCGGCAATACGCTGGGTCACCAATGGCAACTGGCCGGCAAGACAGGCACGACTGATGATCTGCGTGACAGTTGGTTTGCTGGCTACTCGCCCGATTATCTTGCCGTGGTATGGGTGGGACGCGATGATAACCAACCAACCCCCTTGACCGGAAGCAGTGGTGCCCTGCGTATTTGGACCGACATCATGAAAGACATCGGCCTGCAGGAGCCCATCGTCAGTGAGCCGGGCGGAATCGATTGGCATTGGGTCGATAGTGCAACGGGGGCATTGAGTGTGAATGGCTGTAAGAATGCCCGTTACTTGCCGTTTATGACGGGATCAGCACCTACCAATAAGCCAGAGTGCGGGAAAGGTAACCGCGTTGAGCCGCAGCCAATCACTAACGAAGATGGCACTGAAAAGACATGGTGGCAAAAACTGTTGGGGCGCTAGCAGGTTGGGTTTTGGATATCATCAGGGAGCCTATTGGCTCCACTTCTCAACCAATATCTGTTGTGCATCGACTTCGTCTTCTGGTGCCAAAGCTGCCAACTTCATGTATTGGCCATCAGGCTGTAGCATCCAGGTATTGACGTTGTCTTGCAGATACAACTGCAGGTCGTCAAAAATGCGGTCGCGTAATTTCTTATTCCGAATCGGGAAGCAAATCTCGACCCGATAAAACATATTGCGCACCATCCAATCTGAGCTAGCGAGCAGTAATTCAGGGTCTTTGTGATTCAGAAAATAGAACACACGGCTATGCTCTAAAAAGCGCCCTACGATCGAGCGTACCGTAATGTTTTCAGACAGTCCTTTAATCCCCGGCCGAATTTGGCAAATACCACGAATGATCAACTCAATCTTCACACCAGCCTGAGATGCACGGTAGAGCTCGTTGACCAATTGGTCTTCATAAAGAGAATTCATTTTTAAAATAATGTGCGCGGGCAGGCCCTTTTCGGCATGCTCAATCTCTCGCTGGATTTTTTTCATCAACGATTTATGCAGGGTAAAAGGCGCGTGTAACAGCGCGTCCATTTTGGATACTTTGCCCATACTACTGAGCTGTAAAAAAATACGGTAGACGTCTTCGCCAAACTGCTGGTCACTGGTTAGCAAGCCATAATCGGTATAAACCGAGGTGGTTTTATGGTGGTAGTTGCCGGTTCCCAAATGCACGTAGTAGCGCAGGCGATTCGATTCTTTGCGCGCAATCAGCAGCATCTTCGCGTGGGTTTTATACCCCACAATGCCGTAAATAACGTGAATACCATAGCGTTGCAATCGGTTGGCCAACGCCACGTTGTCTTGTTCATCTGACCGGGCACGCAGTTCAATAATGACGGTGACTTCTTTTCCTGCACGGGCGGCTTGAACCAAGGCATCAACCACGGGTGAATCAGAACCCGTGCGGTACAGTGTTTGCTTGATTGCCAATACCTGGTGGTCTTTCACGGCCTGTCGGAGCAACTCAACGACGGGGGTGAATGAATCATAGGGGTGAAACAGCAATACATCCTGGCGCTTTAAAACATCGAAATAATTGCCATTACGCTTGAAGCTGCGCGGTGTATTTTGGCTGAAAACAGTAAAGTACAGTTCGTGGTTTTGAATGAGACCAAACAGATCTGACAACCGCGCTAAGCTCACGGGACCGTTGACGCGATACAGGTCCATTTCAGTCAAGTCAGACCGACTCAACAAGAAGTCCATCTGCTCTTTTGGCATGTTATTGGCGACTTCTAGGCGTACTTCATCACCATATTGTCGATAAGCCAATTCACCTTCTAGGGCGCGGAGTAGATCGTCAGTGTCTTCTTCATCCAGAAAAATATCGGTGTTGCGCGTGATGCGGAACTGGTAGCAGCCGACCACTTTCATACCGACGAACAACTCATCAATAAACTGGTGAATGATCGACGACGTTAAAATAAACGACCGGCCATCAGGGCTAAGCTCTGGTGGCAGCTCTATGATGTTCGGTAAGGACCTAGGTACCTGAACAATGGCTTGGCCAGAATTGCGACCAAAGGCGTCTTTGCCGCTCAGGTGCACAATAAAATTCAAACTTTTGTTTAGAATACGGGGAAATGGGTGGGCTGGGTCTAGCCCAATTGGGCTCAAGAGCGGCAACACATCCGTCATAAAAAGATGTTTCAAATACCGCTTGTGTTCGTCATCCCACTGATCACGCTTCAATATGTGCAAGCCATGTTGGCTGAGCGCTGGGATCAGTTCGGTGTTGAGAATGTCATATTGGCGGTCGACAAAAGCGTGGGCTTCATTGGATACCATCTGTTTGGTTTCAACGGCAGTGAGGCCATCAGACATCACTGAGTTGCCGTTGCCGCGCTCGATAATTTCGATCAAGCCGCCAACGCGCACTTCAAACAATTCATCGACATTGGTGGCGGAAATGCACAAATACCGCAAACGCTCCATCACTGGCAATGAACTCTTTGAGGCCAGTGATAGGACCCTTTTGTGAAAGGCAAGGAGACTCAGTTCTCTGTTAAAGAAAAGCTTGCCTTCCATGTTACTGCTCCCTTAATAGGTAATTACTGCCCTTTGACGGCGTAGATGCCAGGCGCATTGCGCCAGTAGCCTTTGTAGTCCATGCCAACACCAAACACATAACGGTCTTCACAATCCAAGCCAACATAATCCGGATGGTAGTCGGCTTTTGCTTTACGGTCATGTATTTTGTCTAATAATACCGCCACCTTCAAGCTGGCAACGTCTTCTTCAACACAGTGTTTGATAATCGCTGCCAACGTGTGGCCTTCGTCGTATATATCATCAACGATTAAGATATTGCGGCCCTTCAAAGCCTGTGCTGGAAATGCTTTCCAATCTAGTTCTGTGCCGTTCAGCTGATTGCGGTAACGCGTGGCGTGCAAGTAGCTAATTTCCAATGGAAAACCCAATTTGGTTACCAGCTTCCCCGTCAATACCAAACCACCATTCATCACAGTAAAAACGATGGGGTTCTTCCCAGACAAATCCTTTGAGATATTTTTCGCCATCACATCGATCGCCGCTTCAATCTGTACTTCATTGTACAAACAGTCAGCTTCGTTCATCACCGTCTGGATTTCGTCTGGCACATTGCTCATTCCGTTCTCCAAACCGGTTTATGTT
>CAJXZL010000085.1 GCA_913063165.1 uncultured Saccharospirillaceae bacterium | reverse complement strand
CAGGCTTCATCTGGCAACGCAATCACCAACAGGCCTACATCTTCGTGAATGACTTTTGAATTGGCTGCATTGTCCATATCTGCCGCATAGCCCTCTGCCAATGTCATCCAAATGGGATGCTGATCAGTAATGAGTCTGAGCGGATCTGGATATTCTTTAAAAGCGGTGAACAATTCCGCGGGTCGCACGTGCAAGTCGTCTTCAGTCGCACCATAGCCATTATAATTAATGCAGGTACCGATGGCTTCAAGTTGCTCCGTCTCAATATCGGTCAGACCAGCTTCCTTTGCCATTGTCCTAGCGATTTGCATGAGGTTATCACCAAAAGCTGCTGCAATGGCCCAGTTGATAAACTGACCTTGCAATAGATCATTCACAATCAAACTGGTACAGGTGGTGGGTTGTGTGTCGACGTGACTTACAAATTGCGGATGAGACAAAGGTTCATCACCCATGTGATGGTGATCGATGTAAGTAATGTGGCAACCCTTGGCTAGCAAGGCATCTACAGCAGCTCTGTTCTTCTCTAAGCTGACATCCAAAACCATGACCGTACTAGCCTCGTCAACCGGGATTTGCTGTACCAAGCTAATATCACGCTTAACTCCGGTTACCAGCACGGCATCGGGCTTTGGATCGGCCAATCTGAGCTGTAATAATGCACAAATGCCGTCTGCATCGCCGTTAAACACATCGTAATGCATTGTCTTCCCTCGGAAACTTGGTTTGATTTATTTTACCCTACCCTATCCGTTTTTTCTTTACATTACAGAGCACACTTAGAAATTAATTTCTAGTGCTTCCATTTTTATGCATTGAATCGAACGGCAAACTAGCCAATGACATTGTAATCTTTGAGCTTTAACCCCAGCTGTTTCCGTGCATCGGCACTTCCATGTACCAACCGAATCTCACTGGGCGCTACCGGTATGCCCTGTACAAACTCAAGCAATTCTGACTGATCGGCATGCGCAGAAAAGCCACTTAGCCTGTATATTCTTGCGTTCACGTCAACCATGTTACCCCTAATGTCGACCCGCTTCGTGTCGGCATATCCCCTATCAGAACTTGCAACATTATCGACCAGTTGCCGCCCCAATGTGCCTTTGGCTTGGTAGCCAGCAAACACCACGTCGGTATTGTCTCGTGGCAAAAAGGCTTCTAGATAATTCAAAATACGACCACCCTGACACATACCGCTAGCCGACAACACAATGGCTGCCCGCCCGGTACTTTTGAGGTGGTTGATGATAGAGAGATGTTCACCGTGCGATTGCACCGTCGCAAGCGAGTCAAATGAAAACGGATTCTGGTGTTGTATCTGGTCTTTCCACCACGGCCTTAACTGCCGATAGGCAAAGGTAAGACGACTAGCTAGGGGTGAATCTAGGATGACCGGCAATCGCTGCCCTTCCCATGGCTCCTTATAGTCTTGGGTGAGACCCGCTTCAATCTTGATGGCTTCAATGGATGCTAACAGCTCTTGTGTGCGCCCCAAACTAAACGCAGGAATCAAAATGGGGCCGCCATCCTCAAGTGAGCGAAGAATAATTTGCTTAAAAGCCGCGAGCCGATCTGCCCTGCCCTGATGTTGTCGATCGCCATAGGTCGACTCTAAAATCAACCGGTCGGCCCGTAGCGGAGACACAGGTTTAGGATTCATTAATGCGTCACTCGGACCCAGATCACCTGAAAAAACCGTGGTTTTGCCCCTGTAGGCGATCTCAACATAGGCAGAGCCTAAGATGTGACCCGCATTCTGGAGCACTATTTGTGGTGGCTGAAAATCGTTAGATACGGAATACCCTGATTGAATTGGCTTGTTGTAAGCAACGCCAAGAATTTGTTTTATTATTCGTTCAAGCGCTCGCTTAACCAACACATCCTGATCAGGGAGTTGAAGCTGCAGTGCATCTTCCAAAATAATGGGCAAGAGTTTTGCTGTTGGTTGGGTGCAAATAATCGGGCCACGAAATCCAGCAGCAATCAACCAAGGCAGGCGGCCGACATGATCGATATGGCCGTGGGTCAACACCACAGCTCTTATACGGGAAACGTCAAAATGAAAATTGAGGTCTTGCTCGTGGGCTTCATCACCTTGGAATAATCCGCAATCGACCATTATCGACGCGTTGTCAGCATAAAACCATTCGTGACAGGATCCTGTTACGCCGTCAAATCCACCGTGATGGACGATTTTTTCCCTAAAATCACGCATTCTCGCATTCCTTTTGCACAGTAAGACGACATCCAGTCGATACGATTGACGGCCCATAGAGGATGTAGTGACAGAGCACACCGATCAATAAGCAATAGAATAATGGGTATTGAAGCGCATATCTAGCCATAAAATGTTAACTGTGTCGGGAAATTGCACTTCTCATTGCCCAAGCGAACAGCCACTAGATTGTGTCTGTATGAAACCCTCAGATAGAATCCGAGACTCGATTTTGGTAATGTTTCAGCGCTTTCCAAATTATAAGAGCCCACATGCCACCAATACTTTATAGTTTTCGCCGGTGCCCTTACGCCATGCGTGCCAGATTGGCTATCAACAGCGCTGGTATCAACGTGGTATTGCGAGAAGTCGTTTTGCGAGACAAACCCACAGCATTACTGCAAGTATCTCCTAAGGCAACAGTGCCTGTGCTGGTACTTGAATCTGGGTTTGTCATTGAAGAGAGCACAGAGATTATGCAGTGGGCATTGCGCCAAAGTGATCCCGAGCATTTACTCGAAGGATTTTCAGAAGACAGTCGAAAATCGATACTTAAAAATAGAGAGCTGCAGGAAGCGCCTGGTGAGATTCAAACCTTGATCGCAGAGAATGATGGCAGCTTCAAACAGGCCTTGGATAAATACAAATATGCCGATCGGTATCCTGAATCCACACAGACAGATTACAGGCAGATGGCAGAAGTCTTTGTAGCCAAACTTGAAACGCGACTGTTATTGCATTCCCATTTGATGGGGAACCGAATGACGTTTGTTGATCTCGCCTTATTGCCCTTTATTAGACAGTTCGCTGGTGTTGAACCGAGTTGGTTTTCCGGTGCACCTTACCCGCAGGTTAGGGCTTGGCTTAGTGATTTTATTACATCAGGGCGATTTTCTGCAGTGATGCAAAAATATCCCCAATGGCAGGAAAACGACCCTACAACACTGTTTCCTTAAGCAGACATCGGCGCCGAAACCAACACCCCTAAAGAGAAGGATATGACCGTGGATAAGCAAAGTGAGATTGAATTAGAAGCAGCGACCTTTCGCCGCCTATTAAAGCACCTAGACGACAACAAAGACGTGCAGAACATTGACCTGATGATTCTGGCCAAGTTTTGTCGCAACTGTTTGAGTAAGTGGTATCTGGCTGAAGCCCAAGAACAGGGTGTTGAGCTTGACTACGAGCAGGCCTGTGAGAAGGTCTATGGAATGCCCTATGCGCAGTGGAAAGCCGAGCATCAATTGCCTGCAACGCCCGAGCAGCTCGCCGCCATCCACGATCATCATAAATAAACCAAAATACGCCATAAGTCCGATAAAAGCGGGTCATCCTAATGCTAAGAATCACTGCACTCAGGCTTTACCCTGTGAAATCGCTTGCTGGGATCGATGTTGTGCAATGGCCCATCGGCTCTAAAGGTCTGCGATATGACAGAAACTGGATGATCGTAGACGAAGAAGGTCAATTTGTGACCCAGCGAAAACTGGCGCGAATGGCATTAATCCACACCGAGATAAGAGATCAGCGCGTCCATTTAAGCTTTGATGGTGAAGGCTCGGTCTCTTTTCCCTTAGCCTGCGAACCAGCCTGCGAGCCATCCTTCAAGGTTCAGGTATGGGATGATGAATGTCAGGCTCAGCACGTCTCAAGCCAGGTCGATGTGTGGCTTAATCGCATCCTCAAGCACAGCTCAACGCTGCGTTTGGTCAGCATGGCAAAAAATTTCGAGCGCCAGCAAAGCCAGAGCGATCGCTTCGGCGAGGACGCGGCCATCTTTGCCGACGCCGCACCTTTGTTACTGACCAATCAATCCTCGTTACAAGCGTTGAATGAGGTGTTGGAAGAGACCCAGCAAGCGTCTGTAGATATGCGCCGCTTCCGCCCGAACATCGTCATTGAAGGTCTAAGCGCCTTCGCCGAGCAGGAACCCCAAGACTTGGTTCATTCTGAGGGCAATTATGCCTTGCGCCTCGCGGATGCCTGCGAGCGCTGTGTGATGATTCAGCTCGATCCTGACAGCGCAGAACGCAACGCCAATGCCGAACCCTACCGCAGTCTTGCCAAATCCAACCCACAGCCTGGCAAACCGAAGTTGGCCTTCTTTGGCATGAATTGCCTATTCGTAGGTCTTGAAGGCACGATGATCGCCGTGGGCGACCCGCTGAAACGTTCGAGTAAGTAAGGCCGTATTGGCTTAAAGAACAACCTTGCTGTGTCTGGTGACAGAGCCGTTACGCTAGGATTGGGCATAACGCCGTTTGGTGTTGGTGTGGATATTAGCGGCTAGTTTACGCCCGGCGGTACCGAGCTAGAAATGATCAAAAATGTGGGCTTGGTTACGCAATTTACTGTTCGGTTCTAATCTGCCTTCACTGCCGATATATGCACATGTAGCGCGACAGCCCAAAAGAGTCTTGCTCAAACAAAGCTCTTTTTTAATGCAAAGCCCCTCTAACTGCAATTCAAAGAACCAATCGTTTCGCGGCCATTGCTTGATAATAGGGTTGATTCTCGTCAGCGACCCTTTGTTGATCTGGCGTCAGGGACACCTGGGGTTCTTGATAGGGCTCAAACCCTGTTGATGCCTCGACCGCATGATACCAATGGGGCGCCCACACCCCGTCAGAGTCTCTTCTTCCCGCTGGCCAATGCAGCATGTCTTCGTAAAAAGGCACTCCCAGACGCGCGCACAATGCCTTGAGCATGACCTTCGGATTCCTAAGAATGTCTGCGCCCTCTACGATGGGAATATCTTGCCCTGTAATGTCGGTCAGTTGCTGATATAACTCGAATTGCCGCTGAATGCCGATATCGTCAGAGGTGACCTGATCCATTTTTTTCACATAAGAATTGACCACCAGAGCAGGATCGCGAATAAGAAAGCAATGCACCAAGTCTTTGGTCCAACTAAGATCAATATCTGGGAGCATGTGATGCGTCATGTGCTTTTGATAAAACACAGGGCTGTCCATCGGATCAGAGGAGAGTTGCCGGGCAACGGTTTGCCAGTCGTTTGCTTGACTGGCCAAAACGGCTTCCTGCATGGGATGTGGCGTAGTCGTGTTCGCTAGGTAATAAGCATAAAAAGGTTCATCTACCACCTGAGTATCTGGCCTATTTTCCCAACAGCGCATCATGGCCGTAGAGATATTTCTTGGACCCGACCACATCGCAATACGTACCGTCATAACATTTCCTTTTTTTAGCTTTGCGTCTAATAATTACTTTTCCTATCTATCGCATCTCGCATCTGCTCTTTTCTGTTGTTTTCTGCTGTTTTCTGCATTTCTCTGCATTTCTCTGCACTTCTCTGCACTTCTCTGCACTTATTTGCATCATTCCGCACTTTCATTTAACCCGCTAGGTAACTATATAACGGTTGCTGTCATTTCGATACCAGATCAATGAACCCGAAAGTATCTGCAAACGGTCTTAGACAAATCATAATGACGGTGTAAAATGGCAAGCCTATTTTCAAGTAGCAAATAAAAG
>CAJXZL010000084.1 GCA_913063165.1 uncultured Saccharospirillaceae bacterium | reverse complement strand
CTGTGCCTGTGCCTGTGTCTGTGCCTGTGCCTGCGCCTGCGCCTGCGCCTGCGCCTGCGCCTACACACGGCATCTGAGTCCGTAGGCACTTGATGCCATGGACTGGTATAACGCCGGCAGCAGCCTGACATGAGCTGTAGCGATCATACCAGGGAGAGTTAGCGGGCGATTTCGCCCTGTTTTGTCACCATGTCACTATTTCACTATGTCACCATTTCACCATTTCACCATGTCACCATGTCACCATTTCACCATGTCACCATGTCACCATGTCACCATGTCACCATTTCACCATTTCACCATGTCACCATGTCACCATGTCACCATGTCACCATGTCACCATGTAACTATGTCACGTTGGACCACTGGTGCAGACAGACTACATGGCAGCTGACGTCTATATAGGCCGCGCGCTTAGCAGGTTTGATCTGCCATAAAAAAAGGACTCTAGTGAGTCCTTTTTTGTTCGTGCGGCAAGCCTTACATATTGGGGTAGTTTGGACCGCCGCCACCTTCTGGCGATACCCAGTTGATATTTTGTGTCGGGTCTTTAATGTCGCACGTTTTGCAGTGCACGCAGTTGGCTGCATTAATCTGTAAGCGCGGCTCTGCATCGCCAGCATCTTGGATAATTTCATAAACCCCGGCAGGGCAGTAGCGCTGAGCCGGTTCGTCATAGAGCGCCAAGTTAATAGAAATGGGCACAGAGGCATCTTTTAACTGCAGGTGACAAGGCTGGTCTTCTTCATGGTTGGTGCTGGACAAGAAGACGGATGACAGCTTGTCAAAGCTCAGTTTGCCATCTGGCTTTGGATAGGCAATTTTCTTCGACTCTGCAGCAGGCTTTAACTTCAAGTGGTCTGCAACAGGATCATGCAAGGTCCAAGGCAGTTTGCCGTTAAATAGGTTGATATCGACAAAGACATAGGCCGAACCAAGAATGTTGCCCCATTTGTGCTGTGCTGGGCCAAAGTTGCGCTGCACATAGAGTTCTTGATATGCCCAACTGTCTTTAAAGGCGGTTTCATATTCTGGTAAATCGACTGCAGGCGTGTCATTACCTAGCGCAGCAAAAATCGTTTCAGCGGCGATCATGCCCGACTTCATGGCGGTGTGCGTGCCCTTGATCTTAGCGAAGTTTAGGGTGCCGGCGTTACAGCCAATTAAAAGACCACCAGGGAAGTGCATTTTTGGCAATGCCTGTAATCCGCCCTTGGTAATGGCGCGGGCACCATAGGAAACGCGTGTGCCGCCTTTTAAATATTGGGCGATAATGGGGTGGTGCTTGAGTCGCTGAAACTCATCAAATGGACTCACATGCGGATTGCTATAGCTCAGGTCGGTGATGAGACCCACGGCAACCTGATTGTTCTCTAGGTGGTAAAGAAAGCTGCCACCGGCAGAACCAGACTCATCAAGCGGCCAGCCTGCAGTGTGCATGACCAAACCCGCCTTGTGATTTTCTGCAGGAACATCCCACAGTTCTTTAATGCCGATACCATAATGCTGGGCTTCAGCATTGGCATCGAGTTTGAATTCATTGATTAGCTGCTTGCCTAAGTGGCCGCGTGCGCCCTCGGCAAAAATAGTGTACTTGGCTTTTAGCGCCATACCGGGTGTGTAGCTGTCTTTTTCAGCGCCATCTTTGCCGATCCCCATGTCACCGGTAATAATGCCGGTCACAACGCCATCTTCGACGATTAATTCTGATGCAGGGAAGCCTGGGAAGATTTCAGCGCCTAGGTTTTCGGCCTGTTCACCCAGCCAACGGGTAAAGGCGCCTACAGAGATAATGTAGTTGCCGTCGTTATGCATGGTTTTGGGTGCGAACATTGAAGGTACTTCAATGTGTTTTTCAGCATTACGCAAAACGGCAATGTGGTCTTCGGTTACCGGCGTATTGAGCGGTGCACCCTGTGCTTTCCAGTCGGGAATGAGTTCGTCTAACGCGCGGGTTTCAAAAACAGCGCCGGATAAAATATGTGAACCGACTTCTGATCCCTTTTCAACCACACACAGGGTGATCTCTTTTTCATTTTTTTGTGCCAGTTGAAGCAGTCGAATGGCTGTAGACAGACCAGCAGGTCCTGCGCCTACAATAATGACATCAAACTCCATGGTATCACGTTCCATTTTTCGTTCCTCTGGGTAGTAAAGATTGCGTTGCACAGGATTGTAATGGGTTTATTGAAAAAATTAAAACAAGCGTTTGAATTATAGTGTAAAAACGGTCTATTATCTTATTTCAAAACGACATTTGTGTGTTGAATTCAACACTTATTTTCACAGTCATCAACTCTGGAAGTCCATAACATGAAGATTCTCGTCGCTGTTAAGCGCGTTATTGACTACAACGTAAAGGTCCGCGTCAAATCTGATCAGTCAGATGTTGATCTTTCCAATGTAAAAATGGCCATGAACCCGTTCTGCGAAATCGCAGTTGAAGAAGCGGTACGTCTGAAAGAAAAAGGCGGCGTGGATGAAATTATTGTTGTCTCTGTAGGCGAAGCGAAATCTGAAGAGCAGATCCGCAGTGCAATGGCACTGGGCGCTGACCGCGGAATTTTGGTCACCACAGACGGGCCTGCATCATCGTTAACCGTTGCTAAGACGCTTAAAGCGATTGTTGAAAAAGAACAGCCAGGCTTGGTAATCATGGGCAAGCAGGCAATTGACACCGATAACAACCAGACCGGTCAGATGTTGTCTGCGTTAACGGGAATGGCTCAGGGCGTTTTTGCTTCTGAAATCACCATTGATGGTGACAAGCTGACTGTGATCCGTGAGATCGACGGTGGTTTGCAAACCTTGTCGCTTAAAATGCCAGCAGTGGTAACGGCGGACCTTCGTCTAAACGAACCACGTTATGCGAAATTGCCAGACATTATGAAAGCCAAGCGAAAGCCACTGGATAAGCTGACCCTTGCCGACCTAGGTGTTGAAGCGCGCCAAACGGTTAAGGCAGTAAAGGTCGCTGCACCAGCAGACCGCAAAGCGGGAATTAAGGTTGCTGACGTTGCTGCGTTGGTAGACAAACTGAAAAATGAAGCGAAGGTGTTGTGATGCGTATTCTCGTAATTTCTGAGCACGATAACCAAGTTTTAAACCCAGTGACCCTTAACGTCATTAATGCAGCGTCCAAAATTGGCGGCGATATTGATGTGTTGGTTGCCGGCAGTGGTTGCCAAGCCGTTGCTGATTCAGCTGCTGGCATTGCAGGTGTTGCTAAAGTGCTGTTGGCTGACAAAGCCTGCTATGGTCACTTTTTAGCAGAGAATGTCGGTGCATTGGTCGCTGAATTGGGCGCTAACTATACCCACATCTTGGCGCCAGCCACATCAATTGGTAAGAGCTTTTTGCCACGGGTGGCGGCGTTGTTGGATGTTGAGCAAATCTCTGAAGTGATTGGCATTGAATCGGCTGATACCTTTGTTCGCCCGATTTATGCGGGTAATGCCATTGCGACTGTGACCTCGTCTGACGCCATTAAAGTGATGACCGTGCGCGGCACGTCATTTGATGAAGCGGCAACCGGTGGTTCTGCAGTGGTTGAAGCCATAGCAAATGAAACAGACTTGGGCTTGTCTGCCTTCGTATCTGAGGAATTGGCTAAGAGCGACCGCCCAGACTTGTCAGCTGCTAAGATTGTTATCTCTGGTGGCCGTGGCATGCAAAGCGCCGAAAACTTTGTCATGTTAGAACGCATTGCCGATAAGATCGGTGCCGCGGTCGGTGCTTCACGCGCTGCAGTAGATGCGGGCTTTGTGGCTAACGATTTGCAGGTAGGTCAAACAGGTAAGATTGTTGCACCTGATCTCTACATTGCAGTCGGCATTTCTGGCGCGATTCAGCACCTTGCGGGCATGAAAGACTCTAAAGTCATTGTTGCAATCAACAAGGACGAAGATGCACCTATCTTCCAAGTCGCTGATTATGGTTTGGTTGCAGACTTGTTCGACGCTGTGCCTGCCTTAGAAGCCGCGTTATAAAACAGTCGATTGGTTCATGAAGAAGCCCGGTGATCCGGGCTTTTTTTTGCCTGTCGATCCAGCACTTGCCACACAACCACGCTAGGGTATTGGCTGTGTCTCTGTAACCGCCTGCGGCCACAATATTTTGGATTTTGGTGGCGTTCCACCCGAATACGGTTCACTCACAGTCTCAGTTCGGCTATGCTTGAACTACTTGGGATTTCCGCCTATTGGGGTTGTTTTGTTCCCAGCAAAAATTTGGCATAGGAGCCATCATGAGTCTGTTTTTCACGCCCACCTCAAAAATCCAAAAAGACCGGTCGATTCTTAAAACCATCGACCAAGATTTGGCAACACGCAGTCTTCCGGGTGTATTCAGCTATTTCCTTATTTATTTGCTGATTGATTTTGTGATGGGCTACCCCGATGACACGCGGCTATTGAGCTTTGGCTTTGGCTTAGTGGCCTTATTCATCGCAATCGCACGTATCTATGTCGCCTTGGGGTTTGATTCACAATATGCGCGGGGACCCGGTCGTTGGCGCGGCAAATTCTTGTGGTTGTCGATGCTCAATGCAGTGATTTGGTCTGGCATGCTGTGTTTTGTATTAATTCGGGGTGAGTTTGCCCATGTATTCACCTTGGCATTGGTGTATACCGCAGCGCTAACCGCCGGTATCACCACGGTGTATGCACAATACGTCCGGTTCGTTCACATATACTTGGTGGTGGTCTTGGTGCCGCCTGCCATTATCTTGATGTACAAGCTCAACGTACTCGACGCCATTATGGGCGTGGGCGTCATCGCGTATCTGGCGTTTCTCTATACAGAAGGCAAAAAATACCATGCCGGATTTTGGGAGCGCGTGGCGAGTCAGTTTGAATTAGAGCAAAAAATAGCCTTGTTAAATGTGTCGCGCATTGAAAATGCGCAGCGCGCAGACATCAATGAAAACGTGCTGTCCACCGTTATGGAAATGATCAAGCCCCCCATGCAGGGTGTTTTGGGCATGCTATCAATGTTGTCAGATTCCAATATGGATGCCGACCAAAAGAAAGCGCTGATATTTGCCAAACAATCAGGTACCTCGTTGACCATATTGATCAATGATATCGAGAACTACACACGGCTTCGCGATGGTCAGGTACAGTTGGGCAACAAGTTTTTCGACCTACGAAAATTTGCAGAAGATACCCTCGAAGAACTGGGCGCTTTTTCGCACAGTTTGAACCTGGATCTTAGTTTCCTCTACAACATTGATGTCCCGAGCCGAGTCAGTTTAGACAAAAACCACATCGGTCAAGTAATCAAGAGCATGGTGACCTTTGCAATTGCCCATGCAGACAAAGGCGAGGTGGTATTTAAGGTCGCAACGGAAGACGCAGAAAAGGGCAGTCAGCTGCGATTTTGTGCTTATTTTGACAGTGATACCTTTGATATTGCCCATGTAAAAGCCATTATCGGCAACATGCGTATTGATAATAAAAAGGAACTAACCAGTACTTTGCTGTCGTTGATGATCTCTACCCGATTGGTGGAGTTAATGGGCGGTAAATTGGAATTTCATTTTATACGCAAGGGGGTTTACCGCGTCCAGGCCAACGTACCTATTGAAGTCTCTAGCCAGCAGATAGACGCGTTCAAGTTTGATAAGTCACTCAACGGCAAGAAGATCGTGCTGCTGGATATGCCAGAGCGGGCCGGCAAAGGATTGGCAGGTGAAACCGCCAGTTGGGGTATGCAGTCTTCTGAAATGTCATCATTCGATTTAGACAAGGTTTTTGCAGAGGCTGCTGATTTCTTGCTGTTTAATATACCGGTCATCGAGCCTGTGCCAGTGACAGCCGAACGAATCCGAACCATTCTAGATAGATTGCCCACGACTACCCAGTTGGTGCTCTATGGTACCGTCGATGATGCAGTGGATTTTTCCGAATTGTTTCCTCATGT
>CAJXZL010000083.1 GCA_913063165.1 uncultured Saccharospirillaceae bacterium | reverse complement strand
TTTCAATCAGTGGCTAGAAACGCAAGTAAGGCGGTATCCTGAACAGTATCTCTGGTTGCACAAACGCTTTAAAACCAGACCTGAGGGTGAACCCTCTCTCTACTAGCCTATGTGGGTGATAGTAGGGTAATAGTTGGGTGATAATAGGGTGATAGTAGGGTGATAGCCTAACACTGTAGTGAGGACGCACGAGATGCAATCGCGACCAAGGACCATGGAATGACCCCACAAGCGATCAGACCGTTACTGGGTACCGGAGATCCGAGCAGGACTTACCAACCACGTCCGGGTGCCTATGCCATTATCACGAATTCTTCGGGCGAACTGTTAACGCTAGAAACCGGTACCGGTGTTTTTTTACCTGGCGGCGGCCAAGACCCAGATGAATCGCTTGATAAAACCTTGGTGCGCGAAGTCTTTGAAGAGTTAGGGGTAACAGTGCAGCGGGTGCAGTATTTGTTGGCAGCCGATGACTGCCGATATTCCCCACTGTATCAACAACACTTTCATATCCAATCACATTATTTCTGCGCGCAAATCCTCACTTTTGATACCTTTGTGACTGAACCCAAAGCCCGTGCTGTGTGGCGGTCGCTTGCAGAGGCAGCCAAACAGCTCACCCGCAGTAACGACCGCTGGCTCGTAGGCATGCTGCAGGGTGACTTTCAGATACAGCGCGACGCTGACTTAGATTATACCGCCTTGATTGCCATGCCAGGTTCAAAAGTCTGGGTGTCTGACGGTGTTGACCTAGCCTTTGGTGTTACTGGCCCAGACCGACCCAATGTCCCTGTCTATCCCACTGCCACCTTTCTTACCTATCGCAATAACAGCCTAGTTGCTGCTATTCGCCTATCACTGCTACCCACCCATTATCAGGTCGTCGCCTATGCCATTGGCAAGGCAGCATCCAGTGTCGAACTTGCGGTGCAATTGCAGTCACAATTTACAGACATCAAGTTTGTTGATCCGAGCGGCGTGTTGGCATTCAATGACTGAGTAACTTTGATACACTAGCAACCTCGATGGTCCGATTGTAGGAACAAACAAATTTATGTTGAAGTGGTTGTATTCCTTGCTCATCACTCTGGCGCTGCCGCTGATGCTATTGCGCTTGTTGGTGCGGTCACGCCACAACCCTGCTTACCGCCAAAACTGGCCACAACGCTTGGGTTGGTCGATACCTAAAACCGATAAGCCGGTCATCTGGGTACATGCCGTGTCGCTGGGTGAAACCGTCGCCATGACACCGCTCATTGAATCGCTGTTAACGCAGTTTCCCGCTTACCAGATAATGGTCACGCACATGACCATCACCGGTGCGGCGCGGGCGGAGGCCCAGTTTGGTCATCGGGTGATACGCCAATATTTGCCTTACGATTTGCCCTTTATCATCAAACCCTTTGTACGAAAATTACAGCCGAAATTGGTCATTTTGGCAGAAACCGAACTCTGGCCGAATTTCTTGGCGGTATGCAAAAGCCAACATATCCCGGTGTTATTAGCCAATGGCCGTATGAATGCCACATCGGCACGCAACTACCAGAAAGCAGGTCGTATGGCACAAGCCATGCTATCAGCCTTGAGCCATGTGGCCGCCCAGACCCAGAGTGATCTGAGCCAATTCAATGCACTGGGTATTCCAGTCGATAGACTCTCAATAACAGGCAATCTTAAGTTTGATCAGACTGTATCCGAGCAGCAGGTAGCAGCGGGCCGTGCATGGCGGCATGAATTTGCGCGTCCCACTTGGATAGCGGCTTCCACCCAGCCGTCAGAAGAACCCATCATCCTTGCGGTACATCGACAGCTGTTGCAGCAGATACCTAACTTGCTGTTGATCATCGTCCCCCGGCATCCAGAGCGGTTTGAGTGGGTGGCGCAATATTTGGCAAAGCAGCAGGTGGGTTACGCGCAACATAGCACGGGCGCCTTGCCTGATGCGGAGCAGTCGGTGTGGTTAGGGGATACCATGGGACAGTTGTTTGCCTATTATGCGGCTTCAGACATCGCGTTTGTTGGGGCGTCGTTGGCAGCCATAGGTGGCCACAGTCCGGTAGAGCCAGCTTCTTTAGGGATACCCGTTGTGATGGGTCCGCATGTATTTAAATGCCAAGACAGCCACGATGCGTTGGCAGCAGCCGGAGCATTACTACCCATTACCCAGGACAGCCTGTTTGAGACCATGCAAGGCGTACTGGCCAATCCTGCGCAGTTATCTGAAATGGGTGCTGCGGGTAAACAGTGGGTGGCCGAGAATCAAGGCGCGACTGAAAGGCATCTGGCGATCATAGGCGCGTTGTTGAAAAATAACGACTGACGGGTAAGGCGGAGGATGGTCAAAAGCCATGCTAAAAATAGTGATGGTAGATACTAAAAACGACCAGTGGTCATGCGCTCGTGAGTATCTAACATCAACGCTCGTCTCGATTCTTGAATCCTATCTGGACGACTAATTCAGTAGTCCGTTAATCGCCTGCAAGTCCGCTTCACTCAACACACCGGCCGCTTGGCGTAACTTCAATTGACCGATGATGATGTCATATTGCGCCATGCGATAATTCAGCTTGGCAGCATAGGTTGCGCGCTGGGCATTCAATACTTCAACGATATTGCGGGTGCCGACATCATAGCCTGCCTGTGTCGACTTCAACGCGCCTTCACGAGAGAGTACTGCCTGTTCTAAGGCGTCTAGATTGGCAGTATCCATTTGGATCTTGCGATACAACTGGCGAATGTTCAGTTCCATATTACGACGGGTCTGCTCAGTACGCTGCAGCGCAATGTTCATGTTGAGGCCGTTTTCAATAATGGTGGCAGAACGTGCGCCGCCGTCATAAATCGGGATGCTGACATTCAGTGACAAACTGGTGCTGATAACATCTCTAGGTGAGGTCGAATCGAACATATCCCGATTGTTCATTGAAAAGCTAGCGCTCACCGTTGGTAAATTTTCAGACTTCTTCGACAACTGATTCAATTCTGAATATTTCATGTTTTGGGCATCGAGCAGTAATGAGGGGTGCTTCTTGTTGCCGAGGTCAATCCAGGTATCGACCGCGATATTGTCAAAGGTTGGAATCGCTAAGGGATCAGGTAATGTGGCTACGCTTCCAGCCGAGGTATTGGCAATAATGGCCAAGGCTTCTAAGCTGTTGTCGAGTTGGCCCTGCGCGCTGATCAAATTTACCCTAGCGGAGGCATAGCTCGATTTGGCATCAAGCACGTCGGTTTGCGCAATCAAACCCACTTCATAGCGTTTTTGGGTCTGTTCCATTTGGCGTTGCACGGCATACAGCTCAGATTCACTCAAAGCCACACGATCGCCCGCTTTTAGTGCGTTAAAGTAGGCATCGGTCACCGACATCATCAAATTTTGCTCAGCCAACTGAATGCTATAGGGGCTAGATTTGGCTTTTTCTTTTAACGCATCGTAAAAATACAAGGCGTTGCGGTAATACACGGGTTGATTGACAGATATGCCTGCGCTCAGGTCACCATCAAGCAGGTCGACGTCTAATGCTTCGCCCGTCATGGTGTAGCCGGTAGAGCCCGTCACTGAAGGTAAAAGACGAGCCAAACCCTGTTCAATCTGAATCTGTGCAATGTCAGCCTGATAATGGGCCGTTGCAATGTTGGTGTCTGACTGCTTCGCTAATTGCCACATATCGGTCAAATTACTTTTCGCATAGAGACCAGTGGATGCAGTGAGTAGTGCAATAAATAGCGGCGTGACTTTCATAGTGTTTTCCATAATGATGAGCGAATGTGCATTGCTAGGGTCACAAACAGATTCGACCCAGTTCAAGACGTCTATTACCTATTACGCGTAAAACCACAAATCAGATGATTGCATTGGACTAATTGTACGTTTTAACCAGCATATCCGCACGAATTTTTACAACACGTCGGTTTACCCGACATTTACAAGTTGCGTCGCTTATACCAAGATAGTGCGCAACCAGTTTCATTTTTGGACGGACCAATGGACTATCACAGAACCCGCATAGAAAAACTGTACCAAGGCTTTTTTCGGATGGAAAAGTGGTTTGTACAACACGCGTTGTTTAATGGTGGCATGAGTCCGGAAATTGCCCGGGAACTGATCGTGCGCCCCGAAGCAGCCTGTGTTCTGCTATATGACCCGATACGCAGAAAAATTGTGTTGATTGAACAATTTAGGGCACCAGCAATCGAGGGTGGCGCGCCTTGGTTATTAGAGTTGGTCGCGGGTTTATTAGACAAGCCCGACGAGCCACCTGAAGAGGTCGCACGCAGAGAAGCGTTAGAAGAGGCCGGCCTTACCATCAAGCGCATTGAAAAAATTACTGAATATTGGTCATCACCTGGAGCCAGCAATGAAAAAGTACACCTCTTTGTAGGCGAGGTTGATGTTACCCACGCAGGGGGTGTTCATGGGCTGATAGAAGAGGGCGAAGACATTCGCGTCAATGTCTTTGAGTTGTCCCTAGCCAAAGCCTTGTTGGCCACTGGTCGGGTGTGCAATGGCGCGGCTATCATCGCACTGCAATGGTTCTTGCTGAATGAACGCGCACTGACCGAGCGATGGCTTGTAAAGTGAAGCCTCGCTATGTGCCGGATCTACAGGATGCCGCCGCAGTAACGACTGCTAATTTCATAAAATTACAACGGTTATTTCCCGTGTCAGCACAGGGCCAGGAAAAAGTCATCTCCTTGGTACAGCAAGACAAAGTGATCGGATCGGCCTCATTCCAAGTGCTTGAACGTTTTTCCTATACCACCACCCTGTTATTCCATTACCGCTGCCATGTGTTGTTGTCGCCTCAGGAATACCATGTTCGGGTCTATGATGACGCCTGTATGGCAGAAGTGGTGCTAAGCGAGTCGGGCAGACAGCTGAGCGGCGTCTATCCCTACCCTAACCAAAATATGTACCATCAAGATGAGAAACAGCAGCTTAATCGCATGTTGTCAGAAGCCCTAAGCGTGTGTCTGTCCCACGGTATTGGGCAAATTGGGTGTAAAGTCCCAAAATTCATGTGATTGAGTTCTAGGAAACAGGGTAAATTAGCCTTAGATACCAGTTGATGCTGTCACTCTGGTTGAGACTGTGTAAACTTAAATTAGACAAACACTTGCAAGGGATGCATCTATTGACTGCAACCGTGTATCGCCTAATTCAGATTACAGACCCCCACATACGTGCTGATAGCGAAGCCACGTTAATGGGCTTTGAAACCCGCAAGGGTTTGGATCTGGTCGTAGCCAAAATAAGTGAAGACACCACATCGCCCAACGCTATTGTGGTTACTGGTGATATTGCCCACGATTATTCAGATTCCTCCTACCGTACCGTTGCAGAAGCAGTCTTGGCGTTCGACTGTCCTGTACATTGGTGCCCAGGCAACCATGACGACAAAGCCACTATGGCAGTGGTCGCTAAAGACCTGAAGTTAGGGGGCGACCAAATTCAACTGGGTAATTGGGTGATCCAACTACTCGATTCTGCTGTTCCCGGCAAAGTGTTTGGCACCTTCGCAGATACAGAATTAGCCAAAGCCCGCGACCTTATCGCCTCCCATCCTGATACACATCTGATGTTCGGCTTTCACCACCAGCCGGTACAGCAGGGTAGTCGCTGGTTAGACGAGTTAATGATCAAAAACGGTAAGGCTTTTATGGACATCGTTCGTGATCAGCCACAGGTGAAAGGCTTGTTTTGGGGGCATGTGCACCAAGAAGAAGACCAGATTCAAGATGGGTTAAGGTTACTTTCCACGCCATCGACTTGCGTGCAGTTCGCGCCGAAATCAGACGGTTTCGCGCTCGACCGCACGATGCCAGGCTACCGTTGGTTTGATTTATACGATGACGGGCATTTTGAAACCGGTGTGGTGCGTATTGATGGCATTGAGATGAATGTCGATTTTGATGGCGATGGGTATTAGGTAGGTCGATACGAGCAAACCATGATGCAGGGTTCTATATTCTAGTGCCTAAGCATCCCTGTTTCCCCTGT
>CAJXZL010000082.1 GCA_913063165.1 uncultured Saccharospirillaceae bacterium | reverse complement strand
TAGTGCTGCCTTCTGCTAAATGGGGTAGCGGGCCTCGGCGGGCATGAGGTGATGATAATCGAAGCGGCCGGAAAAATATGTAGTACCGGTCACCATTACCAATATTTTGCGCTACTAGCAGACTGGATCCTGATGAAATGGCTGTCCTTATGCAAGAGATGCTGCCAGATATATACCCAAAATAGGTGCATGGCATTTCCCAAGCTTTGTCTCAACACCATAAAAGCCAACAAACAGCTAGGGATTTAACTATTCTGGGGAGTTAGCAGTTGCCATAATCGGCGCATGGGGAGCAAAGTAATGGGCTTGGGGAACGGGTAATGAAATCGATGACACCATGCTTGAGACCATGGCGCGCCTTGCGAGCCTATACGGATTAGAAACCATTGCAGAGGGCGTAGAGACGTCAGATCAAAATGATTATCTAACCGACTTAGGCTGTGAGGCGTTTCAAGGGTTTTATTTTAGCAAGCCCATCGACGGTAAGGCTTTTGAAACCCCTGTGAAAGAAAAAGCTGTTTCCCTTGATGATGTCAATTTCGACAAGGTTTAACCCCCACAAATTGTTGCTATCATCCCACCTCGGCAACGCAGTGTCAGTGTGATAGGCTCCTGTCATATTTCATTACCCCTTGCGCAGGACGAATTATGCAGACCTCACAGGAATATTTCGCTCGACTTAATAAAGATTACTTGGCAGCTCACCGTAAAAAAGAAGACCTTTTTTGGTCAACCTATATGGGAACCAGTAATGACCATGCGGGTAGTGCGAAGGCAGAGACAGAGTGGACCGCTTTTTTGTCTAACGCAGATCGTATTCAGGAGATCCGCGGTCAACTGAGTGCGCTCGCAGCGGCACCTGATTCGAGTGAGAAATCGGCTCTACAACACGGTCTTGAGGGATGGAAAGCGACCTTTGAAGCCCATGCACTTGAGTCTGTTGAGGCACAGGAATTAAAGGCAGCGCTCATTAAAGCAGAAGCCGAAATATTGGAGCGTGGCCAACACTACACCATGACTTATTCCAACAGTGCTGGCGAGGTGTTTGAAGGGTCTTCAACGGTTTTGTCTGCCAACATCCGTGCCAGTGATGACCCCGTGGTACGTCAAACATCACATCAAGCATTATTGGATCTTGAGCAGTGGGTACTCACCAATGGTTTTATCCCATTAATTAAGATGCGAAACCAATTCGCTCGGTCGCTGGGATTCGACAATTTCTTCGACTATTCGGTCAAAAAAACCGAGCAAATGACGACCCCTGAATTGTTTGTCATTTTAGATGATTTTGAACGTCGCACCCGAGATAGAAACACCCACAGTATTGCCGAATTGGTAGCCAAGCACGGGCCTGAATCGATCAAACCCTATAACTTTTCCTTTACCTGGGGCGGAGACTCGGTGCGTGATCTCGATCCCTATGTGCCGTTTTCTAAGTCGCTACGGCGTTGGGTTGAATCTTTTGGGAGGCTGGGCATCGATTTCAAGGGCGCCACTTTGTCGTTAGATTTGCTTGATCGCAAAGGCAAATATCAAAACGGGTTTTGCCATGGCCCCATTCCCTCTTTTTATGATGATGGACGGTGGGTAGCGGCAGAGGTCAATTTCACCAGTAATGCCAAGCCGGATCAAATTGGCAGTGGATTGGACGGTATTGAAACCCTGTTTCATGAAGGTGGTCACGCCGCGCACTTTTCCAACATTGCCCAAAACGCCCCGTGCTTTTCCCAAGAGTTTGCGCCGACCTCCATGGCGTATGCGGAAACGCAGTCGATGTTTTGCGACAGCTTGATTGGTGATGCAGATTGGTTGAAAACCTATGCCACCGATCCAGCGGGAAACCCCGTTCCGGACGCCATCATTCGAGCGCAGATCGAAAGCAAACAACCGTTTAGTGCCTATTCCGAACGGGGCATTTTGGTGGTGCCGTATTTTGAACAGGCGATTTATGCACTGGATGATGCCGAGGTCACGCCAGAAAAATTAACCCACATGGCCCGCGATGCAGAAAAACGCATTTTGGGCTTAGAGGTTGCTCCTCGTCCTTTATTGGCGATTCCGCATCTATTGTCCAATGAAGCGGCATGTTCTTATCAGGGTTATTTACTCGCCAATATGGCGGTGTATCAGACCCGAGCCTATTTCATGGAGCAGTATGGTTACCTCACCGATAATCCCAATATCGGGCCATTGTTGGCACAGCATTATTGGAATCCGGGTAATGGTGTCAGTCACGACGCAACCATTCGAAGTCTTACCGGTGAAGGGTTTAATGCGCGGTATTTGGCGGATCAATGCAACCTGACGGTTGACGACGCTTGGAAAGCGCAGGAAGCGAGAATTGCACGGCTTAACGGTCGAGAAAGGGCCGCTGTGCAGGGGTTGAATGCTGCGATTAAAGTGGTAGACGGTGACCGCATCCTTGCGTCGAATGAACAGTCAGATGAAGCGATGTTTGCAGCATTTGAAAATAGAATAATGGCAGATTATGGCCGTTAGGGTGGTGGGATAAGGTTCTATAGGCGGTGGGTCATCATGGCGCACCGCCTTTTTTATTTATTGCGTGTCTTCAATCCACACACGGGTCATGTCTTGGGCTTTTGTGATGTCGGCTTCGCTCATCTCTGCTTTGAGCATTTCAATCAAACGAACGGCTCGGGCATTGCCCTGTGCAGAGGCTAGGGTCAAAAATAGATGTGCGTTGAGTTTGTCCTGCGGAATGATGCTGCCAATGTAATAATGTTCACCCAGAACAGCGAGGGCATTGATATTGCCTTGCTTGGCTGATTTTCGATACCAGATAAAGGCTGCGGTATTGTCTTTAGCGGTGCCAATGCCGTTCTCATAGAGTTTTGCTAACTGATATTGTGCCCGCGCTTCACCCTGCTCAGCGGCTAGTGTAAGCCAATACAGTGCCTTTTCAGGATCTTTGAGTGGCAGTTCTTCAGGATAGGCGATTCCGGCATATATTTGGCCCAAATCATATTGCGAAAAGGCGTGCCCCTGCGCTGCAGCTAAATGTAACAGCCGAACCGCTGCGGTGGTGCTTTTGGCAGTACCTGTGCCCTTTCGGTAGTGCTGTGACAATTTCCATTGCGACTGAGCATGGCCCTGTGCAACCGCCACAGTGAACCATTTTACTGCTTCTTCATCGAGTTGTTTGACCCCAAGGCCACGTTGAAACATGGTGGCCAGAAGATATTGTGCATAGAGTTGCCCTTGATCGGCAGCAAGCCGGAGCCAGCCTGCAGCAAGCCCGAAGTTTTGCTCAACACCGCGACCATCGTAATAAAAAATGCCGAGATTATTCTGAGCGACGGCATTCCCTGACTCTGCTGCTGCATAGCACTGGGCGAAATTTTCCTGTGCGTTCTTGGTGCTGTCATAACACGCAAAGGCGACATTACTGGTGAGGAGCGCAGCGGTAATCATGAGGATTTTTTTCAAGATGGTTCCTTGCTTGTGTAAGGTCCAGTAGCTGAGGAAATGGGTTCAGCCCTTTCGGCAAAATGTAATGGATCGCATCCTAGTTGGAAGCGACTGACATAGGCAAACATAAGTTCCAAAGGCAATAAATGAGGCGATGTAAGTCAATTATTTGTTGGATTGTACCCATCGATTGTCGACTCCATTGATCCAGGTAATGGTTTCATAATCAATCATGGTGCGCAGGCGCCATTGCTTGGTACATTGCTTGGTACATTGCTTGGTACATTGCTTACATGTTGCCAGCAAAAATACTGTCCATCACTCTGCTGTTAGCAGTAGGATTACTGTGCAAAGGACATAAGATAGTGGCGCCTAAAATTGCGAAAAAGGTTGCCCAGTGAAACACCAGTGGCTAGGTGTCCTTTACTCCTGCAATCGGTTATTCGTTGGCCGATGCCAGAGCCAATAAAAACTGCTGCGGATTTTGGCTGCCGTGTTTTATGGTAGGGACAAACCCAATATTTATCGTCACATTAGCGGAACTGCCAACAATATGAATGCGCCTCGCACGAATGAAATAACGGACCTACTCAGGACATTGTTCGACGCAGCGGTAGCTGCAGCGCAGCCCGATGTGTGTTTACCGCCATTTTTACCAGAGCCGCCTAAGGGCAGAACGGTTGTGGTCGGTGCTGGCAAAGCCTCGGCTGCTATGGCTAGGACATTGGAGCGGCATTGGCCTACCAAAGTTCAGGGCACGGTGGTGACGCGTTATGGGCATGCAGTGAACTGTACGGATATTGAGATAATAGAAGCGGCGCATCCGGTGCCAGATGAGAACAGTGAGCGCGCAGCGCGTAAAATCCTGCAGGCTGTGCAAAATCTAACCAAAGACGACTTGGTCATTTGCCTCATTTCTGGTGGTGGCTCATCATTGATGTGTCTGCCAGCAGAAGGAATTTCATTGGCAGATAAACAACAGGTCAACCTTGCCTTGCTCAAGTCCGGTGCAAGCATTTCAGAGATGAATTGTGTACGAAAGCAGGTATCCGCCATCAAGGGTGGCAAGTTAGCACGCGCGGCCTATCCAGCGTCCGTGGTTACGCTACTTATTTCGGACGTACCCGGTGATGATCCAGCCACTATCGCGTCAGGGCCAACGGTTGCCAACACCAGCACCCTGAGTGAGGCGAAAGAAATACTGATTCGCTACGGCATTGAGGTGCCGCAGTCGATTCAAAATCATCTGAATAACGCTGCGGAACAAACCCTGCAAAACAGTCATATCAGCCCGCTTTTTTCAAGAAATGCATTGATTGCCACACCACAAATATCCTTAGAAGCCGCAGCTGTTGCAGGTAAAAAGGCAGGGTATAGGGTGCACATTATCAGTGATCGACTTGAAGGGGATAGTGGGCAGGTTGCGCGGGATCACGTTGCACTGGTTAACGCCATTGTGGCTGGTAAGGGACCGGTAACGCGACCTTGTATCCTGTTGTCCGGCGGTGAAACAACAGTCCACGTGACTGGCAAGGGCAGGGGTGGTCGAAATGCAGAATTCGGTATGGCGCTGGCCGCTGAGCTCGAAGGTGCCGCAGGGATTTATGCACTCGCCTGTGATACGGACGGTATCGATGGTACTGAAGATAACGCAGGCGTACTGGTCTACCCGGATACGCTAAAAAGAGCCATTAGGCTGGGAAACCCTGTGAGTGATTACAGAAAGAACAATGATGGCTATGGTTATTTTCAGGCGTTAGACGATTTGGTGGTTACTGGGCCGACACGCACCAACGTCAATGACTTTCGTGCCATTATTATTGTGTAGACTATGGCGCTCAGGGTGTGTTCGGGTCGGTTTCTGCAAAGGGCATTTTCTCTATCTCACGGGTGGCAATGTCTATTCAATGTTAGGGGCACTCGCCTAGGATGTAAAAATGGCCTAGCCGAAACTGGCGTGTAGCCCACTCATCTCAATGTTGGCGGCACTGGATTTTAACGATGGTGATTGCAATGAATAGCAGTCACTACTGCTGATAGTTTCGCTTGTCACCAATATCAAAATGCAAAGGCATACGCCATTTTGCTCCAGCCATAAACAATATCAAGATTGCTGCAATCAGGCTGGCGCCCACAAATAAGTGGGTGCGCTCGGCGAGCTGTGCCAATGTCGCCATCAATAGCAGCACGGGGGTGTATTTTAAGCCCGGAATTTTGAAGCAAAAATGTTCCTTAAACGCGATGCCAGACATTGTAATGAGCAACAAACCATTGACCCACCCCTGATGAATAGGCCAGTCAAAATAGGTGCTACAAGCAAAGAGGATTAAAGCAAGCCAGGTAGCATGAGCAAGCGCATAGCGCACCGTCTTGCTGTAAATATGGAGGGATGCAGCTACCGCAATGCTGCCTAACATGAGTGCCGGCTGAAAATAGGACAGGACACCAGTGTAAAACTGGTCGATGGCCGGTAGCAACAAAGCCAAACCACAAAGCGTGATGCCGAGTCGATAGGTGACCACCTGTATCCGGTCAATGGTGTCGAGTTCTTCAACATACTGGGGGTCAGCCATGGCTGTTTCCTATATCAATGGGTGTGGTCTGATCTTGTATTATAGCAATGGCATGACACGGGTATTGCCTTCGGCACACCATTGCTTCATTTGCTTCACGATGCCCTGTAACTCGGGCGTTTTTACCGCTCTAAGGCAAGATTCAGCGCTGTCATAATAACCTTGGTGGCGGAATATCTCGGCTTTCATCAAATAGTGTTCATCGGTCTGTTCATCTAACAAGTATTCCAAACTTAA
>CAJXZL010000081.1 GCA_913063165.1 uncultured Saccharospirillaceae bacterium | reverse complement strand
TTTTTTCCCCGAATGCACGTAACTGCTATCCTTGTACAGGGGGTGTACTGACATATCTGCAACCAGAACGGGTATGTTACGACCAATAATTCCCTGAACTTTGTCGATTTCTGACTCATACTGGTCGTAATCGCCATTACAGGTTGCGATTTCTTTACTGGCAATGCCATTGTCTAACGCTACATATCCATGGGTACAGTTATAATGACTTACAAGATCACACAGTAAGGCTTCCACAGCATCTATGGGTTCAGTATCCCATAGTTGTGTCGTTGCAATCGACTCTCTGCGCGCGCGTCTCATTTCAATAAGCCATTAATTTTCACTGCTACTTCCCTAAACCGTATCGACAGTACAGTACCAGATTAATGGAAATATGGGAAATAAGCACCACCCTGTTCCCGATTGAAATCACCCATTTCCAATAATCCCAAACATCCTAATGAGGTCCTTAGTAACGATGGTTAATGTGGAGAAATGGTAGCGTTTAATAGACTGGATGCAGCCAGTATTTGACGGGCCATCCGTTTAAATACGCCAATTTTTATGATTACAAATAAGCGAGCGTCAATGCACACCTCAGAGCGGGTGTTGCTAGTGCTCTTGGCGTTGCATATCAGTTGGTCTCCTATTGGTAGGTCATTGATCGACTGCCTTGCTTGTCCACCAGATGCTCATGTCGGCTAAGCAGCCAAAAGGTGTGAGCAGATTTAATAAAGTCGACCTATGCTAAACATGACACCTTAGAGGACGCCACTATGGACGTATTCAAACGGTATTTGTCGGTATGGGTTGGCTTATGTATTTTATTGGGTGTGCTGTTAGGAAACTGGCAGCCTAGGCTGTTTTTGTCGCTGTCGCATATTGAATGGGCCAGCGTCAATATGGTCGTAGCTGCGCTCATTTGGCTGATGGTTTACCCCATGATGGTACAGGTAGACTTTGCCGCAATTGGGCATATTGGCAAGCAGCCAGCAGGTTTGGTATTAACACTGTCGATAAACTGGATCATAAAGCCCTTTTCTATGGCTGCGATCGCATGGTTTTTTTTCTCCGTATTGTATCGGCCTTGGATTGACCCAGTAGCGGCCAATGAATATATCGCCGGAATGATTTTGCTTGGCGTCGCGCCCTGCACCGCAATGGTTTTCGTATGGAGCCAATTAACCCACGGAGATGCTAACTACACGTTAATGCAGGTTGCCATTAATGACTTGATTATGATTTTTGCGTTCGCACCTATTGCAGCTTTGCTATTAGGTGTGAATAGCATCTTGGTGCCTTGGCGTACCCTGTTACTATCCGTCAGCCTCTTTGTTGTCATTCCCCTCTTGGCAGGTTATGCCACCCGACAACTGTTAACCAAACGCTATGGTGAAGCTCAGATCGATTCATTCTTGTCGACGCTACAGCCCTTATCTATATTCGGATTGTTGGCAACCGTTATCCTGTTATTTGGCCTGCAGGCTCAGACAATTATCGACAATCCTTTGGTGATTGCTCTCATCGCAGTGCCCTTGTTGCTACAAACTCTAGGCATTTTCTGTATCGCCTACCTTGCCGCTCGACTCATTCGATTGCCATTCACTATCGCTGCCCCTGCTTGTCTGATTGGTACATCTAACTTTTTCGAGTTGGCTGTGGCGGTGGCCATCTCATTATTTGGATTACAGTCAGGCGCAGCGCTTGCCACCGTAGTGGGTGTTTTGGTGGAGGTACCCATCATGTTGTTTCTCGTATCGGTACTGAACAGGAACAAGCACCGCTTTACTCCCTAGTATCGCCAGCGACAAACAGTGGCACTGTCATGGCAGACAGGCGCCAATTATAGTAAATTAGCGTTCATCACAAACGGCAGTCCTGACCACATCACATCCTGCCGTTACCGACGCCAATCAGGAAAATTTCATGCGCTTAAACAAATTTATCAGCGAAAGTGGCATTTGTTCGCGCCGCGAAGCTGATCGTTATATCGAGCAGGGCAATGTTTACGTCAATGGCAAACGCGCCAGTGTTGGCGATCAGGTCACGGGCAAAGACATCGTGAAAGTGAACGGCCAACTGATTGAGGCCCGCGATGAAGAGGCCTTGGTTTTTATCGCACTTAACAAGCCACCGGGCGTAGAAAGCACCACCGAAGCGACAGTAAAAAACAACATTGTGGATTTTGTTAATCACAGCCTGCGAATTTTCCCAATAGGCCGACTGGACAAAGACTCTCAAGGTTTGATTTTCCTTACCAATGACGGCGATGTGGTGAACAAGGTATTGCGTGCTGGGAACCAGCATGAAAAAGAGTATGTGGTCACAGTGAATAAGGCGATCACCGACGAATTCATTCAAAAAATGGGCAACGGCGTGCCGATTTTGGGCGTAAAGACCAAACGGTGCCCTGTGGTAAAGGAAGGCAACAACCAATTCCGTATTACCTTGGTGCAGGGTCTAAACCGCCAAATTCGTAGAATGTGTGAGCATTTTGGGTACGACGTCACCCGCCTTGAACGGGTGCGCATTATGAATGTGGGTTTGAAAAAATTGCCCGTTGGCGAATGGCGTGACCTCACTGAAAAAGAGCTCACTGATTTGATGGCCATGACTGCCGACTCATCGAACGAAGCCACTGTACCTACCAAGAAAGCACGTAAACCTGCGTTCAACCCCAACAAACCGGCAAGCACTGACCGAAGACCTGCTGGTCGTGACGGGCGCAGCGGACGGCCTGACAGCAATGGCCGACCTGATAAACGTGGTAAAACCGACAAACCGGGAAGACCTGCCAAGCCTGGGCGAAGTGAAAAGCCTAGCCGTTCCGATAAACCGGGTCGCCCAAGCAAGCCCGGCGGCCGTCCTGACAGCCGACCAGATAGTCGAAAAGGACCGTCTAAGGGTCAGCGACCTGACAGAGCGAAAAGAACGCGGTAATTCCTTTACCTTCGTTGCACATGCCAGAAAACAGGCATTAAAAAGGGCACTCAATAAGTGCCCTTTTTACGTTTCAATGGTCTATCCGATAACGCCTACTTGCCCCATGCCCAAGTGACCCGACCATAGACCATGGTTTCGGCTTGATTGGGCACCACTTCTTCAATGGCTTTGGCATAGGTTACATCAAACGACAGGTTTTGCTTGGTACTCCAACTGATGCCTACACCCGCCGCCTTGGCTGTTTGGGTTGGGTTAAGTGACCATACAGAGCCCACATCATAAAAGACAAAGGGGTCAAGTTGGGTACCCTGCCACTGAATACCGGTTTTATGCACTTCTACACTGCCCTGCGCGCCCGTGTCACCACTGACAATACCTGGTTTAAATCCTCGAATAGACGTGGGACCACCTAAAGAAAATGCCAACGCACCCGGCAATCCGGTTTCATCCGTATACTGGTAGTTAAATTGCGACAGCCCATACCACACGCCACTTTTCGGTTGGAAAGTAGCCGAAGCGCTACCCGATAACATCATTAGATTCTGTTGGCTGTCTGCCACTAGCGCATTTTCGGTACTGATGCCTTCGATGGATTGTTGGCCCGTGAGGCGCCACTGAGGTAATACCCTTGTGGCGTTAACACCCAAGTTAATACGGTGCGTTGCATAGTCACTGATGAGTACCGTTGCAACTGATGTTTCTGAGATGCCGGTCGATATTGAACCTGTCGCATTCACCCAATAGTCTTTTTCGGATATCGCGAGCCAGGTTGCGTCGGCACTGACGCTGTATGATGTTCCCTCTACCGCAATGTCTTTGAAATCACCGGTAAGAATATCGACTGCGCTGGCAGAAAGGCCACCACCGAATCGCCATCCGGTATTTCTATAAGGGGTATTATAATTGGCATTCAACGCTACGTTGCCCGCGGTCGCTTGGGCATAGACGTAAGCCCGGTCGTTACCCGTGAATACACCATTTCGGCGATAGATCACTCCGAACTCATATTCACCAGAGCTCTCATAACCATAGTTGTCAACAAACACCTGTACGGAATTTTGTTGTGGCTCTTCCACCACTATGACGATATCAGTTAAGCCGAATTCTGTACCCGCACGGGCATTGGCATAAACCTGTGCATCGTTTACCCGATTAAACCGGGTCATGTCCACTTCGAGCTCTTGGGCGTTGATGAGGTTCTTGCCAGATGCCTGGCGAATCCATTCCCTAACATAGCCACTTTCAATATAACGGTTGCCTTCAACCAGCAGGTTACCCAACTTGCCCTCGACCAGTTGGATAATGACCGTACCGTCCACAATGTCTTGCTGCGGCAACAATGCTTCTGCCGACAGGATGCCTTTGTTCCGGTAAGCGACATTCACCGCTTGAACCAAATGGTTCAGCGTTTCAAAGCCGGTATCTTTGCCCATGTAGGGCGATACAATCTCTACCAACTCATCTCTGGTAAAAATCTCTGATTTCGTAAAGCGGATGTTTTGCAATACAAACGAGAGCTCACTATCACTAGAGGTTGGCGGAGGTCGCACCACAATTTCAGGCGCAACCACCAATTGCTTCAAGCGCGCAATAATCTGCATTTGACGCCGTTGGTATTCACGCATTTGCCCCATGGGATCCAGCTCCGGCGGCAGAACACCTACAGCCATTACCTGCCCTGATAAGAGTCCGATAAACCCCAGCTTCGCTGTGCGCCTTACCATTGCCTTAAGCTTAATAGTTGCTGTCATTTAAATGCCCACCAACTTATTGGCTTCAAAATCCGCCGCATCTTGTTCATTTACGGATTCCTCTGATTCTAGCGACTCCACATCCAACTCTTCTTCACGGTTGATGCCAACACTGATCAAATCAAAGCTAAAGGGTTGTACCTGTGAACGTAAGAACTTGAAGCTTGGGTACAATAACGGTGCGTTCAAATCACGCATCGTCAAGTATTCGGCACTGAGTCGCTCAAAGGTAACTGCAACACTGAGGTCCATGTCTGGGCTGTTAGGCTTAAAAGCCACCAACATCGGATCAGCATAACGGGTGACTAGGGCATTGGTCGTTACGAAAATATCTTTCATGTCGATCCAATACTGGCCATATGGCGTCTGTAGCTGCCCGTCTACTGGTTTCACACTTGGGTCAACATTGTCCAACGACAGGGTTAACGCACCGGTGGTGATATTGAGGCTATTGCGCGACAGTGCATTCAGCATACGCAGATCGCCGTCTACCGCAATGGATCCGTCTATGCCTTTGTATTCCATCACCGTCAATCGGTCGGTGTTTACTACGGTCGCATCGATCGAGGTAGCACTGAGTCCGTCAAATCCAGTCATAGACAGGTTGGTGTTCGCAGAACCCTGACTGTCCAACGTGATTTTGATGTTCGGTGATTGCAGTACCAAAGGTCCTTCGCCAAATAAATCAATCTGGTCGATATTGAGCCCTTTACTCGAGGCCAACTTGCCCTCTTCCATGATGATCAGCTCACCATCCAAGGTGCCATCAATCCACAGGTAAGGGTTACCAATCAGGTCGCCAAACGCCAAGTCACCATGCACTTTCAGGTTCACATCGCCATTTGCCGCTTTCAGCAACGGTGAGTAGAAGCCGCGCTGCGCCACAATGTTGATATCGCCCTGTGTGGTTTCCACTTCTAACCACGGCATGTCTATCACCAAAGGATTACCAATACCGGTAGCCGCTAACACATGCGCCTGCGCATTTATGCCCGTCGCTGTCAGATGCACTGCGGTGTCTGGACGACCGGTAATTGAACCGCCACTGCTGATATCAAAAGCGTTAGCGCCATCAAACTCAGTCTTAATGGCCGCTAGTTGCATATCAGATACAGTCGATAACGTAATGGTGTTGGTCGAATGCAACTGCGACCCAAGACCCATGCTCAGCGTGTTACTGCTGAAATCTACAGCACCGGTCGCATCTAGAATCACGCCTGCTGCTATATCCAGTGTATTGGAAGCGGTCACATCTAAGGTATCGGCACTCGACACCTGCGCATTGGCTCCGACGAGTACATTAACGGCGTCAAAAGCAACACCGCCAACAGACGATGTCATGGACACCGATGGGTCTAGGGTGATGTCATCACGCACCGATCTCAGGGTTGCATCGGTCATGGCTACATCGGCTTTCACATCCAAGCTATTTTCTGCCAAAACAAGCAAGCTTTGTGCATCAACCGAAGCATTAAAGCCGACCGAACCCTGTGTTGGATCTGATAGGTTCTGTGCGGTTACATCCAGATCACCACCGATGTTTAGGGTTTCTAAACTGATCGCATCCAA
>CAJXZL010000080.1 GCA_913063165.1 uncultured Saccharospirillaceae bacterium | reverse complement strand
AGTGGGTGGCTTGTTAGCTAATAAGGTTAGCCGCCTAGATGATGTTAGAAATTCGGCCAATCACCGCTGACAACAGAACCCATGCAAACGATAGCTATCGCGCGTAATACCGCTAGGTGCGATACCGATAAACCCGCAAGCTTTTCAGGAAGGGTTGATCTTCCAATACATTGTCGCTGCGTCTCTTGCGCGTTCGGGTCTCTGGCTTGGATTCAGGCGGTGGCACGATCTCTGGCATGGGCGCGTTGTTCGGAATAAACAGGGGCAGGGCGATATTTTGTGCTTTCCTGTCTCGATTCGCAAACCTGACATTAATGCGCATGATGGGCGCCAATACCTGCACAACCGCGAGTGGCTCATTGTCTGGGAGCCTTGCCAGGTCCTGTAACTGTATTTGAATGTGTTTGCTTTCCTGATTCATCCCGCACAACCGCCGCCAAGCGTCCTGTTTGGTTATGTGCGTGATACTTCGACCGCTGGTGTACCAATTGAAGGCTACTTTCTCCGGCACCTCAGGCAGCGTTGGAATCGTTCTGGTGAGTTGTTTGATATGCAGGCGCGAGAGTTGATTAGGTTGTAAGCTGTGATGTAGGGTCTGGTGCCGATGTGCCAGGGTAGATTTTAATACTGGCAGCACGCTCGGTGCCGACTTACCAATGCCACTACACAACTTTGAAAATGTCCGTTTCAGCGTGTTGATATTGTCGATGGTAGACAAGACTGACGGGTCAACTTGGACGACAGCCAAATAAGGCGTGGTGATGCGGCCATCTCGGTTGTCGTCATACCAATAGTCTGTCAACGCGGTTTGAATGTGGTTGCCAATAACGCCTTCAGGCTGCCAATGGGCGGTCATTTCTTGCGGCAGTCGGTTGCTGAGCTTATGGAGCGCTTGGTCGAGTTGATCAAAACAGGCCAATAACGCTTTTTCGATGTCAGTGGTGCCCATGCGTATGTTCCAATTGGCCATTTATTCAAAACAACAAAAAGGGCCCTGAGGCCCTTGTCTTTTTATTTTTTGTCCAGTGATTTTCCGTCTAATACCCGCACTTCTCGCTGAGGATAAGGTATCTCAATGCCCTCTGCCTTAAATGCGTCCCAGTAACTGAGCAATAAATCGCCGCCAACCCGATGTCTACCGTCATCAATGGCTTCTATCCAGTATTCAACCAGAATATCAACACCAGAATCACCAAATCCGCAGATTTCAGCATCAGGTTGCTCTTCGATTGGATAATCAGGCCCGCTTAGGACTGACGGGTGTGCTGCTGTTATTTCACGCAACAGTGCAAACAACTTATGCAGGTCGGTTTGATAGCTCACTTGGAAATTTAAGCTGTACCGCTGCTTGGTGTTTTTATGGGTCCAATTGGTGAAGCTCGAGGTGATGAATTTCTCATTGGGCACCATGACATCTTTGCCATCGAAGGTTTCTACGGTCGTCGACCGCATATTGAGTTCGCGGATGATGCCTTGTGCGCCATCGTCCATCTCAATGTAATCGCCTACGGTCAGTGACCGATCTAGCAAAATAATCATGCCAGAGATGAAATTGGAAGCGATAGACTGCAAGCCAAAACCAATACCAACGCCTAACGCGCCGCCAAACACTGCAAAAGTCGTAAAGTTAATGCCTATCACTTGCAAAATCACGACTGCAATAAATATAAATATGCCCACTTCAAACAGCTTTACTATGACTTCTTTGGTGCCGATCTCAATGTCATCTTGATTGCGAATAATGCGTTTGCCGACATCGTTGGTTTTTCTACCCATCCAAAAAATGAGTGTGCCAAATATCAACGCGCGGGTAATGCCATAGGCAGAAATGCGAATGTTGCCTACCTCAAAAGAAATAGCATCGAGATAGTTAACAACAGGGTTGTACCAGTCCATTGTAATTAATATTGCCAAAGGGATGAAAATCCATGCGGCGCCAGAGCGTTTAATGCGATTAGCAATATTATTGGATAGTAACTTGTAAACGAAAATTGAAACGAAAAGAGACTGGGCTATTTTAATGATCAATGAGTCTGCTAAAACAGCATTGCTGATACCAGAACTGACGCCTAAAAATAGGAAAGCGACGAATACAAAAAAGTAGGGTTGAAATTGATTCAAAAAGTAAAACATATCAAAGTGATTGATGTTCTCTCTAGGATGATTCTTTACCAGTTGAGAGAGTTTTCTATTGACGTACCATGCAGTAATCAAAGCACCAAAAATGAGCGCAATTTCAATCAAAGATTCTCTTACCCATTCCTGATCAAATCCGAGGCTTTGGATTGATGTGAAAATGTCATTAAAATTCATCGTTGGGTTCTCAATAAAATACCGTTGATACATAAAAGCGCATAAGCTGGATCTATTTCAAATCCTGTGGCTTTGGCTTTGGATTATTCGAACTGTACAGTATCCCCCCTTTTTGATAAAGGCACAGCAGCATCGAACCGCCTCATAATCGCAGGTGTAAGCGCCACTTAGTCTAGTTTAGGGTTGCAATTAGGTTAAAGGTAATTTGTGGTTTGCCTTCAGGTCCAATTGCTTCATCCCAAATGACGGCCGGCACAATTTGTCCTTTTAACCATGGGCGTCCCAACGTATGTTCGGCACTTATCTGCACCCAATGGGTGTTGTTATCGGATAGTGGGTCTTCGATCCATTGTGTGCCTAGTGCGGCTTGATACGTCCATTTTCCTCGAAATAATCGGGATCTCAATGTCGAAATCCTTGATGTCCAATCAGTATTCACTCGATATCTCAGCGAATTGTCCAAGCCAATCATGAGCGTTGGTGAGAAATAGTGGTCCCAATAGAATTGGTTTACCCATGTGTTGCCGTCATCTTTATTCCACAATATGCGAGGAATCATGCCCCACTGACTAGAGTTATCCCCGAATTTTAGGGGTAAGCTGGCTTGACCCAATATTACGAGGTTGTTCTTAAGTGACCATCCGAGACCTATTTGTGCACTGCCCAATGCGGGTGTGAATATGGCCGACACTTCAGTTTGCAGGCCAGTGGACTGGGGTTCTTTAGCGGGCCCTTGACTGTCATTTGCCTTGGTATTCTGGCTGGTCGTGATTTGTATGCGCAACTTGTCTTCTAGGTTTGGAAGAAAAACTCGGGCTCTAACGGCTGAAACTGTTTCAATCGTTTTATCGTCATAAAATCGTGTGCCTAGTAGGGCAGTGACCTGTATTTTACCCCCTGACTTTTGGCCAGGATTCGCAAAAATTGAATCAAGCCACCGCGCAGGTACATTCAATTGGTTCCCGAGTTGGCAGTAGGTTACATCCATAATTGATGTCTCGTTTCCCATCGCACATGGAACCGAGGCTGCACTAGCAGAGCGAACGACACACAACATCACAATGATGCAATACAAGGGTATGCGAAAGGCTGAGCTGTTGTTCAACGTAATACCCCCTGTTCTGTGTTTCATAAACTGGTGTAGAACTACCCAAAGCGCTATTATGTCGCCTTTATTGATAAACCCCCACAACGTCAATTTCCATAGTTTAATATATGCTGCTACTTACTGCTAACACCATACCGTTCTGGAGTGCGCAGCAGTCTATAATATTCGCGACTTTATGGGTTTTTGGCCCGCATAAATTGTAAGGAATTAATTCTAATGAAAGAACAGTTGGTGAAATATTGGGAAGGAAATTCGTCAACGGTTATCGACTTGGGGTACAAGATTTTCTTGGCCATGGCGATTGTCGTTGCAAGTGTTGTGATTGCGCGTTTTGTTAAGCGGTCGATAATCGGTGCAAATGAAAAGATGCAACGAATAGATGCTACGTTAATGCCGTTAATCAGTGCGATGGCAGCTTATCTTGTTTATACATTGGGTTTATTGATCGTACTGGATGTCTTTGGAGTCAATACAAATAGTATCATTGCACTGTTAGGTGCAGCCGGTATTGCTGTTGGTTTGGCATTGAAAGACACCCTAAGCAATATCGCTGCTGGAATCATGTTGCTGTTTCTTCGGCCTTTCACAGTCGGCGATTTTATTACCTGTGGAGATGTCAGCGGTTCGGTGCGTGAAATTGGGGTTTTTGTAACCGTGATTGAAACTGCAGACGGCCTATATATCTCGGCACCTAACAACAGTTTATGGGGGGGGGCAATCAAAAATTTTACCCGAAATGGTAAGCGGCGCATGGAAATCACGGTTGGTATCGATTATCAAGATTCCATCGAGGTTGGGTTGAAAGTATTGCTAGCAGTTGCGGCTACTGAATCGCGTCTGTTGGCTGATCCAGCACCTCAAGTTATGGTGTTTTCGATGGGTGATAGTTCGATCAATTTACAACTTAGAATGTGGGCACCTGTTGATGTGTACTGGGAAATCTATTGGGCAATGAATCGAAAAGTTAAAGAAGAAATTGAACTGGCGGGTCTTTCGATACCGTTCCCCCAAAGGACATTGCATGTAGTGGAGCCGTTGAAGCTTTAGCGAAATGCTTTGTTGAAATAGTTTAGTGACCAAAAATCCGGCCTGGTCACTATTAACTTAAAATAAGTACTTCCTTTACTTTATTGAGCAATGCTGCCGGGCTAAATGGCTTTATCATTTGAGCATCTGCAGCAACACGAAGACCCTCTTCCAAATCATTTTTCTGGCCCCGAGCCGTCAATAAAATCACTTTAATTCCATAATAAGCGCTCGTGTTCTTGATGATTTTGCATACTTCATAGCCAGAATGCTTTCCTGGCATCATTACATCAAGTATTACCATGTCTGGTTTAAATTCATCTAACATCTCTAGTGCTGCATCACCCGTATAGGCTTCTTGAAATGTAAAGTCTGGTCCCTCTAATGTCATGCGCACTAACTTACGTAGTGCTTCTTGATCATCCACAATTAAAATTTTAGTTGGCATCGTAATTTCTATCCCAAGTTACAGATTATCTATTTTATTTCAGTGTAATGTGGCTGTAAATGAACTATTTTGCAACCCTGTTTAAATGAATAGTTACTGTTGTCCCATTTCCTAATGAGCTTTCAGCAACCATATAACCGTCATGTAAATCTAAAATTTCCATCACTAGTGCAACGCCGAGGCCTGTGCCTGGAATACTACCTGAGTCGTCGGCACGCCAAAATCGAGTGCCCAAATTGTTCACTTGGTCTTCTGACATCCCAATACCATTATCCGTTGTTGAAATCATATACCCTGAACTATCCTCTTTTTCTTCTAATGACACCACGACTTTTGGGTAAACCGGACTATATTTAAAGGCATTGTTGATCACGTTAACGACGGCTCGTTGTAGCATTTCGATGTCGCATTTTAGGGTGAAATCACTGCCTATTTTGTGAAACGCAACGTGCCAATTTGGGTTAATGCCTTCAATCGTTCTAATACTATTTTCAACAATACTGCCTAAATCAGCAGTCACTTTGTTGACTACTTTTGCTGCGCGCGCTTCAATACGTGCCAAATCCAATAAATCGTCAAGGAGCCTTTTTAGTGCCGTGGACTGCGAGTAAATGGTATTAACCATTTCATTTTCTTGCTCTTTTGTATAACTTCGCATGAGTAACAGTTCACTAAACCCGAGAATACTGGCCAATGGCGTCCGAAGTTCATGAGCAGCAGTGGATAGAAATTCACTTTTCATTCTGTCAACTTCAGCTTCACTGGTGATGTCTTTGAAGTACAGGATCTTACCTCGTGTTAATTTCTGATTGTCCACCAGCAATCGAGTAGTAAAACCGAGCACTTTGAATGATGGCTCATCTAAGTTAAGAATGGTATTTCTGCCAGGTTGTTCAAGAAATTGGTTAAAAACAGCGAAAGATTCTTTGGCCATCAACTTACCCATTATTTGAATAAATTCTTCTTCTGACAAGCCTAACAAGTCTTTTTCTTCAAGAGCAGTCATGGTCCAAAATGCAGGATTCGATATGACAATTTGGTTATTGCTGTCAAAAAACACGAAACCATCTGGACTCAGTTTAAAAACCTCATTGAGTTCTCTAGAGCGCTCATCATAACTTTTTTCAATACTGGTTCGGTATTGATCGAGTTCTGTAATGTCCTGCCCGATACCGATTACACCCGTTACTTCGCCCGATGGACCACGGCGTGTGGTTGCGTTTAACAAAATCATTACGCGATTACCACTTTCTGTAAACAACGGGAATTCGTAGTTGGCGGTCTGCTCACCTGCGAGAGCCTTATCCAGTACCTCTTTTACCGCGGCCTTATAGTCATCGGTAATATAGGTGGCTACCAGGTCCTGACCCATTACCACATCTTTGGTAAATCCAGTAATACG
>CAJXZL010000079.1 GCA_913063165.1 uncultured Saccharospirillaceae bacterium | reverse complement strand
CCAGGTACCGATGCCAGTATTGCCTTTAACGATTTACAGGCCATCTCATCCGCCTTCCCGGATAAAGAGGCGCCGCTGGTGATTTATTGTCGCAGTGGTTCAATGAGCCGGCAAACGGCCCAGCGACTCGTGCAAATGGGCTATCAAAACGTCATCGACATTGCCGGTGGTTCAAACGCATGGCGAAACCTGGGTAATCCTTGGGTTGTTCGGTAGTCCAGCGTGAGAAGGTTTGGTCGTCGAATGAAAACAGATCAACTGCTTTTGGTTGGGCGACATTAGAAATTGAAGGTGGCTTCACACTGTTCAAGCTAAGGCAGTTTTGAGGCCCAGATGGCCAATTTGTGACGCATGGACTGTTGAGAAACCTGATCTTCTGCAATGGGTTGTATGATCTTGTCATGCACCAATAATCGGTAAATATAGGCGATTTTTTCGTTTGCAGAGTCCGTCGGTTCGAAGGTTACCGCACCCCGTGCCTCTCCATAGGCAACGCCTGCTTCGATCGCCTTTTTTATCATTTCTTTTTCATTTTTTATTTTTTTCATTGTTGCCTCTATCTTTGGATCAAGTAGCCTGTACCTGACGGATATTGCTGCAGATGCAATAACCCTATCATAAAAACGACGGCATGATGACGCATCGTGCAGTTATGCTTGAGTGCCTTGGCCGCTATTTAATCCCCTATATAGGCTGTCCTTATGGCGGTTCACTACCTTTTATACAGGCCTCACAGTCGACACAAACAGTTGTTTTTCACTTTTTAGAAAAGCGCGTTTTGTTTGCTCTTCCGCTGTTGAGTCGACACATAATCCTTTAGCTGTTTCTGAACTGCCTAAGCGGTCCTAGAATACAACCGCCTCTGATCCAAACATTTCGTGGCCAGAACCGGACCGCAGGAGACCGTAATTCAAGCTAATATCGTATCCTCGGAACAGTTGCTGTCTATGGCTATTTCTAACCATAGTTTGGGAAGTCCAGTTCGATCTTCAGGATGTCCGTTGGTTGAAAATACAGCCCAGGGAATGTGGGTAGTCGTGGTCTGGATGTCGCAACGTGCAATGTAATCTTGATCGACTTCAAGGGTTTCGTTCCAGATATGGAAAATTATTATGCCCGCATTGGCTGATAACAATGCCAACTCTTTGTCCTGTATTGCGCCAGGCAATGCCATTCTGGTCACACCGCGCTTTGCTAGCTGCCGAGAGTGACAGGTAAGTAGGTTGGCTAATGCTTTGCAGTGGTGGATGGCATCAGGAACAGCCATTTTTTCGATAATATTGGCTTTTTGGGGCGTCCCATTACTGTTTTGTTGACAGCAGGGTCTTGCTAATTGCAAAGATAATGTGCGTTTTAGTTGTTGTTGGGGCATAATTCGCGCCCAATTTTTAGGGCCTTTGATTCTTGTCAAAAGATGGGGAGGACCTAGTTCAATGCAGACTACACTGGAAATAAGACTTTGTTAGCTACCGCAAATATCACGATGCAGTTTGGTATTAAGCCACTGTTTGAAGACGTCTCTGTAAAATTCACACCTGGCAATCGCTATGGCCTCATCGGCGCGAATGGCTGTGGTAAATCGACCTTTATGAAAATATTGGGCGGTGACCTAGAGCCTACAGCAGGTAATGTGTCTAAGGACAGTCATGAGCGCATTGGTAAATTGCGGCAGGATCAGTTTGCATTTGAAGAATTCAGTGTCATTGATACTGTCATCATGGGTCATGATGATCTATGGAAAGTAAAATCTGAGCGTGATGCGATCTATGCTTTGCCTGAAATGAGCGAGGCCGATGGGTTTCGTGCAGGCGATTTAGAAGCGGCCTATGGTGAAATGGACGGTTATACCGCTGAGTCCCGTGCTGGAGAATTGCTGCTAGGTGTAGGGATTGGAATAGAACTGCATTATGGTCCAATGTCACAGGTTGCACCGGGTTGGAAGTTGCGCGTGCTGTTGGCGCAAGTTTTGTTTTCAGATCCTGACATCATGCTATTGGATGAGCCGACCAACAACTTGGACATCAACACCATTCGTTGGTTAGAGACGGTACTGAATGACCGAAATTGCACCATGGTTATTATTTCGCACGATCGCCACTTTCTAAACAGTGTGTGCACGCACATGGCAGATATGGACTACGGTGAATTGCGTGTTTACCCTGGTACCTATGACGAATATATGACGGCAGCCACGCAAGCGCGTGAGACGCTACATTCTGAAAATGCCAAGAAGAAAGCACAAATTGCTGACCTGAAGGCATTCGTGTCGCGTTTCTCAGCCAACGCCTCTAAATCTAAGCAAGCGACATCGCGCGCCAAGCAAATTGACAAGATCACATTGGCTGAAGTGAAGCCTTCAAGCCGAGTGAGTCCTTTTATCCGTTTTGATCAAGATAAGAAATTGCACCGCCAAGCATTGGAAGTGATGGGCGTGGCCAAAAGCTATGACGAAGAAGTGTTTAGCGATGTGAATTTAATGGTCGGGGTAGGTGAGCGAATAGCCATTATTGGCCCTAACGGCGCGGGTAAAACCACGTTAATGAAGCTGCTAATCGGTGATGCATCGCCAACTGCGGGTGAAGTGAAATGGGCTGAAAACGCCACCTTTGGATACTATGCTCAGGACCACTCAGCCGACTTTAATATGGACGATACTTTATTTGAATGGATGAGTCGTTGGAGCAAGGAAAGTGACGACGAGCAAGTCATTCGTGCCACATTGGGTCGCATGCTGTTTTCATCAAACGACATTGGTAAGTCAGTTAAGGTCATTTCAGGTGGAGAGCAGGGTCGGATGTTGTTTGGCAAAATGATTCTGCAACGCCCGAATGTGATGTTGCTGGACGAGCCTACCAACCACTTGGACATGGAATCAATTGAGGCGCTAAACCTCGCGCTTGATAACTATCCTGGCACCTTGGTTTTTGTCAGCCATGACCGTGAATTCGTGTCATCTTTGGCTACCCGCATTATCGAAATCACACCGACTGGTGTTGTCGATTTCCACGGCAGCTATGATGAGTATCTGTTAAGCCAAGGCGTCACAGCTTAACTTGAACGGGCGTCAGAGTCCTTCTGGCGCCTAATCATTCGCTATGTTCTGCATTCAAAAAGCCATCACCGCTGTTACCCACCATTCATCGGCACTATTTCGGGCAATTCAAATTACCCTTACGAAGCTATGGCTCGGCAACTTGATTGTGCTCTGATCTTCAATAAATGGATTAGTGGTGGGATTCGTGTGGATTTTGTCCCGTTATGATACCCCAGTGATGCAAAGGGTGGTGGTTACCCATGGCCATCCAACCTGCATAGCTGAGTCCTCGTATCTTGTCGGCATCTACAGCATTTTGACCGGTGGTCCTGACCCGATATCCCCTCTTTTCTCGAACGACACGCATGACCCACCCAGTCTCCATTGCCAGCGCAGCAGGATGGGCTGTGAGCATACGTGACAGTGCGGCTCCAGCGAGCGGCGTTCGTGGCTGTACCAACACTGATAGACCATTTTCAATAGCCACTACGTCAGTGACATCTACCTCCATCATCACCGCATTCATATCACGTAAATGCAGACGCAATGCCTCTACATTGACTGATTGCCAGTCAGTAGTAGGGTCGTCGATTAGGTGGTCGATGGCTTCTTGTAGGGTTGCAAATGCAGCTTGCCCTGATTGTTGAAGCGCTATAGGGGACCCATCTGGCAACAGCACATGATTCGCAACTGCCGGCCCTGAACCTAGTAGGGCGAAAATCACGAGGTAGGCCATCGCCCATAGTCTGCGTTGAGGATTCGATGATCGAGTCTGTGTTGTTTTCTGCACCATCGGCGATCGCCTCATATTGGGAAAAACAACGCGACGGATAAGCCATTGCGATTGTTCAAACTAATGGTGCCTTGGTGATGTCCGATAATGGCCTTCACCAAACTCAATCCAAGGCCAAATCCCTGGGTAGAGCGCGCGCTGTCAACACGATAAAACCGCTCCATAACATGATCGATGTCCTTGTCAGGAATGCCAGGCCCAGAGTCCGATAATACAATGTGGTAGCCATTTGCCATTTGTTGGCTGACAAGACGTATGTTGCCGCCTGTGGGCGTGAACTTGACTGCATTGTCGAGTAGGTTGGTCATGGCCTGAAACAATAGATCAGCGTCACCCCGTATTGCACCTGGTTCGATGGCGTTTACGAATGTGATGCCGGCATCTTCAAACACGGGTTCATATAATTCAGTGAGATCAGCCAATAATTTGGACATATCAACCTGTTTTGTATGGGTCAGCGTCATGCTTTCAAGTCGTGCAATGCCTAGCAAACTCTTAAACAGTATCATCATCCGATCTGCTTCATTTAACGCATCTTGAATCGCGTCAGACGGTTGGTCATATTGAATCTTTTCTAAATGGGTTCTTAGGCGCGCCAAAGGAGACTTCAGATCATGGGCTATGTTGTCAGATACCTGCTGTACATTGTTCATGAGTGCTTGAATACGATCGAGCATGGCATTGATATTCGCCGCCATCTGGTCGTGGTCATCCAACCTCGTTGCACTGTTGTTTGGCGTCGGTACTGGAAGTCGGTGATCAAGATTGCCCGCCATGATAACCGTGCAGGCTTCGTTAATTTGGTTGGTTCTTTTCAAGCTCCGTCGGGTCAAAATAATGCTGCCTACAATGGCCAATATCAATGTAAACAATATCCCGCGCATCAAGGTCTTAAATAGATCGTGGTTGAGATCATCTAAGTAATCCACGTTAAGCGCCAGTTGAACCGATGAACCGTCAGGCAGGGGGATGTCCCGAGTCATGACTTGCTGGTTGCCCATGTTGCGCATCATTTGTTGCGCATGAAGTAGGTGGTCTGGTGGCCGCGATAAACCGCTGTGATGCTCTGCCATGAGGCTATAGCTGTCATTCATTCGACTGCTATCGGTGTCTGTATTCATACTGATATGAAAACTGGGCATGTCTTGAAATTGCTCTAGAATCTCAGATGCCACCAAGTCGGGTTGCGCGCTTATCGCATTGGTTACCACGCTGGCATATTGGTTCATGCGACTGTCGATGTTTTGCCACACACTTTGTCTCAGTAACCCATACATGGCGACGAGTACCAATGTGGTAACCAGCCAGATTATGCCCATCGTCATCAAAGCAAATCGAAAACTGGAGGTGCGCACAAATGCGTTAATGCGTTTCCAATACATAGCCCACGCCTCGCATAGTGGTAATTAAACTCTTTTCCCTATTGGTATCGAGCTTTTGTCTCAATCGGCTGATGTGTACATCAATGATATTGGTCTGTGGATCGAAATGGTACTCCCAGACATTTTCCAACAACATGGTACGTGACACCACTTCACCCTGGTGGCGCATCAGATACTCCAGCAACCTAAATTCCCGAGGTTGCATTGAAACAGCCGTGTCGCCCACCCATACTTTTTGTTTAATAAGATCGAGCCGCACATTTTGAGCGCGCAATTCAGGCACACTTTCAAGGGGTTGTTGGGCGCGGCGTAACAATGCTTGAACCCGTGCTAGCAATTCTTTAAAGGCAAAAGGCTTAGTGAGATAGTCGTCGCCACCAGCAGACAGACCCTCAACCCGTTGGTCAACTTCGTCCAATGCGCTGAGTATCAATACCGCAGTTTCAGTGTGGGACGCTCGAAGCGTTCTGATAATGGTCAGCCCGTCAATGTGCGGCAGCATGCGATCTACAATCAGAAGGTCATAGGATTCAGACGCGGCCATGAATAGGCCTTCTTTACCATCGGCACTGACATCGACAGAATATCCCGCTTGCGTGAGACCCTGTTTAATATGCTGAAGCAAGATTTTATCGTCTTCAATGATCAGAATTTTCATGCATTCGGCCCTGTTAATTTACCTATGCGCTAGTGCGTATCCATACCCTACCAGTGTACCCCTTAATCAGAATCTGAAAGTTAACAATTTTTAATGATTCAGCAAAGGTGCGTTAATGAATTTAGGTGTATCTTAATTGCATGACAAAGGTAAACCGCCTTTTTAGATGGGAGAGACCAGATGAAACGCTTTAAACCAACCAGTAAAGGATCAAAGGTGACCTTGGTGTTATTGCTATCAGCTTTGGCTGTAGGTGCTGTTGGCACGATAGCAAAACACCATGGCACCATGGGCAATTACGGATTTGATAACGACAACAATGATGGCGAATGTGATCGCAAATCAGGACAGTATATGTCTCAGCGCGGTGGCGATAGAGACGGTATGAACGCCCGTCGATCTGGCATGCACAGCAAGATGCCTGCTGACCATTACGGGATGATGGGTCAGAAGGGCGGTAATTACTCGGGCAACCACAGCGCCATGATGGGTCAGAAGGGCGGTAATTACTCGGGCAACCACAGCGCCATGATGGGTCAGATGGGTGGCAATTACTCGGGCAACCACAG
>CAJXZL010000078.1 GCA_913063165.1 uncultured Saccharospirillaceae bacterium | reverse complement strand
GTGCCCTTGGGCGTGGTGGCCATGATTTACGAATCACGTCCTAACGTGACCATAGAAGCAGCCAGTTTAAGTTTGAAGTCAGGCAATGCGGTTATCTTGCGCGGAGGCAGTGAAGCACTTCATTCTAATCAGGCGCTGGCAGCCTGTGTGACTGCCGGATTAGAAGCGGCCAATTTGCCTGTGCATGCGGTGCAAGTGGTCGACACCAAAGATCGGTCAGTAGTCGATGAATTGGTGGTGCTCACCCGTTATATCGATGTCATCATCCCACGTGGTGGAAAAGGCCTGATTGAACGCATTTCGGGTATCGCGCGGGTGCCTGTGATTAAGCATTTGGATGGCATTTGCCATACCTATGTCGATGAAACAGCAGATTTGATTGCGGCTTTGCCCATTGTGGTGAATGCCAAGACCCACCGGTATGGTGTGTGTAACGCAATGGAAACCCTGTTGGTGTCAAAAGCCGTCGCCGATGAGTTTTTACCTCAGGTACAGGATGTCTTGGGGAAAATGCAGGTAGAATTACGTGGTTGTGAGAAGACCCAACAGATCATTTCCTGTGTGCCGGCCACCCAAGACGATTGGTCGACTGAATATTTGGCACCCATTCTTGCCATAAGGGTGGTCGCTGACATGGAAGAAGCCATTGCCCATATCAACCACTATGGCTCCCACCATACGGATGTTATTTTGACTCAGCACCATGGGCGTGCCATGCACTTTTTGCGCGCGGTAGATTCGAGTTCGGTCATGATTAACGCCTCGAGCCGTTTTGCTGATGGCTTTGAATATGGTTTGGGTGCTGAAATCGGCATTTCTACCGACAAGCTTCATGCCCGTGGTCCAGTTGGTTTGGAAGGTCTGACATCGCAGAAATACATTGTGTTTGGCGACGGTCAGATTCGCTCATGAGAGTCGTCTATGGCGGCACCTTCGATCCCGTTCATGTTGGGCATCTTGCCGTAGCTGAACATCTGGTGCCGGCATTAAACCCATCCGTGTTCTTATATTTGCCGTGCTGTGTACCGGTCCACAAAGCCGAACCCACCACAGGTACCCACCACCGCTTGACCATGTTAGCCATTGGTATCCAAGCCTTGCCCGATACCGTTAAAGCACGCTGTGCCATCGATGATCGCGAAGCGCATTCTGGGGTAGGGCATTACACGGTAGATACCCTTACTGCCATGCGTGCGGAAGGGCCCGAGCAGGAATCTTTGGTATTTGTCATGGGTGGCGATTCATTGCACCAATTGGCAAGCTGGCACCGATGGACTGAATTGACCGATTTGGCGCATTTGGTAGTGGTAGGCCGTCCGGGGTTTTCCCTAACCGAGGTGCCTGATTCGGTGCAGCGGTTTTTATCACCGGCGATGACAGATGACTGGTCATCACTGGCCCGCAGCGCCCATGGTAAGGTCATGTTGCTGCCCGAGTTTGATGTCCCGATTTCCAGTACGTTGCTTAGACATGACGTTAAATCTCATAATAATTGGCTTGTACCCGCTGTTTATGACTACATTTTGGCTCAGCACCTATATAATAGCGGCCTTTAAAAACTTGAATACAGGTAAACCATGTCAGTAGAGACACTCAAAGCCATCGTGATTGATGCACTTGAAGATATTAAAGCACAAGAAATTCTTGAAATTGACGTCCATGACAAGACTTCTATCGCTGATTACATGATCATTGCAAGCGGTACATCTAGCCGTCACTTGCAGGCATTGGTCGAAAATGTGAGCGTTAAAGCCAAAGAAAAGGGCTTTGAACCACTGGGCAAAGAAGGTGATTCTGGCTCTGAATGGGTCTTGATCGACTTTGGTGATATCGTGGTTCACGTCATGACACCAGCGACACGTGCCTATTATGACCTAGAACGTTTGTGGGAAGGCCCAAGACCGAGTTCTACCGACGCGTTATGAAAATCCGTGTTTTGGCAGTAGGCACGAAGATGCCACATTGGGTTTATGACGGTGTGGCAGAATACGTTAAGCGCTTGCCAAAAGATTTTTCGCTTGAATTTGTTGAGTTACCCGCGGGTCAGCGCACCAAAAACAGCGATTTAAAACGCATCATGAAAACCGAAGGTCAGGCTATTTTGGCTGCAGTAAAATCCAATGAACGGTTGTTTACCTTGGATTTAGCGGGCAAAGATTGGAGCACTGAGCAACTGGCCGAGCAAGCTGAAAAATGGCGCCACGAAGGCACTGATATTGCGCTGGCTATTGGCGGGCCTGATGGACTGGATCCAGAGGTATTGTCACAAGCAGTGGGCAGTTGGTGTTTGTCTCGATTGACCTTGCCTCATCCCTTGGTACGCATCCTTGTGGCAGAGCAGTTATATCGTGCTTGGACCGTATTGAATAACCACCCCTATCACAAATAGTCAGGAGCGGAAGATTGGCTGAAACGCAAAGCATAAAAGACCGTGCTGGCGAGAAAAGTCTTTTCTTTGGCCGCATGTTGTTTGCTGTTTTTGTCATTTTCTTACTCGTGGGCGCATTGCTTGCGCGCATGTTTTACCTGCAAATCGTTCAGCATGATGTCTATGCCACCCTGTCGACTGAAAATCGTGTTCAAGTAGAGCCCCTAAATCCCACGCGTGGTCTGATCTACGATCGCAATGGGGTGCTACTGGCAGAAAACGTGCCGAGCCATAACCTGCAATTGGTGCTAGAGCGGGTTAAAAATCTCGATGACACCCTCGCGACCATTCGCGCGATATTGCCGATATCTGATTATGAAGAAGACCGCTTTCGTACCCGTATTGAGCGCAAACGACGGCCATACGAGCCGGTGGTGTTAAAAGAGAACCTGTCTGAAGAAGAAATATCACGCGTGGCCGTCAATCGTTTCTTTTTAACCGGTGTCGAGATTAATGCCACGTTATCGCGCCGTTACCCCTTTGGTTCCAGTTTTGCCCATGTGGTCGGTTACGTTGGAAAAATTAACGAAACTGAAATGAAGGCCAATGATCCCACCCAATATGCAGGTACTTACCACATCGGTAAAACCGGCGTAGAAAAGACCTACGAACGCGACTTGCTTGGGACACCCGGTAGCCAGCTCATTGAAACCAATGCGCAGGGCCGTGTGCTGAGGGTGCTTGAAAAGAACATGCCGACACCGGGTATAGACCTTACGCTGTACCTAGACTCTGAATTGCAGCTGTTGGCTGAAAGCCTGATGACAGACACCCGTGGAGCAGTTGTTGCCATGGACCCCAAAACGGGTGGTATTTTGGCCATGGTCTCGACACCCGGCTTTGACCCCAATGCCTTTGTCACGGGTATCAGCAACGATGATTATGCGGTGTTGCGTGACTCACGGGACGTGCCATTTTTGAACCGCGCAACCCGTGGACTATACCCACCAGCATCCACGATTAAGCCATTTTTGGCATTGGGTGCCCTTGCCGCGAAGGCAACCACCTGGAACTATAAGGTTCCTGATCCAGGTTTCTATATTTTACCCACTGACGAAACAATTAAGAAACGCGACTGGAAAGAGGGTGGTCATGCCAACTTCGTCGACCTGATGGACGCCATTATTGAGTCCTGTGATACCTATTTTTATGATTTGGCTTTTCGCATGAAATTAGAGGCCATGCACGATTCCTTAGAGAAATTTGGTTTCGGTATGAATACCACGCTTGATGTTGGCAACATGCGCACGGGTATTAACCCATCGCGTGACTGGAAGAAAGCCCGCCACGGCTTTTCCTGGTTCGCAGGGGATTCGGTCAACCTCGGCATTGGACAGGGCTATATCTTGGTTAACCCAGTCCAAATGGCTGTGGCGACCACCACCTTGGTTAATAATGGTGAGTGGATCGTACCCAAGTTGGTTGATACAGCTAGTGCGCCGATACGGTCAGCGTTAAACGACAATATTCCAGAGTCGTTGAAGTTACCCAAAAGTGACTGGGATAAAATGAAACGTGCCATGCGGGATGTGCTGCACTCTTCTAAGGGTACGGCACGTGGTACCGGTTATGGATCGAAGTTTTTAATGGCGGGTAAAACGGGTACCGCACAAACATTCTCTTTGGGTGCGGACGAAGTGTATGAAGCCGCGGACATCGACGAACGCTTGCGCGACCATGGTTGGTTTACAGGATTTGCACCCTACGAAGATCCATCCATCGTGGTGACCGTCTTTATGGAAAATGGTGAGCACGGTAGTGCCATGGCGCCGATTGCGCGTCAGATGTTTGAAAGCTGGATTCTGAGAGGAGACAAACGCTAATGCCACAAGAGTTTGTAAGATCCCTCAATGATTTGGATTTCTCCAAGCGCACGCCATTGAGTTATCGGCTGCACATTGATGTGCCTTTGTTACTGCTGATTGCGATTCTATGTTTGGCAGGCTTGGTGATTTTATTCAGTGCGTCTGGCGGCAATGAAGCCATGGTTGAGCGACAAGCCATACACATGGGTGTCGGATTTGTGGTGATGGTAGTGGTGGCACAGTTTGACCCGCGCTTTTATACCCATTGGGGTTTTCTGGCTTACATTGCCGGCGTGGGTATGCTGATTGCGGTATTGTTTATGGGTACTGAGGGCAAGGGTGCTACGCGCTGGCTCGACCTCCCTGGACTCCCCGCATTTCAGCCATCAGAGATTCTGAAGCTGGCGGTACCCATCATGCTGTCATGGTATTTAACCCGCTATCATTTGCCACCACGGTTTAAGCACATTGCTATTTCCTTTGTTTTTCTGGCGATTCCCTTTGTATTGATCCTCAAACAGCCCGATTTGGGTACCTCATTGCTGATTGCGATCTCCGGTATTTTCGTCATCTTTTTGGCTGGCATGAGTTGGGCTTTGATCTTGGGTTTGGTTGCATTGGTCTTAATGTTAGCGCCAGCGCTGTGGATATTTGTGATGCGCGAGTACCAAAAACAGCGCGTATTAACCTTTTTAAATCCAGAAAGTGATCGGTTTGGCTCGGGTTGGAATATCATCCAATCCAAGACGGCGATTGGCTCTGGTGGGCTTGAAGGCAAAGGCTATATGTTGGGTACGCAGGCGCAATTGGATTTTCTGCCAGAGAGCCATACCGATTTCATTGTCGCAGTATTGGCAGAAGAAATGGGGTATATTGGGGTCGTAGTGCTGATCGTTTTGTACTTGGCCATTACTAGTAGAGGGTTAATGATTGCTGCCCGCGCGCGCGAAAGCTTTGGGCGATTGCTGGCCGGCAGCCTGATTTTGACCTTCTTTATTTATGTATTCGTCAACATCGGTATGGTCAGTGGCATACTGCCCGTAGTGGGTGTACCGCTGCCGTTGGTGAGTTATGGCGGCACGTCAATCGTGACCTTGATGGCCGGATTCGGTCTGTTAATGTCGATTTCAACACACCGTAAATTATAGCGGTCGTGACGCAATTATTTCAGCGGCGAGGTCAGCAAACGCCGCAGTAAAAACACAGGGACCCATGCCAATATGATAAATAGGGTAGTGATCATAGCCATACTGTTGATAAGCAGCCTGCCTGCGTTTGCAGAACGTTTTAGCCAACAACAAGATGTTCAAGACTATATTCAGGGTTTGGTGGCAGAACATGGCTTTTCTGAAAAGGAGCTGGTGCAGTGGTTCGATCAGGTGACCTACCAAGAAAGCATCATTAAGGCGTTAAGCCGTCCTGCTGAGAAAACCAAAACCTTTAAAAGTTACAAACCCATGTTTGTATCGGCCGACACCATTAAAAAAGGACGTGCCTATTACGACCTGCATCGTGTCGCCTTTGAGCGCGCTGAAATGGTATATGGCATTCCTGCTGAAATTATCCTGGCTATCATCGCCATTGAATCTCGTTTTGGTGGCAACACTGGCAGCTACAAAGTGTTCGATGCATTGGCCACTATTGGTTTTTTCTATCCCAGTCGCGCAACTTACTTCAAAAAAGAATTAACCGAATATCTGTTATTTGCCAAAAATCAAAATATTGATCCATTCTCTGTCAAAGGATCTTACGCGGGTGCTATGGGGCTGGTGCAGTTCATGCCGTCATCTATCCGAGCCTATGCAGTCGATTTCGACTACGACGGGCATATTGACCTGTGGGATAACCCGGTGGATGCCATCGGTAGTGTGGCCAATTATTTCAAACGCCATCGTTGGCAAGACGGCCGCCCGGTGGCGATACGCGCTGCGGTAATGGGCGATGATATTGATCAGGCTTTGGCACCCAAGTTAGCCCTGTCAACGACCGTTGCCGAGACCAAAGCCTTCGGATGGGTTCCAACCGAATCGATGGTCGATGATGAGCCGGTTTTGCCTTTTAAGATTGAAACCGACAGCGGCTTTCAGTATTGGTACGGTATGAATAATTTTTATGTCATTACCCGTTATAACCACAGCCTGTTATATGCCATGACCGTGAACCATTTGAGTCAAAGCTTTGAACAGGTCATCAATGAATGAATGACGAATCATTTATGCGCCTAGCC
>CAJXZL010000077.1 GCA_913063165.1 uncultured Saccharospirillaceae bacterium | reverse complement strand
TAGGACACCCATCATAAGGCCTGCACAAAATGCTATTATTTTGCGTTGCTATTATGGGTGTTGAGTAAACGGGCGCTAAATTTAGAATGGCTCTTAGGATGGGTGTCCTATTAGTGGCTAGATAGGGTCTTAGGATGGGTGTCCTATTAGTGACTTTTCGTTGCTTGAATGGCCAAACGAAGGCTAGGCGCTTCCGTTGTATGTCGTGCAGAATTCGTCCCAATAGGGTGGTTTTCCAAAGTAGTTCGCCGAAAAGTCGACGAATGCACGAAGCTTTGTGGCCATATATTTGCGATGGGGGTATACAGCGTATAGTGCCATTGGCTCAGGCTCGAAGCCTTGAAGAAAGATGCGTAGTTTTCCCTGTTTGATTGCTTCTCCAACAATAAAGGTGGGTTGCAAAACATAGCCTTCACCTGCAATCGCCGACGCTACCAAGACTTCGCCATTGTCACAGGTTAACCCTGCTTCGCCTTGCCTGTGCTTGTGATTCTTTAGGGCTTCCATAAGTGGTGATTGATATTGGTTGTAATCCATATAGCTATATCGCAAGTGGTGTTCAGGGATGAGGTCGTTGGGGTGCGTTGGCGTGCCGTATTTTTCAAGGTAGCTGGGCTCAGCACAGATGACCATTCTGATCGGTGTGATGTGTTTTGCAATGAGCGACGAACTCTTTAAGTGACCAATGCGCAGCGCCACATCAAACTCCTCCTCTATCACATCGACCTTGCGATCATTCAATTTCAAGTCAATGCCAACGGCTGGATTTTCACGTCTAATACTTAAGAAGACACCCATCATAAGGCTTGAATCACTGATTTCAATTTGCGTTGCTTTTATGGGTGTTGAGATAACGGACGCTTTATTTAGATAGGGTCTTAGGATGGGTGTCCTATTAATTTTCTCAACATTGGCGTTAGGCTAAGCAAGCGCCCTGTTCTTGTAAGTGATTGTGAGTTGTACAGCGGTAGCAAAGGTTCCCCAGAGGAGATAGGGAATGTTGGCGTAAACGACCCATCTGAGGTCTGGCGCGGCTATCCATAAGGCAGAAAGCGCCCACAGGAGCGTGCTCACAACCAGCAGAATATCCATCGCCGCAAGGAGGTTGTTTTTGAGTCCGAATTGTATGGGCGCAAAAGCAAAATTAAAGATCAGATTCAGAAAAAAGGGCAGCGCCACAAGCCACGACAGCTGCAGGTTAAATGCCTGATAAAACACAGTGCCAAATGAAACAGCGATAATGATATATAAAACTGTCCATACAGGCCCAAAGACCCAGCTCGGTGGCGCCCAAGACGGCTTAATCAATTGTGAATACCAGTTGGTTGGTTTCATACATAATGTCCATTCATGAATGTTTAACAGTCAGCCATTGAAACGATACTACCTTATAAACGGTAGTTCACTGTTACACCTAGCTTTTTTTGTGGGCCCTGTATTCAAGCGAGATGTATTGGCTTTGAATCCAACTATGGCTTGTTGTACACCTATAGCTGTCGATCGGGCCCTGTGGACCGGACCTTGTTGAATCCCCATAAAATAAAGCCCATGGCGAAGGGTGCTTTTCAAGCGGACCAGACAATCGGCTTTTTGTTTTTATACCGAATGTCATGAGATACATAAGTTATTGTTATCAATAATGACAATAAATAGTAATTAGACTTTAATTTTGCATTTGGGTTAGCTTGTGTAACTGGCTAAATCAAGGTTATTACGTATGACTAACAATAAAAATAAGAATGCTGAACTATTAGAAAGCGCCCGTCTGTTACGAAACCAAATTCGTGACGGCTCCTTTACAGACTATACGAGTGGCTTGGTACCTGGGTTAGTACAGGGCAATGTGGTCATTCTACCAAAGGAATGGGCCCAAGATTTTTTACTCTATTGCACCCTGAACCCCATATCGTGCCCCTTGATTAGCATGTCTAAGATGGGCGATCCCATGGTGTCTGCGCTTGGTGACGATATTGATATACGCAGCGATGTCCCGGAATACAACATATTTCGGAATGGCGTATTGGAAAAACAGACTCAGAATATAGCGGAATACTGGACTGACGATATGGTGAGTTTTGTGCTGGGCTGTTCGTTCTCGTTTGAAGAAGCCTTGCTTCGGGCTGGCCTGTCGATACGCAACATTGATTTAGACCGCAACGTGTCAATGTTTGAAACCAATATCGCCACCGCACCCAGTGAGCGATTTTTCGGAAACACCGTAGTGACAATGCGACCATTTAAGCCCGCAGACGCGATACGCGCCATACAAATCACCACGCGCCTGCCCAAATCACATGGGGCACCGATTCATATCAGCATGCCTGAGAAGATAGGTGTCGACGACTTAAGCAAACCCGATTACGGCGATAGTGTGCCGGTAAATGACGGTGAAATTCCAGTTTTTTGGGCCTGCGGCGTAACGCCACAGGTCGCAATTCGTAATGCCAAGCCTCCATTCTGCATTACACATGTCCCTGGCAAAATGTTAGTGACGGATAAATTGAACGACGAGTTAGCCGTTCTTTAACAATGATAGAAAAAGGGTAAAAAAATGATAAAAAAAATAATAGGACTTGCCTTACTCTCGGGTGCACTGAGCACTGTTTCATGGGCTGAAACTTGGAATATGCCAACGCCCTATGGCGATGCAAATATGCCAACAAAAATCGCTTACCAATTTGCTGAAGAAATTAAAGCAAAGACCGGTGGTGATTTGTCGATTACGGTCCACTCTGGCGCATCATTAATTAAACACCCTGAAATTCCACGTGCGGTGCAATCGGGTCAGGTTCAACTCGGTGAAGTATTTATCGGTACGCTCGGAAACAATCACCCTGTGTTTAAACATGACAACATACCCTTTGTAGCGACGAGTTATGAAGATGCCCATAAATTGTGGCTTGCTGCTAAGCCAGAAATGGAAAAATTATTAGACAAAGACGGCATGATGTTGCTGTACGTAGTGCCTTGGCCTGCGCAAAGTCTCTATACCAAATTCCCGGTGTCGTCATTAGCAGATTTGTCTAATTCAAAAATGCGCGCCTATAGCCCTTCAACCTCACGGTTGGCTGACTTAATGGGTACGACGCCTACCACAGTGCAGGTGCCAGATATTCCACAAGCATTCAGCACAGGCATCATTGATTCAATGGTAACCTCACCTTCAACAGGTGCAAATGGCCAGGCTTGGGATTATCTGTCTCATTACACGTCAATCGATGCATGGATTCCAAAGAACATGGTTGTTGTGAATAAGCGTGCGTTCCAGCGTCTAGATAAGGCAACACAGGGCGTTATCTTGGAAGCAGCAGCGAATGCAGAGAAGAGCGGATGGGAAGGCGTTGTTGAGCAAGCAAGAATGGATACGCAAACGCTCATCGACAATGGCATTATCGTCTCTAAGCCAAGCGCTCAGTTGATTTCAGAGCTGCAAAAAATTGGCGCTATCATGGCCAGTGAATGGGAAGCAGAGGCACCAAGTGAAGTAGGTGCAATCCTCAAGGCTTACAACAAGTAACCAATCTTTATCGCCCCTAACACACTGTTGTTAGGGGCCTATTACGTGGGACATTTCATGTATTCATATAAAGATCGGTTATATCTGGCTTCCGGTTATCTATCGGGACTCTCAATCATCATTATTATGGTGGTGGTTCTGGCGCAAATAGTGGGCCGCATGATTGGATATATCGTGCCATCCGCTGAAGACATTTCCGGCTACTGTTTGGCCGCATCCATTTTTTTTGGCCTCGCCTATACCTTTCGTGACGGTGGCCACATACGCGTGACATTGTTAATTCAAAACTTGCCACCCAAAGCACGTTTCGTACAAGAATTTATCGTTCTCTCAATCGGTTTGCTAGCAGCGTCGTTCATCTGCTGGTACATCTGGTATATGGTTTGGGAGTCCTATATTTTTGAAGAGCTCACCCAAGGATATATACCCATGCCACTGTGGGCAGTACAGCTGCCATTAGGTTTGGGCTCAACGGGATTTTTGTTGGCCATGCTCGATGCTATGGCAACCATGTTCCGTGGCGGATTACCGAACTACACCCATCATGAGGACCAAGTCCCCATGGAGGATTTGTAATGGATTTAATCGTTATTTCGCTGGTTTTAGTGGTCTTTATGTTATTGATGTTGGCATTGGGGGTATGGGTATCGCTGTCCCTTGTATCCGTTGGTGTCCTTGGCTTAATGTTAATCGACAATGGTCAAATTGGTTTGCTTTTTGGTACCACCAGCTGGGGCGCCAGCACAAACTGGACATTGACCGCCCTGCCCATGTTTATCTGGATGGGCGAAGTACTCTTTCGTACGCGCTTAGCGGCAGACCTCTTTGAGGGATTAACACCCTGGTTAAGCCGCCTACCTGGAAAACTGTTGCACGTAAACGTCTTGAGTTGCGGCATCTTCGCTGCAGTATCAGGTTCGTCGGCAGCCACGGCAGCAACAATTGGTCGCATGACCCTCCCTGAGCTTAAGAAGGCTGGCTATAGCGATCGCATGTCAATTGGCACCTTGGCCGGATCTGGCACCTTGGGCCTGCTGATTCCACCTTCGATCATCCTCATTGTTTACGGCGTTGCTGCCGAAGTGTCTATTTCGAGACTCTTCATTGCGGGAGCCTTGCCTGGACTGATGCTGGTGTTTCTATTCATGGGCTACATCATAGTTTGGGCCTTACTGAACAAGGACCAGGTACCGCAAAAAGACACAATTGAATTAAGCTTGGCAATGAAACTAAAGACGCTCAAAAAGTTGCTGCCCATTCTTGGACTCATTGGCTTTGTATTGGGTTCGATCTATGGTGGATTTACTACCCCCACCGAAGCAGCAGCCTTGGGTGTTTTTGGTGCGCTGTTGTTGGCCTTTTTTACAGGCACACTCAATCTGTCGACCTTTAGCGCGAGCCTACTCGGGGCAGTAAAAAGCTCCTGTATGATTGGCCTGATATTGGTTGGTGCACATTTCCTCACGCTAGCAATGGGGTTTCTGGGCATCCCGCGAGCACTCGCCGCAAGCATTGGAAACCTTGATTTAACGGTATTTCAATTGTTGGCATATCTAACCCTGTTGTTCGTTATTCTCGGGTGTTTTCTGGATGGCATTTCTGTTGTGGTATTGACCGTGTCAGTTGTGATGCCCGTGATTGAACAGGCCGGTATCGATTTGCTGTGGTTTGGCATCTACATCGTTCTGGTGGTTGAGATGTCGCAAATAACGCCACCCGTTGGTTTTAACCTGTTTGTGATTCAATCCTTAACGGGCAAGAATATTCTATACATTGCTCGGGCAGCATTACCGTTTTTTCTACTCATACTTCTCGCCCTCATACTGATCTATATCTTCCCAGGCATTGCTACCTATTTGCCCTATTCAATGACCCAACACTAGCCTATTGGAGTTGTATAGACCCACAAGCTGTGCAACTCTAGTTCACCAATGCCAACAAAAATATAACAAGCGGTATATACCACTGCAATTCGATTACCAATCTGCATAGAATCGGTCGCTGAGGGCTGAATAGTGAACATTTTTCGATGAACATCATTAACCTACAAACCTATGTTTGGGTCGCTAGCTTTGGCAGCTTTCGAAAAGTAGCTGAAATGTTACACACGACCCAGCCCGCCATTTCAAATCGCATCGCCAGCCTAGAAAGTGAGCTTGGCGTGAGACTGTTTGAAAGAGGCCCAGGACCTGCACCGATTACCCTGACGGCAAAGGGAGCAGAACTATTGCCCTTTGCTGAAAAAATATTGTTTCTTCAAGATGAAATTAAACAGCGTGGCATGAATCAAAATAAGGATTCCGGCATTATTCGTATTGGTGCTGCAGAAACCATTGTGCATTCATGGTTGCCCGCGTTTTTACAAACGCTAAACACCGAAATGCCGAATTTGGAGGTAGAACTGAGGGTCGATGTGACCAGTGAACTGCATAAAGCCCTACTCGGCCGCAGTATCGATTTGGCCTTTTTGATGGGTCCTATCATAGAACCAACCTTGACCAACTTGCCCCTGTGTAATTTCCCCTTAGCCTGGGTAGCTGGCGTTGGGCTCGACATACCAGACCGACGCTTGCAACTGGAAGAGTTAGCCCAGTGGCCCATAGTGACCTACGGGCGTAACACCCTACCCTTTAAAGAAATAAAAGACCGTTTTCGGGAAGACAGTTCAAAATCGGCTAGATTTATCTCATCCAGTTCCTTGGCTGCCTGCTTTCGATTGGCTGTCGATAACGTGGGAATTGCTACCTTACCCATGAGCATGGTGCAGCAAGCAATTGCGAATAAGGTGGTAAAGGCATTGGATGTAGACTGGATGCCTTCAGAGTTGAATTTCACTGCAACCTACTCAACGACACCCTTCAATTCATTGTCTGAGATTGCTGCAAAACTCGCTGTGAAATGCGCGAGTAATTATACCGACTCCGACATTAACGAAATCATCATTCATAGTCCTGCGACCCATCAACGAAACAATTAAAGCACTTGTTCTGGGGCCATCACTACGAGCTCTCAGGAGGCTTTTTAGGCAATTTTCTTTCTGA
>CAJXZL010000076.1 GCA_913063165.1 uncultured Saccharospirillaceae bacterium | reverse complement strand
TCAAAACACTGCGATTGGAGATCCTAGTCATTTTGGGTGTGATTAAAAGCGGTAGATACTCGGTCGGTAACAGGATTGAACTTGAGTCGAAACAGGAGGAAAAACAATTCATGCATTGACTGTCTACATCACAGGCGGTTCGGTGGGCGAGTGACTGACCATCTATCACTGCAACGTCCACACCTTCATGATGCAATACCATGGCATTACTGGCATTAGCCGTCGCTGAATACAAGCTCAGTACCATGATGAAACACATCAAAATGAGACGATTAACAGACACAATATTGCCAAAGCCGCGTGAACAAGCGCCCATTTTATAATGGTGGTTGTTGGCCCGCCATTGAAATAACAGGCTTTTAAAATCCCTGACAAAAACTAGGGTTGTAAACGGCAATTTCAAAAAGGGCTCGGACACCTAAAAGTCATACGCGCGCCGGTCATGGGGTGCTCAAAGCTTAACTCGGTGGCATGCAACATGAGCCGCTCTCCCAAAAGAAAAGCCTCATCATCTGCATAGAGATCGCAGCCTAGAATGGGGTGTCCTAGGTGCATGCTATGCACCCGCAATTGATGTGTTCGCCCCGTTACGGGCGTGAACTTGACCCTAGTAACCTCAGGATTATTGGTCTTTTCAATCACTTCGAACCGACTAATGGCAAGTTTTCCCGTTTCAAAACAGACTTTTTGCAGAGGAAAATGATCGGGTAGTTTTGTGATAGGGGCCTCGATCAAGCCACTGGATTCAGAGACGTGTCCCAACAACAAGGCTTCGTAGGCTTTTTCTATACTGCGATTTTGAAATTGCTTGGTGATATGGCCGTTAACAGCCTTATTTAAGGCCACCAGCATCAGCCCCGATGTGCCAAAATCTAATCGATGCGTCAAGGTACAGCCTGGAAAATCCTGAACAAGTCGAAAATGCACGGAGTCCTTATTGGCAGGATTTTTGCCTGATAGGCTGAGCAGTCCGGTTGGTTTATCAATCAACAGAATGGCATCGTCTTGGTACAGAATACGAATCGTGCCAGAACAGTGAGGTGCGATGAATTCTTTGGGTTGTGGTTGCATAGCGCCGCAGTATAAGCGCCTTGTTAGCTATTTAATAGCCACCACAGCGCCATTGGATGCAGCGCAACTATTTATCGCTGTCAATGCTCAGTGTGCAATCGTGCGCGACTGGCGATCCGCCAATGCACCACAAACAAGAGGCAGTTTATGATGAGAATAATCAGATTCTGTAATGCATTTTGAAAACCCGATCGGCTTTCAGCAACCAAAGCTTGGTCATAAGCAACCTCGCGGGCTGCGGTCAACGCATCCCCCTCTGGGGGCTCATAGCTGCAATTAACATTGGTACAGCAATACCGATTGACCATACTTTCTCGAAAGGCTTCATTGCTTTGATATTGTGACCAAGAATAGCCATCTAGGGTAAAGCCCGGCATCGATATTTGCATCACATTCCACACCGTTATGCCGGTGAAAATAACGAATACAATAACGTTAAAAAAACACACGGCTAAGCCATAGAGTTCCAACCAACCTTTTTTCATGGCGACCTCCTACTGCATATGCGGCTTGAAAAGATCTCAAACCAATTGTAGCACAGGGAAAGCAGCCAACTTCGGCACCTGAAATTCGACAAAAAATCACATTTGTCTTTTGCCGTAAATTTATTCAAATGGCGGTTAACATTCTGTATTTGATGATTTTTCTCAAAAAAACGGAAGTATGTACCATTTATGACAGGTGAACAGCCACAAATGAGCAGATTTATGGTAGCTTAAAGAAATTGTGGTCCTTTCAAACAGGACGGAAATTGACAGATAATCGCTGGAGAAAACTGCTTGCCGGTACGTGTTATCAAATCGAAATCTTCATCCTTGCGGTTTTATCCCATTCGCTGGATAGTACCTTTTTTGGCATTACTGCTAGGTTTGGGACTGACCAGCTATGTCACAAACCATGCCATTATAGATGCAGAAAAAGCCAATATGGACAAATTGGCGATTCGTGGTAAAGAGGTCATTTTTTCAGTCAACAGCGAATTAGGCCGGTATGGGGTATTACTGAGCAGTGCTGATGCATTTATGAAGGCAAGCGATAACATTACCCGTGAAAATTTTAGATCCTATTTTAATGCAATAAAACACAATACTGATGCACCAAAAAACCTATCGCTGAGTTACAACCCCATTGTTCATTTCCCTGATCTTTACGCCCATGAGGAAAGCATCAGGGCTGAGGGATTAAAGGATTATTATGTATCTCCTTTAGGACAGCGGCGTTTCTACACCCCGGTAAGATTTATTGAACCCTTTGAATCCAATAAATACGCACTGGGATACGATACCTACTCAGAGACCGACCGCAGGATGGCCATGGACCTATCCCTTGCTATGCAGCAACCTGTTGTCTCCAAAAAGATACTTCTGGTCCAGAGTGACCCTTTAGAACCAGAAAAAGCTGTTATCATGTTTTACCCGCACCATCGGTTTGACAACGAAGTCCCTTTAAGCGCTAAAAATGGCGAACTCTTAGGTTGGCTTGCAATTGTCATTTCTTTAGATCGCCTATTCGGCAATACGTTACTGTCTGAAACTGATCTATTATTTACGGATATTTTCGTAGGCTCTCACGAAAACGAAAACTCCCTGGTGTATAGCAATGTACCCAAGACCAATACCCCTCAGCTCACCAACTTAATGTCTACAACCGAAACAGTGGGCAACAGGGATTGGACATTCAAATTCAGTACCCCAACGAATACCCTGTTATCAAATTCAGAGCGCAATAAGATTCTGGTTGTAGACATTACAGTTGGACTCATATTGTCAATGCTGATTGCGTTATACCTATTCCAGGTACTGACCACACGCTCTAGTGCCTACATTCTTAATCATAAAATCACCAAAGACCTTGCTAAAAGCGAACTGCGGTTTAAAACCATGTTCGAACACGCACCTATTGGTATTGCAAAAGTAAATTCACATACAGGTGTCATCGAAGACGCTAACCAAATGTATGCAGTATTGGTCGGTGTTCCATTTGAACAAGTTAAAGGTACCAACTGGAAAGCGATTACGCATCCTGATGATATACAGCGGGATACAGCCACCCTTAAGCGACTCGTTAACGAAGAGATAGATCAGTTTAAAGTAGAAAAACGGTATGTTCACAAAGACGGTAAAACCATATGGGTAAGATTGGTCGTTGCCGCATTACCGGGTCGGGAACGTAATCAAAAATTCCACCTCAGCATGATTGATGACATCACCCAAGCAAAACATGAAGAGGCTGAATTATTTAACGCAATAAGAATCAAAGACTTGGCACTCAACTCCGCAAAGGCAATTCATTTTGAGTGGGAAATTGCTACAAACCGCCTGAATGTGAATAAAAACAGCGCGTCTACATTTGACAGACAGCTGGAAAGCGACTTTGGTGAACGCCATGAATTTTTGGAACTCATTCATCCGGACGACAAAAAAAGGGTGATTAAAACGTTTTCACATCAAGTGTCAAAAGGTTCGGCCGTTGACCTAAGTTTCCGCATTTTCAACATCGATGGCAGTATTCGACACATATTAATGCGTGGCGAACTGTCGTATGGCGTGAATGCTAAACCAGAATTTGTAAACGGCTTATTGTTGGATGTTACACGTGAACGCGCCACTGAAATCGCATTGAAGGACAGTGAGGAACAACTGCGATTATCCACTGAATTGGCCAATGTCGCGACCTGGGAGGTAGATCTTGTCACCCGCACGCTTAAGCGATCAAAGAATTATGACTCACTTTATGGGCTTCCCTATCAAGAGAGTTGGAACTTTGAGTCGTTTACCAAAGCGATTCATCCTGAGGACCGTGAAAGGTGCGGCCATCTTATTAGGAGCTCGATGGAACCAGGTGGTGAGGACAAATACCAAATCGACTTCCGCGTAATATTCCCCGATGAGAGCATCAAGTGGCTTACCGTTATTGGATTGGTATCACATAGAAGTAACACCGGTGCGGCGCTACAAATACGAGGCTGCCTGATTGACATCACACTGCGCAAAGAAGCAGATGAGCTCAATAAAACGTTAGCCCTTTACGATCAGTTAACCGGACTTCCAAATCGCGTGCTCATGAATGACCACTTCGATCTCGCTATAAGTACCTGCAAACGACACGGCAGAAAATTAACGGTCATGTTCTTAGACCTCGACCACTTTAAAGATATCAATGATTCTATGGGACACTCTGTAGGCGACCAATTGTTGATTAACACCGCCAAAATACTCATAGATTGTCTACGTGATGAAGATACCGTTGCCCGCTTAGGTGGCGACGAGTTTATGGTGATTTTGCCCGACTCCAGTATTGATGGCGCAGCCCAAGTAGCAGAAAACATATTGATTGCTGTTAGCAATATGACAGAAATCAGCGGCTATCAGGTGAGTACCTCGGTGTCCATTGGGATTGCTCAATATCCAAATGACGGTGAAGGCATCGAAGTGTTATCAAAAAATGCGGATATTGCACTTTATCGCGCCAAAGGTAGCGGCCGTAATACGTTCCGATTCTTTACGCCAGAGATGCAAGAACATTCTACTCGACACCTATTCATTGCCAATGCACTGCGCACCGCAATTGATAACGACCAACTAATGATCCACTATCAGCCACAATTTTCAGGCAACATTATCGGTGTGGAGGCATTACTTCGCTGGGAACACCCCGAAATGGGGCCAATATCACCTGCTGAATTTATCCCCATCGCAGAGGCTAATGGCACCATCATGCCGATTGGGGAATGGGTACTGAAGACTGCCGCAACACAATTGAAATTATGGCGTGACGCTGGCTACGCTATCAACCGAGTCGCCGTTAACTTTTCTGCCAAGCAGTTCCAACAAAATAATGTGATAGAGAATGTCGTGTCAATCGTTGACAGTATTGGCATATCACGCAATTGTATTGAACTCGAATTAACCGAAGCCGTTGGTGTTGACAGGCCGATTCGGGCCATTGAAATTATGGAAGCACTCACGGAATCTGGATTTCAATTGGCCATTGACGACTTCGGTACGGGGTTTTCATCAATGAATTATTTGAAAAAATTCAAAGTCCATACGCTTAAAATTGACCAATCATTTATTCGTGACATTACGAACAGCCCAAGTGACCAAGCCATTGTGATTGCCATTATCAATATGGCCAATAGCCTGGATATGATGACAATCGCTGAAGGGGTTGAAACCAAAGAGCAGTGGGACTTTCTGAAAGCTCAGGGTTGCACCCAGTTTCAGGGATATTATTTCAGCAGGCCTTTAACACCGAAAGACTGTGAGTTATTTTTTGAAAAGCATGACCTTTTACGGCCTATGTCTACCTAAAAAAGCTACTGTAATCTGAGGAAGCAGCAAGGTTGCATGTGGCCTTTGCAATCAATTTACAGGTTGAAATCTAGTCTTTCCCCGTAAACGCACTATCATAGATTCATCACTCTGAAGGCCGATAATATGGCAAAGACAATCTATCGAGATGGCGTAAACCCTGGGTATTTGGTGAAACGCACCATTGGGTATCAGGGTCAGGCATCACTGGGTCCTGTCATTATGAAACTGGATGCATTATTTGGCATGCAACAGGTGATCCATCACGAAAAGAGATGCCTACTAAAGCTCGCCTACGATGGCAGCAAAATAGATATTGACCACATTCTAGAGATTCTTTTGGCCGACAACATCACACTGACATCAGGATGGTGGGCCACACGCATACTGAACCACTACCGTTTCATTGACCAAAATGTCCGAGACAACGCAAAGCATGTTCCCGTGTGCTGCAGCAAGCCACCCCCAGAGGTTGCCCGACGATTGCGGCGAAGCTGAATCACAAGCCACAGTTAACAACCCTTGCTATCCCACGGCGTCCAAATCTATCCACCTTTCAATTGTTTGAATGTTCGCCTCTGACAAGTGCTCTCCTACACCCATTGGATATTTTTCATGGCGGTGTAGTGACATCTGTATCACGGCGCTGCTTTATGAGCGACGACCAAGCAAAGGATTTACCAGGCGCCACTACAGGCCCCTATAAGGCACTTTTGATGACATTCTCATTAACCATCTAGATTCCATCCAAAAGAGCCAACACCCTCTCCGGAGCCGCTGTGGGAGGATAGGTAGACGGCATCTGCAATCGGCACAGTATCTGTATCATCCCCAACCTTTTTAGAAAAGCCGACCAGCAACACACCGGCAATTGCCAATGATGATTTTGCTAGGATATGAATGGGCATACGCGACCTCCCCCACTTGCATAAACGCCAGTTTCCGATCAAAAGAATGCATTGCATAGTGGGTGGCATTGCCTTTAAGGGTGCAGAGTAAACTGGCAACTTTTGTAGCGTGGTTCTTAAGTTGGGTGTCCTATTAGAGCCTAGAGCCTATTAGAGCCGTAGCGTGGTTCTTAAGTTGGGTGTCCTATTAGTGGCCGCTCATTCAAATAAAGCCGATTCACACGGAATCGGCTTTTTGTATTTGGTGGAGCCTAGCGGGCGGTGCGACGTCTCGCTCGAACCGTA
>CAJXZL010000075.1 GCA_913063165.1 uncultured Saccharospirillaceae bacterium | reverse complement strand
CAACAAAACTACCGATTACCACATACGACGCTCTATGTGACGGTAGAGCCCTGTGCCATGTGTTTTGGTGCCTTGGTTCACGCGCGTGTGGCACGATTGGTCTATGGCGCCGCAGAGCCTAAAGCTGGTGTGGTTGAGAGTGCGGCGAAGCTATCGGAAGCCACGTTTTTTAACCACCAGATGACAGTTGAAAAAGGCGTTTTGGCAGCAGAATGCCGCGACCTGATACAGCGCTTTTTTAAGCGCCGCCGTGCTGCACACAAACAGCAGAAAACTGCATTAAAACAGTCTTCTCAATCTTCATTAGGGTAAACTGAGCCCCGCGCTGTTCCTACTATCTGATCGGAGAAATTCTTTGTGCCAATGATTCGTATGAGTGTCCTGTATTGGTCCTACTTTGCCATTTTCGGGGTGCTGTTCCCTTATGCTGGCCGCTATTTCCATGCCTATGGTTTCAATTTCGAACAAATTGGGTGGATCATGGCCTGTGTGACAGGAGCCAATTTGTTTGCGCCCTTTATTATTGCTCGGCTCAGTGACATTACGGGACAACGGGTTATTTTGGCGAGAATATCCATCGTCTGTTTGTTGTTTGCGTTATTCCTATTGAAGCCGACCATGGGCATTGGCTACGTTATGATGATGGCGTTGTTAATTGGCATGGCGCTGAGCATGGCGTTACCACAGTTTGAAGCCATTGCCATGCAGGTGTTGGGCGAAGATAAGCACAAGTATGGGCTTATCCGTATGTGGGGTACGTTGGGCTTTTTGTCTACCGTATGGATTACCGGGGCCGTGTTAGCGCAATTTGGCGTGGACTGGTTTCGCTATGGGTTGATGGCACTGGTGGCCTTCTTGTTGGTCATTACGTTTTGGATACCGAAGTTAGCCGTTGTCGAAGACACCGTCGTGCATGCCAAAACCAGTGGCCTCGAACGCCTCAAGATTCCGGTCATTGTTTTGGTGTTTGTGGTCATGTTGCTTAACCAAGCGGCTTTGGCTCCCTATAACATATTCGCCGATCTATATTGGCAGCAGTGGGGATTTAGCTCTGGAACCATTGGCACTTTGTTGGCGTTGGCAGCCATTGCTGAAGCGGCTTTGATGGCGGTTATTCCGATTCTGTTAAAGCGGGGTGGCTATTACCCGTTAGTGGTCATTTCATTGATTTTGGCGATTAGCCGTTGGCTGATTATGGCCTTGGTGCCTGACAATATGGCGCTGTTGGTGATCGCACAGGTGATTCACGCATTTTCGTTTGGAGCCATGCACGGTACCGCCATTTATCTGGTGGCCCATCTGTTTGCCAAGCGGCATCAGGGTATGGGTCAGAGCCTCTATGTCAGCATTGTGGCCGGTGGTGGTCTTATTTTGGGTAACCTGGTATCAGGTTATTTATGGGACGATGGTTCTGGTGCCAAAGGGGTGTTTTTGCTCGCAGCAACCTCATGCACCTTGTCGCTTATTTTGGTGGTCCTGTTTCTTAAGCCACAACAGCTTAAGTCACATTTTTTATCTTAAGCGATCGATACAAGGCTTGATAAGCCTTGGCAGGCGCCGCCCAAGAATAGTCTTGCGACATGGCATTTTGTTGTAATGTCGCATAGATGTCAGGTTGCAAATACCACAGGCTTATTGCTTGTTCAACGGCCGCTTGGCACGCATAGTTGTTGGCTTCATTAAAGCTAAAGCCGGTTGCTATGGCTTGATTGGCGTGATCATCTGCCAACCCCACCACCGTGTTTTTCAATCCCCCAACACTGCGAACAATCGGCAAGGTGCCGTATTTCAGACTGTATATCTGGTTGAGGCCACAGGGCTCGAACAGCGACGGCATTAAGAAAAAATCTGAACCTGCTTCGATCTCATGTGCCAAGGCATCACTGTAACCGCGATGAAAACGGATGCGGTCAGGATGCAAAGTTTGTAAACCGATAAGCTGGTTAGCGATAACCGGATCGCCGTCGCCTAAGATAACCACTTGAAACGGCATGTCTTGTGACGCCAGAAGGCGTTCTAAAGTCGGTATTAAATAGTAGAAACCTTTCTGATCGGTTAAACGGCTTACTATGCCACATACGGGTACCCCAGCTTTATGCGGGAGTCCCATGGCCTTTTGCAGGGCTTTTTTACAGTGCTTCTTGCCTGACAAAGCGGACTTCTTAAACTGCTTGGAGATCAGCGGATCTGTTTCTGGGTCCCAGTGGCCATAGTCGCAGCCATTCAATATCCCGACAAAGTCCTTTTCTCTGGCTTGATAGGCTTGCCACAAACCGTGGCTGGTCTCGGGATTGAGCAATTCATCGCGATAGCCGGGGCTGACGGCATTGATACCATCGGCAAAGGCAACACCACCCTTGAGCAGATTGACCATGTGGTGGTCTTCAAAACGGCTAGGGATATAGTCAGATTCCGCGATACCCAGCGTGATGCGGTCCGGGTTGGGTATTCTGCCTTGAAAGAATCCGTTGTGGAGGGTGAGCAGTGACCGGGTCTTTTTGAAACCGGCGTGTCCTGCAAAATGGCGTTTGAGATAATAGGGCAGAATGGCGGTTTGCCAATCATTACAATGCACAACATCGGGAAACCATTGCAGGCTCTCGCACAATGTTAGCGCAGCTTTACTTAATAATCCGTAGCGTAAGCCATTGTCTTCAAAGGCCGAATAGCCATCGTCATAAATACCACGGCGGTCATATAGCCGGTCGTGTTCAATGAGATAAACAGGGACACCTGAGACTTCAGTGTGACGAACAGCCACACCAAGGTGGCAGTTCGCACCGAGGCTAACAGTGATGTTGGGTAACAGCACATCAGGCGTCTGTTTAATTTGTTGTTTGTAGTAGGGGATAACCACCCGAATGTCGACACCAGAGGCTTTCAGGGCAGCAGACAGTCCACGAACGACATCTGCCAAGCCACCGGTCTTGACCAGCCCCTCCATCTCGGAGGCAACCACTAAAATTTTCATCAATCAAATCCGATTCGCGCTTGTTTAGGAATGACCACAATGCCACCTTCAGAGACATGGAAGCGCCGTTTGTCTTCTAACACATCTTCGCCAATGATAGTGCCCGGTGCGATCACTGCACCGTGATCGATAATGGCACGTCTTATCCGGCAGCCCCTGCCAATGCTGCAGTCGCCCATCAGGTAACTGCTGTCGATATACGAATGGCTGTGTACATGGGTGTTGTAGCCCAGAACAGAATTATAGACGATCGAGCCGCTGATAATGCAACCAGAAGAGACCATTGATCGGATCGCTTGACCCGTGCGGTTCATGTCATCGTGAACGAATTTCGCCGGTGGTGCTGGCGGATGGTAACTTCTCAACGGCCAGTGCTTGTTGTATAGATCAAAAGGCGGCGTGACAGAAATAAGATCCATATTGGCTTCATAAAAGCTGTCGATGGTGCCCACGTCGCGCCAGTAGCCACGCGAATTTTCTGGCTCATCGCGAATGATGTTGGTTGAAAAATCATAAACGTACACCACACCCTGCTTGACGAGATCTGGAATAATGTCATGTCCAAAATCATGCTGAGACTTTGGATTCAAGGCATCTTCTTTGAGGCTAGCCACCAGAGTTTTGGCATCAAACACATAGTTGCCCATTGAGGCGAGTACATAGTCAGGGTTGCCTGGAATGGTCTTAGGATTCGACTTGGGTTTTTCCTCAAAGCCAATCATTTTACCGGATGCATCGACTTCGATGACCCCAAATTGGTTCGACTGAGACACGTGTACAGGAATGGCCGCCATGGTCAGCATCGCACCATTGTCGCGGTGAAATTCGATCATTTGGCGAATATCCATTTTATAAATATGGTCGCCGCCGAACACGCAGACCAACTGTGGGTCTAAGTCTTCAATAAGATTCACGTTTTGAAAGATGGCGTCTGCTGTGCCTTGGTACCAATGGTTGCCGGTTTGCATTTGGGCTGGCATTGGATCAATAAAGCGGTTGGTTAAACCGGTCACTTGCCATGAACGGCTCAAGTGCTTCATTAACGACTGAGATTTGAACTGGGTGAGAACAAAGATTTCCAACAAATCAGAGTTGACGAAGTTGTTGAGCACGAAGTCGACAATGCGATAATTACCGCCAAAGGGCACTGCAGGTTTTGCTCGTACTTTGGTTAGCGGTGAGAGCCTTGTGCCCTGTCCGCCTGCCAGAATCATTGTTAAAATACCAGACACTCGACACGCTCCTTAACTATCCGTGATTCAGAAAACAGGCCATCGTTTTGCCCTTGTGTGCCAACATGCAAGCAAGAACATTGCTACCGCTATTATTGCTTGCAAATGTGTCCTGCGTCCACGCTTTGATGCAAGGGGCGACCAATTTTGCGTTTATTTAGCTGCCAAAAATAGAAACTCGAGCAGGGCTTTCTGTGCATGTAGCCTGTTGCCTGCCTGATCAAATACCACAGAACGGGGGTCGTCGAGCATATCATGGCTTACTTCTTCACCCCGGTGTGCAGGCAGGCAATGCATAAACAAGGCATCGCTAGCTGCGAGGTCCATCAAAGCGGGGCTGACTTGGTAGCCAGAAAAAGCGGCTTCACGCTGTTTTTGTTCATCTTCCTGACCCATTGAGGCCCACACGTCTGTCGACACCAAATGTGCGCCATTAATGGCTTCCTTGGGATCCCTGAATAGGGTGATGCGATCACCTGCACGTTGCACGATGGCAGGGTCAGGGTCAAAGCCTTCGGGGCACGCAATGTGTAGGTTGAAATCAGCTAAAATGGCCGCGTTGATGTAGGAATGGCACATATTATTGCCGTCACCAATCCACACGACCGTTTTACCTTGAATGCTGCCACGGTGCTCGCGGTAGGTTTGTAAGTCGGCCAGTAGTTGGCATGGGTGAAACTGATCAGTCAGGGCATTGATCACCGGCACGGTGGCGTACTTGGCAAACAATTCGATATTCGATTGGTCATAGGTTCTGATCATCACGCCATCGACCATTTTTGACATCACACGTGCACTGTCTTCAAGTGGTTCACCCCGTCCAAATTGCGTGTCCCGCGGCGACATAAAAATCGCGTGGCCGCCCAACTGCACCATGCCTGTTTCAAATGACACACGTGTGCGGGTCGAGGACTTTTCAAAGATCATGCCCAACACATAGTTTTTGAATGGCTCATATACTTCCCGGCGCAGTTGCTTGCCTTTTATTTCAATAGCACGATCTAGCATGCGGTCTAATTCTTGGGGTGAAAGGTCCATGAGACTTAAAAAATGTCGGGTGGTCACGAAAATATTCCTTGTAGACGGTGGCGGAGTGCCGGTCGAAAATACATTGAACGATTATCGGTTACTAATAAATGCCGAAATCATGCAAAACAATGACTAAACAAAAGGTATACCTTCCACGCTGTTATTTTGCAAGCCAACTTCTGTCCAATATCCCCATTTTTGGGGCGTTAGCGGCCATAAAGTGGACTGTAAAAGATAGGTCTGGCCTGCGATCAATGGGGGCTGCTTGCGACAGGTAAACAACCCGATGCAGGACAAATCACGGAAGCCTTTGTATCGATGATGCAAATTCATTATGAAACCATTAGAATAACCGCCTGAAATCATCTGCCACTTATAGGAAATCTCATGTCAGATACCGTTGAAACGATCAAGCAGCAAATTGCTGAAAATAGCATTCTGCTTTATATGAAAGGATCACCCAATCAGCCGATGTGTGGATTCTCTGCAAAGACCGTCCAACACCTGATGGCTTGTGGAAAGCGTTTTGCTTATGTTGATATTTTGCAGAACCCTGATATCCGTGCTGAATTACCTGGCTATGCCAATTGGCCTACTTTTCCGCAACTCTGGGTTGAAGGCGAATTGGTCGGTGGATGTGACATCATCACTGAAATGGCTGAATCAGGCGAATTGAAGACTCTCATCGACACAGTTCCTGAATCTGAGTAGTTTTTGGTCACTGTTTAAACACCGCGTCACCCCTGTGGCGCGCGTATCCTCTCTAATGTCTGCTACATCCCTATAGAATCACAATCCAGTCCCCTCTATGTCTGCATAGCACTGCCTTATGCTTAAGCCTGTAGACCAAAGAAAAATACTGCCTCATACCTATTGGGTGCAGCGGTAGAATCTTTACATCGATAGGCTGTTAATTCCGTCTGACACCGACTATTTTTCTTGGGCAATAGAAAAGAAAAGGGGGGTCTATGAGTGTGCTATTAGGCCAGTTAACCGATACGACTCAGGGATTATTTGAAGCATTACAGCATTCAGAAACCTGGCTTGTCCTGTCAAATAAACATCGCTCTATGGACGAATATGGGCATTGTTTGGCGCAATTATATGGTGCCCAACATTTGCGAGACATCGCGTTGCACCAGTATGGAAATTGGCCATCGACCCACCTGCCCACAGCCAGACAGCTGCCAGCCTTAGAGCGAGATCTGTGCTTGTTAGGCATTCCAGTCAAACCGCTCAGTGAACAGCCATTAGTCACAGCACAATCGATAACGCAGTTATGTAGTAGTTACGAAGGGTTTGTCGCCGCCTTTTATGTCGATGAGCAATTGCGGCTCATACATGACAGCGTGGCGCAGGGGGTCCCCCAACATTGGCCGAGGCACTATTTGACGGGTGCCGCCATGCGGTATCGTTGGCCTCAGGCACGAGATTTTATTGCCCATAAAATTCACGGTGGTCTGGATGCTATTGAAGTGTCTTGGTTGGCACAGGAGCATTTGGTGCGGTTGCTGGAAACGGTCAGTGATTACCCGTTACAT
>CAJXZL010000074.1 GCA_913063165.1 uncultured Saccharospirillaceae bacterium | reverse complement strand
TTTATCGAAGCTTTTCAACTACTTACAATTCTTCACCAAATCAGCTTGGATTTGGCCCTGCCCTGAAGCAAGGGAGGGAAATTCTAAAGAATTCTGCCGTCCTGTCAACGTCTTTTTTAAATTAATCTGGAGCGTGCGCTTTTGCTAAATATTGGTCGGATTGCATCTCTAATAGACGGCTTTTGGTACGTTCAAATTCAAACTCAAGCCTAACACCAGTATATATGCGGTCTATGCTCATGTGGGCCGATACAATCAACTTAACGCCACGGTCATAAAACTCGTCTACCATGTTTACAAAACGACGCGCCGCGTCATCATTATCCACGCCCATCGCAGGGATATCAGATAACAATACTGCATGAAACTCCTTCGCCAGCTCGATGTAGTCATGAACACTACGCGGCCCTTCACACAAAGCAGAAAATGAAAACCACACAATGTCTTCACATAATTTCACGCACGGTATTGCACGACCGGCCACCGATACCGCTATGCCTTCTTTAACAGCCTGCATGTCAGGCACTAATTTAATGAACATATCATTGAGTGCACTGTCAGCGCCTGGACCCAGAGGGGTATAATACAGCGATGAGGACTGCAATGTTTTTAGCCGATAATCCACACCACCATCAAGCTGCAATACCTCAAAATGCCGCTTTATCCCTTCAATTGCCGGCAAAAAGCGGCTCCTCTGCAATCCATTCGCATAAAGCCCGTCTGGATATATATTGGAAGTCGTCACTACGACAATACCCTCCGCATAGCAGGCATCTAAAATATGGCTGAGAATCATCGCATCGCCAATATCTGATACAAAAAATTCATCCAAACACAGCAAACGGCAACTTTTTGCGAAAGCTGCAATGACGACTTCTACAGGGTCCTTTTGACGACCCAGTGCATTCAACTCTTCATGGATGTATTTCATAAACCGATGAAAATGGATGCGTTTTTTTTGCACCACCTTCACCTCGTCATAGAACAGATCCATAATAAAGGTTTTTCCGCGACCAACACCGCCCCACAAGTAAACGCCCCTAGGGGTCACTCTTTTTGAAAACAGTGACTGCCAACCGCGTGACTTTGAATTCGAGGTCTCGAGCGCAATTGTTAAGTTCGAAAGCATGTCTACGGCACATAACTGTGCTGCATCCGACTGGTAATTGTGCTGTTGAAGTTCTTTTAGGTATCTTTGACTTAAGTTCATACTGCTTGATCAGATAAAATTATGGTAAAATCACGTCTTGTTCATCTTATGGTAATGCATGATAGAGTTAAATTGCAGTCATGAATGAATTACTTTCCAACCTACAATGTAAAGAGTGCTTTATATGACCGGAACATTTGATACAGGCACGATGTTGATCATCTTCGCCATAGGACTCGTAGTGGGGTTTTTGTTAACCAAATATACCTCTGGGTCTGTAAGAGACACCCAAGCGCTCAAGCAGAAGCTTGACGAATTAAAGACAGAGCACCGTGATTATCAAGAAAATGTGAATACACATTTTATAAAAACCACAGACTTGATACAAAAAATGAATCAAAACTATAAAGAAATTCAAGCCCACGTTATGCAGGGTGCAGAATTACTGGTGAGTCCTGATTTCCAACTCGAAGTCGACGATAGTATTCAAGCGTTGGAATCACAAGACAACGGGGATGCGTTTTCGCCACCAAAAGATTGGGCACCTAAAAGCCCAGATGAAGGCGGTACTCTTTCGGAGAGTTTTGGGTTTCAGAAAAAACCGACCAAGAAGGAAGCTGAATACGCTGATAATGCGGAAGAAGATTTTAAGTAATAGAATGCCTTAGGCAGGCTTCCTGCCTAAGGTAAAAACGTCAGAAAACAGCCCCCACCGATCATCACTCAATCAGACTGTGCGCCATTGCTTTGAGGAGCATATCGTTTTCTTCGATAGATGAAACATTAATACGCAAACAGTCTTTTAACAGCGGATGCGCGCCATCTAAGATTTTTACCAATATCCCATGCGACCGTAATCGTTCAAAAACGGTTTTTGCTGGCACGCGCTCGGTTTTGACCAAAAGAAAGTTCGCTGCACTAGGCCAGACTCTGAGGCCCTGCATCGCAGACAGCGCATCAAACAACCGGGTGCGGTTTTCTCGAATCGTCTGGGTTTGCGCCTCGAATACATGGAAATGCTTAATCGCAAATTCGGTACTTAGTTGAGTCAATACATTGATATTGTAGGGCAAGCGCAGCTTATCAAGCTCCGCAATCCATGCTTTTGAACCTATCAGCATTCCCAACCTGAGGCCCGCCAAACCCACTTTAGACAGCGTTCGCATCACTAAGACATTGGGGAATTCCGCCAGCATAGGCAATAAATCAGAATCTGAAAAAGCGGTGTATGCCTCATCCAAAATCACTAACCCTTCAGAGGCAGCAGCGATACTTTTGATACTGGCAAGGTCAAATAGGTTGCCTGTAGGATTATTTGGCTGAGCGATAAAAATAACCGATGGACGCTCAGATGCGATGGCCGCTAATGTATCCACCAAATTAATCTGGAAATCCTGATCTAGTGTCACGGGTACAAAGGGCACACCCATCCACATTGCCACCATTTTGTACATGACAAAGCTGGGCTCCAGCGCCATGATTGGGCGACCAGCTTGACTAACCATCATCGAAATGATTTGAATAAGTTCGTCAGAGCCATTGCCAAGCAAAATATCATCAGTGTCCGACACACCCATTTGCTTCCGAATAGCGGCCTTCAACTTAGGGGCGCTAGCAGACGGGTAGCGGTTGATATCCACTGACCGCAACTGCGCCATCCATTCTTCCACCATTGCATCTGGCCAATGCCAAGGATTTTCCATAGCGTCCAATTTTACCATTCCCGTTGCGTCGGCAACTTTGTAGGGCTGAATAGCTCTAATGCCTTCTGGCACCAAAGCCTCAATTAACGCAAGCTGCTGTTCATCACGGGTCATGTTCGGTACCGCGCACTCTGAGCGTGAGCTTGAAGCCCTTCGCTATCGGCTAATGTCGCAGCGATATGACCAAGGGTCTTTGCCGCTTCTGGACTGGCATTGATGATTGAAGATCGTTTTTCGAAATCATAGACACCCAATGGTGAGAAAAATCTCGCTGTACCAGATGTGGGCAACACATGATTTGGACCTGCGCAATAATCTCCTAGGGCTTCAGCTGTGTGACGCCCCATAAATATCGCGCCAGCATGACGGATCCGAGGCAGAAACTGTTCTGGATTGGCAATTGACAGCTCTAAGTGCTCTGGTGCAATACGGTTTGCAATTTCAATAGCCTCATCCAAGTCAGCAACCAAGATAAATGCGCCTCGTTTGCTCAACGACTCACCAATAATGTGTTTACGATCCATTTTTTCGATGAGTCTGGCGATGCTGGATTGTACGGCATCTAAAAATGCCGAATCCGGTGATATGAGAATGGCTTGCGCATCGGCATCATGCTCGGCCTGCGAAAACAGGTCCATAGCGATCCAATCAGGATCGGTATCGCCATCGCAAATCACCAATATTTCAGATGGCCCTGCAATCATATCGATCCCTACGCGGCCGAATACCTGCTTTTTGGCTGTGGCGACGTAGATATTTCCAGGGCCGACAATCTTGTCTACAGATGGAATACCTTGCGTGCCATAAGCCAAAGCAGCCACTGCTTGCGCACCACCGATGCAAAAAACCTGAGTAATCCCTGCAATATGTGCCGCGGCCAAAACCATATCGTTGGCCAATCCATTCGGGGTGGGTGTCACCATAATAATTTCGCCGACACCAGCCACCTTCGCGGGAATGGCATTCATTAATACCGATGACGGATAGCTTGCCTGGCCACCAGGTACATAGATGCCCACACGGTCTAAAGGCGTTACTTTTTGGCCCAACAGCACACCGTCTTCTTCATATTGCCAAGAACTGGATTTCTGTCGCTCATGAAACCGGCGGATGCGCTCAGCCGCAATATTGAGCGCTTCCCTTGCCTCAGCATCAATACGATCAAATGCTGCCGATAAGCCAGCAGCAGAAATGACAAGATCGCCAATGGCTTCGCACGGCATGGCATCAAACTGTTGCGTAAATTTAATGACCGCAGAATCACCGTCCTTTTTTACAGCGGCAATAATGTCAGTAACCGCTTGCTCAACCTTTTGATCGGACACCGACTCCCAGGCCAACAAGTTATCAAGTTGCTGTGTGAAATTTTGGCTGTTGCTGACAAGGCGTAAAATGCCGGATGTCGGTGTGATCGTCATGATGACATCCTCAAATTAATTGTTGTGCGCAAGTGCCGCTTTGAATCGATCGATGATGGGCTGAATGGTCGATAATTTTTGCTTCATTGCCGATCGACTAACCACCAGTCGGCTTGAAATATCGGCTATCAGTTGGTCTGGAATCATGCCATTGGCTTTCAAGGTATTACCTGTGTCTACAATATCGACAATTTCATGCGCCAACCCCAAGATGGGCGCCAATTCCATGCCGCCATATAGCTTGATAATGTCAACCTGCTGGCCTTGCTCGTAATAGTATTGACGCGCGATATTGACAAACTTTGACGCCACCTTTAAACGCCCCGTAGTGCGGGGTACACCCTTCACTTTGGCGGTCATCAGCCGACAGCACGCAATCTTCAGGTCAAGCACCTCAACCATTTCTCGCGCACCATGCTCCATCAACACATCCTTTCCTGATATGCCCATGTCTGCAGCCCCATATTCAACATAGGTAGGGACATCGGTCGCTCGGATGACGATAAGCTTGATGTGATCATGATTGGTGTCAAATATCAGCTTGCGGCTCTTTTTTAAGTCTTCAAGAGGATGGATATCCGCAGCTGCCAATAACGGTAACGTGTCGTCTAAAATGCGCCCTTTAGATAAGGCAATAATCAGTGGCTTATTCATTGAATTAATTACTCTGCTCCACGCACGACACGAGAAACGAGCCCGCCTAAGTTTTGGAATTTTTCTTCGATGCATTCATAGCCACGGTCGATATGATAAACGCGATCGACCAAGGTTTCACCGCTGGCTATCAGGCCTGCGATCACCAAACTAGCCGATGCACGCAGGTCGGTCGCCATGACTGGGGCGCCACTGAGCTTTTCACAGCCCTTAATAACGACCGTGTTGCCTGAGACCTGAGCATTGGCTCCCATGCGGTTGAGCTCTTGAATGTGCATAAAACGGTTTTCAAAAACGGTTTCCACAACGGTGGCTGTCCCCTCTGCAATGGCGTTTAACACGGTAAATTGCGCCTGCATGTCGGTCGGGAATGCAGGATAGGGGGCTGTAGTGATATTAACCGATTTGGGTCGACGCCCTTCCATATCTAACTCGATCCAATCGGGACCGGTTGTGATTTTAGCGCCTGCTTCCCTCAACTTGGTCAATACAGCATCTAAAATCGTAGGATCGGTATCTTTTAACTTTATCTTGCCACCGGTGACTGCGGCTGCCACCAAATAGGTCCCAGTTTCTATTCGGTCTGGTAGGATTGGATAAGTACAGCCATGTAGCGACTCTACACCCTCAATTCGCAGGGTATCCGTGCCTATGCCGGTGATCTTCGCACCCATGGCGTTTAAGCAATGCGCCAAATCGATAACTTCTGGCTCTTTGGCAGCATTTTCTAAAATAGTCACACCGTCTGCCAGCGTGGCTGCCATCAGGATATTCTCGGTACCCGTCACCGTCACCGTATCAAAAAATATTTTTGCACCCTTCAATCGGCCATTAACCTTGGCTCGAATATAGCCATCAACCACTTCAATCTCAGCGCCCATTGCTTCAAGGCCGCGAATATGCAGATCTACGGGTCTTGTACCGATCGCACAACCGCCGGGCAAGGAAACGTTTGCCTCGCCAAAATGGGCCAACATGGGCCCCAATACGAGAATTGACGCACGCATGGTTTTCACCAAACTGTAAGGCGCAGTCAAATTATTGAGGGTACCGGCATTAATTTCCACGCTCATGTCTTCGGTGACAACGGTATGAACACCCATACAACCTAATAACTCCAACATGGTTGTAATGTCGTGTAGATGAGGCAGGTTCTTGATCACAGCAGTTTCTTTGGTCAGTAACGTCGCAGCCAGAATCGGTAGGGCGGCATTTTTAGCGCCAGAAATTCTAATCTCACCTGACAGGCGATTACCGCCTTTAATCAAAAGTTTTTCCATATTATTTTGCTGCCCATTCGGTTGGCGTAAACAACGCCATGGTAACTGCGTGAATAGCACCGCTGGCAATATCTGCCTGCAATCCGGCATAAATCGTCTGCTGTCGCTTTACGGCACGCATGCCTTCAAACACATCGCTAACCACAGTGACATGGTATTTTGCACCTTCACCAGCCACTTCGACGTGATCAGCATGGATGGCAGATTCAATTATGTTTTTTACGGCTGTTGCGTCCACTTGATTTCCTCTCAATATTCGACAGTGGGGATAGATTGATCACCCCTTAAAATTGGCAGCATTATAGAGAATTTAGGACACAAAGCATACTGAAACAGGGGAACACAGGTTGCTTGCATGTAAAGGCAACCCGCCAAATTCTGGAGAGTCACGCTCGTAACTGACTGCAGCCCACCGCGTTTCAAGGCCTTTACATTAGCATCTGATGTCAGAAACCCTCTCCCGTGGCAGACTCTAACAACAGATCTTCAGACGGATTTCTGAAATCGGCTTTGGTATAGGCCTCCTCTGTGCTTGCAGCCCAGATAGCAATGGCCTGATCAATGTCTCCGTTCACTGAATCCAGATTGCGTTTAAATTGGTTTTGAAAAGTAATGCCCAAATTGACACCGTTGAACACGATGTT
>CAJXZL010000073.1 GCA_913063165.1 uncultured Saccharospirillaceae bacterium | reverse complement strand
TCTGCTCTTATCTGCTCTTATCTGCTCTTATCTGCTCTCATCTGCCTTTCTCTGCCTTTCTCTGCCTTTCTCTGCCTTTATCTGCCCTTGTCTGCTTTTAGCTGCCTTTCTCTGTTCTTTTTTGCTCTTTTCGCATCCCGCATCCCGCATCCCGCATCTGTCTTTATCTGCCCTTATCTGCCTTTCTCTGCTCTCATCTGCTTTTACCTGCTCTTTTCGCATCCGCCTTTATCTGCACTTTTCTTGCCCTTTTCAGTGCCTGTAAACCAGTAGTTTTTTTCATTTTGAGCCACGTCAATATTTCAATTAGTCTAAGAACCTGAGGTTTTCAAAACCTATTTTAAAGACCAAAATGATCTTAAAAGGGGGGAGACAAAATCTATCTTAAACGTTTAAGCTGAAGTTGGATGCGAGCGAACTTTGATTCGTAATCAAACCAAGTCCCCCGACTTCAACACGGAAGGAAGAATAAAAATGAAACTGACATTAAGTAAATCACTATTAGCAGTGGCAGTCGCTGCTACCATGGCAACAGGTGCTTTAGCATGGGAAAAACCTGCTGAAGGATCTGGTCCTTTTAGCTGGGATAGCCTAAAAGCGTTTAAAAGCATGAACTTAAAAGGCGAAACCGTCGTCGTTTCTGGGCCGTTCTTGGCACCTGAAGATGCATTGGTAAGGGATATATTCTCTTATTTTGAAAAAGCCACTGGCGCCAAAGTTGAATATAATGGATCTGATAGCTTTGAACAGCAGATCGTTATTGATACCCAAGCTGGTAGCCCACCAAACATTGCAGCATTCCCACAGCCAGGTTTGGCAGCCGATTTGGCGTCAAAGGGTCTATTAGTGCCCTTGGGCAATGACCTAGCAAACTGGACCAAAGCGAACTATTCAGCTGGTAAGTCTTGGGTCGATCTGGGTACCTATGCCAACAAAGCAGGCAAGAAAGAGTACTTTGCGTTTGCCTATAAGGCCGATTTGAAGAGCTTGGTATGGTATTCACCTGACAACTTCGCAGATGCGGGTTATAAGGTGCCTGACACTATGGAAGAGCTACTGTCGTTGACGGAAACAATGTCAAAAGACGGTAATACACCTTGGTGTATCGGTCTGGGTTCAGGTGCAGCCACCGGTTGGCCAGCAACTGACTGGGTAGAAGACATTTTGCTTCGTACACAGTCTCCTGACGTCTATGACGGTTGGGTGAATAACTCTATTCCGTTCAACGATCCTCGTATTGTTGATGCCATAGAAGTGTTTGGTAAGTTTGCGAAGAATGACAAATATGTGGCAGGCGGCGCTAAGGCAGTCGGCACTACTGACTTCCGTGATTCACCTAAGGGTCTGTTCTCAGTACCTGCAGCTTGTATGATGCATCACCAAGCCAGCTTTATCCCTGCGTTCTTCCCAGAAGGTACGGTAGTGGGTGAAGATGCTGACTTCTTCTACTTCCCATCTTTTGCAACGAAGAAATTGGGTAATCCTGTATTGGGTGCCGGCGTATTATACGGTATCACCAAAGACTCAAAGGCCACGCGCGCTTTGATGGATTATCTAACAACACCATTAGCACAAGAGTTGTGGATGAACTTTGGTGGCTTCTTAACACCACACAAAGGCGTTAACACTGCAGCCTATGCATCCGACGCGTTACGTCGCCAAGGTGACATTCTGTTGAATGCAACCACCTTCCGATTTGATGCCTCTGACTTGATGCCTGGTGCGATCGGTGCGGGTTCTTTCTGGACAGGTATGGTTGATTACACCAGTGGCGAATCTGCTGCTTCTGTAGCCAACAAGATCCAGTCTAGCTGGGATCAAATTAAGTAACTACACACAGGCAGACAACCTCTGCCTAATTCGCACCACCTGGTTTCTCAGGTGGTGCACATTGCCAGCCAAGGAGATTCTCAGTGATTGGACAAATCACCAGCGCACTGATGGCCATTTTGTTTGCGGTAGGGGGTTGCGCACTGTTTTTTGTAGGCGCCAATGTCCTGTTAGATCGCACGCTCAGTTCTCGTGGTCACATGACCGATTTGCAGCGGCAACAGCGAGACAGCCTTCGAGAATCCATTAGACCTTGGATATTTATTGGCCCTGCAGTGGCCTTACTAACGATATTTTTGGTGTACCCCGTATTTAAATCCCTTTGGTTATCGTTTCACGATGCCAATGGCGAAAGTTTTGTTGGCGTATCGAATTATCAGTGGGCCCTAACGGACCCCGAGTTTCGTATCTCGATTCGTAATAATTTGTTGTGGTTATTGGTTGTACCCACACTCTCTACTGGATTCGGCTTATTAATTGCCTATATGACTGACCGGTTGTGGTGGGGCCAAATAGCGCGGTCTTTGGTGTTTCTGCCCATGGCGATTTCATTCGTCGGGGCGTCGGTTATTTGGAAGTTCGTTTATGACTATCGTGGCACTCAGGGTGATCAAATCGGTTTGATGAATGCCATATTGGTGGCGTTTGGTTTAGAGCCGCAAGCCTGGATTTCATTGCCGTTCTGGAACAACTTTTTGCTCATGGTAATTTTGATTTGGATTCAAACCGGTTTTGCGATGGTAATTTTGGGCGCTGCCATTCGCGGTGTGCCTGAAGACACCCTAGAGGCCGCGCAAATGGAAGGCGCAAGCCCCATGCAGATGTTGTTTAGAATCGTCATTCCTCAAATTGTACCGACCATTGTTGTGGTGTGGACAACCATTACCATCTTGGTCTTAAAAGTATTCGATATTGTATTGGCCATGACGAATGGTCAGTGGGATACCGAAGTGTTAGCGAACCTCATGTTCGATTGGATGTTTCGGGGTGGTGGTGACTTTGGCCGTGGTAGCACGATTGCTGTCGTGATTATGATTGCCGTTCTGCCCATCATGTATTGGAACATCAAACGTGCCCGCGAAGACGAGCAATAGGAGGTCGCTATGAAAAAGAAATCGACATTTTCGTTCAGTCTGATACTCAAGCACCTCACGGTATTGTTTTTGGTGTTGATTTGGACATTGCCTACACTGGGTTTGTTAGTGAGCTCTGTGCGCGACAAGGACCAATTAACAGCCTCAGGTTGGTGGACAGCGTTGGTGACAACCGAGCGCAATGAAGTCTATCGAACCCCGATAGCTGACGAACAGGTCGCTGTTGAGGGCGGGTGGCGTATATACATGCCATTATTCGAGGCAGGCAGTGATCGTAGCATCGGCAGCTGGGGATTGAGAGCCGATGAAATTGGATTGAATCTCCCCGGTGATAAAGTGTCACTCGACGATGGCTCAGCGATATCGGTTTTGGAAAGTGGCGAGCTCGATTGGTTTTCTGAAACGCCATTCACCCACACGCGTGGCATCCGTGTTTTTGTTGATGCGCGCATCCCGCCACGGTTCACCTTTGATAATTATCGCGAAGTATTGGCCTCTGAAGGCGTAGGACAGGCGTTTATCAACACCCTGACCGTAACCTTACCGGCCACCTTTATTCCTATCCTCATCGCCGCCTTTGCCGCTTATGCTTTGGCTTGGATGGATTTTGCAGGTCGCCATTGGTTATTGGCAGGGGTAGTGGGTTTGCTTGTTGTACCCTTGCAGATGTCATTGATTCCGGTATTGCAGCTTTATAATCAAGTCGGTGCAATTTTGGGCGTGCCATCAAAATCCTATGTGGGCGTGTGGTTGGCGCATACAGGATTTGGGTTGCCGTTGGCGATTTATTTACTCAGAAATTATATGGCGGGACTACCGCGCGAAATCATGGAATCGGCCCGTATGGATGGCGCAAGCCATTTCGATATCTTCCTAAAGATCGTGTTACCGCTGTCTATCCCAGCACTGGCATCCTTTGCGATTTTCCAGTTCTTGTGGGTGTGGAATGACCTGTTGGTCGCCATGGTGTATTTGGGACAGGGTGTTGAAAAAATTGTGTTAACAGCGCAGCTTCGAGAGTTATTGGGTTCGCGTGGCGCAAACTGGGAAATTTTAACGAGTGGGGCCTTTATTACAATTGTAGTGCCTCTGGTGGTATTCCTGTCGATGCAACGCTATTTCGTGCGCGGTTTGCTCGCAGGTTCAGTAAAGGGTGGTTAAGGTATGAACGAGCAATTGAATTGGTGGCGTGGTGGCGTGATTTATCAGATATACCCACGCAGCTATGCAGACGCTAATGGCGATGGTATCGGTGATCTACAAGGCATCATGAATAAGCTGGATTACATTGCCAGCCTGAATGTGGACGCTATTTGGCTGTCACCCTTTTTTACCTCGCCTATGAAAGATTTTGGCTATGATGTCGCTGACTATTGCGACGTGGACCCGATGTTTGGCAACCTGGCCGATTTTAAGCAACTGGTGGATAAAGCCCATGGTTTGGGGCTTAAAGTCATTATTGACCAAGTCTATAGTCATTGCTCCGACCAACATGCTTGGTTTGTTGAGAGTCGGCAGGACAAAACCAACCCCAAAGCCGATTGGTATGTGTGGGCGGATGCCAAGCCCGATGGAACGCCACCAAACAACTGGTTGTCATTATTTGGCGGACCAGCCTGGCATTGGGACAGCAAACGCAGCCAGTATTACATGCACAATTTCTTAGACAGCCAGCCGGATCTCAACTTCCACCATCCTGAAGTCCAAGATGCCGTTTTGGAAACCGCGCGGTTTTGGCTCGATATCGGGGTTGATGGTTTTAGGCTTGATGTGGTGAACATGTTTTTCCATGATGCCGAGTTGAAAGACAATCCCGTCGTATCAGCGCCAGAGCAATTGTTTGTTGGCATTGATCCTTCTTTTCCATTTTGCCGCCAATACCACATTAACCAAATGTGCCGTGATGACAACCTGGCCTTTTTGAAACGATTCAGAGCGGTATTGGATGAATATCCCGGTACCACAACAATTGGCGAGATTGGCGCCCCCGATGGCATGACATTCATGGCCCAATACACCGCTGACGGCGACAAGCTCCACATGGCGTACACCTTTGAACTGTTGGCCGCCCAGCACGATGTGGCCTACATTCGTGATACCATCAGCCGAGTTGAAAACAAGTTAACCGATGGGTGGCCGTGTTTTTCGTTGAGTAACCACGATGTGGTGCGTAGTGCGACCCGTTGGGCGTCGGAAGAAACGGACCCCAATAGCTATATCAAAGCGGCGCTAGCGCTGTTGTTAACCCTGCGTGGCAGCCCCTGCCTGTACCAAGGGGAAGAACTGGGATTGCCAGAAGGGGAGGTGGATTTTGAACACCTACAAGACCCGTTCGGGCTCGAGTTTTGGCCAGAATACAAGGGCAGGGATGGTTGCAGAACACCCATGCCATGGGATAGCTCTAAACATGCGGGCTTCACTACCGGTGACACACCTTGGCTACCAGTAGATCCACAGCATATCGCCATGTCGGCGGCGGTTCAGGAACAGTCTGCGGCCTCTACGCTGCAATTCACCCGATCATTGCTCAGGTGGCGTAAAGACCAGCCGGCATTGCATGGCGGCGATTTTGATTGGATTGACAGTGATCCGAATGTGCTGGTGTTTGTGCGGACTGTGCCAACACAACGGCTCGTTATCGCGATCAATTTAACCGATCAATCACATGGCCTAGAGATATCAGGCACCCCTCTAGCAATCGCTGGATTTGATGCCAGCAGCAACGACAGCATTGGGCCCTATCAGGTCAAAGCCTGGACACGAAGCTAATCCCCCAGTGATTAACGGGCTTTTAGCCGTTAATCACAATCAATGTCGAATAATTTCAAGAGAGGCAGTGTGAGCAATATGCGTATGACACTCAAATCTATTGCACAGCGCCTTGATGTGTCGACGGCTTCTGTCTCGAATGCCTTTAACCGGCCTGATCAGTTATCAGCCGATCTGCGGGCTCGTATCTTGAAGGAATGCGCGCGCTTGGGTTACCACGGGCCAAATCATGCCGCACGTAGCTTGCGCACAGGCAAGTCGGGGATTGTTGGCGTCATGTTGGCCGATAGTTTGGCTTATAACTTCAAAGACCCCTGTGCTATCGAGTTTATGCGGGGTGTTGCAGAATCTCTTGATAACCAACGGGTTAATTTGCTGTTGATGCCCGGCGGTGAATCCTCGTTTGATCAACAAGCCTTAGAAACCATTCCAGACTGTTTTATCCTCTATGGCCCGCCAAATGACCGGTCAGTGTTGGGGCGATTGCAGAGCCAACATAAGCCCATTGTTGCGGTCGATTTTACCATTCCCAATCATTTGTCGCTCAATATTGACAATTACCAAGGTGCTTACGAAGCGGCCCATCATGTGTTTTCAAAAGTCGGCACAGTTGACGGCACATTGGACAGCACTGCGGTCGCGGTGGTGGGCTTACGTTTACTGGATCAACAGGCCATCAGTACCATTGCAGGCCGCACCCTGTTTGAGGCAGATGTGTCGATATCGCGTGTGAGATTGGACGGCTTTCGCGCAGCAGCCCGAGACTTGGGTTGTGCGCTTCCTGACAGCCTTGTGTGGCATACACACGACAGTGCATGGAATGATGGAGTAGAGGCAGCCGAATTGGCCTTACAGACCCAGCCACGGCCTCGTGCATTACTGTGCATGTCGGACCAACTCGCACTGGCGGCGTTGAGCGTGGCTCGAAGTCAGGGATTACGCGTGCCAGAGGATGTGGCGATCGTAGGGTTCGACGATATCCCTGCTGCACAGCAGTCCCATCCCAGCCTAAGTACCGTTTATCAGCCCAGTTTAGAGAAAGGGCGCTTAGCTGCCAGAATGGTGATGGCACCAGATAAACACCACAACACCGTATTGCCCACCAAATTTATCGTGCGTGAGTCTAGCGCATTGAAATAATGCCTGCTCAATACACCAAGGCGTAATAGATCACATAAAACCAACTAAATATCCCATGAATAATGGCCCATAGTATCGACTGGTTTGTGGTCCAAGATATGGCGATTGCCAATGCGGTACCAAAGGATACGCCGCTTTTTACCATCTCATTACGAACTGATATTGACCGACTCATATACAACCTCCAAGGGTTTTATATTGGTTTGATTTTGTCTGAATAGACCTGTCCTTGTCTTGTCCTTATCTGCTTTTATCTTCTCTCTTCTTCTCTCATCTTGTAGTGGTCTACTAATTCCGGACACCAACATAAGTGATATTATCATCACTAAGCATGAGGTGTTCAATGAAAAGA
>CAJXZL010000072.1 GCA_913063165.1 uncultured Saccharospirillaceae bacterium | reverse complement strand
TATTGCATAACTATAGGAGTTTGATCCATGTCACACCTTGCAATTATCACAGGCGCCACGAGTGGTATCGGCGCTGGATTTGCGCGGGAGTTGGCCAAAAGCCATTCCCATCTTTGGCTCATCGGTCGCCGTCGCGAGGAGTTAGACGCGTTGGCTACGAGTATTCATGCCAATGAGCATTGCGAATGTGTGGTCATGGAAGTCAATTTAGATGACCGAGCGGCCCTTCAGTCACTGGCCGATAAAATTGCCCAAGAACCCCACATGCAGACCTTGGTCAACAACGCAGGCTACGCTTCCGATGGGCTATTCCATGAAATGCCTTGGGCTGACCATGACGCATTGAGTACGGTGCATATTCAAGCCACCATGCAACTCACCCATGCCGCGTTGCCGGTCATGGTGAAAAACGGCCATGGGGCAATTTATAATGTGGCCTCAATTGCTTCTTGGTTACCCACACCTCATAGCCCGCTTTATGGCCCGACTAAGGCTTATATCCGGCACTTTACCAACTCACTGATTCCGGTCTATCGCCCTATGGGTATCAATATGATTTCCGTGTGTCCCGGATTTACCCGAACCGATTTTCATAGCCGTATGGGCGTCAACATTCAGAAGTTTTATAAAGAAAAAGGCTTGATGCGTGCGACCACAGTGGAGGAAGTTGTGCGAACAGCCATGGAAGACATGGCCGCGGAAAAAATCGTCAGCATCGCCGGCCTAAACTATCGTTTTATTGCGCGCCTGTTAAGAACGCTTCCGGATCGTCTGTTGTTGTGGATAACCGCCAGAGACAAACGGTTTCAAAGGCCCCCACAATAAGCGCCTGAGGTTAGGGATGCTGTTGGAATCGCGCCTCTGCGTCTTCAAAGAGCTGTTGGACCTTTGCACCGTCCCAAGGGGACTGGATCAGGGTTTCAGAATCCCACTCACTGCGCGGCTCGTCGGGCGCAAAGAAGTCGCCTCCGTAAACATGAATGGCACAGGTCATTTTGGTCAATGGATTCAGCACCGAATGAATCGCATCCTGTCCCAGAGTGGCCACGTCGCCAACACCCAATGACTGCGCACTGGTGGCTTCAATACGGTCGGGGGTCTTTCTCCAAATAATATTGTCTTCCCGCCCCGTATAGATACCAATAACCGCAAACATATTGTGATTGTGGGGCATCAGATTCATGCAGGGTGCCCAGGCGAAATTGAGAATGGTCAAGTCACTGGATCGATACAGCGGGGTAATTCCTGCATGCACTGGCTCGCCCAGTGTGTTGATAATACCTGAGGGTTGAGACACCGCACGCTTAACCACATCGCGCACCGCGCGTTGGCCACCAGATAAGGCTTGCATACAGTCTTCTATAAACCGTTCTTTATCAAACATCTGACAAGCTCCTGCTTATATGAATCACCTGCCAGTTTTATAGGATCGCTACGCCAGCGTCAATGATTTGGCGTTTTACACCACTGGCGAGCCATCCACTTTGAGACCTTGATTTAGCTGAAATCGAGAACATCCTGGCATTGGAATGGGCGCTCTATAGCTATGTGCAACCGGTTGTTAAGCCACTGAATGTTTCAGAAAGACAGGATGGGCTTTGCTGGCTGGGGGTGTGATCAGCCGACTCATCGTTCCAATGTGGCATTGACATCCTTTGAACGGGCGCCTGTTGCTCAGTGGGCGGTGCCTACTGATATTGTGATTGCCGTGCCCCTATACTGTCGTTAGATGTGGCACACTGCCTGCCACCGCATACCGAATGTAGAGAACTCGCCCTATGGAAATACTGACGCCTACTAGCCGACATCGCGCCGTCACCTATTTGAGAGAGCAAGAGCCATTCTTCGACGAGATTGTAACCCAATGGGGCCTGCCGCCCACCAACACCCGGGCACCGGGCTTTGCGTCCTTGATGCACATGATTTTAGAACAGCAGGTATCTTTGGCGTCGGCATTGGCGGTATTCAACCGCTTGGTGACACTCACCGGTACTTTGACGCCGCAGAATTTTATTGTGTTAGATGACATCCAGTTAAAGGGAATTGGATTTAGCCGTCAAAAAATCACCTATGGGCGGCATTTAGCTGACGCCATTGTAGCGGGCAATTTGGATCTAGACGCATTGGCGTCAAAAGACGACGACTTCGTAAGGGATTCATTGATGCAATTAAAGGGCATTGGTCGCTGGACGGCCGATATCTATCTACTCATGGTACTTAAACGCGCCAATGTCTGGCCGGTCGGTGATCTGGCATTGGCGGTGTCCTATCAAGAAACCTGGGGGCTTGATGTGCGCCCAACACAGGTCGAGTTGGCTGCTGTTGCGAAAAATTGGCAGCCTTGGTGTTCGGTAGCAGCCCTGCTCTTGTGGCACCAGTACCTGTGCAAACGCGGCAAACAATACCCTTTGTAAGATGCAGACCAGAATTTGACCTATCACAATGTTAGGGTCGATTGATTTGGCTATAATTTCCGCTCATTTTGTGGAGCCGCACGGTTTCTCGCCATTTAAGTATTCCGCTTTGGTAGGTTAATGATTGCACTGTTAGGTACATTAAAAAGTAGCTTTAAAGACTTGCTTCCCATTGTCGCTGTTATTGCCTTCTTTCAATTATTGGTTCTCCAACAGCCTATCCCACATATGGTCGACATCCTGATTGGCTCTGTTTTGGTTGTCATCGGGCTGGCCTTGTTTATTCAAGGCTTAGAAATGGGGCTTTTTCCGATCGGTGAATCCTTGGCCACTGCCTTTGCATACCGAGGCAGCGTCGGGTGGTTGCTTATTTTTGCTTTTTGTTTGGGTTTTTCTACCACGATTGCAGAACCGGCGCTTTTGGCAATTGCTGCTGAAGCAGCTCAGGTTGCCAGTGACGGCGGCATGATTGAAGACTCCGCTGCGTCACGAAAATCCTATGCCAATGGCCTACGCTATACCGTCGCGTTCTCTGTTGGATTGGCTATTTTGGTCGGCGTGATACGCATTATTAAAGGCTGGCCGATCCAGTATTTAATTATTGGTGGCTATTGCTTGGTGGTCATCACAACGGCTTTTGCCCCAAAAGAAATCATCGGCATCGCCTACGACAGTGGCGGCGTAACGACGTCTACCATCACAGTTCCTCTGGTGACTGCCTTAGGGGTAGGTCTTGCTTCATCCATTAAGAACCGTAATCCCATGATTGATGGCTTTGGACTGATCGCTTTTGCGTCTCTAACACCCATGATTTTTGTCATGCTATACGGCACGGTGTTACAGCTATGGAAATGATCACCGACTTCTTCAACACGTTTTTGGGTACGATTCTCGATGTACTGCCGATTACCGTGATCATCTTTGGTTTTCAAATTGTTATTCTCAAACGCCCAGTGCCCAACCTGCCTCGTGTACTGACTGGGTTCGGATTTGTATTGGTGGGTTTGGCCTTTTTCTTAACGGGACTAGAACACGCTTTGTTTCCGATTGGCGAACTCATGGCCAAGCAGCTCACCGCGCCTGAGTTTGTTAACCCCGATAACCTGCCGTTTCATTGGACTCAGTACAACTGGGTGTTTCTCTTTGCTTTTATGATTGGCGCCAGCACTACCATTGCTGAGCCCTCGTTGATTGCCGTGGCGATTAAGGCCCACCAGGTATCTGGCGGATCCATTAGTGTATGGGGTTTGCGGATTGCCGTGGCTATTGGGGTCGCTGTGGGTATTGCGCTAGGCAGTTGGCGTATTGTCACCGGCTATCCCATTCATTGGTTTATCGTCACCGGCTATTGCATTGTCATTGTACAAACCCTATATGCGCCTAAAATGATTATTCCCTTGGCTTACGATTCAGGCGGTGTCACCACCTCGACGGTAACTGTACCCATTGTGGCGGCTTTAGGCTTGGGTTTAGCGGGTACCATTCCTGGCAGAAACCCCATGATTGACGGGTTTGGATTGATCGCTTTTGCCAGCCTGTTTCCCATTATTTCAGTCATGGCCTATGCACAAATAGCCCGTTACAAAAGTAACAAACAAGCACGACAGGCTAAGGCCTGATTGCTCATGTTGTCGAACGCACAGAGGACAGATCGATGCGATTCAAATTAATAATAGCTTTTGTTGATAACAGTAAGACTGATGCAGTGATGCAGGCTGCTCGCGAGTCAGGTGCCACTGGCGCCACTGTCATTACCAGCGCCCGCGGTGAAGGCCTTACCAAAAAAACCACATTTTTCGGGTTGGCGCTTGAAGGCCAACGTGATGTGCTGATGTTTTTGGTGGAAGAGCACCGCAGCCGAGCCATTTTGGAAAATATCGCCAACGTCGGTGAATTTGATGAGCAACCGGGCACCGGAATTGCCATCCAACTTGATGTTGAAGATGCGTTAGGCGTGGCGCATCAAATTAACGAACTAAAGACTGATTTGGAGGATAAGCTGTGATTACTGAATTTACCCGTTGCCGTGAAGTCATGAACCAACGTTTTGCATTTGCTGATGGCTTAATGACCGTATCCTCAGCACTTGAGATGATGCGCGAAAAAGGCATCACCAAGGTGATCATCAATCGGCGAGACAATAGCGATGAGTTCGGCATGGTGAAATTGTCCGACATTGCCAAAAAAGTGATTGGCAAGGACCGTGCACCGGAGCGCGTTAATCTTTACGAAATTATGTGCAAGCCTGTGATTTCAGTGCGCCCACAAATGAACATTAAATACTGTGCACGGTTGTTTGATCAGTATGGCCTGACATCTGCCATCGTCATTGAAGATGAGCATGTCATCGGCATGGTGAGTTACAAAGATATCGTATTGAATTGGGCCAATGTGGTCGAATGATATGCAGTTAGCCGCTGAGCCTATTATGGGCGCCAGCGGTCCAACTTGGGGATCTCTCTGGACAGGAGCCAACCTAACAATCGAGGCATGCCACGCTCTCGCATTTTTTCAATGCAAAAGTCTTGCATACCTATCGCGGTAAAATTGGGGTTGGAAAATGCCCCTCTATAAACCACAGACTGCAATATTCTGCGCTATCGACCTCTATCGGAAACTGGTCCTATTAAAGAACCTAGCTCATGGTATGTGACGTTTCAAATAGCGCATCTCCAATACGTACCACCGCAGTCACCAACGCAGCTACCTGATCTGTTTCAGCACGAGCACCGACATAACAAGGTCGAATCGCCAAAACACCGTTCACCCGTGTTGTACTTGGCAGCAGCTTATTCTCTCGCACCAACAGGCGGCACAGCTGCTGATTAAAAGCGTCCAGATCTGCAATGCCATCTCGCACATATCTGAAGCAACAAATCGATAATGTGGGTTCGCTAACCACCGCCAAACGTGGATGGGCGTGTGCCAATGTCGACAGTGTTCGGGCCATGCCATTGTGTCGTTTAACGCGCGCTCGCAACCCTTCTGCGCCAATTTCCCGAATCATGGCCCACACCGCAACACCCCGTGCGGGCGCGCTCAATTCAACACCAAAATCAAAATACGGGATTCCAAAGTCGTCCATGGAGTGAACTATGGTGGGTTCAGACTGCGCTGAATGCGCTACTGAGCCTTCCAAATAATCTGCGGGCTCTTGGGTAAAGGCACGGAGCAATACCTGCCTGTCTCGAACAAAGGTTGCCGCAATACCGACCGATGCACCCAGCCATTTGTGTGGGTCAACAATGACAGAGTCTGCCATTTCTAAGCCTTGATACAGTGGCTTGACCGCCTCATCCAAGATGCCTGGCAGTCCGTAGGCACCATCGATGTGATACCAAATGTCATATTTTTGCGCTAAAAGCCCCATGGCTTGTAACGGATCAATTGCACCGGTATTGGTGGTGCCTGCATTCGCGACAATTGCCATTGGCATCACGCCTGCTGCAAGGTCATCCAGAATCGCTTTTTCCAGAAGGTCCACCCGCATTCTACCTTGGTCGTCACAGGCAATGAGTTTTACGGATTGTCGTCCTACACCCAATACGCCAGCGGAACGTTGAATGGTGTGATGACATTCGGCGCTGGCATACAGGCTCACGGGTCTGCTCACGCCTTGCATGGCGGGGTCGATACCGACCTTTTCAAACGCTGACTGCCGCGCGCCACCTAAGGCGACCAAATTGGCCACCGAACCACCGCTACTATAAACACCCTGCAAATGACCGATACCAAACAGGTTGGCTAACCATTCCAACGACAAGGCTTCTAAAAAGTTAAATGCATTGTGGCCATAGCGCTGCGGTGACGCAATGCTGGCGGCGGTTGACGCTAGGGTTGAGGCGCTGGTGGATCCTGTGGTGATATAGCCAGTGAAGCCCGGCCGGGGAATTGCCGAACCAAAAGGAATAATGTGATTCACGAGGTCTGCGGTCACCGCTTCGATACCAACGCCTTTCTCTGGCAATGGCATATTGAGATAGTCATGCCATTGATCATGATCCGTCATTGCATCGGGGTGTTTGAACGCTAAAAAGGTGTCCAATCCAGCCCCAATTTCAGACAACCATTTTTGTAGGTCACCTGTTTCAGCTTTATCCTGAGCCATATCTATGTCCTATTCAAATGACTGAAATTCCCCAATAATAGCCTTTGGCAGCATTCCTTTTATTAGCGAAGCTGACATTTTATACCTCTGCACATTGGATGCAACGGGTGCAGGTGGGATCAAACGCCAATCGCCGCACATCGATGGCTTCGCCACATTCAAAACATTCACCAAATTCGTCACTTTTGATACGCAATAGCGCCCTTTCGATGGCTACCAATTGTAATAGACGCCGACGCTCTGTCTCGAGTGCCATTTGCTGTTGCTGCATGGCATCCATTCTCGACAAGCGACCAACCGCTGACTGGTCTAACATCACCGTTTTACCTGAGTCTTGGGTGCTATCGGCAATATCCACTAACTGTCGTTGTAAATCCAACAGTTGCTCATGCAGTTTTTTCTTGTCGCTGGGCGTCATGTCTTCACTCGGTTTTTGATACCAGGAACCACCATAACCCTATCTGCATAAACATGCATGTGAGCGGGGCCACACTTCTGGGCGATCACCCTTTTGGCTTGCTCACCCGTGCTATACTCTCGCCGACTTATACACAACAAAAACAGGAGAGCAGTATGAGCATGTTGACGGAATTTAAGGCGTTCGCCGTTAAAGGCAATGTCATAGACATGGCGGTTGGTATCATCATCGGCGCCGCTTTTGGAAAAATCGTGTCGTCATTTGTTGGTGACGTCATGATGCCGCCGATAGGTGTCATGCTAGGTGGAATGGACTTTGCGAGCCTGAGTCTTGTCATTCAAGCCGCTGTTGGCGACACGCC
>CAJXZL010000071.1 GCA_913063165.1 uncultured Saccharospirillaceae bacterium | reverse complement strand
ACAACAGTGTTTACAACATATCGCCTACCTGTACTCCGGGTCAGGCCATTTCCCCGGGAAGCAGCATACCGACGGGTAGTTTAGGGAGTTCACAAGGCTATGATAACCCGCCCTATTATGTAAATGCGCGCCTTCGAATCAATAGTTTCGGTGGCGGTGGCAGCTGGAGTGAATCAAATTGTGGTGGCGTGGGTAGTGGAATGACATCAGCGTGTGACCGAGGTTCGGGCTATTGATGCTTGTTGTGGCTTACTTGGTTTTAGAATCACTAATAGGACACCCACATTAAGGTGTTTAGTGGCTTGCCATTGCAGTGTGGTGTTGCGGTGGGAAAACAGGCTTAATTGAGAAAGCGCGTATTGTTTTTAATGCCAGGCACCCGCTGATAACCAAGCTGCTCGCAATGTTGCCGCGTGGCCGCTTCACTCCCTATAAACTGCCCCAAACGGGCCTCAAAATTATGTGCCAATTCTTGCCACTGTTGTGGGTTCAACGCTAATCGCTCAAGCATCGGTGGCGTATCGGCTGGAATCGCACCACGTTTTCCCGTTTTTACGATACGACCGGTCCAGTCTACCAGTGCCATATAATCAACGATCGAGCAGGGTATGCACGTTGTTTGGTCATTGTGTGCATTCCCAGTGAATGGCATAAGATGTTGAGGCTGGTCACCAGATGAGTTTTCTTGCATGTGTCGGATGCGCGCGCTGATACTGGTAAATGCTGAAGATTCAGGTGAGCGTGCCATTTTGGCTCTAACAGGATTAAGGTCAACATAGGCCATACAGGCCAATAGTGCTTGATCATCCAAAAGTGCTTGTGATTTAAACCGGCCTTCCCAAAATCTGCCGGTGCAACCGTCTTCTTTATTCGCTTTTCGGGCAATTTCTTCTTTTAAACAACGAATAAACCAAGAAACATTCTGTAGCCGTTCCCGATATATATCAATACGAGACGCTATCGCTACGCGCTCAGAATCTGATAATTCTCCCCGTAGAAAACGGTGTTCGACTGGCATTCCTACAAACAAGAGGTGCCACTGTTTAATTATCTGGGTGTCATCCCATTTATCAATTTCAGGTTTGTTGATAAATAGAACCATGTGAACATGATTGCTCATTACAGAATAAGCACAGAGCTTTATGGCAAAAACGCTGGTTAACTGAATTATCTTGGCTTCAATCCATTCACGGCGATGATCGTAACTCGCTCCTGTGTATGGATCGATACCACATAAAAATGCGCGACGAACGCAGCGAGAGACGCAGTGGTAAAACGGTGTGGCTTGCGGTGACAGCTGAGTAAATCTCGGCTTAGGCATGGTTGTCTCCTCCGTGAGACGGTTGTAATGGCTCTAATCCATGAGCCTTCTTGGAAATTCTTGAATCACTATGAATCAGTTTTGTGTTGTATTCAATAGTCTAGATTTTTTCGAAGCTTGGCCATTATGTGTCTAAGACAATGCGTTGCCGGATAACCAAACCTAGACAATGAAACTCAAGTAGCTATCCAAACACTTAACATGGGTGTCCACGTAAGAAACTCCTTAACATGGGTGTCCACGTAAGGAACATTAACATGGGTGTCCACGTAAGAAACATGCTTAACATGGGTGTCCACGTAAGAAACATGCTTAACATGGGTGTCCACGTAAGAAGACGACGTAAGAGAAACACGCTTAACATGGGTGTCCACGTAAGAAGAAGAAACAAAAAAGCCACCCGTAGGTGGCTTTCAGTGGACCGATTGATATTAACCTGGGATATAAACGCCGGCACTGCGAATTGCGCGGACTATTTCTTGCGTAGATTTCTCTAGTAAGACTATACCTTCCTCAAAGTCTTTGGCTTTGGCGGCATCTTCTGCTGCAAGGCGCGACGCGTCGGCTTTGTCCATATAGGCTTTAACTTTGTCGTCTACACGCTCAGAGGAGGCGCGCTTTTCTTTGAGCAATACATCAACCAGCATGCGGTGGGTATCGTTACGGTCAATTTCGTATTCATACTCTTCTTCTTTGGTAGCGAAGTTGAGTGACCGTACCAATGTAACGCCTTCACGCAATACTTGGATTTCTGTTTTCAGCAATACAATGGCTTCTTCAAGAACGTGCATGCCGTCAACCACTTTGCCACCGTCTTTTAGCAAATAGGCTTTATCGAACAGCTTTAATGTGTCCATTTTTAGCTGTGCGAATTTCTTCTCGTCATGGGATTCTTCAGTAATGTATTCAAGCGCGTCGAGCAGGGCATTAACGCTCTTTTCTTTATTGGCAAAGTCTTGGACATGCTTGGCTTGAGAGGCCGATTCTGGCTTTGACGCCTTAACGGCTCTAAACATGGTGGTTAGAGATTGGCTGATGAGCCCTTTGCACACATCTATATTGGCTTCGGTTTCAGCGGACGCATAGTGCGCCTTGGCTTCTGTTAGCAATGCCTGAGCCTCTGCGCTATCACTTTCTGTTACCTGCTTGGCAGCAGACGAGTCAAAGATCAGGTGGTTGGCATAGCTAAGCCGGCTATCGGTACAGACAGTTTCAGCTTGAGCGGGCATTGGAATCAAGGCCATGCTCAAAGCTGCGGCGGCAGCAACGGCCAGCGCACTACCAGAAACGGGAATTAAAAATTTTAAAATGGCCATCTTGGCACCTCACGATTTCTGTGCTTTTTGGCGACTGCTTCCTGCGTCGCCATTCGGTCTCACTTTACTACTTAGCCGCCACTTCTTTCTTTTGTGAGTGGCAACTTCTGCACTCAGAAATAGGGAAGGCTACTTTACCATGGCACACACCACACTGTTGACCCATGATGATTGAGGCCATGCTGATTTGGTTAGCGCCTTTTTTAGGCGTGAAAATGGCTGGGTGGCAGTTAGAGCAATCTAGCCATTCTGTGTGCTGCTTGTGTGGATACACCACGTTTGGCATTGAGCCCTTTACTTCGCGTACGATGTTGAGATCGAGTACGAAGGGCTTTTTATCAGCATCTAGTCGGTCAAAACGCGGATTAATAGCGCTGGTCGCTAGTGCTTCTACCCAGTCTACATGGTTGCCATAACGGCTTTCAGGTAGGCCTTCAAAGGCTTCTTTAGGAGATTGTAGATAATAGGATTCTTCATGGTCAGGATCGTGAATACCGTCGTCTGCTGGATCCGGGTTCCATTCTTCTTTGCCACCCTTTAGTAATCGGTTGAAGGTATTGGCAGTATTGGCCTTAACTACCGGCTGGACTGGAGCTGAGCTAACTGGCGCAGCGGTATTGACTACGTTTGCAGGGGCATCCAGTGCCGATAGCATATAGGCAACGGCATCAATGATCTGTTCGTCAGACAGCGAGGGGTTGCCACCTTTAGGCGGCATCATCTTAAGACCCTTGATCGCGTTCTGTTCTACCACTGATATACCCTGAGCAACGCGGTCTTTCCATTGTTCAGCATTGCCCAATACAGGCGCATTTAATGCACCTGTGCCATGGCAGCCACCACACAATGTATCGTAGGTAGTTTTTCCTTCGTCAATGCCAGCTAGGGCAGAGGTAGCCAATAGGCTGCTCGCAGAAAGTGAGATTAGGAGTTTAATAAAGGTCCTGTTCATTATTTGTCACCTGCTGTAGCTTTTTTATTGGGTGTAACCAGTTGTTGCAGTGTACTGCCATGTACCTGAATGGGCGTACCTGGGATGCCAGAGTGGCACATACCGCAGTTCTCGATGCTCCATGCAATTTCGCCGTTGTGGCAAGCGCCACAAAATTCACCGTCAATAATTTTTAGCATGTTGATGTCGTTGCCGCCCGCTTGGAATTTAAAGCCAAGGTCTGCGTGACATACCTTGCAACGAAAACGAACGCGGTGGAACCAATGGGGAAACACTGCTGGGCGCATACCTGCGTCATCTGAATAATTGTTAATGACAATATCGCCATATTCAGCTTGGGCTGAATCGACCATAAATAACGAGATGAGCAAAATGGCTAAAAAGACAAAGGGTGACGAAAAATGCAGTGCTTTCATGTTATACCTGCTGTTAATAGAATGACTGGGTATAGTGATGCAATTAAGAGGCCAATTTTACGCTAAAAACGGTGAAGAATTTATGGCTAATTGACCCAAGTAGATAAAAGAAAACTGACACAGGTTAATTTCTTGGCAATTGGTTGTTTTGTCATTCCCATTTATGAGAGATCGATGCCATGAATGGGAATATCAATCGGCGCATTGATTTGAGAGAAGGGCTAAATATCACCCCTGAGACCACTTAGATCGGCGCTGTAGGAGGGTGCGTTGTGGAGCCAATGTAGATCGGGCTGTTAGCCCATTTAGAAAAGGCGTTTTACGTTAAGTGATGCGCTGAAGCTTTTGTCATTCAGCAGGGTTACGCTGCTTTTGCCGCCAACCTGCACTGAGCCAATGTAGTAATTGATCCCACCACTTGCCGTTAGGCTACTGCCGCTGTCATCTAACTTGCCGATGACTGTGTAATTACCCGATAGATTACGTTGTTTGGCAATACGTCTATTACTATAACTGTATTGTAAACTCGCCCATTGACTGCTGGTGTCGACACCCTCGCGTTGCGTTTGCTGCCATTGCACGTTGAATTTGGCATCAGAGTTGACATAGCTGTCTGAAAAAATAGGTTTGGCCATTGACGCTTGGGCGTTCTGTGTCGCAGTAACCGAGTTGGTAGCAAACTGAAAGGACCTGGTGTCACTTAGGTTGCTTGAGAATGAGATGTCATTGAATGTGGTAGACGCATAGGCCGAATGCGAGAGCGAACCGCCCTGTAGTGCCTCATAGGTATTTCCAGACAGATTGATATTCTGATTGATACCGACAGAAATGGGCTGCAATGCTTGATATTTCAGTTGACTGTTTAACGAGTGACCGGCACCGAGGTTCCAAGATAACAGGCTGTCATCGTCTGTCCAACGATTTTGCAGGCCGCCCTGGAGGTGGCGGTTATATTGGATAGCGCCGACGCGTTTACCGCTGAATCCCCGTCGCGCATTGTGAGCCAAGGTGGTAGTGGTTGAGTCTCCAAAGGCAGAATAGGTCAACTGGGTACCCATTTGCAGTTGTCGCCAAGTGGGCCATCCGACACGGACATTGGCAGCGAACTGTGGCTCAAGTATACCGGCTCGGTCCAAAACCACATTGGTACCACCACTGATGCTAGGCACCGTTTTTAAGTCAACGTATTCCGCGTCATACATATAGGAAAGATTGGTGTTTATCGTCACGGGCAGTGGACCAGTATAGCGCTCTGTGGCGGGCGCAATGTCGACCGTACTGACCATGTTGCTCACCACAACTCCGCTAAACTCGGGTCGATAGCTGTGTGTTAAGTATGCGGATGATACATTGTTGGTGTTTGCCTCACCGTCCACACCGGTTCTTTGGAGGCTGTAGCGCTGTGATAATGCCGTGTTGCCAAAAAATTGTTTGCCACTCAACGCGAGGCTGTCTTGCCCTTCAGTGAGGTTGTATCTGCCCACATAGGTTCCGTCATGTTTACTGGCTTCGTAATTCTGGGTGAATTGTAAACTTGAGGATTCAGTGAATTGACTGTCGCTGTTGTTTTGAAGATACAAGGTTGGGACATAGTTGATGGTTAAAATACTGTCGTAGGGGTCATAAGGGAATAAATGCGCAGAGGCAGTGATGCTGCCACGCGAGGTAAATGACCCCTCTTGGATATTGTGGAAGTTGTTAATACTATTATCTAGGTTTGTGGCGACAGTAAATTGTGCAATCCACGGCTTACTAATATAGCCGCGGATATGTTGGTTTAGCCCGACATTATAGGCGCTGTGGAGACTGTTTGAATGGCTTGATACCAGGGAGCGGTTTCCGGCACCATCGGTCACTTCAGATGCAGTCGTGTTATATCGCCACTCGAGATAACCACTCCCTCGGTAGTAAACTGGACTCAAGTTTAGCCACGGTGCCGCCTGTGCCGTTGCCATGGGCAGCATAGCAAGTACAGAGAGCAACCAGATAATTCTCGCTCTGGTGTTATGTGGCTTCACATTGTTTCTACTTGTTGTCTAAATATTGAATGGTTGCCTCAGCGTTAAGTTGCTCAATGAGACTATTCCAGTCTTGCTCAGTTTTATCCCGCAGGGCCAGCGCTGCTGCCCGTTCTTGAACGGCCTTGAGCGGATTTAAACTTGCTGGTTCGCGATCCAAGAGTTTAACGATAGCCCAACCTTCAAGTAAATACAGTGGTTCGGTATATTCGCCTTTATTCAGTTCCTTGGCTTGTTCCTCAATTTCCCTGCCAAGCATACCAAGGTGCTGGTACCCCATGTCGCCGCCATGTCGTGCCGATATATCGGTTGAATGAATGGACGCCAACTCTGCGAAATCCGCACCTTCACCGAGCTGTTGAAAGACAATATCAGCAAGCTTTTTGGTGTCAACCCATGCGGTAGCTGGTGCGCTAGGATCAACACCAAATAGAATAAGGCCGAGTCTATTTCGTTCTGGCGACGTAAATTTATCAGGGTGTGCCAGATAATATGCATTCACATCATCGTCGTTTATGGCGCTTTGGCTTTCAACCTGCTTGCGAAGTGCCTTTACAATTTCTGCTCTTTCGAGCTGGCATAGATAAAAAGTTTTGATGTAGTCGATTTGTTCTGAGGTGAGATCTTGAGCTTCGAGTTCACTACTCAATTCCATGTCTTTTAATTGTAGTTTTTTCTGATCGATAGGAAGATTTCGTTCAAAAAAGGCATGGTTAGACAAAATTCGGGTATTGATAAGGTCGGTTCTGATTTCTAAATAAAATACGTCGGTTTGCGCTTCTGGTGCCTCTGCATGATAAAAGCGCTGCTTGGCTTCTAACTTTAAGGTTGCTACCAATTCTGATGTGCCGATCTGATTGTCATTAACAATGACAAATGGATCTTGAAGGTCGTTATCTCGTGAGGTCTCAATACAGCTAGAAAGACTATCGCTACTGGCTAAGCTGCTAATAAATGTACCAATAAAAGCCAATATGATGGTTTTGTTCATGTGGTCGCCTCAAAAAAACTAGGGCAGCTAATTGCTGCCCTGAGGTTTATCATTTTACTTAATGTGGCAGGCTAAGCAAACCTGACTGTTATCATTTGAGTCCATTCTTAAGAATGATTTGATGTTAGTGCCAGCATTATGCGGATCGTGGCAAGTTGCACATTCTACATAGCCTACAGTATCTAGTGCGCCATCGGTAGTAGAGCGATTATATAGAATCAAGTCACCCTTAGTACGCTTTGTATCGTCGCCGTCGGCTTCAATCCACCAAGCGTTCAAGCCTCCGATAAAATCAGTTGTAGGTTCTACAAAATCGCTATCTTTAGCATTATTTATGAAATCTGAAGTTGTTCCGATGTCCGCGGTTGACCAACCACCACCAGCATAAGGAATAGCCACTGGATGGTCATTCTGGAGGTTTGTGCCAAGATTGGCAATGTTATTCACCATTATCCCAGCGGGCGCGGAAGTAGTGCCGTAC
>CAJXZL010000070.1 GCA_913063165.1 uncultured Saccharospirillaceae bacterium | reverse complement strand
GCAAAAGAAATAGCAGCAGGAGAATTGCAAAAAATTGCGCTTCAAGATGGTAGGCTATCAACCAATGGTGATGTAGAGATGAGCATATATCTACTTTATCACCCTCCAAAATTTCAGTTAAAAAAAATAAAATTAACTGTTGATTTCCTTTATAGAGAATTAAATCTGCTACATGAAATTACTGAATGATGGTATTTTGCACATTAATCCTGCCAGTATGGTAATGGGTCATATCCCAACTGCAACAAAACATGTGGAATATCGACGAAAACCCAGTTTTCGACAAGAAGCTCATTTTCTCGTCGCCACCAATCACAAACCCGCATGAAAACTCGCTCCTGCGATGGAGCTTGTCCAAGTAGCGCAGGTCTGAAGTCTTGACCGCTCAAAACTCACTTCGCAACATTAGTTGCCAGCGCGTTGCATCATCGCCTCATGGACCGCTTGCATGCCACGGTCAGCCATGTCTGAGATTTCTGCAGCATGAATATGCAGGGCTGCGACGACATCAGGATCAGTCGATGTTCGCACAACAACAATACCTTCGTCAGTCACGTCAATTTGCGACTGCATCTCGGCTCCGTTTAAAAACAGAATATCCAGCGTAGGGCTTTGGATGAAAATCTGCGGATCGTCGCCGCGCTCTACGCGGTCTATCATTCCAATAATGTGACTGACCAGCACTGCCATCACAGCTTCATCAGACGAGCGTGTAACCGTTCGTATACCGTTTGGCAAATTTGTGACTTCGCGGCTGATCGTGTCAAAGTTTTCAAACATTACAGCAAGCTCATCGGATTCAGCTTGCGACGCATTAGCACCTCTGAGGCCTGGCATATTTTTTATGTCGTGCCCCATGCCATTGGTGCTATGTCTATCGTGCATACTGGAGTGCATGTAAGTGTACATGCGGGTCTGGATCGTTTCTTCAAAGGCGACCCCAAGGCCGATTGCCACAAGAGCAACTCCAATGACCATCTTCGACTTACTCATTGTGAATTCCATTGTCTTCTCCAGTTTTTTATAGTGATTTCAGGTTTACACTTGCGGGCAATATAGCCGGTGCAAAACCGTGATGACTTCCATAACCTCAATACCTTTCACCGAGTAATAGATGGTCTGACCGTCGCGTCTGGTTTCCACCAATTCAGCGTCTCGCAGTTTCTTGAGGTGATGCGACATCGCCGGTTGCGAAAGGCTTGCACTGTAGGCAAGGCTAAGGACACTTTGCTCACCGTCTAGCAAGATACACATCAGGCGCAGACGCGCCGGTTGTGACAGCATTTCCATTAATTTTGCTGCTTCTGCGATTTTGGGCTCGAGTGCGGTGATGTCCAGCATTGGGTAAATTACCTCTTGTATATTTGTATTCACTTATATAAACGATTGCAAATATAATGGCAAGCGATTCTTTTTGAATTTATGCCAAAATTTATGGCAACAAGATAAGGACTTACTAAATGGAAACTGAATTTACCCCTTTTGTATCATTGCTTGGTGGCGGGCTCATTGGCCTATCAGCCGTTGTACTATTGGCCACTCACGGACGGATCGCAGGCATAAGTGGCATAGTATCACGTATGTTGCCGCCTACATTTGACAAAGCTGGATTGCCGCAAGGGATCATATTCCTGGTTGGCCTTCTGCTCGCAGCACCGCTTTGGATTGTTGTGACTGGAACTGCACCTGTCCAAGTGGTTTCAAAAAATGAGCTGCTTTTAGTGGCCGCTGGTCTGTTGGTCGGATTCGGTTCAGTTATTGGGAATGGTTGTACAAGTGGCCATGGCGTCTGTGGCATCTCGCGCGGATCAGCCCGGTCCATTGCAGCAACCATGACATTTATGGCCACTGCCTTTGTGACTGTTTTTGTTTTACGACATGTCGTGGGGGGATAAGATCATGCATATATTCAGCACACTCTTCGCAGGCCTCTTGTTTGGGACGGGTTTAATCCTGTCTGGTATGGCAAACCCCGCGAAAGTTCAGAACTTCCTTGATCTGTTTGGCACATGGGATCCCAGCCTTGCCTTCGTGATGGGCGGGGCGATCGTGATGACTATGCCCGGGTTCTGGCTAGTTCAGAAACGCACAAAGCCACTGTTTGATGACGTATTTCATCTGCCAACGCGCACTGATTTCGATGCAAGGCTTGTGGTTGGCGCTGCCATCTTTGGCATCGGTTGGGGCTTGGGCGGTTTCTGCCCCGGCCCAGCACTGACCTCATTACCACTGGCCGCCAGCGGCACGCTTTTCTTCGCCCCCGCCATGTTGGTTGGCATGGTGATTGCAAAATACACGGCAGCACCACAACCAAAAAATCTAGAGCTTTGAAAGAAAAGGTTATGCAAAATTATCCCGTAGATATGGCAATGAAGCCGGACGTAGAAGCCTTTTTTGACGCAGCAACCAACACGATCAGCTATGTTGTTTCTGATCCAAAAACTCAGGCCTGCGCGGTCGTGGATTCCGTGATGGACATAGATTACGCGTCTGGCCACATCACCCATGATCATGCGGATCGCATTGTAGATCACATCACATCAAACGAACTAACTTTGGAATGGATCATCGAGACCCATGTCCATGCAGACCATCTGTCTGGCGCTCCATATTTGCAAGGCAATCTGGGTGGTAAGATCGGCATAAGTGCACGCATCATGGAAGTCCAAGAGGTGTTTGGAAAAATCTTCAATGAAGGTACTGATTTCCAAAGGGATGGGTCGCAATTTGATGCGCTTTTCCAAGATGGCGATCGCTACAAGATTGGTGAGCTTGACGCCTTTGTAATAGCGACGCCAGGACATACCCCTGCTTGCATGGTACATGTCATAGGGAACGTGGCCTTTACAGGTGACACGATGTTTATGCCAGACGGTGGGTCTGCGCGCGCTGATTTTCCAGGTGGGGACGCCGGCGAACTCTATGACTCAATCCAGAAAGCCTTAACCCTGCCAGACGATATGCGCTTGTTCATGTGTCATGATTATGGTCCGAACGGCCGCGACATTGCATGGGAAACAACAGTCGCCAACGAGAAGGCACATAATATCCATGTGGGTGGTGGGACGACCCGCTCGGCATTCGTCAAACTGCGCTCTGAGCGTGATGCAACCTTGGAGGTGCCAAAGCTGATCATCCCGTCATTGCAGGTCAATATGCGTGCAGGCGAAGTGCCCAAAGACGTAGATGGCAGACCTGTATTGAAAGTCCCGCTCAACCAACTCTGAAACCGATTCTTTAGGAAAATGATGATGCAACTTGCAAAATATTTGCCAATCCTTGATTGGGGTCGTTATTATGACCGAAGCACGTTGACCAATGATCTGGTGGCTGCATTGATCGTAACGATCATGTTGATCCCACAATCGTTGGCATACGCATTGCTTGCAGGTTTACCACCAGAAATGGGGCTGTATGCGTCGATGTTGCCAATAATTTTTTATGCGATCTTTGGGACCAGCCGCGCTTTAGCTGTGGGACCCGTTGCGGTCGTGTCGCTTCTAACGGTGGCAGCGGTTAGTAAAATCGCTGTGCCAGGGACATCTGAATATATTGTGGCAGCTATCACTTTGGCATTCCTATCAGGCCTGATTTTATTTGCTCTTGGTTTGTTTCGGTTGGGCTTTTTGGCGAACTTCCTATCCCACCCAGTAATTGCCGGCTTTATAACCGCAACCGGAATCATAATCGCCGTGAGCCAGCTGAAGAATATCCTTGGCATAGACGCACATGGGCATACGATACCTGATCTCAGCAGATCGCTTGCGCATAACTTATCAGGATTGAATTGGATCACCGCAGTCATTGGCGTCGTCACCACTGGTTTCCTGTTTTGGGTACGCAAAGGTTTACTGCCATTGCTTGACAGTCTTGGGGTTGCCCCTCGCATTGCCAGTATCATTGTTAAAGCTGGACCTATTGCAGCGATTGTAGCCACAACTTTGGTCGTTTGGTTTTTCGATCTTACCGCAAAGGGTGTGCAGGTTGTCGGCGATGTGCCCAAGGGCTTGCCACCTTTCACCATGCCATCCTTGTCAATGGACATGTGGTCCAATCTAATATGTGCTGCGATCCTGATCTCGATCATCGGGTTTATTGAATCCGTTTCCGTTGCGCAAACTCTTGCTGCAAAAAAACGCCAACGTATCGATCCAGATCAAGAGTTGATTGGATTGGGTGCCGCCAATTTGGGCGCATCACTTACCGGCGGATTCCCGGTGACGGGGGGATTTTCACGATCTGTCGTGAACTATGACGCGGGCGCGGACACACCTGCGGCGGGCGCGTATACTGCTATCGGTCTTGCCGGCGCATCCCTGTTTTTGACACCCCTCATATTTCACCTTCCCAAAGCAACGCTTGCGGCAACGATCATCGTGGCCGTTCTCTCACTGGTCGACTTTTCAGTTCTGAAAAAAACATGGCACCATTCAAAGGCTGATTTTGCTGCAGTCATTTCAACGATAAGCATTACACTTTTGATGGGTGTTGAATTGGGCGTCTCAGCAGGGGTCACGGTTTCGATTCTCATTCACCTATACAAATCATCACGTCCTCATATGGCCATTGTTGGCCAAGTACCCAAAACTGAGCACTATCGGAACATTTTGCGTCATGATGTTTTGACCGATCCAAAAATTCTAACTATACGCGTCGATGAAAGTTTATATTTTGCAAACACCCGCTACTTGGAAGATCGCATTTACGATGAAGTCGCCCAACAGCTGGAACTACAACATGTCGTGTTGATGTGCTCTGCGGTAAATACAATCGACATGTCGGCACTGCAATCGCTTCAAGCGATTAACGAACGGCTTTATGCTGGAGGCGTCACGTTCCACTTTTCCGAATTAAAAGGGCCAGTTATGGATCAGTTGAGCGCGACCGGATTCCTGGACGTATTGAGCGGCGAAGTCTTCCTAAGCCAACACAACGCTCAAACTACTTTACGGGTTGGATCAGATCTATGATTGCCGCAAGTTCCTTTACGATTCTTGGGTATAAACTCTGCAAAGCAGCCTTTGGAGGTGTCGGCTGACTAGATAGCTCAAGCATCACACAAAACGCACGCCTGTATCTCGCTGAAACAAAGCGTTATTCACTGAAATATGGGCTAGTGTGCAATCTGGGGAAGCAGATGGCGGTGTTGTCAGACATACAACTATTCACATCATATAACTGAGAAAAATTAAATCTGTTGATCTAGAAGTTAACTTCCAATGCGTGACAAAACTTCATAAATTGGAGGTAATTTCAACAAATCACTAAATTCTTTAACTTTTAAAATCTGAAATTTTACAATCTGGATCTGGGTTAAACATTTGATAGAGCTGTTGTTTAAATGTAAATTCGTGCTGCCCAAACTAAAAAAATGTGAGAACAGTATCTTAGAAAGATAACGGATTCTTATTTTTGCTTCCCATCACTTTACATTCATAGACTAGAAAAACTTTTTCTTCAATTGTAAGGCCAAATTATGGTAAATAATAAAATATATTATTAAAATAATAATTAATAAATATTCCTGAATAATTACAGGCATTTTATATTTTATTTTGCATACGAAGGGTTTTGTCGATTATGCTTCAAACTTTGGGATTACTTCTAGGCTGTCAGCTAGCGGGTGAATTTATCACGCGTGGATTAGGCCTGCCTATACCCGGACCTGTCCTAGGTTTGGTTATTTTGCTTCTAGCATTGGCCTTGCTACCAACCTTGTCCAGCAGTTTGCGCCCTACAATCCAAGTGATCTTGGCTCATCTTTCTTTAATGTTTGTGCCAGCCGGTGTGGGAGTCATCTGGAATTTAGAGGTTTTATCGTCTGATTGGGTCGCTTTGCTTGTTATATTAACGCTTTCCACTGTTCTGTCGATGCTTGTAACCGTTGCCATTTTTATCGCCATGAAACGGCTTATGATGAGATGGGTAAAATGAATAATTTTGTGAACCTTTGGAGTTATCTGTCTACCACACCCTTACTCTGGCTCACGGCAACTATTGGCGCATATCTAGTTGCCGAGAAGGTTTCTGAGAGGTTGCTCAACCCACCTTGGGCCAATCCGGTGCTACTTTCCGTTGCCCTACTCTCGCCCATACTTATTTTTACAAACACAGATTATGGCACCTATTTCGAGGGCGCCCAATTTATCCATTTTCTTCTTGGACCCGCAACCGTCGCCCTAGCCCTGCCGCTTTGGGACAACCGCGCCACGATACAAAAATCCGTTGTTCCGATTTTATGTGCCCTTGTGGCCGGCTCTGTGGTGGCAGCGGGATCGGCTATTTTATTGGCACAGGCTTTTGATCTGCCAATGAATGTATTGCTCTCATTGGCTCCAAAATCCACCACAGCTCCAGTCGCTTTGGGCATCTCAGAAGCAGTTGGTGGCATTCCAACTTTGACAGCAGTTTTGGTTATTCTCACTGGCATCATTGGTGCAATCACAGTTACGCCATTAATGAATATCCTCAGTATCACCGATTGGCAGGCGCGCGGTTTCGCTGTTGGGGTCGCTGCCCATGGGATTGGCACCGCTCGGGCGTTTAAGGTTAACCCGATTGCCGGCGCTTATGCAGGAATTGCCATGGCACTCAATGCTCTGCTTACAAGCCTCATTGTACCGATACTTCTCAAATGGCTAACATAGCATAACCGAAGGTGCATTAAGACAAATAAGATCGCGTATCTGAACAAAAATATTAGATGCTGCTGATGATTATTAGTAATATGTTAAATTTTTGAGTAATTAACGCATTACACCTGCAAATTTTATTCCGCTTAGTTCTGCCATCTCGCGCTTCCAAGTAGTAATATCATTGTAATTAAAATCTGATAAATTTTCATGCCCACATGCACGAGCTAAAACCTGCATTAATTCAACACTGGCTTCAAAGTAACGTGCCAATTTCTCTGAGCCTATTTGTACATCCAACATTTTGCGAAGTTCTGGCTTTTGTGTTGCAACTCCAACGGGACAATTATTTGAATTACACATTCTAGCTGCAATGCAACCAACTGCTTGCATTGCAGAGTTTGAAACTGCAATCGCATCAGCCCCTAGTGCCATAGCTTTTGAAAAATCTTCTGCTACACGCAAACCACCTGTAATGATTAAAGTGACATCATTTCCAACTCTATTATTTAAATGCTTTCTAGCTCTCGCAAGAGCTGGAATGGTTGGGACCGAAATATGATCTCGGAATATTAATGGAGCAGCGCCAGTACCCCCTCCACGTCCATCTAAAATTATATAATCTGCACTGGCTTCTAAAGCAAAATCAATATCATCTTCGATATGATTAGCAGAAAGTTTAAATCCAATTGGGATGCCACCTGAACGTTCTCGCACTTCATCCGCTACTTTTTTAAAATCAGCAGGCGTATTGAGGTCTATAAATGATGCGGGTGAAATTGCGTCTTGCCCCTCTACTAGACCACGTACTTGAGCAATTTTACCTTGAACCTTTTCACCTGGCAAATGCCCACCTGTGCCAGTTTTGGCACCCTGCCCTCCCTTAAAATGAAATGCCTGAACCTTTTCAACCAGTTCTGGTTTCCACCCAAATTGCGCTGAAGCAAGTTCATAGAAATATTTTGAGTTTTCATTTTGTTCTTCAGGAAGCATTCCACCTTCACCTGAACAAATACCAGTACCGGCTAATTCTGCTCCTCGTGCTAATGCAATTTTTGCTTCTTCAGATAATGCTCCATAACTCATATCAGATACAAAAAGTGGAATGTCTAATTTCAATGGTTTGATTGCTTTAGGTCCAATAACTACTTTTGTTTCTACTCGGATATCATCTTGAAGAGGTTTACGTGCCATTTGAGCTGGTAAAATTTGAATATCATCCCAATGTGG
>CAJXZL010000069.1 GCA_913063165.1 uncultured Saccharospirillaceae bacterium | reverse complement strand
TAATTGATGAATTTGGTGAGGTTCGACGGACCCCCGTTCGCTATGATCAGATTCCACCACAATTTGTGCAAGCATTGCTGTCTGTTGAGGATAGACGATTTGAGAGCCATATTGGAGTTGACCCCAAAGGTTTTTCACGTGCGATGTTGCAGTTTATTGCCACAGGTCAAAAGGGTGGAGGCGGAAGCACGCTGACACAGCAGGTTGCAAAGAACTATTTCCTGTCCAACGAAAAACTATTTACCCGTAAATTCCGAGAAATTTTGCTCGCCATTCAAATGGAGCAGTTTTTATCCAAGCAAGAAATTTTTGAGCTCTATGTTAACAAAACCTTTTTAGGTCACCGTGCATACGGCATCCAAGCAGCGGCACAGGTCTATTATGGTCGCGACATCAACGATTTGGTGCTGCCCGAGCTTGCCATGCTAGCCGGCTTGCCCCAACGGCCGTCAGTCGCCAACCCTTTGAGTTACCCCACTGCCGCCAAAAAGCGTCGCAACCAAGTGTTGACCGATATGTATGAGCTGGGTTTCATTACAGAACTGTCTTATCAAGAAGCCATTGCTGCACCTTTAACGGCGGGCTTTTTCGGGAACAATTCTGAGGCCAGTGCGCCCTGGATCGGCGAAATGGTGCGTGATGACATGGTGCAGCGTTATGGGACCGACGCCTATAACAATGGCTATCGTGTCTATACCACCATCAATTCTCGGCTACAAGAAAGCGCTGCGACCGCGGTCCAAGTCGGCCTTTTGGATTATGACAAGCGGCACGGCTTCCGTGGTCCTTACCGCAAGCTGGTACTTGATGCGGGTGACGTGGCCACTCCAGACGCCTTGCAAGCAGACGCGGCTATTGTGTTACTTGATCCTGATGCCGTGCGCGCGCGGTGGATCGACGACCTTAGCAATGATCCTGGTTACGCAGGCCTTAGAACCGCAGCGGTGTGGTCTGTCGACGAACAGCGATTTACTGCCTTGCTGTCAGATAACACAGAAGTCACCATTGAGTGGGACAACATGCGTTGGGCACGCTGGTATATCGACGCCTCCAATCGCGGACCAGAGCCCCAGGTGGCTGCCGATATTGTCAGCATGGGCGATGTCATTTGGGTGACGCAGGGCAAAGCGGGTTGGGAACTGTCTCAATTACCCACTGCACAGGGCGCGCTGGTATCTATTGACCCCAACACAGGCGCTGTACAATCACTGGTCGGTGGCTTTGAATTTAACCACAACAAATACAATCGCGTGATCCAAGCCAAACGACAACCGGGCTCAAACATCAAGCCGTTCCTGTATGCGGCCGCTTTAGACGAGGGGATGACTGCTGCCACCATTATCAACGACTCACCCATCACCTTGATTGACCCGGTTTTGGAAACAACGTGGCGACCCAAAAACTCAGGGTATATTTTTGACGGCCCAATTCGGTTACGTGAAGCGCTTTATCGCTCTAAAAACGTAGTCAGTATTCGCATACTGCAACAGATCGGTGTCGGTGATGCCGTCCGTTTCATGTCGCGGTTTGGGTTAAATCCCGATGACCTCCCCAAGAACCTGACCTTGGCACTGGGCAGCGCGTCATTGACGCCCATGAGCATTGCTGAAGGCTATTCGGCATTGGCTAACGGTGGCTATAAGGTAGCGCCCTACTTCATTCAGCGCATTGAAGACCGTGACGGCAACATCATTTTTGAAGCCAATCCAGAAGTGGTTTGCGCCAGCTGCATTGAACGAGATTCCAAATTGGCAGCCGAGGCATCACTGCTGATCCAGTTAGATGAAGAGTCTTTAGGAGGCGCGTTGATAGAAGAAGTGCTGCCGCTAGATTCGGTGTCAGCACCAACCAACAGGGGTCCATTGATTCCTGAAACGCGCTACGCCAAACAGGTAATTTCACCGCAAATTGCTTATGTCATGAATTCAATCATGCGTGATGTGGTCTTGCTGGGCACCGGTCGCCGTGCGCTGGTCTTGAACCGTAAAGACCTCGCGGGTAAAACGGGTACCACCAACGATGGTAATGATGCGTGGTTCAGTGGCTTTAATGGCAACCTAGTGACCACCACCTGGGTAGGCTTCGACCAACCTTCGTCATTGGGCTCCTCAGAATGGGGCGGCAGTGCCGCATTGCCTATCTGGATTGACTATATGCGAGACGCATTGGCAGGCAAACCGGAAAAAGTGATGGAGCAGCCTCCAGGCATGATCACCGTCAGAATTGACCCTAAAACGGGCTTGCTGGCAAAGCCGGATCAAAAGAACGCGGTATTTGAAATCTTTGCCAAAGAACAGGCTCCGACCCAATTCGCGCCAGACAACAACCTGACCCTGCCGCCAGTCGAAGCGACCGAAGCGGACTTATTGCGGGCCATTCAGGGTGAGGCACCGCTACCGACCGACACAACGGAAACCACTACACCTGAACTGTTATTTTAATTGAGAATAGACAGGCACAAAAAAGCCCGCTAATTGCGGGCTTTTTTCGTTCTGGCCTGTAACGGCCGGAAGATCAGGCTTAGCCAGCCATTTTACCATCAACCCAGCTAACCAAATCTTTTACAGCTTCTACCGATACGTCAAAAGCAGCACGCTCTTCAGCATTCAAGCCCACTTCGATAATGCGCTCAACACCGTTAGCACCCATAACAACAGGAACGCCACAATACAGACCGCCGGTTACGCCATATTCGCCATCAAGCTGTGCAGCACAGGTCAATACGCTTTTCTTGTCTAACAAGTAAGCTTCTGCCATGTGAACCGCTGACAAACCAGGAGAATAAAAAGCTGAACCTGTTTTCAACAAGGCCACGATTTCGCCGCCGGCTTGTGCAGTACGCTTAGCCAAACGATCGAAGGTCTCTTTGTCCATCATTTCAGGTAAAGGAATGCCCGCAACTGACGCTGCAGAGAAAACCGATACCATGGTGTCGCCGTGACCACCCAATACCAAAGCACGTACGTCTTCAGCTGATACATCTAGTTCGTCAGCAATGAAGCAAGCCAAACGAGAGCTGTCTAGTACGCCCGCCATGCCCACAACCTTGTTTGCTGCAAAGCCTGTGACTTTCTGCATGGCATAAACCATCGCATCGAGTGGGTTAGTGACCACGATAACCAATGCATCAGGTGCATTGTCACGAATGGCCAAACCGACTTTTTGAATGATGCCGAAGTTAATGTCTAGCAAATCATCACGGCTCATGCCTGGCTTACGAGGCAAGCCCGCAGTGACGATAACCACATCAGAACCAGCCAATGCTGTGTAATCATTTGAACCGCTTAAGTGTGTAGCGGTTGGGATGACAGAACGGCCTTCCTGGATGTCTAATGCCTTACCCTGTGGCATGCCTTCTGCGATATCAATCAGTACCACGTCACCCAGTTGCTTCTGAGCAAGTACCAACGCCATGGTGCCACCGATTTGTCCAGCGCCAACAAGTGCAATTTTCTTTCTGGCCATTGTCCTGTTTCCTTTTAATCAGTTAATGTCATGAATTCATCACGAAGCGTGCATTTTAATGACCTTTCGGCCGGAGGCAATGCTCCGTTAGTAATAGAAGTCAAATTTGTGGTTTTTATCGTCATCTTGGCACGACGCAATCGCTATCAGCCTCAACCAAAAGTTTGCCGTCGGCCCTTATGTGCGATGCCTGTGTCTAAAATAGCGCAATTTTCAAAGGCCGACCCGAAATAGATCAATAAACAGGCAATTAAATGGCAGCAAGAGGTAAACAGCAGCCCCTACCCACCCGCTACGAAAAACCTACCTAACGCATCCTGGTGGCAACACAGTCGCCAGATCGCATTGTCGCATAGCGGCTAACCGTCAGATTGCATGGTATTCAAAGACGGGACTTTCTTACAGACACAAAAAAAGGCGCCGAAGCGCCTTTTTTTCGTAGCAAATATTAAGACTTTGCCACAGTACGGTTACCGAAACGCTGCTTAAAGCGATCGATACGGCCGCCAGAGTCAACCATCTTCTGCTTACCAGTATAGAATGGGTGGCACTGTGAACATACGTCCAAGTGCATATCTGTCTTGCGTGTTGTACCGATCTTCAGTTCGTTGCCACAAGAGCACGTAGCGGTAACAACTTGGTAATCTGGGTGTATTGCATCTTTCATGAGTATCTCACTTTACATTAGGGTGTCATGCTTATTGTGCCGCAACTCCGTAACCAGCGAAGCACCGCACGGCGGTATTCAGGGTTGTTTCTCCTTACCGAGATGAGTAGTCTAGCCACACCCATTCGAGAAGTCCCAGCGCCTGAAATTGGGATGGCGGATTCTACCAGACTTTTCTGTAGTTACAACTGGTTTTCTTAGCATGTCACAATATTATCGTATCGCCGTAGCCACACCGCTGCGCCGCACATTTGTCTATTTGCCACCCGCGCAATCGGAGCCACCATTGGATCCGGTCGGCTGTCGTGTGCAGGTGCCCTTTGGTCACCAAACCTTAGTGGGTGTGATACTGGCGGTCGAGCACAGCTTGCCAGACGATGTGAATGCGAACAAGTTAAAGCCCTTGCTGCAATTTTTGGATGCCGCGCCCATTGTGTCAGCCGACATGCTGTCGTTTTATTTGTGGGCTGCCCAGTACTACCAATCCGGCCCAGGCGATGTGTTGATGCAATGCCTGCCCAGTCGTGCACGGCAACCCAAACCCTTAGTGCGCAGCACTGAAACCCTCTGGCAACTCACCGCTGAAGGCAAAGCCTTCGACCCTGAGCAACTGGGCAAACGGGCGGCCAAACAAGGCAATGTATTGGCAGCACTTCGGGCCCAAGGCCAGATGACTCATGCACAAATCCAAGCCGCCGACCTAACCACGGCACAGTGCCGCGCATTAGAGAAAAAGGGTTTGGTGTCTCGCATTGAAGCAGTGCCTGAGGCTGAGCATGCTGGCGTATCCGCTGTGCCACTAACCCTCAATAACGAACAGCAAACCGTGGCAACCGCTCTGGCTGCGTCGCTCAACCAATTTGGCTGTCATTTGATCGAAGGTGTTACGGGGTCTGGCAAGACCGAAGTGTATTTGAGCCTGGTTCAGCAGGTATTGGCAGCAGGAAAACAAGTCATATTATTGGTACCCGAAATTGGGCTTACCCCCCAAACCTTCGACCGCATTCAACGCCATCTGAATACCCGCTTGGGATTGTTTCATAGCGGCCTTACTGACCGCGACCGTGCCAACACCTGGATGGATATGGCAAGCGGGCGGCTTCGCATCACACTGGGTACACGCTCGGCGATCTTTTTGCCGATGGCATCGCCCGGCGTGATTGTGCTGGATGAAGAACACGACAGCTCTTACAAACAACAAGACAGTTTTCGTTACCATGCCCGCGATCTGGCCATTAAACGCGCCAGCAGCCACAACATTCCCATCATTTTGGGCTCCGCGACCCCGTCACTTGAATCATTGCTAAATTGCCAACGGGGTCGTTCACAGCACCACGCACTGTCGAAACCTGCGGTAGCAGCCCGCCCTGCCAACATCGAATTGATCGATTTGACTCAGCATCAACATGCAAGCGGCATCAGCATTCCCGTGCAACAACGTATGAGTAAGCACTTACAACGCGGCGAACAAGTCATGTTATTCCTCAACCGCAGGGGGTTTTCACCGACGCTGATGTGTCATACCTGTGGTTGGATTGCCGGCTGCCCACATTGCGATGCCCGCATGACCCTACACAACAAACCGCCCCGTTTATTGTGCCACCACTGCAACCACCAACTGGCTATTCCGCATGCCTGTCCAAGCTGCCGATCGCGCGATTTACATGCACTGGGACAGGGCACTGCACGAACCGAAGACAGCCTGACCCAGCTCTTTCCCAACACGCAGGTGATTCGTGTGGATCGCGATGCCATTCGCTCGGCCGCTGCCTTTGAACAGGAGCTGGCACCCGTTCATGCAGGGGATCCCTGTATTTTGGTGGGCACCCAAATGTTGGCCAAGGGCCATGATTTTCCGCGCGTTACCCTAGTAGTGATTCTAGACGCCGACGCAGGGTTATTTTCCAGTGACTTTCGGGCCGCCGAAAAGTCGGCGCAACTGCTCACACAGGTCGCAGGCCGATCCGGCCGCGGCAACCTGCAAGGCCATGTATTGGTACAAACCTGGCACCCAACCCACCCTATTTTCGGTTATTTACAAATGGGGGGATACGGCGCCTTTGCCCGTGACCATCTGCTACCCCAACGAGAGCAAGCTGACTTGCCGCCCTACCAGGCCATGGCTATGATCCGTGCCGATGCCAAACAAGCCCAGCAAGCGTGGGATTTCCTAACGCGGGTACGGGCTTTGGTTCCTGATGACATTAACCAGACGGGTCCCTTTCCTGCTATGCTTGCCAAAAGAGCGGGCTACCACCGATTTTGGTTGTCATTACAATGCCGCAGCCGCAAACAGTTACAGCATGTGCTGACCCATTTGTGCGATAGCATTGATAGCCAGTCACTGGCTGGTGGTATCAGCTGGGGTATTGATGTAGATCCAGTGGATATGGGTTGAATCCTATCGCTAGGTCGCGATAATAGGCGCACTTTTTACTGTCATTGATGTGTGTCCACAGGGCAACACGAAACAAAAGGCGATTGCTGTCGTGCAAAGTAAAGTTCCTGGTTTTATTTGGGTGTTAACCCTGTCTGTAGCGGGAGGTTTTGGTGGCCTATTGGTCTACCTTGCCGGTCAAAATGATGCTGAAACCCTGCCCGAACTGTCTACCGTAAAAGCCCAAGCAACCCAGGCCATTCAGTCTGCGCCAGCTGCAAAACCCGCAGCACCGAGTGAGTTGGGCGAGCAAATTGAGCAAGCCAAAAAAGCCCTGAGCTTCTATAAATTGCTAACTGAACAAGAAGTCGAAGTGCCACCTGCCGACAAACCCTTGGCCGAGGCGATAGAAAGCAAAGAGCAGTCTACTACCGGATGGATCCTGCAAGCCGCGTCATTTCGTGCCGAATCGGATGCCGACTCCATGCGTGCCATGCTGATTTTAAATGGCCTCAGTGATGTCTATATCGAACCGGTTGAAGTGGCCGACAAAGGCACCTTCTACCGGGTGTTGATTGGCCCTATTACCAACCGATCCCGCATGAACAGCATCAAGGACGTCCTTGTTGATGCCGACATCGCGCCTATCGAGCGCCGGGTTACCCTGACACCATAATCTGTCCTAACAAATTTCTCCCATCACCCCCTTTAATGATTGATTGACCGACCCCATATTGGTTGTTCAGTTGATTATTTCAGGAAGGCCCATGACCACCATCGTATCCGTTCGTTTACATGACCAGGTTGTCGTCGCAGGTGACGGACAGGTGTCCCTTGGCAATACCGTCATGAAGGGCAATGCCCGCAAAGTCCGACGTTTATACAACAACCAAGTGCTGGCCGGATTCGCAGGATCAACCGCCGATGCCTTTACCCTATTTGAAAAATTTGAAGGTTATTTAAACAAGCATTCTGGCCACCTGACCCGTTCAGCCGTTGAATTGGCCAAAGAATGGCGTAGCGACCGAGCGTTACGTCGGCTAGAAGCCATGTTGATTGTGGCTGACAAAGACGTGTCTCTGATTATTTCGGGCAATGGTGATGTGGTGGAGCCCGAACATGGCATCGTCGCCATTGGCAGTGGTGGCAACTACGCCTTGGCTGCTGCACGCGCTCTCGCCGAAAGCACCGAATTGACTGCCACCGACATTGCTACCAAGGCCATGGCTATCGCGGCCGACATCTGTGTGTTTACCAACCACAACGCCGTTATTGAAACCCTCGATACAAGAGATTAATCATGTCGCAAATGACCCCCAGAGAAATCGTATCCGAACTTGACCGCCACATCATCGGCCAAGATCCTGCCAAACGTGCGGTCGCCATTGCACTCAGAAACCGCTGGCGCCGTATGCAGCTGCCTGCTGACATGCGCGATGAAGTCACCCCGAAAAACATTCTGATGATCGGACCCACAGGCGTCGGCAAAACCGAAATCGCCCGTCGTCTGGCCAAATTGGCCAATGCCCCCTTCGT
>CAJXZL010000068.1 GCA_913063165.1 uncultured Saccharospirillaceae bacterium | reverse complement strand
CAGATAAGAGCAGATAAGAGCAGATAAGAGCAGATAAGAGCAGATAAGAGCAGATAAGAGCAGATAAGAGCAGATAATAAACAAGATTCGGGATGCGGGTTTCGAAAATAAGCAGTAACTAATCACAATGCGAGCAAAGAACCACAGAAAATAACAGTAAAAACGCAATGCAAAAAAATGGGCAGACTCGCTAGGAGTATGCCCATCTGGATCATCTAGCCTGTGTTAACAAGCCTTGATCAAATCACTCGGATCAATGGTGGTGACCGCCGTCGCCATGTACGTGACCATGTGCAATTTCTTCACCTGACGCAGCCCGCACGTCGGTAACGGTGATTTCAAAGTCCAAAGACTTACCAGCCAACGGGTGGTTGATGTCTAGATCAACGGTCTTCAAGCCCACTTTAACAATGGTGGCTTCCTGAACGCCTTCAGTCGTATTAAGGCCCACTACCTGACCCACAGTCAATTTGCCCTTGGTGGTGATGTGCTTGCGCGGCACACGCTTTGGCTCGCCAACTTGCAATTCACCATAGGCTTCTTCAGGAGACAGGGTTGCGGTCAACACGTCGTCCTTTGCTTTGCCTTCCAGCGCGGTTTCGATGGCTGAAAAAATGTTGTTGTGACCATGAAGGTAAACCGACACGCCATCTTCTGACTCAGCCAGAACTTCGGTCTTACCGGTTTCACGAATGTTAAATGTAAAGGATACCACTGCGTCTTTTGCTATTTTCATCTGAGTCATTCTCTGTCATTGAACTGTTAATGATGGGCGCCAGTAGACTTATCGAAAATCGAAAAGGTGACTGACTTCTGTGTAACGGGGCATGTAAAAGACATCGAAACTGCCTGTAACTTCATGCCCGAATGGTTCTTATTGCCATGACCATATTTTGGATCGCCCATTACAGGGAACCCGATATGGTCAAAGTGACGTCTAATTTGGTGTTTGCGTCCAGTGCCAAGCCATACATCGACCACTGAAAAATCTTTCTCGGTCGAATACCGTACCACGTGATAGCGCGTGTGGGCATCCTGACCATCCAACTCTGAATCAATCTCACCAGTTTTACCCAGTTTCGCCAAATCGCCCCGCACTTCAATGCGGTACTGCATTTTAATCTCACCATTGCGAAAGCTGTCGGTTAAAGCCAATCCTGATTTTTTGTCATGCGCAATAATCACCAACCCAGACGATTCACGATCCAATCGGTGTACCAAAAAGGCTTCTCTTGGCGGGCGAAAATGCATGGCCACGATGCGCTGCAAGGCAACATGGTCACTCCAGTCATTGCCTTCAATCAGCATACCGGCAGGTTTGTTCCAGATCGAATATTGTTGGCTATCCGCTATGGGTTCCAGTGTGGGTGCCCGCAAACTCAACAACTGTTCGTCGTAAAACAGCTCTACGACGTCGCCTATTTTCAAATCAGTCATCGCACGGCGCAAACGCTGCCGTGACTTTTTACCGCGTTTTAACCACACGGCACCTTTGTTCATAATGTCTTTGAGACGCGACTTCGACAAATCGACGTTATCGAGCAGGAAATCAATCGCAATCAGGGAGTCTACCGCTTCTACTTCCATGGCCATTCTGGTTCTTAGCGGTTCATCATCGTACACAGACATGTTGTGGTTCCCGAGACTCGTATTAAGTCGATTGTTTAAAAGGTATTCAGCGGTTGCCCGTTAAATGGTTAATCACTTCAGCAGCGGCAAAAAAACCAAAAGCGCCGGTTACCATGGTAGCAGCTCCAAATCCGCCGGCACAGTCTAGGCGGGTCGGCTGATCGGTTTGAGGGCGCGTTTCACACACGGTGCCATCATTTTGAGGAAACCGCAGGTGCTCAGTCGAATAAATACACCGCACGCCGATTTTTCGTTTTGGGTTGCTGCTCAGCCCGTGGTGCTTTTTCAATCGCTGTCGCACATTGCGCGCCAGTGGGTCCTGAACGGTTTTAGACAAGTCATCGACTAGAATCTTTGTCGGGTCTATCTGGCCACCTGCCCCGCCTGTGGTCACAATCGGTAGCTTGTTTCGTAAACAATGATAGATCAGCGCGGCTTTCGGCTTAACGCTATCAATCGCGTCGATGACATAATCAAGACCGTCAGGTAACACACTAAACAGGTTATCAGGAGACACGAAATCAATGACTTCGGTAACCTGGCAATCAGGATTGATTTGTTCGATGCGCTGCCGCATAGCAGTAACCTTCAACATACCAATGCTGTTGTTCAAGGCATGAATTTGGCGGTTGGTGTTGGTAACACAGATATCATCTAGGTCGATCAACACAATGTGGCCCACGCCACTGCGTGCTAATGCTTCCGCAGCCCAACTGCCGACCCCACCAATGCCGATAACCGCCACTTTTGCACTTTTAAGGCGCGCCAATCCTTGCTGACCATACAACCGCGCCGTACCCCCGAATCGGTCATCATAACCGGGTGGCTGGTGTTCTAGCTCGCTATTGATGGCTGTCGCCATGGATCAGCATCCTAAAGTTGGTATTGGCTGACACAGAGGTCAAATTTGAGCGCAGTATAATAGAGCACCTAGCCACTGGCTACTCCTATGGACCGCCTACCCACAGGATTTGCACTGGGCCTGTGTCAACAGAACAAAAGCATTGTCAAAAACGCTTTAAGAAATGAACTGAATTCAGTACCTTATAGCCATATTCAACGACGCAGATACCCTATGACTGACTATTCTTTTGACGTGCCTTTTTCGCGCGATGGTACCCACGCAGAAAAACATGAACGCTATCGTGCCCTTAAAGCCATTCCTATGTGGGTTGCCGATACCGACTTTCAGTCACCGGGTTGCGTGGCAGATGCCCTCCAAGCACGGGTGAAGCATGGCGCATTCGGCTACACCCATCCATACGATTCAGTCAATCATGCCACCCTTGCTTGGCTGAAGACGCATTACGACTGGGACGTGGACGCCAGCGCACTGGTCTGGTTGCCTGGTGTGGTACCTGCCTTTAACGTCGCCAGTGCCGCATTCACGCAACCTGGCAATGGCATCGCGGTGCAGACCCCCAATTATCCGCCATTGCGATCTGTCGCACCACGCCACGGATGTGAACCGCGTTATATTGAAACCGTTCTGGAATCCGGGCGCTGGACATTGGATCTGGTTGGTTTGGAACAGCATTTTCAACAGGATGATTGCAGCCTATTCATCCTCTGCAACCCGATGAATCCTTGCGGTACCCGTTTGACCGAAGCAGAATTACGGCATATCAGCCAGCTGGCACAGGCCCACGGCGTGCAAATTTGCTCGGATGAAATCCATTGCGATTTGCTGCTCAACGATGAAGTTCCCCATTTGCCGATGGGCAAGCTCGATCCCAATGCCATCACCCTAATGGCTGCCTCAAAAACCTTTAATATCGCCGGTCTGAGTTGCAGCTTTGCCGTCATCCCCAATCCTGATATTCGCAAGCGTTTTGTGACTGCCAGTGAGGGATGGATGTCGCAACCTAACCTATTGGGATTGGTGGCAACAGAAGCGGCATTTACCGATGGTCAGGACTGGTTAGATCGCCAGATGGCTTATTTGCGTAGCAACCTCGAATACCTGCAAGCCTTTATGCCGCGACTGCCAGGGGTTACCCTACAGGCACCAGAAGCCACCTTTTTGGCATGGCTAGATTGTACTGCAACCGGTTTACAGCACCCTTTCCAACACTTTCTCGATCATGGCGTGGCATTGAGTGATGGCACCCCGTTTGGAGAGCGCCAATTTGTGCGGCTCAACTTTGGGTGTTCACGGGCACAGTTAGCTGAAGCACTTTTGCGTATGGAAACGGCCCTCAATGCTCGATAGTCAAGATTTGAAATCAGTGGTTACCGATCGCATGCCCTTTGGGAAATACCAGGGGCGGCTCATTGCCGACTTACCAGAAGACTATTTGTTATGGTTCGCCAAAAAAGGCTTTCCCAGCAGTCGATTGGGTCATTTGATGCAACTGATGCTGGTGATTCGTGAAAACGGCTTAGAAGGCTTGCTAGACCCATTAAGAGGCTCAAGACGCGCCTAATGTTAATGTCTGCAACATGACTACTGAGCCCAAACCCTACACCTACCGCATTATTAGATCGGCTAAGCGCCGCACGGTTGCGATCCACATTAAAGCCAATGAAGTAACGGTGCGGGCCCCTACCACATTGGCACTGGCTGTCATTCATCGCTTTGTAGACCAACGCCATGATTGGATCTTAAAGACCCTCGCCAAAGACCGATCCCAGCCCGTGGTGAATTTTCAAGACGGCGCACTGTTACCTATTGGTGGGAAACTAACCCGAATGGTACTGGTCACCGGCAGTAGCGGAGACATCAAACTGGGTGGCGATGTACTCATCATCCCTGTTAGTAACCGCGTAAAATACCCACACCGCTACGCGTTGAAGCAGCTAGACACCTGGCTAGAAAGGCGCGCGACCGCTGTTTTGTCAGAACAAGTGTTCAGTGCGGCCAATAGCATTGGCTGTGGCAGCCGATTGACCCGCATTACTTATAAGGTGACGCGCTCTAAATGGGGACATTGCACCCATGCTGGGGTTATCCAATTGCACCCGCGTATCATGATGGCGCCGCCCGAGATTCAACACTATTTGGTTGCGCATGAAGTGGCCCATTTACGCCACATGAACCACAGCGGCGCATTTTGGGAAACCGTTGCGCGGCTTGATCCATCATACAAAGTGCATCGGCAGTGGTTGAAAGACCATCAACATGCCACCTTGCTGCTCAGTGCATCTGACTGATCCTGTGCTGCGTCAGTAAATAGGTCCCTGTTATGTCTATTTTGGTGCAGTCTGCCGCATCGAGTTGCTACAATGCTGCTTCAAATTTGCTACAAGGCTGTGCGAATGGCACTATTCTTGGGATACGGACTCTAGCTAACCCTTGGGATGGCGCTGTAGACGACCATTAAAACAGATCATTCCTTATTGTTGAATTGTGTACCATCAGGGGCTAACCATGGTAATGAGCGACCAAAGAAGACTATGGCTTACCGCCCTTTTCGTAACCTGTTTGATGTCTGCGCCCTTACTTTTTATTGACGTCTCCTTAGAGGTGGCGTTAAAAATCTCCATCGCTCTGAGTGCTATCGCGCTGGTATTTTCGATTATCATCATGGTCTTCAATTACAACCCTCTCAGTCACTCCCGTTATATTGGGATCAGCATCATGGCTGCCGCGTTAATTATTACCTGGCTTTCCAACACCATATTGCACTTTTGGCCACACAATCAGCCACACAATTTCTTGCTAAACCTCATTTCTGCCCTGTTGCTGCCTACCAGTCTCATTGCTGTGTCTAAAGTGCATTGGGCAAAACCCCTAAAGGTAGACCACACCATGGGGATGTTGGTGGTTGTGGTTGTCGCGTCGGCTATTTTGCTCGATATCAACAACTTCATGCCTTTCAACGCCACCCAGTCTGAGGTTATGGGCTATATGTTTTTTGGCTGGGTGCTGGCAGCAATCGGTGTGATACTCCTGATACGCAACCGCTACATATTGAACGTATTGATGCCCACACAAACGGCATTTGCAGTGGCCGTTGTGGTGATTACAGTGACCACATCAGCCCTTCACTTTATGGATCGACCTGATGCCGAAATCATCATCAGCCTTGCAATTGCTGGGTCGGTAGCAACTTTCATGGTCGCCGTTAAAGTGGCACAGGAACTATTTTGGGCGCCAAATATCGAACGAGAAAATGAATCGAACGAGATCAAACAAAAATACAAACAATTGCGTCAAGTAATCGATCAGTTGCCTGCAGGGATATTGTGGAAAGACAAGCACAGCCGATTCTTAGGAGGCAATACTTACTTTTTAAATGCCTTGGGTTTGAAGGATGAATCAGAACTCCAAGGTCTGAGCGAATATGACCTGCGCCATGGCAGTGTGGAAGAATTTCTACAACAAGACCGCAGAGTAATGGAATCAGGCAAACCCATACTGGAGAGTTATGAACGCTATCGCCTAGAAGATGAACGCATGACCTTTAACCGCATTTCTCGTGCACCCTTGCGAGATGAAGACGGCAATATCTATGGCATGGTGGCCTATTACACGGAAATCGAACAGATTGATAATGATGGAAAACTGTATCGTGTGCGGCCGAACCTTGAAATAAACCAAAAACAGTTTTATAGCGACAATTTGGTTAATGACATCCCGCTAACGGCAGAAGATTTAACTGACGAGCAAATCAACCGATTTATCGAAAACCTCAACGCCCAAGAAAAACCGAAGTCATGATTGCTTCATTACCTTGCGATTGGGCACGTCATCATTTGCCAGACAATCATACAGTCCAACCCAATCAACTTTCTGATCGACAGTCTAATCGACAATCTAATCGACTAGCTATTCAACTATCGATCTAACCTATCGTCAGCCCCAGACCTTACCTGCGACGCGCATGAAATTGTCACCCAATACCGCACGAATATCCCCATGCTGATAGCCGTTTTTCAACATCACCGCCACCAAATCAACGATTTTACTGGGGTGAAACACCTGCATAGGGCCTTGGCCATTAGGTGCATAAGGGTCATTGGCAACGGCGCTATTAGCTGACTGCAGGTTTGGCCACCAGTAGCCGCGGTCTAGCCCGGGTGGGTTGTCATCAATATGCAGGTCATACATCCAATCCAACCCCAATCCCACATGCGTGATACCGACACGACTGGCCAGATAATCGATTTGCTCAAAAAGCACGTCGGGTACCGGCTCACTGCACCCCATAAATCGATTCACCCCACACACACCAATCACGCCACCGGTAGCAGCACAGGCATCAATTTGTCGGTCAGACACACAACGGGGATGATCAAACAGCGTCTTCACATTGCTGTGACTGAAAATAAACGGTGCCGTAGAAAGCGCCATCATATCTAAGGTGGTGCGCTCACCCATGTGAGAGCCGTCTAAAAGGATCCCAGCTTGATTCACCGCGTGGACAATGTCGCGCCCTACTGGTGTTAAAGCACTGTCAGTATCGTAGCAACCGCCCCCAACCGAATTATTGCGGTTGTAAGCCAAATGCATCTGCCGGACACCCAATTGATGAAACAGCGCGACCATGTCGGGCCGATCAAATAACATCATCGACCCTTCCAAATCAAAACTGACCGCCAATCTCCCCGAGCGTTTTGCTTCTAGGACATCGGCTATCGACCGCGCCATCACAAACTTTTCGGACCGCTGTTTCAACTGCGCAGTAAAACTGGCGATGACTTGCATGATGGTTTCAATGGGATTGAAGTCCATACCCACATTGACCGATACGTGGGTAACACCGGCTTTCCAATGGGCGTCCAGTGCATCGACTGAATAAGAAGGCAATAACGGCATACAGGCATGACAGTCCCATACCAGGCTGTCATTGAGAAGTTGGGTGGCCTCTGTTTGGTACTGCGCCATCATGCGATTCCTTGGGGTGTATGAAAGGGCAAATAATGGCAGAGAAAGACAAAAAACACAGTAAAAACACGATGCTGTTATTTCCCATTGTCATTCTGCGCGTAGTCGCAGAATCCATTTGTAGTGAAGCACTGTCACTTAACGTAGATTCCAAATGAGGATCAAGATGAAAGGTAGGTTATGAAATAACCTGCCCGGTGGTAAGTTGCTTTGGCCAACTATCCGGTGTGGAGTCGCTTTGGTCGCCTATAAGCCGAGGATTTACCTGATCGCCTATCCGGCGGGGAGTTACTTCTTTTACTCGCATAAAAGAAGTGACCAAGAAAATGCGTCCCCATGAACCCGGGCTTCGCCTGCCTTCGGCCTCTTTGTCACGGTATTTGCGATTTCGGGTCGGTTCAGACTGACATCCTGTCAGATGAACCTGAAATGGTCATCCATGCCCATTTCACCCTAGCAAATACAGTATCCAAGACGGATTCAAAAGGGGTGATTTACATGCACGGTCTGCGACCGCTATAGATCCTGCGGGATTCGGGATTCGGTTTGGTCGCCTATCCGGCGGGGATCTAACTGTTCACCTGTCCGGCGAGGATTTACCTGATCGCCTATCCGGCGGGGAGTTACTTCTTTTACTCGCATAAAAGAAGTGACCAAGAAA
>CAJXZL010000067.1 GCA_913063165.1 uncultured Saccharospirillaceae bacterium | reverse complement strand
GTTCTCTGCTGTTCTCTGCTGTTCTCTGCTGTTCTCTGCTGTTCTCTGCTGTTCTCTGCTGTTCTCTGCTGTTCTCTGCTCTTATCTGCTCTTATCTGCTTTTCTCTGCCCTTACTTCTTTTCTACTTTCTTCCAGGCAAAAAAAACCCAGCCGAAGCTGGGAATTTTCAAGTGCGCTACAATTAAGCCTGTAGTGCCTTAATTTTAACTGACAAGCGTGCTTTGGTGCGTGCTGCTTTGTTTGCACTCAAGATACCCTTACGAGCCATCTTATCGAGTGCAGGCTGTGCTACTGCAAAAGCTGCAGTTGCGCCTTCGTAGTCCTTGCTTTCGATTTGTGCAATTACTTTCTTAACAGCGGTGCGCACCATGGAACGCAGGCCGGTATTATGCGCGCGACGCTTTGTTGCTTGCTTTGCGCGTTTACGTGATCCAGCAGAATTTGCCACGATCTGGCTCCTTGGAAATCATTGAAAAATTGAGGTGCGCGATTCTATTGATCAAATGAAGCATTGTCAAATATCTTTCGGCGCTACAACCAGATTTGTTGCTGGTTGTTTCTATTTTGCCTCCAATATTGAAGACAGGCGGCATTTTATGCGAACTCGCCCTGAATCACCAGCCACAAATCGAAGAATCATCATAACAGGGCAGGTTTTCTGTAAATAATTCGCACTCTGGGGTCTTAGTTTGGCCAAGCAGCCTCAGTGGCAGCTTTGGTTGCAGCCTCACTACCAGTCATGGCCACACCCAGTGCGGAAGATGTTGCACAGGAAACCGGGCTTATAACCACCACATATTTATCTGCATCCATACAACCAACCTGCTCTGTATTGCCCATAAAGTGGGGGTTAGGCGAATAAAAAATGCGGGGCAGGGGATAACCCGCTGCGGGTTTTTCAGGTACACTGGCGCCATTATTGGGTTTGGGATTCAACATGACGGAGACCGCCGAGAAAGCACCGCGTAAAAAGGGGTTGCTAGGTTCCAGTGTGGTGGTGGCATCAGGCACCATGGTGTCTCGCGTTTTGGGTTTGGTCCGCGATGTGGTCATTGGCCATGTCTTTGGTGCTGGCGGGGTGCTAGACGCCTTTTTTATTGCTTTTAAAATCCCCAACTTTTTGCGTCGGTTGTTTGCAGAAGGCGCGTTCTCTCAAGCGTTTATTCCCGTATTGGCCGAATACTATGCCAAAGACGGTAAGTCGGGTGTCCGTGATTTGGTCGCGCACATCGAGGCGTGGTTGGGCATGTGGCTATTCTCCATAACGGCCCTGATGATGTTGGCGGCACCCTGGGTCGCCATTGTGTTTGCCCCCGGCTTTTGGTGGCAGGGTGAGGTCGATAAGCTCGCAGAAGCGGGCAATATGATTCGCATCACCGCGCCGTATTTCCTGTTTATTTCGCTCACTGCCTTATCGGGTAGTATTTTAAATACCTTTAAGCAATTTGCAGTGCCTGCCCTAACGCCAGTGTTGCTCAATATCAGCATGATCGGCTTCACCCTATACGGTGTGCAGTATTTTGAAGTGGGCGCTCACGCCTTAGCATGGGGTGTGTTTTCGGCGGGTGTTGCGCAGTTTATTTTCCAAATTCCTTTCTTACACAAATCAGGTGCCTTGGTTCGCCCCAAGTGGCCCGGCGGTCATCCCGGAGTAAAAAAGGTCGGCCTGTTGATGATTCCGGCACTGTTTGGTGTATCCGTGGGTCAAATCAATTTGTTGTTGGATACCATTTTGGCGTCGGCCTTGGTCGATGGCAGTGTGTCGTGGCTGTATTACTCAGACCGTTTGGCAGAGCTGCCGTTGGGTATTATCGGTATTGCCCTTGCTACCGTGGTGCTACCTACCTTGTCGAGCCAGCATGTTAAAGACTCTGAAACAGCCTTTGTGAATACCCTCGATTGGGCGTTGCGCTTGGTGATGCTGTTGGGCGTACCGGCATCGGTAGCCTTGATGGTATTAGCAGAGCCATTACTGAGCGCCATTTTTTATCATGGTGAGATGGACTACTTTGCCATCGAGATGTCGGCACTGAGTTTACGTGCCTACGCCTTGGGCTTGTTGGCCTTTATGTTGGTGAAAATCTTAGCGCCGGGTTTCTATGCACGACAAAATACCCGCACCCCGGTGCGTATTGCGATCTGGGCGATGGTCGCCAATATGGTGTTCAACCTGATTCTGGTGTTCCCGTTGAAACATGCGGGCTTGGCTTTGGCTACGTCTATGTCGTCTTGGCTCAATGCTGGCCTGTTGTTTATCGCGCTACGCAAAGAGATTGCCTTGGTAATATCTGAGACAACGTGGCGGGTGCTGGCGCAGGTTGCGGTGGCGACAGTGGCGATGGTGGCGGTGTTCTGGTTGTTGGGTGTCAACGGCGCACATTGGGAAACTGACCTGTTATTGGCGCGTGTCTGGCAACTAGCGGTATTGGTGGTGTCTGGCCTGTTAGTTTATGTGGCCACATTAATTGTCCTTGGTGTGCGTATTAGACACCTTAGGCACTGAACATTATGAATTGCATTTGGTATCATTGGCGGCTGAATTTTAGGATTGCGCGTTAATGCAGGTTATTAGAGGCTTACACAACATCCGCGAGCAGCACCATGGGTGTTTTGTGTCCATTGGTAACTTCGACGGCGTACACCGCGGCCATGAGCAAATCTTGCGGCATTTGGTGGCGCGTGCCCGTAACGAAAACGCCAAAACCTTGGTGATGATTTTTGAGCCGCAACCCAAAGAATTTTTTGAACCCGACAGCGCACCCTTGCGGGTCACGGGCTTTCGGGAGAAGTTGGCACGCTTAGCAGCATGCGGTATTGATTGGGTGCTGTGTGTGCCCTTTAATCAGCGCTTTCGGTCGCTGTCTGCACAAGCCTTTGTGTCAGAAGTGTTGGTTGGACAGTTGGCTGTGACGCACGTGTCGATTGGTGATGACTTTCGTTTTGGTTGTGACCGCGCCGGTAATTTGGCGTATTTGCAGACCGCAGCGCTAGACCACGGATTCGCGGTCACCGACAACGGTACCATCGAACACCAAGATGCACGCATTAGCAGCACCCGTATTCGACAGGCTTTGGCAGCAGGCAAAATCAGCGAAGCCAATGCCTTGCTGGGTTGGGAATACCAGCTCAGTGGCCGTGTGGTACATGGTATGGCTTTGGGGCGCACACTTGGAGTGCCTACCGCGAATATTCGCCTGCATGCCTACCGTCCAGCGTTACAGGGCGTGGTTGCCGTTACTGTGCAAGGCGCTGGTGATAAGACCGTCAACGGGGTGGCCAACATTGGTCCAAAACCCACGGTGAATGGCAGCCAAGCAACATTAGAAGTACACCTGTTAGATTTTGACGGTGATCTCTACGGACAGCATTTGTTCGTGACACCGAAATTGAAGTTACGAGACATACACAAATTTGAGACCTTGGATCAGCTAAAGCAGCAGATCTTTGACGACATTGCCCAGGCTAGGGCTTACTTTTCTAAACAAGAGCGATAAGCGCAGACCATGACTGATTATAAACCGACCCTTAATTTACCTAAGACCGATTTCCCGATGAAAGCCAATTTGGCGCATCGTGAGCCCATTATGTTGGCACATTGGAAGGAAATGGGACTGTATGAAGAAATTAGAAAGGTCAGCGCAGGTCGTCCAAAATTTATTTTGCATGACGGTCCTCCGTATGCCAACGGTGATATCCACATTGGTCACGCCGTTAACAAAATTCTAAAAGACATCATCATTAAGTCGAAATCTGTCGGTGGCTACGATGCCCCTTACGTGCCTGGTTGGGATTGTCATGGATTGCCAATCGAGCACAAAGTGGAAGGTATGATTGGCCGCGCCGGTGTGAAAGTCGATTTTGAAACCTTTCGCCAAAAATGTCGTGAATATGCCACCAAACAGATCGAAGGCCAGAAAGCCGGCTTTATCCGTTTGGGTATCTTTGGAACCTGGGACAAGCCGTATTTGACCATGGAGCCACAGACCGAAGCCGACATCATTCGTGCCTTGGGTAAAATCGCGGCCAGCGGCCACTTGGTACAGGGCTATAAGCCAGTGTATTGGAGTGTGGTCGGTGGTTCTGCATTGGCAGAAGCTGAAGTGGAATACCACGACAAGACCTCGACACAGGTTGATGTGGCCTATCCAGCCGTGGATGCAGCAGCCGTATTGGCAGCCTTTGGTGCGTCAAGTGACTTGACCCCTGCCATGGTGATCTGGACCACGACCCCTTGGACCCTGCCTTCGTCATTGGCGTTGTCTATCGGTGCAGAAATCGAATACCAGTTGTTGGAAGTGACCGTTGGCGGCATTCAGCGCTTGATCGTATTGGCGACAGACTTGGCACCTTCGGCTGTTGAGCGCATGGCTGGCAGAATTGATGCCGTTTTGGGCACAACGACTGGCGCGCAGCTAGAAAATATGCTGTTCCAACACCCGTTCTACGACGACCGTCAGGTGCCTGTGTTATTGGGTGAGCACGTCACGTTAGATGCGGGTACAGGTGTGGTACATACCGCGCCCGATCACGGCATGGAAGACTTTGTGGTTTGCCAAAAATATGGCATTGAGACAATTAACCCGTTAACCGATGGCGGTGTCTATCAAGACCACATGCCAATCTTTGCCGGCGAGCACGTGTATAAGGTCGATGACCACGTGGTTGAAGTGACTACCGAGCATGGCAACCTGCTGAGCCACGGTAAGTTGACCCACAGCTACGCGCATTGCTGGCGCACCAAGACGCCATTGATCTACCGTGCCACGCCGCAGTGGTTTATCAGCATGGACAAGATGGGTCTTAAAGAACAAGCCATCAAAGCCATTCAGGGCGTTCGTTGGGTACCTTCTTGGGGCCAGAACCGCATTGAAGCCATGGTCGCGCAAAGTCCTGACTGGTGTATCAGTCGTCAGCGCACGTGGGGCGTACCCATTGCCTTTTTCGTACACAAAGCAACCGGTGAACTACACCCAGAAACCCAACGCCTGACAGAAGAAGTCGCCAAGTTGGTCGAAGTCTCGGGCATGGATGCGTGGTGGCAGTTAAAGCCAGAAACCCTATTGGGTGCAGAAGCTGATGACTACAAGAAAGTTACCGACACATTAGATGTCTGGTTTGACTCGGGTGTTACCCATGCGTCGGTCTTGTCTACGCGTGAAGAATTGGGCCAGTTCCCCGCTGATATGTATTTGGAAGGCTCTGACCAGCACCGTGGTTGGTTCCAGTCATCACTCAAAACATCCGTTGCGATGAATGGCGTTGCACCTTACAAGCAGGTGTTGACCCACGGCTTTGCAGTCGATGGCAAGGGCCACAAGATGTCCAAGTCTTTGGGCAACGTGGTATCGCCACAAGAAGTGATGAACAAGTTGGGTGCCGATATCCTACGTTTGTGGGTTGCGGCAACCGATTACAGCGGTGACATGACCGTATCAGACGAAATTCTAAACCGTACGGCCGACTCTTACCGCCGTATCCGTAATACCTCGCGCTTCTTGGGTTCTAACCTGAATGGCTTTGATCCAGCAACCGATGCGGTCGCTGACGAAGACTTGCTCAGTTTGGATCGTTGGATTGTGCGTCGTGCGGCCCAGCTTCAAAATGAAATCGAATATGCCTATGACAACTACCAGTTCCTCAATGTGTATCAGAAGGTGCATAACTTCTGCGTACTGGAATTGGGCGGTTTCTACCTCGATATCATCAAAGACCGTCAGTACACCACGCCGACCAACAGCCGTGCCCGTCGCAGCTGCCAAACCGCGTTGTATCACATTGCAGAAGCCTTGGTGCGTTGGATTGCGCCTATTTTGAGCTTCACCGCTGATGAGTATTGGCAGTCGTTGCCGGGTGAGCGTTCGGCATCGGTATTCCTAGAAACGTATTACACCGGCATGGCCAATGTCGCCGAAGACCCTACCATGAACGACGCTTACTGGCGCACGTTGATGCAGGTAAAAACGGCCGTCAACAAAGAGCTTGAGCTCGCGCGAAACGAAGGCCGAGTGGGCGGTAGTTTGCAAGCAGCCGTGCATTTGTATTGCGAAGCCCCGATGTTTGAGATGCTGTCTCAGTTGGGCGATGAATTCCGATTTGTCACCATTACCTCAGAAGCCAAGGTGTTGCCTTTGGCTAAAGCGGATGCACAGGCGCGTGACAGCGAATTGCCAGGTCTGAAAATTTCAGTCAGTGCTACCGGCCATGAGAAGTGTGTGCGTTGTTATCACCACCGTGAAGAAATTGGCAGCAATCCTGAGCACCCTGAGTTGTGCGACCGTTGTGTCGAAAACCTCGGTGAAGAAGGCGAGCACCGTCAGTTTGCGTAAACAGGAATCAGCCATGTCAGACATGCAATCACACTACAAACCCCTGCGTTGGCTGTGGGTGGCCTTGATCATTGTGGTGCTCGATTTTGTCAGCAAGCAATGGATATCCGGGCACTTTGTGTTGGGAGAGCGGTTGGCGGTATTGCCATTCTTTAACCTAACACTGGCCCACAACACCGGCGCGGCATTTAGCTTTTTACACGATGCGGGCGGTTGGCAGCGATGGGCCTTTACCGGCTTGGCCGTGGTTGTCTCGGTGGCATTGGCGGTGTGGTTATCGCGTTTAGATGCATCGCAAAAGCTCTTGGCAATCGCCCTCACGCTGGTAATGGCTGGCGCAGTAGGCAACATGATAGACCGTATGATGTTGGGTTATGTGGTCGATTTTGTGCAGATTTATTGGAACGATTGGTATTTCCCTGCTTTTAATGTCGCCGATAGCGCCATTAGCGTGGGGGCTGTATTTTTGATTGTAGATGCCTTTATGCATCCAGAAACGGATAAGTGAACCGATGACAGAATTACTCCGAATAGGCGCTGGTAGCCGCGTCACCTTGCATTTCGCCATTAAGCTAGAGGATGGCACCGAAGTTGACAGCAATTTTAAAGGCGCACCGGCTAGCTTCGTGATGGGTGACGGCAACCTGTTACCGGGTTTTGAACAGGTATTGATGGGTATGGTGCGTGGTGACGCGGCAACCCATAGCATCGCGCCTGAAAAAGGTTTCGGCCAGCCCAATCCTGCCAATATTCAAACTTTTAAACCTGAGCAATTTGATCCAGAAGTGACCTTGGAGCCGGGTTTGGTGATGACCTTTCAAGATGCCGCCAACACCGATTTACCGGGTGTGATTGCAGAAGTGACTGACACCCAAGTAAAGGTAGACTTTAACCACCCATTGGCAGGTCGTACACTCGATTTTGAAGTCAAAATCATCGCGGTAGAACCTGCTGGAGTAGCAGAATGAATATCTGGTTAGCCAATCCGCGTGGTTTCTGTGCCGGTGTTGACCGTGCCATAGATATTGTTAACCGCGCACTCGACATCTTTGGTGCCCCACTGTATGTGCGCCACGAAGTGGTCCATAACAAATTTGTGGTCGATGGTCTTCGCAAACGCGGTGCTATCTTTGTTGATGAATTGGATGCGGTGCCGGATGACAATCGGGTAATTTTTAGCGCACATGGCGTTTCAAAAGCCGTGCGAGAAGAAGCCACCAACCGCGGTTTGAAAGTGTTTGATGCCACCTGTCCTTTGGTTACCAAAGTACATTTGGAAGTAGCGCGTTATAGCCTCGACGACTACAACTGTGTATTGATCGGCCACAAGGGTCACCCCGAAGTTGAAGGCACCATGGGTCAGTTTGAATCGCCTACGGGTGGCAGCATCTACCTGATTGAATCTGAAGATGATGTGGCTGAGATGAAGGCAGACCCGAGCAGACCCTTGGCCTATGTCACCCAGACTACCCTGTCGATGGACGACACCAGTAAGGTCATTGATGCCTTGCGAGTGCGCTTTCCAGACATTCATGGCCCCAAGAAAAACGACATCTGTTATGCCACCCAAAACCGTCAGGATGCAGTGAAAACCTTGGCAGACCGTTGTGATTTGGTATTGGTCGTGGGTTCACCCAACAGCTCGAATTCAACCCGTTTGTGTGAATTGGCGCAGCGCATGGGATGTGAGTCTTATTTAATCGACAATGCCGGGCAGATAAAAGACAGTTGGTTGGAAGGCAAGCAGGACATCGGTATTACAGCGGGCGCATCAGCACCTGAAATTTTGGTGTCTGAAGTGGTTGCCTTGATCAAGGAAAAAACCCAAGCAGACGTGCGCGACATCGACGGTATTCCAGAGAACATTACCTTTAGCTTGCCAAAAGAACTGCGGGTGAAGCAGATTTAGAATCTAAAAACAGATACCAGTAAAAGCAGATACCAGTAAGAACAGATACGAGTAAATAAAGATACGAGATACTAAAAGCCAGATAAGGGCAGGAACAGCAGGTCACTGCGCTAAACGAATCAAAACACCAGGTGCGAATAACCCGATATTAGAAATGAAAGATGGTTGATGTGAGCGCCAACGGGCACAGGCCAACATTTTATTCTCATCTCTCATCTCTCATCTCGCATCTCGCATCTGCCTTTATTTCGACCCCGTCACACTTTTCATCTCTCATCTATTGATTCATGCCACTTATCGCCATACCAGTGCCGTTTAGAATAACCGCATACCCAGTAGGTGTTATCTTGACTAGAATGTCAGCGTGATAAGAAGAGGACAGTACATGAACCGCACACAGTCTGGCTTTACCATTTTAGAATTGATGATGACCATGGCAATCTTGGTGCTCATCATTTCTATGGCCATGCCCTCCATGACCGGATTTGTACA
>CAJXZL010000066.1 GCA_913063165.1 uncultured Saccharospirillaceae bacterium | reverse complement strand
ATTTATGAGCAGCGCGATGATCTGATGGAAGCCGGCGATATTTCAGACATCATCACCAGCATTCGTGCCGACGTGGTGGCTGAATTGGCAGAAGTGTTTATGCCTGCCGATACCCTGCACGAACAGTGGGATTTAGAAGGCTTGGAAGCAGCACTCGAATCTGAACTGGCCATCAAATTGCCGGTACGTGATTGGATGGAAGCTGATATCCACATGCACAGCGATGCCATTCGCGCCAAGGTCGTGGAATCACTTGAAACGGTTTACCAAGAGAAAGAAGCACAGGCTGGTCCCGAAGCCCTACGTGGTTTCGAAAAGCAGGTCATGTTGCAGATTTTGGATCAGCATTGGAAAGAGCATTTGCAAGCGATGGACCAATTGCGTCAAGGCATTCACCTTCGTGGCTATGCGCAAAAGAATCCAAAGCAGGAATACAAGCGCGAATCATTCTTGTTGTTCCAACAGATGTTGGAAGATGTCAAAAAAGACACCATCCGCATTATTTCTCGTTTGCAGTTGATCTCGCCTGAAGAAGCGCAAGAGCAAGAGCGTAAGCGACGCGAATTGGAAGCCCGTATGCAGTTTCAGCATGACGAAGCATCCGCATTGCCTGACGGCGGTGAAGTAGCAGAGGGCAATACACCAGACGCAGCCAAACAGCAGCCTCAGGTGCGTGCAGGCCAGAAAGTCGGCCGTAACGATCCTTGTCCTTGCGGGTCTGGTAAGAAATTCAAACAGTGTCACGGTAAAACTGCCTAAAACACTGGCTAAAAAAGATCCCGCTTCGGCGGGATTTTTTTTGCTCCGACAAAAGCGGCGATCAATTCTGCCCGCTTTTTCTTGTGGTGACGCAGTGTCAGAAAACGCCAAATAGCTGAATGACAGGGTTATGTCTTGTGAGCCTTCACAGAAATGCATACCATGTATTTGAACTCATTTATTGGATGGTAATCATGGCAGTTGGCGCATCGGAACTCACTCAGCTTCACCCCGTTAGCGGCGTCCGTCTATCTGCAGTGGCCGCGGGAATACGTTACCCGAATCGATTGGACTTGGTTGTTATCGCGTTGGCCGAAGGCAGTGTTGTATCGGGTGTATTTACCCAAAACGCTTTTTGCGCCGCGCCAGTCACCGTAGCCAAGGCACACTTGGCATCAGGCGTTGCGCCACGGTATTTACTGATCAACACGGGTAATGCCAACGCGGGTACAGGTAAACGCGGTCTTGACGATGCCAAACACAGCTGTGCCAGTTTAGCGGCCATTTGTGATGTGCCAACAGAAGCGGTTATTCCTTTTTCCACCGGGGTTATTGGTGAACACCTACCCATGCTTCCCATCATTGCCAACTTAACTGGTGCCTTTGCATTTTTAGAAGCTGATCAATGGCTTCCCGCTGCCAAGGGCATCATGACTACCGACACCCGTCCAAAGGGCGCGTCAGACCAATTCAAGTTTGAAGGACAGACCATTACGGTTACCGGTATTTGCAAAGGCTCGGGCATGATCCACCCTAACATGGCGACCATGCTCAGCTTTGTGGCCACCGATGCCCCAGTTTCCCAAGCTATGTTAGACAAGCTACTTCATGAGTCGACAGAAACCAGCTTTAACCGCATCACTGTAGACGGTGATACCTCAACCAATGACGCATCCATCTTGATCGCATCTGGCACAGCAGATGTATCGCTTTGTGATAGTGAGTCCTCACCCTTGTATGCACCCTTGAAGGCGTGTATCGATCGGCTAATGATACAACTGGCACACAGTATTGTGCGTGATGGAGAAGGAGCGACCAAATTCGTCGCGATCAAGGTGAAGGAAGCCGCCAATGCTGCCGAAGCAAAATCCGTTGGATTTACTGTGGCACATTCGCCCTTGGTAAAGACCGCGCTCAGTGCCAGCGATGCCAATTGGGGCCGTATTTTGGCTGCCATCGGCCGTGCGGATGTCCAAGACCTTGATGTTAATCGGGTGACCATTCACATCAATGGCATCCTGATTGTAGAAGATGGCGCACGCGCTGCTTCCTATACAGAAATACAGGGTGCGGTTGCCATGCAGTCTGAGCATATCGCCATTGATATCAATTTGGCTCGCGGTTCGGTTTCTGACACGGTATATACCACCGATTTTTCAGAAGAATATGTGCGGATTAATGCGGACTATCGCAGTTAGATGGCGGGCGCGTAGTCATTAAGCGCAACAGTCATTAAACGCAACAGTCATTAAACGCAAAAGCCTACTGACACCATCAGCAGCCTAACGCAGAGCGAGTATGAGTAATGTCCGAATTGAAAACCCTAAAAATTGATATCGTGTCTGATGTGGTGTGTCCTTGGTGCATCGTGGGTTACCGCAATCTTGCGCAAGCACTTACTTCGCTTGAAGACACCTTGGTAGCCGATGTGCAGTGGCATCCCTTTGAGCTCAACCCCATGATGGGTCCAACGGGTCAAGAGATTAAAGAGCATCTGGCTGAAAAGTATGGCAGCACCGAAGCCGACTCTGCTGGCGTGCGTGCCCGATTAACTTCGATGGGCGCCGATGCTGGCTTTACCTTTAACTGGTCAGACGGTATGCGGATATACAATACCTTTGATTGCCACCGACTACTGGATTGGGCAGCGAGCAAAGGCAAGCAGCATGCATTGCAAATGGCATTATTTGCCCATTATTTTACCCATAACTTGCCGTTGAACGATGAAGCGAAGTTGTTAGATACCGTCGCCAGTGTCGGGCTTCCGGTAGACGAGGCACGCGCAATATTGGCCTCAGAGGGTCATACAGAAGCGACCCAGCAAGCTTTGGCGCATTACAAAGGCATGGGCATACAATCTGTCCCAACCTTTATCATCAATGACAAATATGCCATTACTGGTGGTCAGTCGGCCTCTGTGTTTATTGAAGCCCTGACACAAATAGCACAGGAATCCACAGAGGCATGAAGCCAATTGCCGCAAGCGATGACTTAGCAATCAATACAGCCCCAATTAATACAGACCCTATCAATACAGACCCTATCAATACAGACCCTATCAATACAGCCCCTATCAAGGTGGCGGTTGGTCTGATTCGCAATGAAGACGGTGCTTGGCTGTGTTGTCAGCGCAGTGACGATGAGGATCATGCGGGTTTGTGGGAGTTTCCAGGTGGCAAATTTGAAGCGGGCGAAAACTTGCAGCACGCTTTAGTGCGAGAGCTGAGTGAAGAATTGGGATGGTCAGATTTAGACGGATTAGGCATAACGCCATTCCACGATTTTACGTGGCAACATCCCGGTAAGTATGTGCATTTGCACTGTGGCTTATTGGTATTGGATCATAGCCCTGCCATCAAACTCAGTGTGCATCAGGCCGCGGCTTGGGTGCAACTGGATGACATGGGCAGCATGGAATGGTTAGCGTCTAACCTGCCTATTATTGAAGGTCTTCGGGCAAATTATCGCTAAACACGTCCGACTCTAATTCGTTTCCTGCAACCGAATAGCCCCCACTCGCCCATTCCCCCAAATCAATCAGCTTACAGCGGTCGCTGCAAAACGGCCGCGCGGGATTGTCTGTCGAATACTGGGTTTCTTTTTCGCAGGTTGGGCAACGAACCATGGGTGCTTTTGTCATGTTATGCGGTTTTCCATTGCTGAACGAGGGTGTCGAGTTGTTGGTATAGGTGTGCCATCGTGCTGTCATTATACAGGATATGGGTCGCCTGTTGGGTGCGACTCTCATCCTGTAGTTGGTTATTCATAATGCGGGCTACCTGCTCGCTGCTGTTGCCATCACGCTGCTGTACCCGAGCAACTTGAATATCGACAGGCGTGGTGATGGCAATGGTCTGGTCGCATAGCTGGTCCTGCTGCGATTCGAATAACAAAGGTGATACCAGAATCAAAATTTCATTCTGACGAACGCGCCCTAGCCGTTCAAGCGTGCGGTTCCGAATCTCAGGGTGCGTAACCGATTCTAGCCAGGTCTTTTCTGTCGGATTTGAGAATATAGTGTCTCGCAACCAAGCACGATTGAGTCCACCGTCGGCCAGCAATACTTCAGATCCAAAGTGTGCTGCAATCTGGAGTAACAACGGACTGCCAATAGCCACTACTTCTCGCGCAGTCACATCATTGTCAAGAATCTCGAAACCATGGTGGTCGCGCAGATAGTCAGAGGCGAGGGTTTTGCCCGATCCGATACCGCCAGTGAGTCCTATAATCATATTCAGTTGGTTCCGTTACTTGAGACTATCAATCAGTTAACCCTACGCTTGTTCGACTTGAGTCCTTACAAAAGGATTTTACACCCAAATTAACACTGTTGGCACCTGCGTCTGGTTCTAAAGGCTATGGGGTAAAGGGCATGGGGTAAAGGGCATAAGGAAAAAGGTATGGGGTTTAGGGTAAAGCATATGGGGAATCAGTTATCGAGAATAGGCTATTGGATTAGGGATACACTGTGCTGAAGGGTCTTTTAATAAGACCCGAGATACCACGTCATGATGTTGGGGCCGAAGAATACATAGACCCAAGCCGCGCCACAGAGGTAGGGGCCAAAAGGTATGGGGATATTTTTATCTCGTCCAAGTATGACCATCAATGCAATACCCACGACAGCACCGACTGCTGCAGACAGCAGAATAATGAGCGGCAAAGCCTGCCAGCCAAACCAGGCACCGAAAGCGGCCAGTAATTTGAAATCACCGTAGCCCATGCCTTCCTTACCGGTAATCAATTTAAACGCCCAATACACCGACCAGAGGCTCAAGTAACCAGCCATGGCACCCACAACTGCTTCGCGCAGTGGCACGATGGTGCCAGATATATTGATCAGCATACCCAACCACAACAAAGGCATCACCAGAGTGTCGGGTAATAATTGGGTGTCGAAGTCGATCATGGTCAACGCCAGCGTCACCCACATAAAGGGAATCAACACCAAGGTAATATCTGACCACCCAAAAATCCACGCAACCGCAGCGGTCATCAAGCCACTGACTAATTCGATGGTGGGATAGCGTTTGGAAATCGGGGTTTTACAGAGCGCGCATTTACCACCCAATAACAACCAACTCACAATCGGTATATTTTGCCACGGCTTGACGGGTGCTTTGCATTTTGGGCAGTGGGATGCAGGTGTGGTCAGGCTAAAAGGGGGTTGGACTTTGGGCTCTTGCTCAAGAATCTCAGCAGCCTCCAGTTCCCATTCTCTCTGCATCATCACAGGCAACCGGTAAATCACCACGTTCAAAAAGCTGCCTACTAATAATCCCAGCACGAGCAGGGTAGTGATAAACAATGCCTCTGAATGCTGGAGTAAATTGAATAAAGGCGAGAAAAACTCTAGCATCAAGACACCACTGAACCCATTTGGAAGATGGGTAGATACATGGATACGATCAAACCACCCACGACCACGCCCAAGAAAGCCATGATCATAGGCTCCATCATAGAGGTGAGGCCATCGACCTGGGTATCCACTTCTTCTTCATAAATGGCGGCAGCTTTGGCGAGCATTTCGTCCAAAGCACCGGCTTGTTCACCTATCGATACCATCTGAATCAGCATGGCAGGAAATACGCCCTCGGCCTTCATGCTGACCGCTAATTCTGATCCAGAGGTCACTTCATTGCGGATATTATAGATGGCAGTTTCAAACACAATGTTGCCCGATGCACCTGCTGCAGAATCCAATGCTTCTACCAAGGGTACGCCCGCTGCAAAGGTTGTTGATAAGGTTCTCGCATAGCGCGCAATGGAGGATATTCGGATAATATCGCCAAAAACAGGGAGTTTTAGCGTAATGCGTTGCATGTTTTGGCGAAATTTCAGTGACCGTTGATGTGCTTGCTGGTAAGAAAAGGTGATTATCACAATGACAGCTAATATATAAATTCCGTTTTCGGTAACTGCATTGGAGATATTCATGACCACTTGCGTAGGCAATGGAAGGTCAGCGCCAAAACTTGCAAACATATTGGCAAACACAGGGACTACTTTTATCAGCAAGATTGCAGTAACAATTCCGGCAATGATCAAAATGGTAATGGGGTATTTAACCGCCTTTCGTACTTTCTTCTTAACCGATTCGTTTTTTTCTTTATAAATAGCTACGCGATCTAGCATGGTTTCTAGCGCACCCGCTTGTTCACCCGATTCAACCAGACTGCAAAATAGGTCGTCAAACTGTTTGGGGTGAGCCCTTAATGCACTGGCAAAGTTGCCACCTGCAGACACTTCTTCTTTCATGTCATTGACCAGTTTGGCCATTGACTTATTTTCTAGGCCCTCGGCAACAATCTCAAATGCCTGTACAAGCGGTACGCCGGCTTTCATCATGGTCGCCATTTGTCGGGTAAACACCGTAATGTCTTCGGAGGTTATTTTCTTAGCACCGCCTCCAAACAGCGTGATTGGCTTAGATTTTTTCTGAAGTTTGCTAACCGTTATTCCTTGGCCGCGCAGTTTGGCTTTTGCCATGGCGGGTGTCGCGGCTGATATTTCGCCATCTACTTTTTGGCCGCCACGGTTCTTGCCAGAATAGGTAAAGGTCGGAGCTGTCGCTTTTGCCGTTGCCATGATGTTATTCCATTAATGTTCTGAGGTGATGCGGTTCACTTCTTCAAGACTGGTCACGCCTTGGGCTGCTTTCATCAGTGCTGACTGCCTAAGGTTGTTAAAGCCTTCCTTTTGGAACTGGTCATTGAGCTGTAACGCGTTGCCTTCTTCCATAATAATACGAGAGACCGCTTTGGTAATGGTAACCACTTCATAAATACCCACACGCCCTTTATAACCCTTATTGCATTGGTTGCAACCGACTGGGTGATAGAGTTTGGCGGTTTTGATCAATTCTTCGGTAAACCCTTCGGCAATCATGGTGTCATGCGGTATATCGGCGGGCTTTTTACAATGCCCACAAAGCCGACGACCGAGTCGCTGGGCAATAATCAGGTTGACGGTAGTCGCCAAGTTAAACGCCGCAACGCCCATGTTGAGCATTCGGGTGAGGGTTTCGCTGGCACTGTTGGTGTGCAGGGTCGACATCACCATGTGGCCGGTCTGCGCTGCCTTGATGGCAATAGAGGCCGTTTCTAGGTCACGAATCTCACCAACCATGATGATATCAGGGTCTTGTCGTAGGAAAGAACGCAATGCTACGGCAAAGTCGAGTCCCACCTTGTTGTTCACGTTAACCTGATTGACGCCTTCCAAGTTAATTTCTACTGGGTCTTCTGCGGTGGAAATATTGATGTCTTCGGTATTCAGAATGTTGATACCGGTATATAGGGATACGGTTTTACCCGAACCTGTTGGTCCCGTAACCAGAATCATGCCCTGTGGTTTTGACAGGGCGTCCATATACATTTTCTTTTGGCTAGGCTCGTAACCCAAGGCATCGATACCCATCTTGGCACTGGAGGAGTCTAGGATTCGCAATACGATTTTTTCACCAAACAGGGTTGGCAGGGTGTTCACACGAAAATCGATAGACTTGGTATTCGAGATTTTCAGCTTGATACGACCATCTTGGGGTACGCGTCGCTCTGAAATGTCCATCTTCGACATGACCTTTAAACGTGCAGAAATTTTAGAGGCTAACCCAATCGGTGGTTTTGACATTTCTTGTAACATGCCATCGATGCGAAAACGCACGCGATAGGTTTTTTCATAGGGTTCGAAGTGTAAGTCAGAAGCGCCTTTCTTAATCGCGCTCAATAGCATTTGGTTAATGAAACGCACCACGGGTGCATCATCACCGGCTTCAACCGACTCTTCTTTTTTATTGGTATCAGCAACTTCTAGATCGTCAAGGCTTTCATCATCGCTTAAATCTGAGAAGGCATTGGCACTGGCATCAGCGCGCTCTTCGATGAGTTTGGTGAGTTTGTCATCTTCAACCAATATGGCTTCGGTATTCAGGCCAGTGTGGAATTTGATTTCATCCAAGCCGATCAAATTGGTGGGGTCAGAAACGGCAACATACAATCGCGTGCCACGCTTCATTAATGGGAATGCGCGGTGCTGGTGTACCAGTTTGGCATCAACCAGATTTTGCTGGAGCAATTCCATATTAAAGCAGGTTAGGTCTAATACCGGTGTCCCAAATTCATCCGACGCGACTTCTGCGATGTCAGAAGCGGACGCCATATCGGAATCAACCAATTGGGTCACAAAGGGTACGCGGTTCTTCTTAGACAAAGTGGTCGCTTGTTGGGCTTCCTCAAGCGTTAGCACCTGATCTGTAACCAAGCGTTTACCCAATCCATTTAGCATGACAGCCATAGTTCAGTCCCAATTATCCCAATACATACGAAATTAGAAATCACATTATATGTGTTATTGCCCACTAATATAGCAATTTAGTGGGCAAATTGTGTATAGAAAGATCAATATCTCAGTGGCTTTCTCTAGCGGTTCTCATTCTTAATGAGTGGGTTTCTCATTTATGGCAATATGCGGTCTGTTATATTGCCTTTTTTAGGCTAGGGTCTTTTAATTTGTCCTGCGGATTACTTGGAAATAAAAGTGCAAATACTTGCTTAGAGGCTAGATTTAGGTAGGAAATCAGGATGGAATGTGACAAATATTGTCACTTATCGAACACAAGTGTTTGTAGGCGGTAAGTTTTTCCTATTTATTATGACCAGGCTTGCTGAGAGAAAGGGCGTTTTTTTAAGTTGGCACAGGACTTGCTTTTTTTAATACCAGAGACACAAGTCCCTGAAAGAATTTAAACATTGAGGATACCATCATGAAAAAGACACAATCTGGTTTTACTTTGATCGAACTGATGATCGTTGTTGCGATTATCGGTATTTTGGCTGCTGTTGCGATTCCACAGTACCAGAACTACATTGCACGTACTCAGGTAAGCCGTGTAGTTGGTGAAATATCTGCTTTGCGTACTGCCGCTGAAGAAATGGTTCAGCGCAATGGTTTGGAAGCTGATGCGACGGGTACAACT
>CAJXZL010000065.1 GCA_913063165.1 uncultured Saccharospirillaceae bacterium | reverse complement strand
CCTAACGCGAAATTGGGCCTGTGTTTTTCATAAGCGAGCCGTTAGAATGCATGATTCTTTTTCACATCAGCAACACGCTGTACCAAAGGCCGTTTTCATGACCACCACCGGAATGTCAGCATCTTCTCAGTCTCTCAGCGCACAGGCAGAGGTCTCGGTGTTTGGTATTACCCGCTGGTATAGCCGTTATGCATTACCCAATGCAAAGCCAAGTGCTGTCGTAACACACCAACAACGTGAAGCCGAACTCAGTGACATTGCCGATGGCGGTGTGATTGCCACAGACCCTGTCAGTCAACCGCAAGCCGTCGCCGCCAATAACGATAGCCCAACCGCACCTGTTCAGGCGTTGTCATCAGGCACCGAGACAGCGCAGCAGGTCGCTCCCCATGCCAAACGCGTGGCACCATCCGTGGCAACAGACACTGTTATTGCTGACAGTGCAAAAGATACTGTCGCAGTAGATACCCAAGAGACCACTCCGTCTGAATCATTTAAACCCTGTGAACCTTTCACCCTGTGGGTCATACAGGCAGGAACAGTAGTGCTTATCGACAGTGTCGGCAGCAATATCGACAGTCTGACTCAAAATATGATGGTGGGTCTTGCGCAGGGCATTCTGTCTGAATGCTTACAAAAGCCAGTTGAAACCGCCATTAAGCAATTTCAGTGGCCGCTCTTTGATCACCAATATGCGCCGCGCGATGAAGCGTCAGCGAAGCGGATGTTTAATGAGTTTCTTGAAGAACATGTCGATTCAACCGGTGTGAATACCCTTTTATTGTGTGGAGATACCGCGGTTAAATATACCGCGCTGCAGGCTGATGGTAGCTGGCAGCAAAGTTCGGCTGCCGCATTGACGCCAATCGTTGTGCCCCGCCTATCCAGCTTGCTGTATTCTGCATCCGATAAACGCGCATTGTGGTCAGCCATTCGAGCAACACAATAAATGGCATCCATGAATTTGGAGCGTTTATCATTAAATGACCTCCCACAGATTCAGGCATTAGAGTCTTACACTGGACAACATGCGTGGGCAAAACATGCCTATGAAATGGCCTTTAGAGCGGGATGGCCGGTATTAGGGGCGACTATCGATGGTGGTTTAGTCGCTGTCTTGGTTTACCAATTGGCCGGTGACCAATGCAGTTTGCTTAATGTGGTCGTGGCACAAGAACATCAAGGGCAGGGGCATGCGCGCGCTTTGCTTGAGCACCTCATAACATTGGCCGAACAAGCCAACTGTGATTCGGTATTTTTAGAAGTGCGTGAGGACAACCTACGCGCCGTGTCACTCTATGAATCTTTTGGTTTTTCAGTGATCAATACCCGACCTGGATATTATGAATACCAAGGGCATCGTGTGACAGGATTGGATATGGCATTGGCTCTGGGCATGGACGGTTTATTTAATCTCTAGACTAGATACTAGATACATGGCCAGTTAACGCCAGTTGTTTTAACAAATCTTGAAATGCTTGCTCAATTGTCGCATCTCCCGTGTCAATTCTCACGACATCAGACGTCCAGACTTCATATTCCCGACCAATAACCTGTTCCCAAGTTGGCAATATCAGCCCTTCAATATCACTGATACGTGACGCCACGCGTTGGCGATGCGCAGACAGATTGGAACAAATCACTTCTATATTGGTATAAGCTGCCGCAGGTTTTATGGCCACGGTTTGCCATGCCTCACGTGTCACGCGTATTGGGTTGCACGAGTCAGCCACCACACTGAAGCCCAAGGCCAATTGGTCGGATGCTAGCTGGTAAGCAACATCATAGCCTTCGTGAGTGATGCCAGTAAGGCCTGCGTTTCGCATGGCTTGTTCAAGGGTGTCAACGCGGATATGGGGTGCGCTGAGCCATTGACTCAGCATCCGGGATAGGGTGGTTTTTCCAGTACCCGGTAGTCCTGAGAACACATACAACCTAGGCGGATGAACATTAGTAGATTCAGTCTTTACAGGCATTTCCATGATAGTAATTACTGACTACAGTTGATAGCGCGGCAAGCGCTTATCGGCGTCTGGCTTCTTAGCATAGAGAATGGCTCGGGTAGGAATTGGGTGTCCCTCAATAGTCTTGGTAGGGTCATTAGGATCGAGGTAATCGTCCAGTGACGTGCCTGCTTTCCATTCAGTAAGACGTTGTTCGTCGCGCTCTGTTGTGGACACGCTCACTACCTCGATTGACTCAAATCCGGCTTTTCGAAGCCAGCTTTCCAACAGTGCTACTGAGGGCAAGAAATAGACATTGTTCATCATGGCATAGCGGTTTTCAGGTACCAATACGCTGTTGATATCACCCTCAACGACCAAGGTTTCCAAAATCAGTTCGCCACCTGGCACCAGCTTTTCGCGTATCGATTCCAAATGTTCAAAGGGCGATTTTCGATGATAGAGTACGCCCATCGAAATGGCCACGTCCCATGCTGGAGCCTTGTAGGGTACATCTTCCAACGCCAAAGGTAATACCGTCACATCCTGCCGATTAAAGAAGCGGTTAAGGTATTGAAATTGTGCGACGCTCAGCACCGAGGGATCAATGGCGGTAACACTGGCCGCTCCTGCGCCAATGCAACGCAGTGCGTAATATCCATTGCCACTACCAATATCGATAACGTGTTTGTTTGTGAAATCTAAAGCATTTTCGAGGCGAGCCCACTTCATGTCGCAGCGCCATTCAGAATCAATCACCACATCATTGATTTGAAAAGGCCCTTTGCGCCAGGGCATCAAGGCTTTTAAATCGGTTCGTAGATTCGACGTTGCATCATCAGCAGGTAAGTCGATGGCGTGAAAACTGATAACTGGCTGATGCAGCTGCACTTCACCCTGTGAGGCAAAGTTATGGCGATCCACTACCGCCATAAACTTGGGAATATTGCCATTTAGTCGTGGCTGCCACACAGCCTCGACCGCTTGCTTCAAAGGACTGAGCACCGCGTTGAATTGCTCAACGCCACTCAAATACTGAAAAAATGGTTCAAAACCGGTCATTTAATGGCCAACATAGATTGAAAGTTGAGGCACTGATACCAGACTTCGGTCTGTTGAAATCCGGCGGTGCGGAGTCGTGCAAGATGATCTGCCACACTGTCTAGGCGCATCACGTTTTCAAGGGCGCTGCGCTTTTGGCTGATTTCGAGATCTGAGTAGCCCTGTGCCTTTTTAAAGGCAATATGCAGGTCATTTTGTAAAGTCGATTGTGATGGGTCGAATGCGATTTTTTCTGACAATAGCAAAATGCCACCTGGCCTCATGCCCCGATAAATGCGTTGGATCAGTGTGGCTCGGTCATCTGGTGGTACAAATTGCAGGGTAAAATTGAGCACCACCACAGAGGCATTCTCAATAGGGAGGTTGCGAATATCGGCCTCTACAAATTGAACCGGGATAGGGCTGTCTTCAACACCCAGAAATGATTGCGCTTTGGCCAACATATCTGCCGAATTGTCTACGGCCAGTAACGTACAGCCAGGTGCCGTCAATCGGTGGCGGATCGCCATGCTGGCAGCGCCCAATGAGCAACCCAAATCATAGATGTTACTATTTGGTTGGGCATATTGATCTGCAATCACGCCTATCAAAGCGATCATGGCACTGTAGCCGGGTACCGAGCGTTGAATCATATCGGGAAAAACATTGGCGACGCGTTGGTCGAACCTAAAGTCTTCTACGGCTGATAGGGGCTGCGAATAAAGTGTGTCTTTTTGCATGCGATACATTCTGGTGGCGTTAATGGTCAGTGGCCAAGATGTCCTGTACGTCACGACACCTACGCCTGCTTAGTGGCGGCTATTTTATACGGTCTACCCATCAATGACGACACTGCCACCACTATTTCTTGTCTAACTTGTAAAGGGTGCCTAACTGCGTGTCGTCTATATCTTTTGGGACGCCCATCGTGTTGATGTAATCGGGGTCGAGGTACTCGGGGTGGGTAACCTCTAATAGCGCGCCAGTCGCTACGAGATGATCCACATAGCGTTTAGAGGATACCGCAAAGCCCATTAGGATATAGACTGGCCAGGTAAATCCCATGGTCAAGAAGGTACCGGACACACAAAAGCTCGCTAGCCCAGCGACCGATGCCTGAGCCATCACATAGGCTTCCTTGTGATTCGGCGAGTTCATCCTAGCGAGGGTGTTTTGTGCAATGAGCGCTATGCGCACAATAGCGCCAATCATGGTGATAAATACGAGGAAACCTAGGATGCCCGTTTCTGCCAACACGCCAAACCAGGTGCTGTGTACGGCATGGTTATTGCCATCCCAGAAGTCGCTGTAATCAAAATAATTAGAAAGAAAGTTGTTGAGCCCGACGCCAGTCAGTGGATTACGCTTTGCCATATTGGCAGCGGCACCCCATGCATGAATGCGGCCCATGGCTGATTCATCGATGCCTTCTTCATGGGCGCCACCTGATTGACGGTTACTCACGCCCGCTAAGGCTAGTAATACCACCAATCCAATCGCGCCAACGGTACCCAGCAGCAATTTAGACTTCACTTTCCGATAGCCAAAAACACCCATGACCGACAAGATACCCAACAGACCGCCCCGGCTTTGGGTGGCAATGATTGCAGATACAACCGTGAGAAACCCAATCAGTCCCAGTAATTTTGAAAAGCCCCCAACGTGTTTGGTTAACAATAAGCTGAGGGAAAAACTCAGTGGAAAGAGCAACACCAAAGACAAATCATTGGGGTCGCCTAGCATCGAGCCGATATCACGCCCAATGGTCACGCGCGTGCCTTCAACCAAACCAATGCCATTGGCTTTATTAGAGAGTGCAACGGCGCCAACGGCTATCCCAGCCAATACAATGGCCTTCGCGGCCATATTAAACCGTGCTGGCCTGTCGTTTAGCCAAGCCAAGGCAATCACCATGATGGCGATTTTTATGTACATGCCGGTGTATTGCCCAATAGCCTCAGGGCGGTTCGTAGCCAGAAAAATGCCGATGGTCACCAAACCAAAAAACACACCAAAAATGGCCAGTTCTCGCGTCCAATAGCCCTTAATCTTGCCATTGAATATATTCCACCCTAAGGAAGCCAAGGTGCCAATCGCCAATAACTGCGGAATCCGCAACGGGTATAGCTGTGGAAATACTTCGTGAATACGAAAGAACGAAAAGATCACAAAGGCCAACACCAGGGGAAAGGGGTTAAACAGTGTAAAGATGATCCCTAAGGGCAGTAATGCAATAACCAGAACAATGATGGGGTGTGGTATGAGCCGCCATACCAAGGCGATGAAGGCAATAACACCCAGGCTAATCAGAATTTGACTGGTGCGTGAAATATTGGGCAGCCCCACCTTGAACCCCATTAACCTGTCCTCTTCATGAGTCGATCAAGGGCTGATATTTTGACCAATTTGAGGCTCAGGGCCAACACCGCAATGACCACCACCAACGCAATACCAACACCCAGTTTTTGCACACTACCCTCTAGTAATTGGAGGGCGCTGGTACCAATGAGCGCTGTGCCAAAGAGTAACAGCAGGCGCTTAAATGCATAGGGTAAATGGGTGATGCGTTGGCTGATAAAGAGGGTGGCTAAAAGACGCGCAGATAGCGCAATGGCGGTCGCTAGGATCGTGCCCCAGATACCCCACAGTGGAATCAGCGTGGTGTAACCAATAACTGCAATTCCGGCAGCACAGCCGTCGATAATGGCGGGCCAAGAGGTTGTTTTGGCACTGTAGCTGCCCATGCCCAATGTCATATTGGTATTATGAAGCACCGCCAAAAAAGCCATCCAAGGCACATATTGCGTGGCACCGTGGTAGGACACTGGCGTTAACCATTCAATTAGCAAAGGGCCAATAGCTGCGACCATCACTGCAGATGAAATTCCGATGGTGACACCAACGCCACCCAAATAGGCGCACTGTTGTGGCCCATTTTCTTGGGGTAACACTTTAAAGCGCCGAGGTAGCCACCACAAATCAAAGGGTTGGATCATGATGGCGGTTATTAAGCCAAATTTGGCAGCCAATGCATAGTCTGCCATGGCTGCTGTGCCGATGGCGTCAGCCAAAATCCACCGGTCGAAGCTGCCCAATACAAATCCAGCAATACCCACAAAGATGAGCGGTGAACCATAGCGAACGTATTGCTTAATGCGGTCAAAATCGAATCGGACACCCGTGTCGCGATAGTAGGGCCAGAGTAACCACAACGCCAGCAATGAACCCGCAAAAAATGACCCCGCCATGAAGCCAGTAACACCGAATCCCAACACCAATAACAGGCCTGACGCAAAGGCCTGAACCACAACCCGGCTCACGCTACCGACAGCATAGGGAATGGCTTGATCTCGCATGCGCATGCGACTCAGTGCGAGTGTGCTTATACCACCCATTGCGAGACTGCCCAAAATCAAACGTACCTGCACTTCTGTCACGCCCCCTGGCAGCATGGAAACAATCCAGGTAGCGCCTAATTGGGTGACCAGTGCGGCCACGGCGCCAATAATGAGCGCAAGGCCCAATAGGTTTGCGGCCACAATCTTTTGTTCTTCTTCATTCTTGGCTTGGCCGGTAAAGCGAAACAGGGTGTCTGCCAATCCCATGCCGATGACAATGCTGAGCAAATCAGCGAGGGTTTGCAGGATATCAAGGCGACCATAATCGGCGGGTGTCAGAAAATGGGTAGCAAATGGCACCATCAACAAGGAAACGGCCTTGACAGCGACCAATGACAGACCATAAATGAGTGTTTGTCGCAGTGCTGGTGGCAGTGTAGATAACCGCTTTAACATGCCAAAATCCTGTGTAGGGTAGAAGTAGGGTCACAAGAAAACTAGCATGAAGCGGTTACCTGTGACAAATAAATGACCTGCAGCGGACAGCGCTTTTAAGCCGCTGTGCCAAGCATGTTATAGGCGTTACATCGAGCAAAACCGTTCACGCCATATTAGCGGATTGTTTCATCAAAACGCGGTTGGGAAGTGCGTGGCGTAAAACTGCACAATGTTAGGCACGATCGCCTCTGGCGAATAGTGGTCTACGATGGTTGCCCGTGCTTTTAAGCGCATCTGTGCCTGTTGATCATCGGTAAGCAAGTCCCATTCTTTAAGCGCCGCGATAAAACCGGTGTCATCATCGGTGTCTACCAACCAGCCATTGTCTTGATGCACGATTAACTGGGGTAATGCACCGACCTTGCTTGCAATCACAGGTATCCCGCGTGCCATGGCTTCAAGCGCTGCCATTGGCAGCCCCTCATGTCGTGATGGCATACACAGTCTGCTCATCTTTTCCCAGTGCGATGTCATACTGGGTACAGCCCCCACGAAATTCACTAGCGCGCCATATTGCTCCCGCAATGGCGCCAACATCGGGCCATCGCCAAATGCAATAAATGGCGCGTCTCGATAGCTGTTGGCGAACGCGCAAAATCGATCGGCTCCTTTTTCGTGGGAAAACCGCCCTACAAAGCCAATGGCGTGGCTGTCATGTGACGCCATCGTAGCGGGAACCGTAACAAAATTCTTAAACTGCTGGCTGGCCACGGGGATACGCTGCGCGATAGCATCGCTTACCGCAATCGCTGGTGCGAGAAAGGCCGTCCAGCGATCAAGCGTATCATAGAGTCTGACCCTGCCTACTCCAGGCTCTCCCGCATGGAAGGTCGATACCACTGGAATACCAGCTGCTCTCGCAGCGATTCTGCCAAGAATGCCAGCCTTGTAACCGTGGGTGTGTAGTAGCCGAGGTTGGGCCCGCAATGCGTTACGAAGGGCATTAAGGCCACCTGATAAAAAGGTACAGGGGATGTTCAATGCCTCTATGACAGGGGTCAGTGGGTGGTCGCCATAGCGTTGCAGAAATATTATTTCCGCAGCGTATCCGCTATCAATGAGGCCCTTTGTCAAATTAATAACATGGCTTTCAATACCGCCAACACCCTGTGAATCTAGCAGTATCCATATCGGCTTTTTCATAACTCGCTGCCTGTGTTTATACGCAGTTTAACCAGGATGAACGCGGGAGCCAAAATTCGGGTCATGCTGAATAATCGTTCATTATGAGGCGGCCTGCACCCTGAGCACGGACGGTTACCAAATGCCTTTCTACCTGATCATAGAGTGTTTTTGATAAAACGGTATCATCAGCAGCCACTGAGATAATGCTGCACGACAAGCACATAGGCGTTGTGTCATGGCCATCAAAATCGTGGACAACCAAGGCCGCGGTCTGTCCTTGAATCGTGCATGCAATCTTTTTAGCAGTTGAGGCTTCCGTGTTGCCCAGCACAACAGCAAATAACTGCTGATCCACCTGTCCGACAAAGTCAGAGGGACGCCGTGCCAACTGTGTGATGGACCTATAAATTGCTAACAGGCATTCATCAGCAGCCAGAACACCGAATGTATTTCGCACCTCTTTATACTGTTCAACCTGAAACAGCGCTAAAGAAATGGAGGTGTTTAGTCGGCGACAGCGCTGTATTTCACTGGCTAAAAACAGGTCTACCAAGTTCCTGTCAGGTGCGCCCGTTAATGGGTGCCTATTGGATTGGTCTGCTAACCCCAATTTTGCCTGCATTCCTGGGGTGACATCCTTTTGGGTAATGACAAAGCAGTCGCCCCCTCCGAAATCAATGGCGCGAATATCCAACTGAAACCAGAAGTGGCGACCACTGATGTAGATGGGATATTCCATCGAAAAATATGGAGATGATCTGGAGATAACATTATTAATGCCAGTAAAGGCAGAAATGGCCCAGGCGTCGCCACCAAAGGCTGCAGCTTCGACCGCATTGAGGTAATTGTTAGCGTCCGCGACATTGGGCCGGTTTTTGGGCTCAACGTCCTCGTGTTTCCACGCCCTATTGCTGAAAAGGATATGTCCAGCGGCGTCAATGACAGCGATTTTGTCGCTCAAACGATCTAGGGTGGCTACTAAAAACGCCTGAGAAATCTCTACCATCTGCTCTCTTCGCTCCATCAATTGCCGATAAGGATCAGTGCGGTTGTTTTATTAACGGATTTTTATGATAGCAAGTTCTATCAAATTTTGAACTGATATTGTTTTACCGTCGCACTGCCACAGAATCAAATCCTCGATGTGTTCTACGTGTTCTACGTTTTGGTTTTTAGCAGACTCCATAATAATTTTTGTAGTCGGTACATTGATGATTCTGT
>CAJXZL010000064.1 GCA_913063165.1 uncultured Saccharospirillaceae bacterium | reverse complement strand
CAGCGGTATCGGCGCGGTTGGCGCAAGCAGTGGCACAATTGCGACTGCTAGAAGAAATGCGGAAACTCAGGCGTTAACGAAATTACCGGGTTCTGAAGAGTATGGGTGGACGGCCGCGATAGATGCCAAATACAGCGGTGGCACTGGGATCTAACGTAAACGCTGTTCCATCCCACGCTTTTAGCCAACTTGGGACGTTACCCGTCATGGTGATTTTGCCTGTATTGCCCGCGCCGGGTGCAGTCAAATCGTAGCTACCGGTTCCCAATCCAAATCCGGTCCAATTGGTGACAGATGTATCAGGTGTACCAGTGGCGGCAGTCCACTGCCCTGGGCTAAAGTCGCTGTTCAACAAGGCCGTACAGGTACCATTTTCGAGTAAATTGGTTTGCCAATTAAGACCGTCCCAGTACTCTGCCGTTACTGGCATATTCAAGGCCTCTGTTTCCGCACCATTGTTGTTGGTCATGGAGATGCGACCGTAAAGCCATTGTAGGTTGGTAGAGGGTAGTTCCCATGCTATGGACGAACACAAGCCAGTGACAATGTTTATGACACAAACCCCGTCAGTATCTTTGATGATGCTATTGCCAGTGTCCGGCAGTTGAACAGTGATGCCATCATCAATAGGGGCGTCACTGCTAGTGGGATCCCCAACACGCGACAGTAAAAAGTTATTGAATTGTAGTGTCGCGGCACCGGTATTGCCTGAAACTGGTGCCCATGCAGCCATGGTAGTTAAAGGTAAGCCCCACAGTGAGCCAGACGTCGTTTGGTTCAGCGTATAGGCTCCTACGGGCATGGTTGCAGGTAACTTAAAAAATCCGTCGTCATAATTCCTAGTAACGTTGCCGGCCTTGTTGACAGCGGTGACGGTTAACGTGGGAGAGGTGCTGTATGCCAACGGCTGGCCACGGTATATCACTGGGCAGGTTGTAGAGAGTACTCCGGCACTGGCAGACACTTCCAGTCTGTCGGGAATGAATCGGCCAATTGTGGTAGTCGTAGTAGTAGGAACCGCACCTGCACCCAAATAATCCAACAAACCGGGCGCTAGACTTATGGCTCCGACTTCAGAGTAAGTAAGTCCTGCGGTTGTATCAAATACCACACTGCCACTGCCAACAGCGCCTTTTACCCAACTCCCGGTTTTAGTTATTAAGCCCGCAATGCCACCCATTGGAGCCACTGCAGCTGCAGCTAAGGAGGGTTGCGGTGTGGTCGATTCTCGGCCAAAGCTAGGGGTAACAATCCCCAAGCTATTGTAACTGGTGACGTCAGCAAAAAAGCGTTCACCTGCTCTTGCAAAAACACTCCCCGCCGCTGTGCTTGCAGCGGGGTTTGTTACCGGCGTAGATGCTGCAGTACGGACGTTGGTTATTTTAAGCGTGGCAGGCTTGCTGATGATGGCACCGCCACTGGTTGCACCCAATAATGCTGGCGAGGTTGCGTTGCCTGCAAAGGTGGCGGACAAATCCATTTTGCCGACATCGGGACTCATTAGAGAAATTGTTGCAGTCGAATTAGCGCCGAATGTGATTTCATTGGTCGTGCTCAACGTATTTTGCGGGTTTCCGATAACGAATGAAACGTTGTTCACACCCACACCCTGCAATTGTTGGCCCACTGCGCAGCTGGCCGGATCTACACAGGTACTACCGATTAACAGTGGCGGTTTTTCACCATTAGCAAAAACACCCGTACAAACACCAGGCGTTGTACCCTGTTTTACGGCACGCAGCTGCACGGGTTGGGGAGTCCCAGCCACGAGAACTAACGGATTGCTAACAGGTGCAATGACAGCGCCTGCGCTGTCTAACCACAACAAACCTGCATCAGAAAAAGTAATGGGTACAGAGGTGGCGGTAATGGTACTGGTCACTGTGTCGGTTGCTGTCACGCTGACTGTGCCGGATAGCGTATGTGACAGTTGCAGATCTTTTTTGCCAAAATCGGTAGCTACAAAGGACACGGTTGCAATGCCATCGTTTGGCGTGGCATCGATTAGATTGGCACTGGGTTGCCAATTTCCCTTAATAGTAGATGTTGTTAGTTTCAGGGTACCTACATAGGGAGTGCCATCCGCTTTGGTAACATTCAATGTGACCGGTTGAGGCTGACAGGTAATGGCTGATGTTGGGGTGCTTGGTGTGATAGTAATGGTTGTGCCACTTGGAGGCGCAGGGCAGTCATAAAGGGCGCGTTGCGCCTTAATAGCTTTTGTACTGTAGTTTATGTCGACTGCATTAACGGTGTCGCTAAACGCAACAGTACCTAGGCCAAAAATACTGCCATGGAGTGATGATTTATTCGTGAAAGTAGCTGTTGTGCCCGAGGCTGTTACGATAGTGCCCGTTATTTTAGACTGTTCAGCCGTAACCAAAGTGCCAGAACTCAAATAAATCGTCAGGTTGCCTGGGTCTATAGTGCTATCCATCAATTGTGCATAAGCCTGGAGCGCAAGGTTGTTGCCAATGATCAGCTTTACAGGGCCTGAGGTGATGTTAATTGTGGCCCTATCAGCCAATATCAGCTGGCCGACATGATAAGTACCTGGGCCGATGTTTAACTGGCTATCGGCGCCAAGGGTTAGGCTGGTTAATTTGTAAATTGGATTCGTACCGCCAGTCAATGTAGCGGTTGTTCCGACCGCTAGGTTCACATTCCTATAACTTCCCTGTGCTAGTGTTGATGCATTCGATAACGCAATATCGTTGTTGACATTGTTTGCTGGTGCGCTATAGGCAGGTATGGTTTGCGGTGGCAGGTATTTGCCATATCGGTATTGGGCTTGGGCGGTTATTGACGCGCCGTTACTATAGTTACCTGTGGTACTAAAGTTGTTTTGTGTACCTGATTTATTGGTGATACGAACGGTGGCATTACTAAGGGTCAGCATAGACTTCGAGTAAACCGGAACAAATGTTCCATTATCAATTGCTGAACACACCGCTGCAACTTGATCTTCTACTGGTGGTGGGCCGTCGTTGCTGTTCCCAGTTGTTGGTTCACCATCTGGCATGTCCACAAAGGCACCAGTACCATCTGGATCTGAGCGACCAAATACTTTTGTAGAGTTTAGCCCGACTTTAAATTCATTCCAGCACACGCTGTCAGGATCATTAGGGTTGATGCTGGTATCAGCTAACCGAGTAGGGCTTTTGTAATAGGGTGAAATACCATCCTTGCAAATGTCGCTGTTTGAGTAACAAAGGTAATCAACAACATTTTTTGGATTGGCTTTTTCTCTTAGAATTATCTGGCCATCGGCTGAATCCATCTGTCCTTCGCCTTGGGCCAAAATATCCGAGTTTTGATAGGTAATCCAGGTCGGGTTGTAATAGGTGGTTATAGCGGTTGAATTAGGGCCGTTGTTGTCCAATAGAGCGGTAGTAGTGGCATCTTCGTACCAGATCCCTTTTCCTATACCTAAATCTACGCAACCGAAGGTTGGTGCACCGTTTTGTTCTTTAAATGGTAAGGACCCAAGGCACAATTCAAACTGGGAAATATCAACACCGTTCTTAATGACCTTCACTTCAGTATATTTATAATTTCCGTTTCCAGTGGTAATCAATTCATTAAGGACAATTTCCTTGTCAACTGTTTTGCTGTTTGAACACACTAGGTCTTGTTGGGCAGCTGTACTCAATATTGGCAATGATGCCAATACAATGACAAAAGTAGACCTTAGCGTCCAATGATTCATAGCGTTAATACTCCAACGTCACTTGAAAACGCCGCCACACATAGTCTGGGTCACCTAGGGTGCCATAACTGGCGTTGGCAGATACAGCAAATAAATTATCGACGCCAAAGAAATTATTTTTGGTACAGTCAACGGTGATCGAGAGCTGACTATAGGCTGGAATGGACACTACCGTACTCGGGTCACAGGTGCCATTGGCGACTTGGTAAATACCGTATTCTATTCCAGCAGTAGCGGCTTGTTTGGCACGTTGGGCAACAATCATTTGGCTTTGCTCGGTGGCAATGGTGCCGCTAAAACGTACCATAAAAACGGCAGCCAATCCCATGACGACAATCAGAAACACTGAGGCGATTAATGCAAACCCAGCCTGCTTACTGCGACTAGTTATGGTGCGTTCCATTGTTGCACCTCCTTAACAAGCGTGGCAGATTCACCGTCTTTTTCTACGGTCAAAAGAACCGTAACGGTAGGTGCTCTAAATGTGCCGCTGCCGGGATTTACCACAAATTTGCAGTCGGTGACACCGCTCGAAAGCAGACCTGTATTGGTGCCTGCGGCTAATAGTGCCGGCGCTTCAATCTGTGTGTCTGACAGTGTATAGCCCTGATATCGCATTACCGTGCCAGCCGCCAAATCGCAATGATAGGTAACCGCATCGTTTACAATATAGAAGCGTTTGTTGGGTGACCCAGAGCCACCTTGATCAAACGTGTGCGGACTCAACAGGGTGAGCCTTACCTCTGGATCAAAACCGCCACCACCGTCATCGCAGTCAATATCGGTTTTATCGTCTATGATGCACGGTTTGACGTCTAAGAGGTTGGCGGCAGTGGTAATTACTCCGGAATTTGTTCCACCTATGGCCGTCGCGTATAGGGTAGCAGCGGAGGTATTATTTACCACCACTCTACCCTGGTTGGTACCAGTTGGTATCGGCGGACCGATACTGTCAAATGCATCGTCAGGCGCGTTCGGTTTAAGAATAATCTCTTTCCTGCCAACACTGTCTCTATACCGTCCGAGCCCGACAATGGGCATGAACTCTAAGGTTTTGCCAGATGTCGAAACTCTTAGGCTATAAGGCAATGGGGTTTCTAATTCTATGGTCATGCGGTTGATAGCCGACTGTGCACGTTCGGCCAGGTCCGCCCGTCTTTGGGTATCAAAATAACTGGTTAGCGGCCGGTTGATAATCGCAGAAATCATCAGCACCACAATGGCAGTGACCACCATCACGATTATCAGTTCAATCAAAGTAAAACCGCGCTGCTGTTTATTCATCAGTAACGGGTCCTATAGCCAGTGATCGAAAACGGACCGTTAGGTGAAGTTACCGTGACTTCAATTTTTAAGGCGTCGGGAGCAAGAATGACAGGGGCAGCAGGGGTGGCAGGGGCAGGGACGAAGTCGGTGCCCGCATTTTCAGTGATAACAACAACGACGCTGTACGCTGACAATTCAGTGATTGGATCGCCGGCACTGTTGCGAACAACGGTATCTGGTAGCGCACGATAATCACACACAGCGGAATAGTCTGACCGGCTGGCCGGGATTGTTTTACAGGTAGCACCCGGATCAGGATACACAAACGCCTTAGAGGATATTTCATCCATGTAACTTTCAGCAATGGCTTGGGCTTGCAACAAAACGACAGGATCTGCCGAACGGCCACCAATGGTCGTCATGGCCCCCATCACTGAGGTAACGGCAATTGACACCACCACGATGGCGATTACCAACTCGACCAGTGTCATACCTTGCTGTCTGCGCTTCATTCAATCACCCCAGTGCTGCCATGGACGATGATGTTCCGTACCACATCGGCTTGTTGTATTTGCAATGTTAAGGGTGCTGCAATAAGCGCATCCGCACTATTGGTAATAGTGCCAAAGGTCGTAAATCGTAGGGTCAACGGTGGGACAGGTGTTTTCAGAGTCACACCTGTCGGAAAAGTTACTGAAAAAGCACCGCCGTCACTGGGGTGGTTGATCGCATTCGAATAAACGGGTGTTGCACCATTGCAGACGCTGTCACTCCACAATGAAAAGCCAGTTGTTGTGAGGCGAAATTCTGTTTGGCAGCCGCCATTGACAGCGCGTTTTTGGGCATATTGCATGGCGATTTTAAGATGGTCAACCGCGAAGCGGGCTTCAAAATCAGCGGGGCGGAAAAAGCGCGGCAAGGCAACAGCAGATAAAATACCAAGAATGATGATGATGATGATGAGTTCGACAAGCGAAAAGCCAGATGGGCGGGTCAGAGAAGGGTGTTGCCGTGACCAGCGTGACATGCAGTCGGACTCCGGTACGAAAATAAACCAACCAAAGCGAGGCTTTGGTTGGTTATCAGGTTAGCGATTAGCAGCCTGTCAGCAATGTAGATACAGTACCAGCTGTGTAAAAAGCTGTGCAGTTGGTAGAATTAGTACCCACAAGATATTGAGAGCCTACGACACCACTATAGCCGAAACCGTCTAAACCAGCAGCAGTAGCAATACCTGTTGCGTCTGCTGTTGGGTATCCAGAGGTCATGGTAACGAATGTGCCATCCAAGTCGACACTTGCGGTACCCGAAGTTCCATCAACCAACTGCTTAGAGTGTGCAATGGCAGCGGCTGAACGCAAGCTGGCTGCTGCGCCTTCAACAGACGCTTTATTAGCATCTGATGACATATCAGCAAAACGTGGCAAAGCGAACGCAGCCAAGATGCCGAGAATCACGATAACCATGATCAATTCGATTAGGGTAAAACCTTTATTAGTACGTCGCATTATGTATTCCTCACGCTATGCTTTTTAAATGAGCTTGAATGCCCAACTATTTTTTCAAAATTTTATGCAGTATATCAGGGTTATCTTTAATAAGTCTCTTTCATGTATCACTTTATTCGGTTAACACGCCTACCCGCGGGCTGCCGAAGACAGATCCCACATAGGTAAAAACACGCCTAGTGCCAATATTAATACGAGCGCGCCCATAATAGCCAGTAAAATGGGTTCTATATTTTCCGCTAATTTCTTCAAATCATAGTCCACTTCTTGGTCATAGAAGTCTGAAATGTCATTTAATAGCTCGGAGACATTTCCGGTTTCCTCCCCTACGGCAATCATCTGCAAAACCAAGGGAGTAAACATCTGGGTGTTGGCCGCGGTGTTGAGCAGTGAATCACCCCTTTCTATGCCCTGTGTCATGCTGGATATTTTGCCACCAACATAGGCATTACCTACGGTGCGGCCGGTGACCCCCAGTGCTTGAATGAGCGGGACACCAGCGTCTAACATCATTGCAAATGGGCGGGTAAATCGGCTGATCGTTATACGTTCAAAAATGCCGCCCACCAGCGGTAATTTCAACTTTAATCGGTCCCAACGCCATCGGCCTTTTTCTGTACTGATATAACGCCGCACGCCATAGAAAGCGGCGATGGCGATGGCCAACAAATACCAACCATAGGCCAAAGTAAAGTTCGAGGTGCCGATTAATAGTTTGGTTGGCCAGGGTAAATCGGCACCAAACTGCTTAAATACGGTCGAAAACGCGGGTATTACTTTGAGGTTGATGATTAAAAGCGCCACCGCAATCGCACCGATCACAAATGACGGATAGCGTACGGTAGCGACCACACGTTTTTTGGTGTCTTTTTCTTGTTCGAGGTGCATGACCAACTGATGAAAGGCTTGGTCTAGCCGACCTGTCGCCTCGCCCATGCGGATCATTGAAATGAACAGGGAATCGAATTCTTTTTGCTGTGCCATTGAGGTGGCAAGGTCACTACCGGCCTGCAACTGAGAGGACACACCACCTAGCATGCGTTTAAGGCGTTCATTGCGGGTGCTGTCGCCCAAACCTTCAATCGCTCTAAGCAAGGGAATACCGGATTTCATCAGGGCATGCATCTGACGACAAAACATGATCAGGTCGTCGTCAGTAATTTTGGGTAGTTGCATGTCTTGAAACTGCTTGTTCAGATTATCGAACCAAGCAATACCAGACCCTGATTTACCCTGAACGATTTTTGACGGCATGATGCCGCGGCCGCGGAGGTCTGCCATAGCTGTTTCCAGCGAAGACGTCTCCATAGAGCCACTGATCAAATTACCTTTGGTGTCACGTCCAGAATATTCAAATAATGCCATGCTAGGCTTTAACCTCCTCGGTAAAGAGGTCACTGGTGATACGGAATACTTCATCGAGATCGGTCATGCCTTGCTGCGCAAAACCCAGTGCGCGTTCCGACATGGTGACAAAACCAGAGTTACGCGCTGCTGTAGCGAATCCATCGGTGTCATTGTTTCTCAACGCTCTGAGCATGTGTTCGTCGAGCTCTAGCAATTCAAAGACACCAATTCGGCCACTGTAGCCGGTGTTGTTACAGCGGTAGCAGCCACGTCCTTTAATGAAATGCATGTCGTCTGCTGGCTTGCCACGCAATATGTGTTCTAGCCATATTTTTTGTTGCGGTTCTGGATGGTGTTCTTCTGAACAGTTTTGACAGACCCGCTTCACCAGTCGCTGTGCAACAATGGCCCGCAATGCCGACGCAATCAACCAAGGCTCAACGCCCATGTCGGTCAGTCGCATCGCAGACGACAGTGCATCGTTGGTGTGCAAGGTACTCAACACCAGGTGTCCAGTGAGTGCTGCGCGAACACCAATGGAGACTGTTTCTTGGTCTCGCATCTCACCTATCAAGATGACATCAGGGTCTTGTCGTAACGCAGAACGCAATATGGTGGAGAAGTTGAAATCAATTTTGGGATTCACCTGTACCTGATTGATTCGGGGTAGCCGGTATTCAATCGGGTCTTCTGCCGTAATGATCTTACGCTTGGGCGTATTCAATTGGCTTAAGGCAGCATACAGGGTCGTGGTTTTACCTGAACCGGTTGGGCCAGTTACTAGAATAAGGCCATGCGGCCGTTCTAGGTTAAGCTCGAAACGGCTCTGAACTTCTGGTGGCATACCCAAAGCAGGCATCGACAAAATACCGGTTGTTTGATCGAGCAAACGCATGACCACCGATTCGCCCCATTGCGTTGGCAGTGTCGACAATCGAATATCAATACTGTGGTTCAAAACTTGGATATTAAAACGGCCATCTTGCGGCAATCGCTTTTCGGATATGTCCAGATTCGCCATAATTTTAAGGCGCAAGACCAAAGCCGACGCAATACGTCGCTCTTTGATAATTTGTTCTTGTAATACGCCATCGATACGCTGACGTACCCGCAAACCCTTTTCATCCGGTTCTATATGCACGTCAGAGGCTTTGGTTTGAACGGCGTCTTCCATGATGGACTGTAACAAACGTACAACGGGCGCATCAGAGGTGTCGACGTTTGCACCCAGTTGGTCGAGTACAAAGTCACTGCTGCGGAGTTCGGAATCTAACTCACCAGCGATGGACTGAATCTGGCTGTGTTTGCGATACACCAAATCCAAGGTAGCAAGCAATTCTGACTCTCGCAAAATGGCGGGGTACACCGGCCTGCCCAATGCGTGTTCAATAGCGTCCTGTGCAATCAGGTCAGACGCATCTGCCATGCCTAGCAAATAGCCATCGTCTTTTTCAGATAGTATTAACACGCGATAACGTCTGGCATGACTCTCATCGAGCGTCAAAGACACAGAGTGGTCAAGCTGGAAGAACTTCATTTCCAAGAAGGGGATATTGAGATAAGAACCCAGCATTTCGAGCAGCTTGGTTTCTGAGATCATGCCAAGGTCGACCAATACACGGCCGATTTTCTTACCACTAATCTTCTGCTCTTGAAGCGCCAGCATGAGCTGGGCCTCTGTAATCAGATTATTTTCGACCAGCAGATCGCCAATCCGCACCCGTTTGCGTTCCTTTGGAGTAGGCGCTTTAGGCTGCTCTGGCTCATTTGTCGGCTCTATGGGTTCCAGTTCCATTAACTGGTTAACTCCTTTCCTGTGCACGGGGTCTTACCCTGTGCGGTCTCTCGAATATCGATATTCATTAGCGATTACTGAGCGCAAGCTTGCGCTGTGCAGCAAATTGACGTGCGGCCGTTGGCTGGTCAGGCAGGGTCAAGTAATGTTGATACCACTGCTGCGCTACAGCGAGGCTGCCACTGTTTTCAAGTAACACAGCATATCGTAGCTGGTAACTACTGGGCAAATTTTGCGCCGTCGCTAATTTTTGATACAGGGCCATCGCCTGTGTGTTTTGTTCTTTAAACTCGTGTATCAATCCGCGCAAGGCGATCGCTTCAGGCA
>CAJXZL010000063.1 GCA_913063165.1 uncultured Saccharospirillaceae bacterium | reverse complement strand
ACAGATTTTCGGGCTTTCAATGCGTCTTGTACGTTCACGGTTATTCCATCCTTCACTGAGTGCGATGTTGCGTCTGTAGGGTTGAGTGTAACTGACCGCGCGGTCAAACAACCTGCCCTAACACTAAAGTTTATGCTGTTTTGCTAATGGGTAGACGAAAAAAAAGCCCCGAAGGGCTTTTTCATCGGTCGCCATTAGAAGTCGAGGTTATCGACATTCAACGCATTGGCTTCGATAAAGGCACGGCGCGGTTCTACGTCATCACCCATCAGCGTGGTAAAGATTTGGTCTGCTGAGATCGCGTCTTCAATGGTCACCTGTAGCATCCGACGGGTAGTAGGATCCATGGTGGTTTCCCACAGCTGCTCAGGGTTCATTTCACCCAATCCTTTGTAGCGTTGGATGCCATAACCACGACGGGCCTCGTTCATGAGCCAGTTAAGCATATCTTCAAAGCTGGTAATGGCTTGACGCTTTTCACCGCGGGTGACATAGGCATCTGGCTCAATCATGTTGCGCAGTACTGCACCCAATTTCAGGATCGCTGCATAATCGTGACCTGAAAAGAATTGATAGGTTAACGGGAAGTTGGTCGTTAAGCCGTGGGCAACCACGCGAATGGTAACCGTAAAGACGTGACGCTCTTCGTCCCTACCCAACACAGCCGTCAGGTGGCTAGCGTTGGTTTTATTCTTTTCCAACACGTCATTTAAGGCGGCTATCCAAGCGGTTACCTTGGTTTCGTCGGATAAATCGTCTTTCACAATGGGATCTAGATACACGGCAGCCTTTAATGCATCCGATGGACAGACGCGGCTAAGGCGCTTAATGATAGCCATGGCAGCATTGTACTGCATCACCAAGGATTCCAACGCGGTGCCCTGGATAGCAGGGGCACCTTCACTGGTAAATAGGGCCGCACCGGTAACTGCCTGGTTGACCATGTGGGCTTCTAGGGCGTCATCGTCTTTGATGTACTGCTCTTGCTTGCCCTTTTTGATCTTATACAGCGGTGGCTGTGCAATATAGATATAGCCCCGTTCTAACAATTCGGGTAACTGACGGAAAAAGAATGTGAGTAACAGGGTTCGGATGTGTGATCCGTCAACGTCAGCATCCGTCATAATGATAATGCGGTGATAGCGCAACTTATCGATATTGTATTCATCGCGGCCGATACCACAACCCAACGCCGTGATCAGGGTGCCAACTTCAGCTGACTGCAACATCTTGTCAAAGCGGGCTTTTTCGACGTTTAGGATCTTACCCTTCAACGGCAGAATGGCCTGCGCTCGGCGGTCGCGGCCCTGTTTGGCTGAACCACCAGCTGAGTCTCCCTCCACCAGATACAGTTCTGATAATGCGGGGTCTTTTTCCTGACAATCTGCCAACTTTCCTGGCAGGCCAGCAATGTCCAGTGCGCCTTTTCTGCGTGTCATGTCGCGGGCCTTTCGGGCTGCTTCACGGGCACGTGCTGCATCAATCATCTTACCGACGATGATTTTGGCCTCACCTGGATTTTCGAGTAGGTATTCGTTCATGCGCTCTGCCATTTCTTGTTCAACGGCGGCTTTCACTTCAGAAGACACCAACTTGTCTTTGGTTTGTGAACTGAATTTTGGATCTGGCACTTTCACAGAAACAATGGCGGTCAGGCCTTCACGGGCGTCGTCACCGCTGGTGGCGACCTTTTGTTTCTTCTGGATATTTTCGTTTTGGATATAGGTATTCAGCGTACGGGTCAATGCACCACGGAAACCCGCTAGGTGTGTGCCACCATCGCGCTGTGGAATGTTGTTGGTGTAACACATGATGTTTTCTTGGTAACCATCATTCCATTGCATGGCCACTTCAACGCCAATGCCATCTTCACGCTCATGGGTGAAATGAAACACGGTATTCAGGGTCTGCTTGTTTTTGTTTAAATAGGTTACGAAGGATTTCAATCCTCCTTCGTATTTGAATAATTCTTCTTTACCTGAGCGCTCATCTTTTAAATGAATCGCCACGCCTGAGTTTAGGAAAGAAAGCTCCCGTAAACGCTTGGCGAGGATTTCCCAATGGAACAGGATGTTGGTAAAGGTTTCCGCAGATGGCTTAAAGTGCACCTGGGTACCAGAATCTTCAGTATCACCGACAACACTTAGTGGGCCAGCGGGAACACCATGATGATAGGTTTGCTCAAAGATTTGGCCGTCGCGGCGGATGGTGAGTACCAATTCTTTCGACAGGGCGTTAACAACCGACACGCCCACGCCGTGTAATCCACCAGAGACCTTGTAGGTATTGTCGTCAAACTTACCGCCGGCATGGAGAATGGTCATAATTACTTCGGCTGCTGACTTGCCTTCTTCTTCATGGATGTCGGTAGGAATGCCGCGGCCATTGTCTCGTACCGTGATCGATTCATCCGGGTGAATGGTCACCAGAATGTCACTACAAAAGCCAGCCAAGGCTTCGTCGATTGAATTGTCGACCACCTCAAATACCATGTGGTGCAAACCGGTGCCGTCATCGGTATCACCGATGTACATACCAGGTCGCTTGCGAACAGCGTCGAGACCTTTTAGTACTTTTATCCGCGACGAATCATATTCGTTTGACATTCCATTCTCCTAGTTCAGCGTGCCTTGTTCCACGTGGAACATCTTAACATTATTTGGGTTTTGCCAAATACCGTCAAAAACTGCGGGATCAATGCAGGTGATAAATACCTGTGCATCAATACCCTCTAATACCTGACATACTTTCTGAAGGTGATGCCGGTCCAACTCAGCCGGTAAATCATCCAACAAATATATGACCCGTTTTTGTTCTTTGGTCTTTATCAAGTGCTTGCCCTGCGCTAATTTGAGGGCCGACACCACAATCTTTTGCTGGCCGCGTGACAATATATCACTGGCATCTTCCTTGCCCGTTTTAACACGTACATCTGCGCGCTGCGGGCCGCTTTGGGTAAAGCCGCGTTTCTTGTCACGATCCAGGCTGTCTAACAACACATCAGCCAAGGACCGCGTTTTATCCCAGCCGCGCTGATAGTGTAGGCTCACTTCAGGAATATCGCCGAAGGTGGCTATCAAGGCGGTAAAATCTTGCTCAAAAGCCGTTAAATAGGTAGACCGCAATCGGTCTACTTCCTCAGCGTACTGGACCAACTCGTATTCCCAAGCCGCTAATTCTTTGACGTCTATTCTACCAGACCGCAGCAGGGTATTACGATGCTTTAATGCTTTTTGTGTGCGCCTCCAGGCCCCTAGAAACTTTTGTTCCACGTGGAACACACCCCAATCAAGAAACTGCCTCCTGTGGCGCGGAGAGCCCTCTAAAATCTGGAATGCTTCAGCGTTAATAAACTGCACTGGCAGGAGGGAGGCCAATTCGGACAGCGCCGATACCGGTTCACCCGAAATCCGAATGTCTGTTTGTCCATTGGTTTTACGCTGCACACCCACGGGTAAACGCCCTTCCCCAACCGTCGCGAACACCGTGCAATCATCGCGCCCTTGCTGAATGATGTTATGGGTTTTAGATGCCTTAAAGGACCGTCCATGGGTGAGGAAAAAAAGTGCCTCCAAGACACTGGTCTTACCAGAGCCATTGTCACCATGGAGCACATTGATATGCGCCGAGGGCGCAATACGCACTTGATTCAGATTTCTAAACTGTCCGATCTGTAGCCTATGAATGGTCATAGGCTAACGCCGTTCTGAAGCAACACCATCATGGCCTACTAGAGTCGCATGGGCATCACGACATACAGTGCCGAACTGTCTTCGGCGTCCTGCAATAGGGCGCTGCTATTAGAGTCGGCCATCAAGAATTGCACCTGCTCTCCCTGAACATGATTGAACACATCCAACAAATAATTCACGTTGAACCCAACCTCTAGGTTGTCGCCCTCGTAATCCACAGCCAGGTTCTCTTCTGCTTCTTCTTGCTCTGGGTTGTTCGCCAGTACTTGCAGATTGCCCGTTTCCAATACCAAACGCACACCGCGGTATTTCTCGTTTGACAAAATCGCCGCACGGCCAAATACCGATTTCAATTCAGCGCGATCTGCAATCACCTTCTTGTCGCCACCACGCGGTAATACACGCTCATAATCAGGGAACTTACCGTCGACCAACTTTGAGGTGAAAGTAAAACCAGGTGTCCGCACGCGAATATGGTTATTACCCAAAGCCACTTCAACTTCGCCGCTGCCTTCACCCAACAAACGGGCCAGTTCTAAAATACCCTTTCTCGGCACAATCACTTGGCGTTTATCAGAGACGTCAGAGGTTACGGCAGCCGTACTTAAGGCCAGCCTATGGCCATCCGTTGCAACGGTGCGCACACGGTCTTGGGTGAGCTCCAGAAGCATGCCATTAAGATAATAGCGGACATCTTGTTGTGCCATCGCAAACGAAGTCGCATCAATCAGCTTCTTCAACACCTGCTGCTCAATGGTAAACCGCAGGGTGTCAGGCTCGTCCTCAACACTGGGAAAATCACTGGCAGGCAAGGTCGTTAGCGTGAAGCGACTGCGTCCACTGGTCAGTACCGCTTTTGCATCGTCAATCGCCAAAGAGATAACCGCATCATCAGGAAGGCTCTTAACAATATCCATCAACTTCTTAGCAGGTATGGTGATCTCACCTTCCGCACCCAAAGAATCTGACGAAAACCGGCCGACCAATTCTACTTCCAAATCGGTGCCCGTTAATGAAATCTGGTTGTCTTTTAGTACGACCAACAAGTTGGCCAATACCGGCAAAGTCTGACGACGTTCGACAACACCCGTTACCAACTGCAACGGCCGTAATAGTGATTCACGCGGTACTGAGAATTTAATCATTACAGTCTCTCACTCCTTTATAATTAGTACTGGTACCGGGGCCGGCTTATGGATACCCCGTATACAAATCAGGTCCAACCTGTGCATGGCATCAGGTAGTTAAGGTTCTTAACAAATTGTTGTAGTCTTCGCGAATATCCAAACTAATCTCACGAAGCTCTTTAATCTTTTTACAGGCGTGCAATACCGTGGTGTGGTCACGACCACCGAAGGCTTCGCCAATTTCGGGTAAGCTATGACTGGTCAACTCCTTGGCCAATGACATCGCCACTTGCCGCGGACGCGCCACACTGCGACTACGTCGCTTAGACGACAGGTCCGATACCTTAATCTTAAAATATTCGGCAACCGTCTTCTGGATATTGTCGACACTGACCTGTTTTTTCTGAAGGTCCATCAAATCACGCAAAGACTGCTTGACCAGGTCAACCGACAACGGCTTACCAGTAAACTGTGCGTTGGCAACCACACGCTTTAGCGCGCCTTCCAATTCCCGCACATTTGACCGCACCAATTGGGCGATAAACAATCCAGCGTCAGGTGGTAATCGCACCCCTGTTTGCTCCGCTTTTTTCATTAAAATGGCGGCTCGGGTTTCGAGATCTGGCGGATCGACCTGCACCGTGAGCCCCCAACTGAACCGCGACTTCAACCGGTCTTCAACCCCTTCAATTTCTTTGTGAAAACGGTCACAGGTAATGACCACCTGTTGGTTGCCTTCTAACAGGGCATTAAAGGTATGGAAAAACTCTTCTTGTGAGCGCCCTTTACCTGCAAAGAATTGAATGTCATCGATCAACAAGGCATCGAGACTGCGATAGAACCGCTTAAATTCATCAATCGCATTACGTTGTAGCGCTTTAACCATATCTTGAACAAAGGTTTCAGACGGCAAATACATCACCCGCGCATTGGGCTTCTTTTGCAAAATACTGTGTCCAACGGCATGCATCAAGTGGGTCTTACCCAAACCCGAACTGCCATAGATAAACAAAGGATTGTGGCCACTACCTGGCGCATCTGCCACCAATTGCGCCGCAGCCAATGCAAACTGGTTAGAGTCACCTTTTACAAAGGTCGAAAAATTATATTGGGGATTAAGATAGGTATCGAGCCGTGACGCCGACGTGTCATTATCAAAGTCAGCAATATCATCTTTAAAGATGAGATCAACCTGCTCCGGTATCACCGCATCTTGTTGTCGGCTCGTCGGTTGGCTATAGTCATTTTGAAAACCCGCAGAGGTATTGCGGGCTTTTGGCATCAGGGTACCCATACGGGATTTTGCAGATTCGTTACGCTGTCCCAACACAATCTGAAAATCGTCACCAGCCAACTGGCGCACCATGGCATAAATCTGGTCGAGATATTTGTCTTTTACCCAATCCATTACAAAGCGGTTTGGCGCACTGATCACCAACTGGTCGGTTTGCTGTTCCACCTTTAAAGGACGCAACCAGGTATTGAACTGCTGGGTAGGCACAGTATCTTGTAATTGATAGAGGCATTGCTGCCAAATGTCGTTAGACACGATAGGACTCATCCACATTGCGGTCTTTACGCTGCGTACTCAAGATACAGGCCACAGCATTCTATTTATGCGAGCATTTTAACCCGTCTGAAACTATTTATCCACAGTTCACTTAAAAAGTTATCCACAGAATAAAAAAGATAATAAATCTATATTTTTCATAGACTTAACATACTTACCTAATAGTTTTCCTCAAGGTTATTCACTAAGCTCGTCGAAATAAAATGTCGTGTGCATAACCGTGAAATAACACTGTGTAAAAGTCGATGAACAAGCTGTGTATAATAAGGCCTGTGGATAACACCCTGTTTTATACACAGGTTCACTGGGGTTTTCCCCAACAAAACCACGCCCATTTGTGGGGGTTTCAAAAGCTGGCTATCCCTTTAGATATCGGCAATCTAGCCATCTATCCACATCTAGAACGCTGCTAATAACAATAATAAATATAAACAATAATAAATAATAAATATTCTTTTAACTTATTTACGATCTGATTTTTTATAGAACAACCCCAGCCACTCACACATAGGATACAGTGATCACCGCTACGTAAACCCACAGGGGTTGCCAATCATGAGAACAGCACAGATTCACAGACATGAGCCTACTGGATACCCCTATCAAGCCCTGAGTTTACTAAGCCCAGCCTCAAAACCGTATGAAACAGAAAATAAACCCCAGAAACAGGCAATTATTACTGATTGGGCGTTGTATCCTTCAGAAATAACCTATAGAATCTGCCGTCCAATTTTTTGTGTTAGCGCCTACTTTTTTCGCTAGCGACCGTAACTTGCATTATTTGGTGAGATGAAATGAAAAGAACTTTTCAACCTAGCGTAATCAAACGTAAGCGTACCCACGGTTTCCGTGCTCGCATGGCAACTGCTAACGGCCGTAACGTGCTTTCACGTCGTCGTGCTAAAGGCCGTCACGCGCTCACAGTCTAATCTTAGTGACTGCAAAATACGGCTATTCCCGGGATCAACGTCTGTTGACTCCTGGGGATTTTCGTACCGTTTTCAACGGAAAAACCACCCGCGCTGCCTGCCCAGAACTTCTGTTTATTGCCTTACCCAACCAAAAACCCCAATCACGTATTGGTTTTGTGTTTGCTAAAAAGCATATCAAACATGCCGTTCAACGAAATCTTATTCGTCGTATCTGCCGAGAACACTTTCGTTTGGCATCACATCGCTTTGAACACAAAGATATCGTCGTTTTGGCCAGAAAAGGCGCTGCCGATTTAGAACCACAGCACATTCACAAAATTGTCGCTAAGATGCTCAATAAATTGGATACGCGACTGCTTCAAGACCACGGAAAACCTACCGCTAACTAAGTAGGCCCAGTGTGTGCAACACCCAATCAAATCGCACCAGATCGCCCGCCACCGTCCCTTAATAGCCAAAAAATTAAGACCCTAGCACCACATATTCCGCTAATTGACGAGAATTTGTGCCTTGTAGACCGCTAAATGTGGTTTTCTGGTGGAAAAAAAGCCGTCTAACGGTTAGCATAACGCCTCTTTTTTTGCCCCCCAAATTTAACAGGCAACCAAATCAGCATGGATATTAAACGAATTGCATTATTTGCTTCACTGGGTGTCGTCAGTTATCTGATGCTTCAGCAGTGGAACCAAGACTACAATCAGCCGTCAACACAAGCGTCGAGCCGTGTGACCACCACCACGACCACCGACTTGCCGGCTGCTGGCACCACTACGGTTACCAGCGCTGTAGGTGATATTCCCGTTACGACCACGGGCACTGCATCCGCACCTGTGGTAGCAGCGGTAATCAATCCTGACGGCTATATCAACATCACAACCGATACCTTAGATATTCAAGTGAATCTAACCGGTGGTGATATTGAATATTTGGCGTTACCTGCTTATCCACTTACCATGGAAGCAACGGATCAGCCGTTCGTATTGTTGGAAAATAACATCAACCGACACTTTATTGCACAAAGTGGTTTGGTCGGTGCACAGGGACCTGATGCGAAGCAAACGCGTCCCGTCTATGCTGCCAACAAGACCGATTTTGTGATGGACGGCGACACGTTAGACGTTGACCTCTATTTTGAACAAGACGGTGTGTCTTACAAAAAGACCTTTGGATTTACCAAGGGTCTGTATGTGATTGATGTCACCTATAGCATTGAAAATAACAGTGCGAGCGACTGGTCAGGTAACCTGTTTGGTCAGATCAAACGTGACCAATCGAAAGATCCTACGTCACAAGGTGGTATCGGCATGAACTCGGCGTTGGCGTTTGCCCGCACGACCGCAGACACCCGATACGAGAAAGTACAGTTTGGCGACATTGAAGATGGCGTTGAAAACTACGCCAATCAGGGTGGTTGGATTGCCTTTATTCAGCACTACTTTGTCAGTGCTTGGATTCCAAACAAAAATGACGAAAACACCTATTACCTAAAAACGGCTAACAATGGTCAATACCGTGGTGGTTTTAGTGCCCCGGCGATTACCGTTGCACCAGGTAGCATGGGTTCAGTAACGGCTAGCTTCTACGCGGGTCCTAAAAACCAACAGCGTTTGGCAGTGGTCGCTGAAAACTTAGATTTGAGTGTCGACTACGGCTGGCTCTGGTGGGCAGCCCAACCCATCTTCTGGTTGCTAACCAAGATTCAGTCAGTGGTAGTGAACTGGGGTTGGTCGATCATCCTATTGACGTTAACAGTGAAGACATTGTTCTCACCGCTAACCGCGTCAAGTGCCCGATCGATGGCCCGTATGCGTAAATTCTCACCCAAGATGACGCAACTGCGTGAACAGTATGGTGACGATAAAAACCGCATGAGCCAAGAGTTGATGAAACTCTATAAGAAAGAAAAAATTAACCCCATGGGCGGTTGTCTGCCGATGGTTATTCAGATGCCGGTATTTATTGCACTGTATTGGGTATTGATGGAAGCGGTTGAATTGCGACAGTCACCTTGGATTTTCTGGATTCAAGATTTGTCTCTAAAAGACCCGTATTTCATCCTCCCCATCTTGATGGCTGCTTCTATGGCATTCCAGATGAGCTTGACTGCACAGCCTAATATGGATCCGATGCAAGCCAAGATGATGAAGATGATGCCTTGGGTATTTGGTGTGATGTTCCTATGGTTCCCATCGGGCTTGGTATTGTACTGGTTGGTCAACAACATGATCTCTATCGCTCAGCAGTGGTATTTCAACCGAGAAGTGGCTGAAGCACCTGAGCATGGCAAAGGCACCAAGTAGCCTAGGTCAATAACCGATAGATAAAAACAGAATCCTCGCCTAGCGGGGATTTTTTTTGTCTCGACAATGGATGGTTGTGGCGTGGGACCCGCCAGCCAACTTCCATCTTTGCTAAGACCATTTCAACACAGTGATACGGACAAGACACAGACACTGAATAAAAACGCTCGCGATCATTGAATGGCTGCCGATATGGGGTGCCAGCATCGCCACTGCCGTTTTGCGGCCAACGACAAGCGGCTATACACACGCGGCTAAGGCCAAGCGGCTAAAGACAAACGGCTATCGACACCCGCCTATCGGGTAGATGCCTCCTGTATTTAATATCCACAGACGCCAACTACCTACCTGGCTACCTAACTACCTCGATACCTTCCTACCTCCCTACCTCGATCCCTCGATTCCCCCCCGACCGCTGAACGACGCCCGTGCCACCCTCATGAGCGCGCAAGTGTCTTCAGGGACTATAGGACGACGAGCGTTGGAAAGGCATCATCGACACTGCTGCAGACCGACACACCACCAAGAATTGTCTGGTGATTGCGCCTGATGCCCTTGGGCAAGCGATTGCCAAGGAACTTTGCTAACAGTTGCTGTAGGCAGGTGGCGAGCTAGCTATGGGTACCGCGAACATCACTGTCCAGCACTGCGCCTTTATGGGCTGCTAGGGTTCTCTTAGCCGTTGAGAAGCCGGTCGGAAGTCTACCGCTAAAAAGCCTGACCTACCGTTGTAAAATAAAGCCCAAAGGGCTGCACTGCGCTTGTGACATCGATCGAACACCATTAACATGCGTGCA
>CAJXZL010000062.1 GCA_913063165.1 uncultured Saccharospirillaceae bacterium | reverse complement strand
CATCATTGCGGCGATCGGGTTTCCGAGCTACCAAAACTATATTGTGCAAACCAACCGCACTCAGTGTCAGTCGGCGCTGGCGCAAATGGCCAATGCGATGGAGCGGCACTACACCATGGCAGTACCTTCGACGTATGGCGGCGCTGGCAGCATTGGAGCTGGATTAAATACTGGTGCGCCAACGATTTTTGCAACCCAAGCACCCATTGATGCGACGCCGACCTGTGATCTGGAAATCGTTTCTGCCACGGTGAATGATTATTCGCTAGCAGCAACGCCTATTGCAGGCACAGTGTTGGCTGGAGATGGCATGTCTACTTTGAATGCAGCGGGTCAAAAATGCTGGCACGATGGCGACGACACCGGTGCCAATACCTGTAGCCCTTGGTAATCCAGCTCAAAATGCTAAAAGGCCACTATCTAGTGGCCTTTTTTTATGGGTGTTGCCAACATTATTTGTATTGGCTACAGCGACGGTCACTTGGCATTCTTAGCCATAAAGTTGATGAAGGTATTGATCCGACGTGAGGTCTGAAGTTCCTTGCGTGCAATAATATGGATGGGCCTTTCAAGGATAGGATCACCTTTAGAAATCCGCACGAGTTGGTTGTTGCCCCTAACCAAATGTTCGGGCAACAGCGCAATACCGACACCATCTTTGGCCGCCTCAAACGCGGCATCGATAGAGCTTACCTTAAGCGTTTGTTGGGCCTCTGAAATTTTATTGGTTAGGAGCTGGCCCAATAAACCGGAAGAAAGGGGGCCGGAATAGCCAATCCAATATTTTTCTTTGAATGCATCTTTTTCATTCAGTATTCTCGCAAGATCCTTGTGTGCATAAACATGAAAAACAACCTTGCCAATGTGCGCACCGAAAAAGCCGTCGGGTATTTCCTCGGTTGGGCGTATTGCCACGTCACTCTCCAGATGAGCGAGATTTTTGATATCGTCTGATATTTGTAGATCGAGCTTAATACCGGGAAACGTCCGCGCAAATTGAAACAGGCTGCCTTTTAATCGAGAGTTAAAAAGCCCATGCGTTGTGGTCACACAGAGCACACCTTCAAGTTGCGTGTCGTAGTCATTGAAGCGCAATTGAAGGCCTTTCATGGCGCTTTCAAAACCGTCGATGTCTTGCAGTAGCGCACGACCGTGTTGGGATAGTCGGTAGCCAGTGCTGTCTCTAAAAAATAACTGCACCTTGGTTGTCTGCTCGAAGGCAGACACCCGTCTTAATACGGTGCTGTGATTCACCCCTAATTCTCTAGCAGCAGCCGAAAGAGAGCCCGTTCGTGCCACACACACAACACATTGAAAATCGGTCCAGTCGAACTTATTCACCGGCATTTCCTATATATAGAGACGCGATCCTAGGTAACAGCCTGTGTATATATGCACAGGCCAGTGTGAAATCTGTGTATTGTCTGAAGATGCCAACTCACTATACTCAATGGGTGTAAGGCAGTCCAATGTTACAAACACTGAGGAACAAGGCGATGATAAAATTTAAGAAGACCGCAATTCTGTGCGTATCTGCATTAATGTTCAGTGGTGCCATAGCCGCTGGCGATTTCGACAAAGAAATAGACGGCAGACAGAGTTACATGGGTGTGCTGGGCTACAATATGGGTATTTTAGGCGCGATGGCTGGCGAGAAAATGCCCTATGACGCCGATCTAGCAAGTGCGGCTGCTAGAAACCTTGCGTTAGCTGCTGCCATGAATAATGGTTCTATGTGGCCACAGGGTTCTGATATGGACAGTACTGAAGGTACGTGGGCCAAGGCCGATTTATGGCAAAACTTCCCGATTGTGATGGATCAGCTAGGCAATCTGAAAACCTATTCTGAAGCATTGGCCACCAATGCGGGCAATGGCCTGTCGTCACTTCAAGCGGGTATGAAGGGTGTTGGCGATAGCTGTAAAGAATGCCATAAGCGTTTTAGAGCCAAGAAAAACTAAGGATACCGGTCGGTTGTAGTTTACTGGCGCGTCATGTGACGCGCCAGTTGCCATTCGTTCTAAACCGCTATCCTGTGTATGCTGATTGATGTAAAGGCACCAGATTCTAATGTCAGGTCGTGCGGGTGTGGTGACAAGAGGCGCGTTGATGATGTTAAAGAAAGCCAGCATGGGCATGTTTATTGCCATTGTCATCGGCAGTATGTGGCTGATTATGCCGCCTCGCGCCGCCTCAATTATCACGGCTGAACGCATTCCCAATGCAGACAGTGGTCACATATTGCTACAAGCAGGTGGCTGTTTTGCCTGTCACACCGATACAGACGATTATGCGGGTGGGTTACGGTTAGACTCGCCCTTTGGTGACTTTTATTCACCCAATATCACCATGAATACAACGCAGGGTATCGGGGGTTGGTCACTCAACGATTTTGCCTTGGCAGTGCGCCAAGGTATCTCGCCGGAGGGCACCTTTTATTATCCCGTGATGCCATTCACTGCTTATCAAGGCATGACCGACCAAGACATCGCCGATATGTGGGCGGCATTGCAACAACTACCGAACAGCGATCAGTCCAACATTGCCCATGACCTGCCATTTCCCTTTAATCAACGTCTGCTCCTCAAGGGCTGGCGGTTGCTGTTTTTTAAGCAGGACAGGGTCGATCCCGAACAGCGGGGCGCGTATTTGGCTGAGCACGTCTTACATTGTGCTGAATGTCACACCCCGCGTAATCGGTTAGGCGCGCTTATCGCATCAAAACACTTTGCCGGTAACGACCAACTCCCTGATGACAATGCAGCGCCAGATATTCGCAGCCATGTGCTTAAAGACAATGGCTGGGTGGCTGCCGATCTGAAATACCTGTTTGCCGAAGGCATGTTGCCCAACGGTGATTATGTGGGAGGCACAATGGTGGAAGTGACAGATTATGGCACTGCTGCGCTGTCATCCGAAGATAGGGCGTTGCTCGCCGATTACTTACTGGGCAATTAACTTTCAGATAGGACGGTACACGCCCTTTCAATAACCTCAGAATTGGGGGCCCTGTGTGTTGGCCCCGATTGCTGTGGTCTGCTAGTCCATGCCCATCTTATCCATTTTATAGCGCAAGGAACGGAAACTGATGCCCAGCTTTTTGGCAGCAGCCGTCTTGTTCCAGCGCACACTTTCCAGTGCTTTTAAAATCAATGCACGCTCAATCCCTAGCAGGTATGTGTCTAGGCTGACACCGCGGGGAAGTTCCACCGATAGGGCTTCGTGCGCGGCGTCGGAGGACGGCTCGCGGGAACCATGGGAGTCTGACTGATTCGATGGGGATAGGGTACTCGGCTGCTGGTGAAGTGCCAAATCCTGCGCGGTTAACAGGTCCTTTTCGGAGAGGGCATAGGCACGCTCAAGCAGGTTTTCCAGTTCACGTACGTTGCCAGGGAAATGGTAATCCAGTAGGGCATTCAGGGCATCGTCGCTGAGATGCGGATGGGTATTGTGGCTGGCTGAAATACGATGCAGATACCGTTCGGCCATCGCCGGTATGTCTTCCAGTCGGTCACGCAAGGGTGGCACGTCGAGCTGTATGACATTGATGCGGTAATACAGGTCTTCTCTAAAGGTTTGCTGAGTGACTGCTGCCGCAAGATTTTTGTGGGTTGCCGATAGGATGCGGACATCGACGTCTATTTCTTGCGTGTCGCCAATAGGGCGCACCCGCTTTTCTTGAATCGCGCGTAGCAATTTAACCTGCATTGAGAACGGCAGATCGGCAATTTCATCCAAAAACAAGGTGCCGCCATTAGCAGAGGCAAACAGGCCAGTCTTGTTGCTGTCAGCACCGGTAAAGGCGCCTTTTTTATGACCGAAAAATTCGCTTTCCATCAATTCAGATGGGATGGCGCCACAGTTGACGGCAACAAACGGACCGGCCTGACGAGGCCCCTGTGCATGAATGTAGCGGGCCACCAGTTCTTTACCTGTGCCAGATTCACCTGAAATAAACACTGGTGCCTGACTGCGCGACAGCTTATAGGCTTTATCCAAAAGGCTGGTGAATGCCTGCGACGTACCAATCAAACGCGAGTTACTAATGGGAACGATGGCTTCGGTGGTGTGTTCTAGCTGCAGCGCTGTGCTGACCAAGGCGCGTAATTGTTGCAGCGCGACCGGCTTGGATAAAAAATCGAATGCCCCCAACTTAAGGGCTTGAATGGCTGTTTCGACTGTGCCGTGGGCACTGATGACGGCGACAGGCGTTGTCGGATATTCCTGTTGAATGTGTTCGACCAATGTCAGGCCATCGCCATCGGGTAGGCGCATGTCGGTGAGACAGAGTTGAAAGCTGGTTCGAGCCAGCAGGCGACGCGCAGTTGCCAAATCTTCGGCAGAATCGGTGGTCAATCCCATACGATTCATGGTGATCTCTAAGAGCTCACGAATATCGGGTTCATCGTCCACTATCAGTACGTGTGCAGTTGGTTTCATGACGCGTCCAGTTGATGTCGTTGGGGATGCACAAACAATAGCCTAAAGCGGCAGCCCTCTGAACCTGCAATGAGTGGCGGGACCCATTCGAGTCGCGCTTGATTGGCTTCGCTCAGTTCTTTACAAAGGAACAGCCCCAAGCCTGTACCCACTTTTTCAGTGGTAAAGAAAGGCTCAAAAATATGGGCTTCTTGTTCTGGATTGAGGCCCGGTCCATTATCGACAATATCCAGGTAGGGCTGTTCATTGGCGTTTAGAATGCCGGCCTCCAATGTGATGGTCCCCAGGTTATTTTTTTGTCGACTATAGCGTAGCCCATTATTCACCAAGTTTTCTACTACCTGTTGTAGCTGTCCTTGGTCGAACCGTATGCCGAGGTCATTCGCACAGTGGATAGTGAAATGGGCCGTTCTATCCAATTCGTGATAATCCGATTCAAATTGGTTTAACCAGGGCAGCAACATGAAATATTCGGGTGTCGACTTGGAGTTCCGCGATAACTGCAGCACGTTTTCGATGATGTTGTTCATGCGTTTGGTGTGCATTTGAATGATATGAAGCATGCGGTTGTCGGTGGGATCCAGACTCGGCGATTCATCCAGCAGTTGTGCTGCATGGCTGATGGCACCCAAAGGGTTGCGGATTTCATGGGCAATGCTGGCCGTCAGGCGGCCCAATGAAGCCAGCTTGAGTTGCTGCGCTTGTTGGCGCGTGTTGCTGGTGTCTTCCATAAAGACGACAACATCTGAGTTGGGGGTGTTTTGTAATACCGCAAAGGTGAGGCTGACGTCAGGCAAGTCTCGGTCAAACCGCACATTATTGGGCAAGCTTTCGTCCTTTAATAGCCAGGCCCGAATGCGGTCGACTAATTCAGGTGGGGCGGTGGTGGGGTTGTGATTGTCCGCATCATTGGTCATCAAGATCAGTGCAGCATGGTTAATCATGCGTATGTTGCCGTTGGCGCTGCAGACGACAATGCCTGTGCGCATACGGTCTAAAACCATGGCGTTCACTGCTTGCAGATCCATGATGTTGCCGGCATGACTGATGGCAATCGCCTCACTTTCGCGGGCACGTTTTAAAATGAATTGAATCAAAAAAGTGACTGAAAAAAACGCGATGCCCAACATGGCGGCTTGTAAGAAATACTGCTGTTGGCGTCCGTAGCCCATTTGGATTTCACTGTAGACAATGCCGGAGGCGGCCACGGCTGCCATAAGTAGGCCATTGCGGGTAGATAAGAACACTGCGCCAGCAGAGACGCTCACCAATACCAAATTACCGAAGCCACCGGAAATGCCCCCAGAGGTACGGATGATCAACAAGAGCATCACGACATCGGTTAAGAAGATGGCGACGAGCGAAATTTGGCTCAGTTCCGGTTTTATGGTCAGCCACATACTGATAATGGCGAGCACGATATACAGCAATATTTGGACGCTGAGAGTTTGCTGCGTACTAATTTCCGATGAGACCGTTGATAGCAAGTTGAAACGCACCATGGCCAATAACAGCAGTGCCAACGCCACCCGATACAGGTGAAAGAAAGTCAGCACAGAGCGTTGTCTATTGCTACTGATATAGGTGGATTCCAAGTCTGTCACTGGGGTCTATCCTTTGAAAAAGGGAGCCTGAAAACGGTGGTTGACAGGCTTAGTCTAAAGGATGCCATGTTTACAGTTGCATTGTCATGCGCAAAGGGCAAAATAGCCCCACGATAAGGACAGGGGATGGTGTTGAAAACCTTAACAGTGGCGTTAGCCCAACAAGAATTTGCGGTCGGTGACATTCCAGGCAATACCGAAAAAGTGTTGTTGGTTGCCCAACAAGCCATGGATGCCGGCGCACGTGTGGTGGTCTATCCAGAACTCACCCTCACGGGATATCCCCCAGAAGACTTGCTGCTTCGCGCGAGCCTAACCACACGGGTCGACCAAGCGATAGCGGCGTTATGCAACGCACGTTTACCGGTCTATTTGGTGGTGGGTTATCCTTTTCGGCAGGGCGATCTGTTGTTTAATCGCATGGCCGTCATCTTTGAAGGCAAGCTGTTATGCACCTACGACAAACAGCATTTGCCCAACTATCAGGTATTCGATGAGCGCCGCTATTTTACCCCAGGGGACACCACCTGCGTGGTTGATATTGATGGGTTTTCTTGCGGCCTGACCATTTGTGAAGACATCTGGTTTGACCAACCTGCGCTAGACGCGCGGGCAGCCGGCGCCGATGTTTTACTCAACATTAATGGCTCTCCCTATCACATGGGTCGCGATGGTCAACGTCGTGAACGGGTGGCCGCAGTCGCGCAAGCGACATCCCTCGCTATTGTCTACGTCAATCATGTCTATGGTCAGGATGAACTGGTGTTTGACGGCGGTTCAATGGCCGCTGATGCGCGCGGCATTCAGCACAACAGCCCGGTATTTACCGGCAGCCTCGATGTGATTGATCTGGTGAAGTCTGACCAAGGGGTGCAGATAAGTCGCGGCACACCACGGCCAGTATTGGAACCGCTTGATGAAGTGTACCAAGCGCTAAAACGTGGCCTGAAAGATTACGTGAATCGCAATGGATTTCCCGGGGTGGTCTTAGGCTTGTCTGGTGGTATTGACTCTGGTTTGAGCCTTGCGATTGCGGTAGATGCCCTGGGTAAAGACCGGGTACATGCCGTCATGATGCCTTTTGCCTATACCAGTCAAATGAGTGTCGATGATGCCCGTACCGAAGCTGACGCCTTGGGTGTTCAATATACCGAGTTGCCGATTGCCGACCTCTATCATGCCAGTCTCGAGACGCTGTCTCCCGTACTCAAAGATTTGCCACCCGATGTGACCGAGCAAAACTTGCAGGCGCGTATTCGGGGGCTGTTACTGATGGCGATTTCTAATAAGACCGGTTACATGGTGCTGACCACGGGCAACAAGTCTGAAATGGCCGTAGGCTATGCCACTCTGTATGGCGATATGTGTGGTGGCTATAACGTATTAAAAGATGTACCAAAGATGTTGGTGTTCGAACTGTCCCGTCACCGCAATCTTGAGGCACCCGTTATTCCTCAGCGGGTGATTGACCGGCCACCTTCAGCAGAACTGGCGCCTGATCAAAAGGACGACGACAGCTTGCCGCCGTATGAGATTTTGGACGCCATCATTCAGGCTTATGTCGAGTCGGATCTATCCGCAGAGGCCATTGTGGCTATGGGGTTTGATAAGGACGTGGTGTACCGCGTGATCGGCTTAATCGACCGCAGTGAATACAAACGTCAACAAGCGCCAGAAGGGGTGCGTATTACACCGCGCGGCTTTGGCAGAGATAGACGCTATCCCATCACCCATGGTTGGAAACCCGGCATTTAAATTGCTGCGGGTTTCTAAAGGTTGTGGGTGCTACAAAATGGCTTTATTGAACGAGACTGAGCCGCAAATCCTGCTGTACGGCGCGTGCACGTTTCGCACGATTGGGCATTCCCATGCCCTCATAGGCAGTCACCAGTAGGGTCAGCGCGTCGTCTACATAGGGCGATTCGCTAAAATCGGTGACCACAATGTTGGCACGATTGGCTGCGGCAAGCCAAGCGCCATGCTGGAGATAGTATTCCCCGATCTGCAATTCGTACTGGGCCAATCGGTTGCGGATGTCTATCTGTTTGGCTCTTGCATCAGGTGCGTAGCGGTCATTGGGGAATAATCGCAAGTAGCTTGCAAAGTCATCAAAGGCTTTTTGTGCTGCTTGGGTATCTCGCGTAGCGATATCAAAACCACTCAACAATGACCGGTTGGTGCGCGACAATTCATACCGGCCCAATGCTTTGAGATACCAAGCATAGGCAATGGCTTCGTGATCTGGCTGCAATCGAATCATGCGATCGGCCAAAATAATCACTTCTTCATAATCTTTGTTTTTGAATTTGGCATACATCAGGTCGTACTGTGCCTGCTCGGCATATCGACTAAAAGGAAACCGCTGCTCGAGCTGTTCTAGTGTCGAAATGGTCATGCCATAGTTGGCCGCCGCCAAGTATTCTTGGGCAACGGTGTAATGCACATTTTCGTCGCCCTTGATCAATTTATTGGATGCACAGCCAGTCAATACCAGCAATGCGGCCAGTATTGACGTTAAAGAGATTAAATTCCGCATCTTCATTCGGTGTTTTCGTCCGGTTGCTCTACAATGGTGGCCTATTTAACCACAGCAGAGCTCGGGATGTCAGATCGTATTGTATTAAAAATTCAAGTTCCAGAAGCCATGGGCAAAAACCGTCTAGACCAAGTAGCGGCAGACCTGTTCTCGGAATATTCCCGGTCGCGATTACAAAGCTGGATTAAGGACGGGTTGCTATTGGTTGATGGCAAACCACAAAAAACCAGAGCCAAATTAATTGGTGGTGAATGGCTGACATTGGATGCGCCCATTGAAGCCGAGGGCGATTGGATTGCTCAGGACATTCCCATTGATGTGGTCTATGTCGATGACGATATCATTGTCATCAACAAGCAAGCTGGTCTGGTGGTGCATCCGGGTGCGGGCAATCCGGATGGTACGCTGATCAATGCACTGTTGTTTCACTTCCCAGATGTCATCAATGTGCCAAGAGCGGGCATTGTGCACCGATTGGACAAAGACACCACGGGACTGATGGTAGTCGCCCGTAACCTGATCGCGCATGCCAGTCTGGTCGACCAATTGCAAAAGCGCACAGTAGGGCGTGAATATGAAGCGGTCTGTCACGGGGAAATGACCGGTGGCGGCACTGTGGATGAGCCGATGGCGCGACACAACATGAACCGCCTCAAAATGGCCGTGCACCCGATGGGTAAAACAGCGATCACCCATTACCGTTTGGTGACGCGTTTTAGGCAGAACACCCATATTCGGGTCAAGCTTGAAACCGGCCGTACCCACCAGATACGCGTCCACATGGCGCATCTGAGACATCCATTGGTGGGGGACACGCTGTACGGTGGTCGCCAGCGGATGCCGGGTAAAGTATCGCCAGATTTGCAGGATGCGATACGTGCCTTTCCAAGACAGGCATTGCACGCCCAAGCACTCACACTGATTCACCCCAGAACGGGTGACACCATGCGTTGGGAAGTGCCGTTGCCGGACGACTTTGTCACCCTGCTGCAGGCCTTGGCCGACGATGTCAAAGACAATGATCCATTCTAAAGCCGGATTGGTGATGCTCGATTGGCCTGCCCCAGTGCAGGTCAAGGCAGGCTATACGTTGCGCAGTCTGCTTGGTGCTGACGATCTCCCAATAGAGACAACACAAGGGGCCTCCTTGCCACCGTGCGAGGATTTCAATCTGGCCCATCACGTTGGTGACAATGCCGACGCAGTCGCCTTTAATCGCGACATTCTGCAACGGGTTGTGAATAAACCCATCTGTTGGTTGTCTCAAACCCATACCACCATCGCCGTCAAGGCCGACGCCCCCCAATTGGGTGTCGAAGCCGATGCTGCGTGGGTCGATAACGACCAATGGGCCGCAGCCGTGATGACTGCCGATTGTTTGCCCGTGTTTTTCTGTAACGATGCAGGCGATTGGGTGGCCGTAGCGCATGCCGGTTGGCGTGGTTTGGCGGGCGGTATATTGGGTAACACCCTGTCGCAATATACGGGCAACCCCAGTTCACTGATGGCCTATCTCGGACCCGCAATTGGCCCGACCGCATTTGAAGTTGGCGATGATGTACGGGATGCATTTATGGCGACCCATGACCAGAGCGCGCGAGCCTTTTCGCCCGGTGTAAAGCCTGGAAAATGGTGGGCCGATATTTATGCCCTGGCGCGTATGCAACTGCAGCACATGGGTATCCAACGCATCTATGGCGGCACCCATTGCACCTTCAATGAAGCTGATCATTTCTTTAGCTACCGACGCGATGGCGCTACCGGTCGCATGGCCAATGTCATTTGGATTGAATCGGAATAGGGCAAGTGAAAGGCAGTGAAAGGCAGTGAAAGGCAGTGAAAGGCAGTGAAAGGCAGTGAAAGGCAGTGAAAGGCAGTGAAAGGCA
>CAJXZL010000061.1 GCA_913063165.1 uncultured Saccharospirillaceae bacterium | reverse complement strand
GGCGTCAGCTTCGCCAGTAATGCCGGTGCGTCATGAAAGTGATCTGGCATAGTGAAGCCCTGGATCATGATGCGCTTCTTGATGATATTCATCCAATTAGGGCCTGCGCTCGGCACCTTCGCGGTATAGTCAGCAATCATGCCGCAGACGGCGATACGGCCATGGGCATTCATGCGGTTAAAGACATGGTGCTGGATTTCGCCACCCGTGTTTTCAAAGTACACATCAATGCCATCAGGCGTCAGTGCCGTCAGCTGCTCTAATAGATTACCTGACTTATAGTTGATGGCACCGTCAAAACCCAATTCGTTAACGATCCAATCACACTTTTCATCACTACCCGCGATGCCAATCACCCGCAGACCTTCCGCTTTGGCTAACTGACCCACAATAGAGCCTACTGAGCCTGCTGCACCAGATACAACAAGGGTTTCACCTGACTTGGGTTTGGCAACATTGAATAAACCTTGCGTGGCTGTCAGGCCAGGTAATGCAAAAATAGACAACACCATCTCGGCTGGAACAGGTGCTTCAATTTTGTTGACGCCGGCGCCATTGCTCACCGCATAGTGCTGCCACCCAAACATACCCATCACACGGTCACCGACGGCATAGTCTGGGTGATTGGATTCAACCACGTCACCAAATCCAGATGATCTCATCACGTGACCCAAGGTCACTGGCGGAATATAGCTGTCGGTTGCTGGGCTCATCCAACCTAGCATGGCGGGGTCTAAAGACATGTGAGACTGCTTTACCAGGAATTGCTTGTCGCCAAGGGTAGGCACTGCTTGTTGCTGCACTTCAAACATATGGGGGCCGATGGGTCGGCCATCTGGGCGAGCGATTAAATTGATAACGGTGTTCATGGTCATGGTGTCGTTTCCTTCATTCTGGTGAGCGTAAGTCGGTATAACATATTTGATATTGATGGCTGCCATTATTGCTGTTCAATTTGTGATGATAAATAGCGATATTGGTGAGTGTTTGTTGTCTAATAGACAATAATAAAGCAATTTCATGCATGTCTGTGCGATGTCTGTGCGATGTCTGTGCGATGTCTGTGCGATGTCTGTGCGATGTCTGTGCGATGATTGAACGAGAGTTGGATGAGAGGGTGGGCAAGAGATGGATCAGTTACGCGCAATGAAGTATTTCGCATCGGTAGTGGATACCGGCAGCTTTACCCTGTCGGCAAAGCATTTCTCAGTGCCGCCATCGTCAGTGTCTCGCAGGATATCCGACTTAGAAACCGCCCTTGGCGCTGTGCTGCTCAAAAGAAGCACGCGTGTCGTGTCGCTAACTGAGGTAGGGCAGCTCTATCACCAAGAGGTCAGCAAGATGCTGCAACTGTTGTCTGAGAGCGAGGAGGTGGTGCGCACCTACCAAGCAAAGCCAATGGGCCAATTAAAAATCAGCAGCATGACCAGCTTTGGTGAAAGTATCTTGCTGCCACTGATGGACGAGTTCTCTACAACCTACCCAGACGTGATTTTAGACATTAGCCTCAGTGATTCTCGGTCAACCCTAGGCAAAGATGATGTTGATTTGGCGATTCGCGGTGGCTATGCCCCCAATGAAAGGGTCGTGGCAGTGAAACTTATGGAGAATGACTTCTATCCCTTTGCTGCACCAGCTTACTTAGAGGCCTGTGGCACACCCAAACACCCAGAGGATTTGCTCAATCACAAGGGCATCTACTACAAGACGCCAGACGGACCTACCCAGTGGCTCAGTGATTTTAGTGGCCATTGGCAAAATGTCTCGCCCAAGGCGGTGATGATAGCCAACGAGGGCAAGTGGATTATTCAGCAGGCAGTGCAGGGTAAGGGCATTGTGATGTTGCCTCGCTGGGTAGTGCAGTCCCAGGTGGATAACCATGAGTTGGTTGAAATCGACATTCAGCCGCCCGTGACCGTGTCCCAGAATGGTGGCATGGGGGTGTATATGCTGTACCAAAAGCACAAGTACCATGTACCCAAAATCAAAGCGGCGGTGGATTTTCTAAAATCCAAAATCGGCTCTTGAATGCTAGGCGCTGTGTTGCAGCGAATCGGGGCGACACTGTTGGTTAACGGGTGACTTTTTGTTGATACCCCCGAACACCAAAAAGCCTGTTTTAGAGCGCAATATTGAGTGAATGAGGCTATGGGGTGGTGTATTCGTTCGGTATCGGAAACAAATGGGCTAATTTGTGCCGAACGCCTTGCATCGCGTGGCCTATTGTAGCAAAATCGCCCCTTTCTCGTAGGTCTGACCCAGCCCTTGGTTTCGGTTGTTCGACCATACGTTTACGCTTTTCGTTTTATGCCTGCTATGCTGAGAACGAAGTTTTTAATCATGTGGCCCTTGGTGTGGGTCACCACTGAAAAGGATTGACAACATGCCTGTTATTTCCCTGCCTGACGGTAGTCAGCGTTCGTACGATAATCCCGTTACTATTATGCAAGTTGCCGAGTCTATTGGACCCGGATTGGCTAAGGCTACTATCGCCGGTTTGGTGAATGGTATCGCCCACGACGCCTGCGACCTCATTGAAGCAGATGCTGCTTTGCAAATCATCACCAGTCGTGACGACTTGGGTGTTGAGATTATCCGTCACTCTTGTGCACACCTGTTGGGACACGCCATTAAACAGATGTGGCCAGAAACGCGCATGGCCATTGGCCCAGTGATCGAGAACGGTTTTTATTACGACGTGGATCTAGAGCACACCATTACTGAAGAAGATGTGGTGGCATTAGAAAAGCGCATGTTTGAACTCGCCAAAACGAATTACGCCGTTATCAAACGCAAAGTGAGCTGGGAAGAAGCGCGCAGCACGTTTGAAGGCCGTGGTGAACAGTATAAAATGATCATTTTGGACGAAGACATCGCCAAAGATGACCGTCCAGGTCTGTATCATCACGAAGAATACATCGATATGTGTCGTGGCCCTCACGTACCTAACATGGGGTTTTGTCATCACTTTAAATTGATGCGTATCTCAGGTGCTTACTGGCGCGGCAAGTCTGAAAACAAAATGTTGCAGCGTATCTATGGTACTGCCTGGGCTGATAAAAAAGCCTTGAAAGCGCACCTGTTGTTTTTAGAAGAAGCAGCAAAACGCGATCACCGCAAAATTGGTAAGCAGTTGGACCTGTTCCACCTGCAAGAAGAAGCACCGGGTATGGTCTTTTGGCATCCAAAAGGCTGGTCAATGTATCAGGTGATCGAGCAATACATGCGTGGCATTCAGCACAAGCATGTATACCAAGAGATCAAGACCCCCATGATCGTAGACCGGTCATTGTGGGAGAAGTCGGGTCACTGGGACAAATTCAAAGACGATATGTTCACCACGCACTCTGAAGCCAGAGACAATGCCGTGAAGCCGATGAACTGCCCTTGCCACGTGCAGGTGTTCAACCAAGGCTTGAAGAGCTACCGTGATTTGCCGTTGCGTTTGGCTGAGTTTGGCTCATGCCACCGTAATGAAGCCTCGGGTGCCTTGCACGGTATTATGCGTGTGCGTGGCTTTACCCAAGACGATGCGCATATCTTCTGTACAGAAAGTCAGATCCAAGACGAAGTCGCCTCGTTTATCGGTATGTTGGATGAGGTCTATGCTGACTTTGGTTTTGACGACATTATTTTGAAGCTGTCGACCCGCCCAGAAAAGCGCGTGGGATCAGATGAAGACTGGGATAAAGCCGAAGATGCATTAAGTGCTGCATTAAACGCCACCGGCCGTGACTGGGGTATTTTACCAGGCGAGGGTGCCTTTTACGGTCCTAAAGTAGAGTTTACCCTGCGTGACAGTCTCGGCCGTCATTGGCAGTGTGGTACAATACAGGTCGATTTCTCAATGCCGGGTCGCTTAGGCGCCCAGTATGTTGACGAACATGGCGACCGTAAGGTGCCTGTGATGTTGCACCGTGCCATTTTGGGTTCATTTGAACGCTTCATTGGTATTTTGATTGAGCAGCATGCGGGTGCGATGCCGGTGTGGTTGTCACCAAGTCAGGTGTCGGTACTCAATATTACCGATGCACAGGCTGAATATTGCACCGAAATCAAAGAAACATTAGAAAATAACGGATTTAGAGCCGAGGTCGACTTGAGAAACGAGAAGATCGGCTTTAAGATTCGTGAACACACGATTCAAAAAATTCCTTTCTTGCTAGTATGCGGAGATAAGGAAGTCGAAAATCGCACCGTGGCCGTTAGGACGCGTTCAGGGGTTGACCTTGGCGCTATGCCTATCGCTGATTTTGTAACCTTGTTACAGACAGAAATTGCCAAAAAGGCGCGATTAGTCACTACAACTGGTACGGAGAAATAACCCTGAAACCACGCGGCAGTATGAAAAAAGCGGATAATCGAACCAATGTGAACGAAAACATTGTGGCGAAAGAAGTTCGTTTAATTGATGAAAATGCGGAACAGTTGGGCATTGTATCCTTCGCTGATGCGCTCGCTAGAGCACAGTCAGTAGGTTTGGACTTGGTTCAAATCTCAAATGCAGACCCTATTGTTTGTAAGATCATGGACTTTGGCAAGAAGCTCTACGAAGAGAAGAAAGCCAAAAACGCTGCTAAGAAAAAGCAGACCGTTGTTCAGGTCAAGGAAATGAAATTCCGCCCCAATACCGATATCGGTGACTACAACATCAAGATCAAAGCGTTAACACGCTTCCTTGAAGGTGGTGATAAGGCCAAGGTAACCCTGCGATTCCGTGGGCGTGAAATGGCGCACCAGCGATTGGGCATGGACTTGATGATGCGCATCGAAGAAGATCTTAAAGAATTGGGTACTGTCGAGCAGCGTCCAAAGATGGAAGGACGCCAAATGACCATGGTTATTGGCTCCATCAAGAAGAAATAAAGCATATTGAATCAAAAGCCTCGGTGTTCCGGGGTTTTTGTCATGCAATGCTGGTATTTTGCTGATAATTCAGTAAACTGCCGCAGCTCTGATGCTGTCTGACAGAATCAGAGGAGGGGTGACCCTCAGGAGCTCTACCCGGCTAAGGATTTCATGCCGGATGAGTTGCCCTTTGGCCTAGGCCATTTCACCGGTAATTTAGGAGATTAACATGCCGAAAATGAAATCCAATTCAGGTGCTTCGAAACGCTTCAAGCGCACTGCAAACGGAATCAAACGTAAATCTGCGTTTAAAAGCCACATCCTGACAAAAATGACTACCAAGCGTAAGCGTCATCTGCGTGGTGTTAGCCAGGTTAATGCATCCGATCGACCATTGGTCGAGCGTATGTTGCCCTATTTGTAAGGTTGAGGAGATAACGAATGGCACGTGTAAAGCGTGGCGTGGTAGCACGTCGTAGACATAAAAAGATTTTGAAATTGGCTAAAGGTTACTACGGTGCCCGAAGTCGTGTATTCCGAGTAGCGAAACAGGCAGTCATCAAGGCTGGTCAGTATGCATATCGTGACCGTCGCCAGAGAAAGCGTCAGTTCCGTGCTCTGTGGATCGTTCGAATCAATGCTGAGGCTCGCGTTAACGGTTTGTCATACAGCCGTATGATTAACGGTCTCAAGAAAGCAAATGTCGAGATTGACCGTAAGGTCATGGCTGATCTAGCCGTATTTGAAAAAGCAGCATTCGCAGCTTTGGCAGAACGCGCAAAGAAAGCCCTAGCAGCTTAATTGCTTCTGAAAAGAAAAAGCAGCCTATTGGCTGCTTTTTTTTGGTCTGTCGTTTATCGCAATTCCCTTGGGGGCAGTTTTGTTGCTGGCCATCGACGATGCGATTCTCACCGCTGTAGTAGCTGAATAAAAATTAACCAAAATTGTCACTAAATCCCTGATATCACTGGAAATTCGGTTGCTTATTTATGCTGATTCTCTATAGTTGTAGCCACTATTTTTAGGGTCTGAGGGGCTGCTATCGTGGGTGAGTGCATCATTGTGCCGCCACCAACGCCAATAGCGCGACATTCCTCACTATTCGAGTCATAACGTCGACAAAGACGCCGATAATTGCTGAAAGGCTGGAGCCACAATTCATGGAAAATTTGCCACAGTTGGTAACTGAGGCCAAAGCGGCTGTTGCTGCTGCTAACGACCAAGCAGCGCTAGATCAGGTGCGGGTGCAATATCTAGGTAAAAAGGGTGAAATCACCGCGTTGTTAAAGGGGTTGGGCAAGCTAGACAATGCCGACCGTCCTGCAGCGGGTGCCCGTATTAACGTGGCAAAAGAAGAAGTACAGGTCAGCATCGATGCGCGTAAAGCCGCAATCGACTCGGCTGCCTTGGGTGAGCGTTTGGCCAAAGAGTCAGTAGACGTCACCTTGCCAGGTCGCGGTCAACACACAGGCGGCTTACATCCCGTTACCCGTACCTTGCAGCGTATGGAAGATTTCTTCACTGCCATTGGTTATGACGTGGCTGAAGGCCCAGAAATCGAAGATGACTACCACAACTTCGAAGCACTCAATATTCCAGACCACCATCCAGCGCGTGCCATGCACGACACCTTCTATTTTGATGCACACACCCTATTGCGTACCCACACGTCACCAGTTCAGGTGCGCGTGATGGAAGCGACCCAAGGGCCGATCCGCATTATCTGCCCGGGTAAGGTGTACCGTTGTGATTCAGACATCACCCACACGCCGATGTTCCACCAGATGGAAGGCTTGTTGATCAGTGAAAACGTCTCCTTTGCAGACCTAAAGGGCACAGTAGAGCAGTTCCTACAGGTGTTTTTTGAAAAAGACCTAGGCGTTCGATTCCGTCCGTCATTCTTCCCATTCACCGAGCCATCGGCTGAAGTGGATATGGAATGTGTGATGTGTAGCGGTAAAGGCTGCCGTATTTGTAAGCAAACCGGTTGGTTAGAAGTGATGGGCTGCGGCATGGTCCATCCTGAAGTATTAAAAGCATCTGGAGTGGATGCCACGCGTTATCAGGGTTTTGCCTTTGGTATGGGTGTAGAACGTTTAGCCATGTTGCGCTATGGGGTGAATGACCTGCGGTTGTTCTTTGAAAATGACCTGCGCTTCTTAAAACAATTCAACTGATAGCGACGAACGGCTAAGGAACAAACGAATGAAATTTAGTGAAAGTTGGCTACGTGAATGGGTAAACCCGGCTATCAGTTCTCAAGAATTGATGGATCAAATCACCATGGCTGGTTTGGAAGTCGACGGCAGTGAGCCCGTGGCTGGAGAATTTAGTGGCATGGTGGTCGCTCAGATCACACAGGCTGAAAAGCACCCCAATGCAGACAAACTACAGGTATGCACCGTTACCGACGGCACAGAAGAATACCAAGTGGTCTGTGGCGCACCCAACGCCCGTGCTGGCATCAAAGTCGCTTTGGCCAAAATCGGTGCGGTAATGCCCGATGGCTTTAAAATTAAGCGTGCCAAATTGCGGCAGGTAGAGTCACAGGGCATGCTGTGCTCTGAAAAAGAATTGGATTTGTCAGACGATCACGGCGGCATTATGGAATTGCCTGAATCTTTGGCCTTGGGTCAAGATTTGCGTGAGGCCCTGTTGCTGAACGACGTGGCCATTGAAGTTGATTTAACACCAAACCGTGCAGATTGCCTGAGCATCCGTGGCCTAGCCCGTGAAGTCGGTGTCTTGAACCGCATGGCGGTATCACAGCCTGATATCACGCCAGTTGCCGCCACCATCACCGATACCTTCCCCATTACCTTGGCAGCCCCAGCAGCCTGTTCTCGCTATGCCGGTCGCGTTATTAAAGGCGTGAATGTAGGCGCAACAAGTCCTATCTGGTTGGTTGAGCGTTTACGTCGCAGCGGCGTGCGCAGTATCGACCCCGTGGTAGATGTGACCAACTATGTGATGTTGGAATTAGGTCAGCCGATGCATGGCTTTGACCTGTCTCGTCTTAAAGGCGGCATTACCGTGCGTATGGCAGCAGCGGGTGAGACCCTAACCCTGTTAGACGGCTCAGAAGTGAAGCTGACGCCAGAAACCCTGTTGATCGCTGATGAATCTGGCCCATTGGCCATGGCAGGCGTGATGGGTGGCGAACACTCAGGTGTGAACGCAGAAACCACCGATGTGTTTTTTGAATCTGCCTATTTTGATCCCATTGCTATTGCTGGCAAGGCCCGTACCTATGGCCTACATACCGACGCCTCACATCGCTATGAGCGCGGTGTTGACCCAGAATTGGCAGGATTGGCCATCGAACGCGCCACCGCCCTGTTAATCGCCATTGCTGGCGGTGAAGCGGGTCCTGTGACCGACGTTATCAACCACGAACATCTGCCGAAGCAGCGCCAAGTGACCCTGCGTTATAGTGCGGTTAACTCCATGCTGGGCATGACCCTCGCGCGTCAAGATATTGAAGACATCCTTATCGGTGTTGGGCTAGAGCTGGTGCAGTCAGACAACGACAGCTGGCAGTTCAACGTACCCGGCTATCGCTTTGATATCAGTATCGAAGCCGATCTTCTCGAAGAAATTGCCCGCATCTATGGCTATAACAATTTGCCGGTAACCACGCCGACCGTTCGCCTAGATTTAACGCCAAAGCCAGAAACAACGCTGCGCGTCAGAACGCTCAAGCAGGCCATGGTCGATCTGGGTTATCAAGAAGTGGTGACCTACAGCTTTATCGAACCTGGCATGCAGGCGTTATTTGATCCCAATCATGCGCCAGTGGCATTGGCGAACCCCATCTCGGCTGACATGGCCGTGATGCGTACCTCGCTGTTACCGGGCTTGGTGTCGACCTTGCAGTATAATTTGAACCGACAGATTGACCGTGCCCGTTTGTTTGAAGTCGGTCTGACCTTTGTACGCAACGACAATGGCGATCTTGACCAAAAGCAAAAAATCGCTGGCCTTATTTATGGCAGCAAATTGCCAAAGGGTTGGGTCAACGACGGTGATGTTGATTTCTTTGACATCAAAGGCGATGTCGAGCGTTTGTTGGGCCTCAGTATCGGCAACCAATTTGTGTTCGAGAAGTGCGACGTACCTGAATTGCATCCAGGGCAGGCCGCCAGTATTTCACTCAATGGCGCAGTAGTGGGCGTCGTCGGTGCCGTGCATCCTGGCATCCAAAAGTCTTTGGACTTGCGTAAGCCAGCTTACCTATTTCAAATCGATGTGGCGTCAATTGCGCAGATGCAGTTGCCCGCATTTACAGAACTGTCTCGTTTCCCTGGCACCAGCCGTGACATCGCTGTCATGGTGGACGCCGCGTTACCTGTCAGTCAATTATTGGCCAGTATTCAGTCAGTAACGGGCGAATGGTTGAAAGATGTGGTGATATTTGACGTTTATCAAGGAAAAGGGATTGAACCGGGTAGCAAGAGCGTAGCGATGGGCTTGACATGGCAGCATGCTTCGCGCACCCTGAATGAAGAAGAAATCAATCAATGGATGGAAGCAGCAATACAAGTGCTTGTTCATGATTACAATGCGATATTGAGAGGCTAACAATGGCTCTGACTAAGGCTGAATTGGCTGAACGTCTATATGAAGAGCTTGGCTTGAACAAACGTGAAGCCAAGGAAATGGTTGAGATGTTTTTCGAAGAAATTCGAGAATCGTTGGTTCACAATGAACAGGTGAAATTGTCAGGTTTTGGCAATTTCGATCTGCGTGACAAACGGCAACGTCCTGGCAGAAATCCCAAAACGGGGGAGGAAATACCCATTTCCGCCCGCCGTGTTGTCACCTTTAGACCTGGTCAAAAATTGAAAGTTAAAGTAGAGATATATGCTGGAACCGACCCTGAATAATGAACTACCGGAAATTCCGGGTAAGCGCTATTTTACCATTGGTGAAGTCAGTGAGCTGTGCGCGGTAAAGCCACACGTCTTGCGTTATTGGGAGCAAGAGTTTAATCAACTCAATCCTGTAAAGCGCCGTGGTAACCGACGTTATTATCAGCGTGACGACGTGATGTTAATTCGCCAAATCCGCAGCTTTCTCTATGAAGACGGCTACACCATCGGTGGCGCGCGTTTAAAGCTAGTGTCTGAGAAGCAAGCGCCTGCAGTTGAAAGCGCTGCTGAGAAGACCACAGCGACCGACCAAAGCCTCGTTAGGCACATGATCAACGAGCTAGAAACAGTCCTGAGTTTGTTAACCGTCAAAAAGTAAAGCTATTCACGCCAATGGCACTCAGCAATGAGCCGAATCAGTGCGTGAATTACCCTAGAAAAATCTTGTAATTTCAAACAGTTATCGTATGATAACGCCGTTTTTCGGGCATTAGCGCAGTCTGGTAGCGCATCGTCATGGGGTGGCGAGGGTCAGAGGTTCAAATCCTCTATGCCCGACCAAATATCCTCAAAATAGCCGGCCTAGCGTCGGCTTTTTTGTGTTTTATCCTTTCTCAAATTAGCCTTACTCAGCTTCAAGAATGATAGGTTTTGGCTCAAAGCGGCTCAAAGCGGCTCAGAGCGGGTCAGAGCGGGTCAGAGCGGGTCAAAGCGGGTCAAAGCGGTCGCAGACCGTGCCTTTAAATCACCCCTTTTGAATCCGTCTTGGATACTGTATTTGCTAGGGTGAAATGGGCATGGATG
>CAJXZL010000060.1 GCA_913063165.1 uncultured Saccharospirillaceae bacterium | reverse complement strand
AACAATGGTACGGGAGGGACTCAATGGCATAGACGCCACTGTTGGTCTATTTCCAATTGATTTCCGTTGTTCCATCGGCAGAAATTTCGAGCCAGGCATCAGGGTCTGCACCTTCGCTCCATTGACCGTCACTGCAGCGCACCGTAGCCCCCGTTTTGGCGAAGAATGCTTCTGCCAGTGCAAGGTCTGATAACCAGGGCAACTCAGTCGCCACTAGAGTCAAAATGCAGAATCCACGAACGGGTTGTTCCATCACATTGATGCGCAATATCTGATCAAAAGTGCCCGAAAGGAAATGTTGATTTCTAGTGCTCTGCCTTTGCTTGTCGTCGAGGCGTAAGTCTGGGAATTGGACAGAGAGCCAGTTTGTAATTGTAGTGGCTTGAGGCGTCTTAACGTAAATTTCCAAGTCACTGAGTGGCATAGGATCATTCATATCAGTTCTCGATGGTGTTAGGTGCGATTGCTTTATGGTCTTTTTGAGTGGTGGCGTAATGCCAGCTGACGCACCACAGTGGGTTACTCACTATCATCCACTGGCTGCACTTCCCACGCCTGGAGTCTAAAATGGCCTGTCATAGGAAGATTAATTAATTGGTGCAGCTGTTCCTTGCGTTCTGGCGATGCGCGCCAATGGTGGGGCGTCATGGTGAGGAGATTCGTCAATTCCTCGAGGCTGTCAGGTATCCATTCAAAATTGACTTCTTTTGAATATACTTCGACAAAAGCATCATTAAGCGCGGTTTTACCATCGAAATCCGTTAGTTTTACCGTCGGGTACAGAAACTTTCGAAGTTGAATAAGGTGATCCTTTGCGGTGCCTATTGTGAGTAATATGGCACCAGGCTTCATACAGCGAATCAATTCATCCGGCATTATTTTCGCCATGACCACCATTGCACCGTCAAGTGAGTGGGTGACAAAAGGAAGTTTACTGGCACTCGCAACAAGCCACGACATGTCATGGGGCGTTTTGCACGCTGCTTGCACAGCAAATTTCGATATGTCGATCCCAAAACCCGTGGTGTCGTTTAGATGGCTTTTGACTTTTCTGGTGTACCAGCCGTCGCCGCATCCAATGTCAGCCCACTTTTCAACGTCTGGCCAAAATCTATCAGCGGCCTGCACCAACATTTCAGCAAGTGGGGCATACCGATTGAGATTTAAGAAATGGGTTCGTGCGTTAACCATCTCTTTGCTGTCGCCAGGTTGTATGGTCTTTTTGTTTTGGGCCAAAAGAAGATTCACGTATCCTGATTTGGATTGGTCAAATTGATGCCCAGCAGTACACGCAATTCCAGATACGCTCGGTACCATACTGGATTCGCATACGGGACATTGAATTATGTTTACAGCCTTTGCGCTATTCGATATGTTCAATCGGGATACTCAATTCCATAGTTTTTATGCCAAAGTTATGGGTTCGAGTGTAGCAATTTTATCTAGACTAAATAAACCGATTTCGACTTACTCATTAGAATAAGGGTTATACCAATATGCTTCCTGTAGTGCGCCTTACCATGGATTTAATGTCACGCAAGTCAATTACGCCTCTCGATGAGGGCTGCCAAGCGTTGATGGCCGATCGTTTGGCAGATTCGGGCTTTGGTATTCGTCACATGCCCATCCATGAGGTTTCCAACCTTTGGGCGCGACACGGCACGGGATCACCTTTACTGGTGTTTGCAGGTCATACCGACGTGGTGCCTACCGGCGCGTTGACCGATTGGGCGAGTGATCCCTTCGAGCCAGAAATACGTGATGGGTATTTATTTGGCAGGGGAGCGGCTGATATGAAAGGCAGCCTGGCTGCAATGGTTGTTGCCGCAGAACGATTTGTTTCCAAACACCCTAGCCATCAAGGTAGTCTGGCTTTCCTAATTACTTCTGATGAAGAGGGTGATGCTTATTACGGTACAGAGGCTGTGGTGAAACAGCTGACAGCAGAAGGTGAGGTCATTGATTGGGCGCTCATCGGGGAGCCTTCGAGTAGTCACATATTAGGAGATACAGTTAAAGTTGGCCGCAGGGGTTCGCTTTTGGGCCGGCTGCGCATAAAGGGGAAACAAGGCCATGTCGCCTATCCTGATTTGGCGAAAAATCCAGTGCATCTAGCGGCGCCAGCGATATTGGCGCTCAGTATCGAACATTGGGATAACGGCAATGACGGCTTTCCTCCTACCAGTTTTCAAATATCAAATTTTCAATCTGGCACGGGTGCGACCAATGTGATTCCGGGTGAGGCCAGTGTCATGTTTAGTTTTAGATTTTCAACTGAGGTGACAGCAGATACGCTTGAACGGCGCGTGCGGGACATACTCGATAACCACCAATTAGATTATGTCCTTGAAATGGAATTAAAAGGCGTACCATTTTTGACGGAAAAAGGCAGCCTCATTAGGGCAGTCGAAGATGCCGTCGCCACTGTGGTCGGTAAAAAGCCTGTATTATCGACAGCTGGCGGCACATCGGACGGGCGGTTTATTGCGCCTACGGGCGCCCAAGTAGTGGAGTTGGGGCCTGTTAACAAAACGATTCATCAGGTCAATGAATCTGTGGCCGTTGACTCACTTGACGACCTTGCGAAAATGTACGAAGGGATCATGGAAAACCTGCTAATTGATTAGGCTAAATGCCGGTGCGACGCGTCTAGTTTAGGCGCCCTTGTGCAAATACATTCTAACAGTCAGTTGCAAATTGACGCCGATCATTTTTCTGGCTGTTAGTGCTGGTAATTTTTGTAAAATTAACCGCGATGAAGCTAAATATTGTCTCTAAATTCAGTTAAAATCCCCAATAACATTCTATATTGTAGACAAGTGGTAGAATTTTTACTCTGATGTTTCGGCCTTTGCATTGGTAGTGAATGCCTAGTTAAATTGGTATTATTATGCAGTAGCGATGGGGTGCGTGAATAACGCTTGTTGCCCCTTGCTGGTTGGTACTGGTGCGCAAGCGTAAAAGCATAAATATCCACTGCCTACTTGTTTCAGTGGCAATCCACCTGCCAACGTTGTCAAAAACTACTTTCCATTCAATGGTTACGCCAAGCCAATGAGTGATCAATAATCTGGCTGATTGGACTCTAAAATTCATGTTTACAGTCGTAAAAAAATCACAAAATGCGTACGACAGTTTTATAAAGCTACAGTCAAATAAACATGGACGGTTGGCTTGGCTTTTGCTCGTTGCAGTAGGTTTTATGTGGGCCTATAACGGCTGGGCGGTGTATGTCGAATATCAAGAAGATCTAGACCGAGAAATCGCTAGCTACCAAAATACCGTGCTGGCAGAAAAAAGCCATGAAGTTGAGAATGTTATGCGTTTGGTGTATGAGCACTTGCGTACCATTTCACTGCTACCCAGTATGCGCAGAGTAGGTGGGTATAATCGCCAGTCATCGTCTGAGGATGTAGTGGCACAGGGTAGGCTGTCAGTGGATACCCATCATACGATTCAACAAATTTATCGCAATTTGCACAGTACCATCGATTTATCCGAAATTTACATCACGCTCAAGGGCTTTCGGCCAGACACTGGTGAGGTTCCCTTTGCGATGTATGACGACGAAATTTCCGGCACCTCAGTTGATCCAGTCAATGACAAATACACGGATCACGATGGCGGAGAAGGATATGAAGAGGATGAGTATCGCGCCTATGTTGAGCAACTTGACCAACTTGGTCGAAATTCACCCATGTGGCAAGTTGATAAAGACATTACCAAGATTCCCGCTATTTCTTCGTCACTAGTGCGCACTTGTGACGAGAGTCAATTTGAAGATCCAATTAACGGCGACATCCGCAACACACTAGGTATCTTATATACGGTCCCCATTTATTCACTGGATACTCAGCGGTTTGCAGGCATCGTGTCTGCGGTGTTACGGGCGAATATTTTAGAGAGTATTTTGGTTGGCATACCCTTTATTCCAGTCACGAAAAGTGATTTTGCACGATATGCATCGCTTGAATTTCCTGTTGTTCGTGAACAAAGCAATTTTGTTTTGACAGATTCTGCACATGGGGTGGTCATTTTCGATCGAGAAAATAGCTATTTAAGCGATAACTATGCAGCGGTGCTGGATCTTGATACGACCGATCAAGTCGCTAGATTAAATTTAGATATCATGGGAGATACGCAGTGGTCGTTGACCCATTATATGAGTCTTGATGAGATAGGGTTTTTGACCGTGAATCGCACGTTGCGATTTTATCGTGATATCGCCATCCGTCTGCTGCTGATGTTGGTGTTTTCGGTCATGCTGATAAAAGCATTGAGAGATCAAAATACCAACCACCGCAACTTAATACGACTTGCCCATATTGATAGCCTCACAGAATTACCAAATCGTCGCATGCTATACCCAGCCTTGGAGCATGCAATTAAGAGGGCAAAGCGAGACGATACCTTATTGGGACTCTTGTTCCTTGATGTCGACGATTTTGGTGTCATTAATGATTCTACAAGTCACAGTATTGGCGATGCGGTGTTAAAGAACATTGCGGATAGGTTATTGGAGCGAAAGAGCGATCAAAATGAGGCTGGCAGCCGAATGAGTGTAAATGGCTATGTCCAAGAGCCATTGGTAGCCCGGCTCGGTGGCGATGATTTCGCTCTGATTTTTGAGGATTTGCCCGATTATGATACGGCTCAGCAAGTGGCGCTTCAGCAAATGGCCAAGTTTGCGCACCCCATGACCGTTCAAGGCCATACCCTTGATGTTTCCGTATCAGGTGGCATGGCATTATTCCCAGACGATGCTGATGACTACCATGGATTAATGGCAAACGTCGACTATACCCTCAAAAATGCGCAAGAGTTGGGTGGCGGTAATTTCCTCATGTTTACTGACGAAATGCGTCAGGAAGCAGCCCGTGCGAATAGATTGCTTCGTGATTTACCTGATGCCATACGAAATAATGCTTTTACACTGCAGTATCAACCCAAGCAGTCATTGGATACGGATCGGGTGTTGTCATTTGAGGCGCTTATCCGATGGAATCATCCTTTATTTGGTAATGTTTCACCCGCAGAGTTTATTCCTTTGTTGGAACAAACCAGCAACATCGTTGAAGTAGGTCGCTGGGTTCTTGCAGAGTCATGTCGCCAATTAAAAGCGTGGAAAGATGCAGGCTATACCGATATTTCCGTCAGTGTGAACGTATCTGCAAAGCAGCTGTTACTATCAGACATTGTGAACACAGTCGATTCAATTCTCGACCAATATGACTTAGTACCGAACAAGCTTATTTTGGAAATCACTGAGTCTTTAATGATTAATAATCTTCATGACTCGAGCACCGTATTGGATACGATACGATCAAGAGGCGTAAAGCTGGCAATTGATGATTTTGGTACTGGTTATAGTTCGTTGACCTATTTGCAGGGTCTGCCAGTAGATTATCTAAAATTGGATAAATCGATGATCGATGTAATCGACGATGTGCGCGGCGCCCACGTGGCCCGAGCAACCATCGATTTGGCCCATGGGCTAGGTTTAACGACCATAGCTGAGGGTGTTGAGAAAGGTAAGCAAAGAGACATATTAAAGGCAATGGGTTGCGATATGATTCAAGGATACTTACTTTCAAAACCACTACCGGCTGATGAATTGGAACCATTTTTGGTGCTTAGCCAGGTCAATGCTTCTAACGCAAAAAACAACAAATATTGACGGATTAGCAATTTATTGTGTCTCTAAAGTTGCTAATTTGTAAAAACAGAAGACGTTGTTGTGCAATTGAGAAGAAGTAGACACAAATTGTGTTGCTTTGGTTTACAAGGTCGGCCAGTTTCTGTTTTTATCACTCCAAATTTTAACGTTGCCCCATTTAAGAATAATAACGTACAGCAAAGGACCTATTTATTTATGACGGATACCTATTTTCATCAAGATTACCCTTTTGGCATCACCCCTATGATTGACCCTGATGCTTATCCCAGCGTATTGGCTGTATTTGATGAGTTTGTTAAAAAATATAAGAACAAGCCTGCATTCAGTTGTATGGGTGCCACGTTGACGTTTACCGATTTGGAGCGAAAGAGCGCACAGTTCTGCGAATGGTTACAGAAAGAAAGCGGGCTCAAACCGGGCGATCGTATCGCTGTTCAATTGCCCAACATCCTGCAGTTTCCAGTGGTCGTGTGGGGCGCTTTGCGTGCAGGTTTGGTTGTCGTTAACACCAATCCGCTTTACACAGAAAGTGAAATGGAACACCAATTTAATGATTCAGGCGCAAAGCTGTTGGTGGTGTATGCCGGTATGGCCAGCAAGGCAGTGGCAGTGCAACCTAAAACCAGTATTGAAAAAATCATCGTCACTGAATTGGCTGACTTTCACAAACCACTGAAAGGCTGGATTGTGAACACAGTTGTCAAAAAAGTGAAGAAAATGGTGCCAGAATTTGATGCCAGTAAAACGGTGACTTTAAATTCCGTGATGAAGCAATATCCGTCAGGTATCGTAAAGCCGGTTGCGGTGAGTGGCAGCGATGTCGCGGTATTGCAGTACACAGGCGGCACAACTGGTGTATCAAAAGGGGCCATGCTGACGCATCGAAATATGGTTGCCAATATGCTGCAGTGTACGGAGTTTTTTAACGTTACTTTGCAAGAAGGTGAAGAGACATTTATTGCGCCATTGCCGCTCTATCACATCTATGCGTTTTTGGTACATGGCATGCTATTGCCATGCACTGGCAACCACTCCGTATTAATTCCTAACCCACGCGATTTGCCCGCATTTGTTAAAGAGCTCAAGCAGTGGAAATTCAGCGGATTCGCTGGGCTAAATACCTTATTTGTCGCTCTGTGCAACAATGAAGGTTTCAAAGCATTAGATTTTAGCAACCTCAAATTCACTATTTCTGGTGGTATGGCACTCACAACAAGTGCTGCAGAGAAGTGGAAGACGGTCACGGGTTGTGATGTTTTTGAAGGCTATGGTATGACCGAGACCTCACCTGTACTGACCTTTAACCCACCTGGTGGTCACCAACTGGGTACCATTGGTATCGCAGCACCCAATACCGAAATTAAAATAGTCGGCGATGACGGAAAAACTTTGCCGAACGGTGAAGCGGGTGAATTGCTGGCAAGAGGCCCACAGGTCATGTTGGGCTATTGGAATCGTGCAGCCGAGACCAGTGCAACAATCGATGAAGATGGCTTTATTGCTACCGGCGATATTGCAATCATGCAAGATGACGGCTTTTTGCGGATTGTGGACCGAAAGAAAGACATGATTATCGTGTCTGGTTTCAATGTCTACCCCAATGAAATTGAAGAAGTCGTGTCTCTGCACCCGTCCGTCGTTGAGGCAGCCGCTATTGGTATTCCTCATGAAGTCAATGGTGAAGAAATTCAGGTATTTTTGGTGGTCAACAAAGACGTGACGCCAGAAGAACTGACTGCTTTTTGTCGGACCAAGTTGACGCCATACAAGGTGCCTAAGAACTTTGTTTTCCGGGATGAACTGCCAAAAACTAACGTGGGCAAGATTTTACGGCGAGAATTGCGCACTCAGTAATAGATTAACCCCGGTAGACCTTTTAAAACCTTCTTGATGCCCGTCAGGAAGGTTTTTTTCTTATGGCTTCCTCAGTTATACTGCCACGACACTCCTGTACGGTACCCCCATGACGTTTTCTCCCCAAACGGTGTTATCTGGTCTTGACCATGTCGCTACAAAAGACCGTTGGCCATTGCTGCGTGACGCCCTGCAATTACAGAAAACAAGTGGTCTAGCTGACGAACCAAACCCAGCATTGGTTCGATTGGAAAAACGCTACCAAGCGTCACGTCAGTGGGTAGAAAACCGCATCCGTCAGCAAATCCCAGTCAATATTGACCAAAACTTGCCCATCGGTGAGCGTACCGATTTGATTTCAAAGGCCATTGCTGATCATCAGGTGGTCATTTTAACCGGTGAAACGGGATCAGGAAAAACCACCCAGTTACCCAAAATGTGTATGGCATTGGGTCGGGGGGCTAGGGGTGTTATTGGTCATACGCAGCCTAGACGATTGGCTGCTCGCGCAGTTGCCAGTCGCATTGCCGAAGAAATGCAGGTGCCCCTTGGGGGGTTGGTGGGGTGCCAAGTCCGTTTTCACGATCAGGCACAAGAATCGACCCAAATAAAATTAATGACCGACGGGATTTTGCTTGCGGAAATTCAGCGAGATCGGTTTCTAACCCATTACGACACCTTGATTATTGATGAAGCACATGAGCGTACGCTCAATATTGATTTTCTATTGGGCTATGTAAAAAAAATATTGCCCAAACGCCCGGATTTGAAGGTGATCGTTACCTCAGCCACCATCGACGTTGAGAAGTTTTCCAAACATTTTAACAACGCGCCGATTATTGAAGTCAGTGGCCGGTCTTATCCTGTCGATATTATTTATCGAGAGTGGGGCGATGACAGCGACAATGATGAGAAAGATGGCAATTTACCCGAAACCATTGTTGCAGTGACCGAAGAGATATTGGCCTTAGAAGCCAAAGGGCACACCCCGCAGCGCGGTGGAGACTTTCTGGTATTTTTACCGGGCGAGCGAGAGATTCGTGACGTAGCGTTGGCGCTTAGACGGTCGTCAATTCCGCATCTTGACGTTGTACCTCTGTATGCTCGACTCAGCGCTGCAGAGCAACACAAGGTCTTTGCACCACACCAAGGGCGCCGTATTGTGTTGTCAACCAACGTGGCCGAAACCTCGATTACGGTGCCTGGGATAAGTTATGTTATCGATCCAGGCTTGGCTCGGATAAGTCGATACTCCTATCGGTCAAAGGTACAGCGGCTTCCGATCGAGGCAATATCTCAAGCGTCTGCCAATCAGCGCGCAGGTCGATGTGGTCGCGTTTCACACGGACTGTGCATTAGGCTGTACTCAGAAATTGATTTTAACGCACGCCCTGTATTCACCGATGCCGAAATACTGAGAACGAACTTGGCCGCGGTGATTCTGCAGCTCATGTATTTGAAGTTGGGACACACTGAAGATTTTCCTTTTATTGATCCGCCTGATGGACGATTTATCAAAGATGGCTACACCCTATTATCTGAGCTAAGTGCCGTTAATACCAAGGGACATATCACAGCGATTGGGCAAAAATTGGCCCGATTGCCAATCGACCTGCGTTTGGCGCGCATGGTGCTAGAGGCCGATCGTCACAACAGTTTGCAAGAAGTGTTGGTCATCGTGAGCGGTTTGGCAATTCAAGACCCGAGAGAACGTCCACAGGAAAAACAGCAGCAAGCCCAGCAGAGACATGCGGTGGATATCGATCCAGATTCTGACTTTATTACCTTGCTTAATCTTTGGAACCGTTATGAGGAGCAACGTCAGGCACTGACCCAATCGGCGCTGCGAAAATACTGTAAAGACCAGTTTATACATTTTATGCGTATGCGGGAGTGGCGAGACACACACAGACAATTGCGCTTGGCTTGTAAAGAGTTGGGATTGAAAGAAGGGCAGCAGCCCGCTGGCTATGCTGGTGTTCATAAAGCCCTGTTGTCCGGCCTATTAAGTCACATAGCCCTTCATAAAGAAGCACGAACCTATACAGCCGCGCGAGGCCGCCAATGTATTGTGCATCCATCATCACCTTTGGCGAAAAAAAGCCGTAAGTGGCTAGTGGCTGCAGAACTGGTGGAAACCAGTCAGGTATTCGCCCGTACGGTGGCGAAGATTGATCCAGATTGGATTGAGCCCCTAGCCAAACATTTGGTTAAAACACAATATTTTGACCCGCATTGGGAAAAGAAGCGCGCCCAGGTGATCGCCGATGAACAGGTATCGCTTTATGGTTTGATCGTGGTTGGTCGGCGTCCAGTGCATTTTGGAACCATCGACCCGGTCGCGTCGCGTGATATCTTTATTCAATCTGGGTTGGTTGAACGGGCATTTCACACAAGGCAACCGTTTTGGAAACACAATCTCCAACAGATTGCCGACATTGAAGCGCTAGAGTCAAAGTCTCGTCGTCGCAATATACTGATTGAAGACTCGGTATTATTTGCATTTTATGACCGTCGCATCCCCGAAAAGATCGTTAATGGTGCAGCATTTGAGCAGTGGTTAAAGGACAAAGTGGCGCAACAGTCGTTATTTTTGCACCCAGATGATCTGCTACAGAGCGATACCAGTGCAATTACAGCGAACCAGTTCCCCGATGTTATGGAATACCAAGGTATGTGGTTTCCACTGACCTACCATTTTATGCCAGGCGCCATAGATGATGGGGTCAGTATTGGGATTCCGGAAGAGGCCTTGACTGTCATACCTGAAGCACATTTGGCTTGGCTGGTTCCCGGAATGTTGCGTGAAAAATGCATAGCGATGATCAAAGCGTTGCCCAAAGTCTTGCGCAAGAATTTTGTTCCTGTTCCGGATTTCGTCGACGGTGCCTTGGCCGATTTGACGCCCTATCAGGGTAGCCTCACTGCTACGCTGTCAGAAAAGCTGGCTAGAATGACGGGTGTTCGTATTGCTGAGGATGATTGGTCCGCTGTGGTGATGGACCCACATCATGAGATGAACATTAAGGTATTAGACGCGAATGGCCAGGTTGTTCGACAAGGCAGGAAACAGGTTGAATT
>CAJXZL010000059.1 GCA_913063165.1 uncultured Saccharospirillaceae bacterium | reverse complement strand
TCCTGTCTATGTCCTGTCTTTATCCCGTCTTTATTTCTGACTGGGTTGCCACAATATGGGGCCATATTTGACTGCAAAAATTAAAAATCCGAGCGCCCAGAGTAGCGCACTGCCGCTATAAACCCACAGGGTCTGTTCGCTGCCCAATATCAGGGTGCCAAATACCCGTAACAATGCCGACAGTCCAATTGCCAGATAGGCCACTGGAATCCATCGGCCCACCTGCAAGGGTCGACCGGTATGCCCCAGTGACACCCGTGACATCATCGCCAAGACCAACAAGCCAATCCCACCAATGGTCAAGAAATGCAACGCGGTCGTCAGATTCTGCATGACCTGTAGTTCGACCAAAAACATCAAGAACAAACCAACAACCAACAAACCATAGGCACTGTGGAGCGACCACAACAGGGGTACCGCACCCGTGCGCTCACCATGCCAACGTCCGAGCCGTACCGCATGCGCCACCGTTGCCACACCATAGAATAGGGCCATCACAACCGAAGGAATAATGGGGTGTAACCCCAGAGAATAAATCAGTGCCACCACAGCGACCAAACCCAAAGACAGGCTTTCAACCATGCCGATAGGGGCACGTTGTGGCAACCCCAGACGCTTAGCGGTAAAGAACGGAATAACCCGGCCGCCCATGATAACCACCACCAGTAGTACCCAAAACACGGCACCTAGTAATGCCTGAGCGGATAACAACCGCTGACCCACATCGGCCCAAAAATAGCTTGAGGCATTCGTAAAGGCCAACAGCAGTAAAATGCCAACAAATACCCCGTTGCGCCAGTTTTTAGCCCGAACGAGCGCGCTTCCTAAGAACCAAGCAGACAAGGGTAGGAAGGCAACATCAATGGCCCCGACTACCTGCACAGCAACCACATCCGGAAACCACATCAACACACGCGGAAGCAACCACACGACATACAGAAGCGCCAATCGCATCCCAGATACCGTGGCAATACCGGTCCAATTCTGAGCAGCCGTTAACAAGAAACCCACCACCGCCGGTACCGCAAATCCAAACACCATTTCGTGGCCATGCCACCAGTTCCAGTCAAATAAAGGGATTCCGATTGGTGTACCCAACCAGTATCCAGCCCAAGCAAGGGCGGCAAACACTGAAAATACTGCCGCCGATAGGAAAAAGGGTCTAAATGCGCGTTCAAAAAAAGCAAAGGCTCGGGTGTCGGTCACGGGCGGTTCTCACGGATAGGGGCCAAATTTAATGGCCATTTGAAAAGTCTATTAAGGCACAGTGGGCGCCATACCACTACCAAAAATTGGCTAAAACTGGCCATTTATTGATTCACTGCCGTCAACCCTGTTCGAGGCTTTTATTCACCTAGTTAATCTGACACTATCTGCGTCACATTGATTGAACACACAAGCAAAGGAGCAATACCATGGGCCCGTTATCAGGCATTAAGGTTCTCGACCTGACGCGCATTCTGGCAGGACCTTGGGCGACACAGGTATTGGCTGATTTCGGTGCAGAGGTCTGGAAAATTGAGCAGCCAAACATGGGCGACGATACGCGCCGTTGGGGCCCACCATTCCTCAATGATACGGCGGGTCAACCCACAAAAGAGTCTGCCTATTACCTGAGTGCTAACCGCGGTAAGCATTCACTCACTATCGATATCGCACATCCTGAAGGGCAAAAACTGGTTCGGGAATTGATCGAAAAAGCCGATATCGTCATTGAAAACTTTAAGGTCGGTGGTCTCGAGAAATACCAACTCGACTATGCCAGCGCACAGGCACTGAATCCAAAGATTATCTACTGCAGCATCACCGGTTTCGGTCAAACTGGCCCGGCCGCAGGGCATGCTGGCTATGATGCGATGATCCAAGGTATGGGTGGTCTCATGAGCATCACCGGTGTTGAATCGGGAAGCCCAGGCGCAGGACCACAAAAGGTGGGCGTTGCTGTTGCAGATTTGATGACGGGTATGTACGCAGTCAGCTCAGTATTGGCAGCGCTGCATCACCGTAACAGCACGGGTCTAGGCCAGCATATTGACCTAGCTCTGCTAGATACCCAGGTGGGATGGCTCGCCAATCAAGGCATGAACTATTTGGTCGGTGGACAGGTGCCAACACAAAACGGTACGGCACATCCCAATATTGTGCCCTATCAGGCATTCAGCACGGCTGATGGGCATATCATGTTAGCCGTTGGCAACGATAGTCAGTTCTCACGATGCTGCGATGTACTGGGACTAGCCGGCCTCGCCACTGATGTCCGTTTTTCTACCAACAGCGCACGTGTTGCCAATCGCCAGATTTTGGTGCCGCAACTAACAGATGCCATCGGTCGTCGCACACTAGATGATCTACAAGCGGCATTTAATGCAGCAGGTGTCCCCTGTGGTCCGATCAATACTTTTGATCGGGTTTTTGACGAGCCGCAGGTCAAACATCGAGAGATGGCGATCACACTCGAACACCCGCTTGCGGGAACGGTTCCACAGATAGCAAACCCGGTGAAATTTTCAGAAACACCCATTGACTACAAAAAAGCGCCACCCCTGTTGGGAGAGGATACTGAACAAAAATTGGCAGAACTGCTGGGTTTGGATGCCGAACACCTTACCCAGTTGCGGGCTGCCGGTGTCATTTAACCGACACCACCTATCGGGGTGGTTTCGCACGGGGCTAACACTATGGATCTAGCGATGTGGTGGGTATTTTTACCTGCCTGCTTTGCCATCAATATGTCGCCTGGTCCTAATAATCTGTTGGTGATGCAATCAGCCACAACGGCGGGATTTCGGCTGGCGGCAATAGCTGCCAGTGGCCGCATTATGAGTTTTTCAGTGTTAATCGTGGCTGTGTCACTAGGACTGTCGTCGCTTTTATTGGTGGCGCCTTGGTTTTTAACCGCAGTCAAGATTATTGGTGGGTTATATCTGTTGTGGATTGCCCAATCATTATGGCGTGCTCACCCTGAGCCCTTGGAGCACAATCGTCAGGCCTTTGCATCGCTTACCAAGGCATTCCGACGGGAAGCCGGCGTTGCACTGTCCAATCCCAAAGCCATATTGGTATTTAGTGCTTTTTTACCGCAATTTGTTTCTCCCAATTCAGCTGCCTTTGAGCAACTGCTGTGGCTCGGTGCCGCCTTTTTGGTGCTGGAATGTGTGGCCATCGTGTTCTATGCGATGCTTGGTAGCCGCTTTAGGACGTTTTTAGCAACCAGCAACCGCCGTCGAATGTTTAACCGCGTCTGTGGTGTATTGCTCGGAATGGCTGGTTTGACCTTGTTGCTCACCGATTTTTAAACGTCGCCACAGCAACGCTTAAAGGGTTTGCCACTGCCACATAGGCAGGGGGATTTTCTCGATGGGATCTGCGTATCGAATTGCACGCCAGATGCGTAATACCAAACACCCTGCTCTCTTAGAAACTCAGACCGCTCATGCATCACCTCAGGTTGGCCATCGACAGTAAAAAATGCCATAAATGTCACCCATCCGCGGTCGGGGTTGCCGGCGTCGGTGTCCGATTGCAACAGCCGCAGGCGATGCCATTGATTGCCCAAGGTATCGAGGGCAGCTACAGACAGTGATGCCCGTGCCGTTTCATGCCACGAATCATACAAAAATTGCCCGTAACTACCCAATGCATAAGCACTGTATCGTGCACGCATCAATTGTTCTGGGACGGCCGCGCCCCTTGGATCATCAATCACTAACTGGCAGCACTGCTCAAAAAACTGCTTACTGCCACAGGGACAACGCTTTCCAACGCCATTGTCTGTCATGGTGCCTCATTAGCTTGGTGCAAATTATGACAAAAGTGTCATGTTGATTTGTAGAAAACCAGTTTACCATTGAAACAACAATCAACCATCAATGAACCATCATTGAGCAAACGAACAAAGCGGCAGGAGTTTTTGGGTGGCCAGTAACATCATTACATGGGGCATTATTGCACCTGGGCGAATAGCCCATGAATTTGCCAGTGCTATGGCGGTCGTGGAAGGCGCGACTATTTTGGCAGTCGCCAGCAGGGATTCTGAACGTGGCCAACGGTTTGCTGAACGCTATGACATTCCCGTTCAATATCAGCAATACAGCGATTTACTATCCGATCCAGCCATAGACGCTGTTTATATTGCCAACCCCCACCGATTCCATTTTGACACCATACGGGCTGCACTCACTGCCAATAAACACGTACTCTGTGAAAAACCACTCACTGTGACTGAAGCGCAATCCAAGGTCTTATTCGATCTGGCTCGTAGCCGCAAAGTGCTGTTGATGGAAGCCCTGTGGACACGTTATCTACCCGTATGGCAGGCCATTCAACAACACCTAACCAACAAGACCATCGGTGACATCATCGAGGTGACGTCTAGTTTCGGGTTTGAAATTCCGCGCGATAACAACGACCGATTATTGAACAAGGCATTGGCAGGTGGCGTGTTGCTCGACATGGGTATTTACCCCATCTCGTTATCAACCTTTATTAGCCATTCACCTACCACCGTCGAATCATCTTCAGTGGTGATTGGACCAACCGGTGTCGATGAGCAGGTCACTGGTGTGCTACACGTGGGCAATACGCCCTGTCATTTCAGCTGTAGTTTCGTTTCTGCATTAGAGAATAACTTTCGATTGACCGGTACCAAGGGAACGCTAGAAATCGTGGCACCTTTTTGGGCAGCGACCCAATACCGCCTCACCCATGGCAATAGCCAACCCCACACCTTTGAGCTTCCGCATGAGGCGTCTGGGTTTGAATACCAAATTCGTGCTGCGGTGAAAGCCATCGTTTTTGGCCATACTCAGGAGCCGCAAAACACATGGGCAGACACCCAACAGGTCCAACGGATCATGGATACCATCTTGTCACGGGCTGGGGTAGACTACGACTTCGCTCCTCGAACGCCATGATTACTCGCGTTCGGGTTCACAATACATCCTCTGCGACAGATCCTGCCCTGAAATGACTCATTTGAATGCCTCTATTACGCTGTGGCAAGGCGTTGGTTTGCTCGCGACTACTTTACTGGGAACCGGCGTTTTCATCTTGCCTGGCTTAACGGTTGATATTGCTGGTGATGGCGCATTGACCGCATGGATGGTTTTGGTGGCACTGATTATTCCGATTACTTGGGTATTTGGTCGTTTAGGAAAACGTTACCCCAGTGCTGGTGGCCCTGCTCACTTTGTGGGTATGGCGTTTGGCAAAAGCTATGGTCAAACCGTGGGCTTGATGTTCTTGTGTCTGGTGCCTATTGGTGCCTCGCCCGCCATCGAAATGACCCTACAATTTCTTGAAGCTTTAATACCACTGGATCGCACGGCCTTTTGGTTGGTCGAAATGGCGTTTGTGGCAACCATCTTTTGGATAAACTGGGAAGGCGTTAGCCTGTCGGGCACCGTTCAATCCGCCTTGACCATTGCGATCGTAATTGTGGTTATTGCCTGCCTCGTTGGCTTAGTTTTTGAGCCGGCGCCGGCGGCCAGTGTGGCGTCATGGCTAACACCCGATTGGCTCGCGGTCTTAACCGCTGTCAGCCTTGGATTTTGGAGCTTTTTAGGCATTGAAGCCTTGAGCCACTATTCTGAAGAATTTGCAGATCCCGATCGAGATTTTGGGCGTGCGTTGAATATTGGCGTATTACTGGTTGGGGCCATTTACTTACTGTGCACCTATTTGGTCCTGACTGTGGAAGTGCCCGAGGGTACCTTGCCTATGGTGGCCGTATTTGACCACTATCTTGGTGGCGGTGGTCGCTGGGTAATCGGATTGTTAGGCATTGTCAGTGGCGCGGCTACGGTCAATGTCTACACCTCTAGCACCGCACGATTGGCCTATAACTTGGCGGGTCAGGGAACGGTGCCAAAATGGTGGGACAACCTCAATCGCCACGGGGTTCCCACTCGGGCCTTGGGTACATTATTGATCCTCGTTGCCTGTATCTTAACTGCTAGCCATTACCTTCAGATTCATTTTGCTACACTCATCATATGGACCAACGGCATTATCCTCTTTATTTATTCAGCCACGATGTTTGCCGCCGTCAAGCTGCTGCAAGGCAATGATCGCAAGATTGCGTTATTGGCGAGTATTATTGGCGTGCTTTTGATGTTCGCATTTTTTGAAAATATGCTGCCAGCAATCGTTATTGCCGTATTGCTTCACCTTTTCCTGTCGCGAAAAAAAAGGGCAGATAACCAGTATTTGGTTAAATAATGAGACCCAACTAGCATTTCAGAACAGTGGTGCTTTGACAGTAGGGTAGAAATTACCTATAAAATTCTATATCAATATTCCCTAAGGTTACCGAGGACGTTCTCTATGCTGAAAGCACGCCACGCTGCACTGTTGTTATCACTCATCGTATTACCTTTTACGCACACGTTCGCAGACAGCCATAGCACACCTACAGTCGTGGTACCTCCGTCAGAAATGGAAACAGACCCCGAATTAATAGCGGCAGCGATGCAGTTTTTTGTCGACCTCGCCAAAAGTGGGTCCGATTACTCACAATTGTCATTGGGCGAATCCTACCTCGAAGGTACCCTAGGCCAGGTTGATTATATTGAAGCCTTTGCTTGGCTCTCGACTGCCCATGAACAGGGTATTACAGAAGCCGCGCCCCTGATTGAAAGGGCTTGGCAATCAATGAACGACGCAGAGCGAAAAGCAGCTCAGCAGTTAGCCATTGAATACCAGCAATGGATTTCCCCCTAACATTGATGGCAAACGGCAGCCCAACATTGCCGTTAGCCAATCGAATACCAATGTTACCGACCATAGCACCAACACTAAGGATAACATCCGCGTACATCCTAACAATGTCCGCGGTGGTGGAGTGACATGAAACTCAACGCTAAATCCTGTACTTCATGCACGGCTAGTAGCCCTGCCGTAGAGAGCGATGCCATAGCATCCCTATTAAATGAAATCCCTGGCTGGCAGGTTAATAAAATAGACAATGTCATGCAGCTGTCGCGTGAGTTTCAATTTGGCGATTTCAAACAAGCACTGGCATTTACACTGCTTGTTGGCGACTTGGCTGAACATGAGGGGCACCATCCTGAGATCGTCACCACGTGGGGAAAAGTGCGCATTAACTGGTGGACCCACAGCATCCAAGGCTTGCATCTGAACGACTTTATTTGCGCTGCTAAAACAGACCACCTATTGCAGAATTGACATCGACAGACATAAAAAAAGACGCTTAAGCGTCTTTTTTCGTTTGAGCACTGTCTATCAATTAGATTTTCTTAACACCGCTTGCAAAATAGATAGTTTCAAAGGTGCGGCCTAGACTCTTTGCTGTAAAGTTCGACATCTTCGATGCATCAGCCCAACTGATCATGTCACCTTCATGCATTTCCTGTGCAGGAGAAGCAATCCATACATGGCCATCAGCTGTGTCTACTTCTAAATACAGGTAACCAGCAGATACCTGAGCGAATACCACTTTACCCTGTTGACCACTTGCACCATGTGCAGGCGCCGCGGAACCACCGTGCATGTCGGCAGAAGCCATAGATGCAGGGGCATCCATGTAGTTATCAATAAACATAATGGCATCAAACGTTTTGCCCATTGCCCGCGAATTGAAATTAGACATGACTGCGCCTTCATTCCAATAAACGGTTTGACCCGCATGCAGGTCAGCAGAAGGACCAGCAAACCACTGGTCACCGTCATGCGTCGTGATCAAAGCATAGGTGTAACCAGGTACATTACTAAACTCAACAACCTTACCCATGTTGTCGCCTTCAGCTTCTGCATGTGCAGCAGGGGCTGCCATGTGTGACGCTGGTGCTGCTTCAGCATGCGTATCAACCACTACAGGCGCTTCATCATCATGTCCATGAGGTGTTGCCGCGTGGTCATCGACCTTCTTTTCGCAGCCAGCCAATGCGAGTAAAATGGAGATTGCTGAGACTGTCATAATCTTATTCATATCGAATTCCTAATATCTATCAATTTTCAATGCATTGACTCGCATCGGTTCTGTTAAATCTAAGTTCTACAATGCAATTAACATTCCTACTTATAAAAAGGTATAATAATTGCAGGTAAATTAAGAGCATTTGTGCAAAAAATACTTAATTCGCCCTGTAAACTTGGTACCAGATATCATGACGACTACTCAAACACCTATTAACAATGCAGGCCAATGGCTGAAGCTCGGCATGATTGCCGTCGCCTTAGCCACACTATTGGCTGTCTTGTTGATCGCTGGAAAAACGCCGCTTTTGAGTAGCTTACTACCTGATGAAAACAGCTTTCAACGCGCACTGGTGCTGCATGTTGACCTCAATATGACGCTGTGGGTAGGCGCAATCGCCTGCTTTTTCTGGGGCGCCACCCTAGACACCTGGATCAACCGAATGGGCGCTTGGATGGCCACCGCGGGTTTCGCGTTATGGATATTTGCGTACCTAATACCTTCTGCGCCCATTCTCAATAACTACATGCCGGTTTTTGATACCCCTAGCTATTTCTTGGGCTTGGTTTTGATTATTGGTAGCTTCTGCTGGATGGCGCTGCAGTGGCTATTGCACCAGCATGTCAACGGCAACAGCCCAGAGAATCCATCCGTCCTAGCCTGGTCAAAATCGGTCATGGCGCTGTTATTGTTGTCCGCCGTCGCGAATGCCTTGATATCCATGGTGCTGCTTGAAATGCAAATGCATGACGCGCGCTATTTTGAGCAACTGTTTTGGGGTCCAGGCCATATATGGCAGCTATTTGCGCTCCAAGTCATGGTAACGGCTTGGCTATATTTTATGCCAGATACTCAGCCTATGAGCGTACTCGAGCGCTGGCTGTGGAAGGTGCCCATTATAGGCGCCATCGCCGGACTCTTAATCCCCGTGGTTATTCATCCCGACACCGATCTGTATCGCGCTCTATTTACCCATTACATGCGGTTTGGCAGCCTTTGGGTCCTGCCCATTGTGTTGCGGATCTATTCACAGCGCAGTGATGATTGGTTGTCACCACAACGCCTATCGGGCAGTCTTTTCATCCTCGGCCTCGTCATAGGCACCTTGATTAGAAACGACAACCTGATGGTTCCTGCACACTACCACGCCATGACAGGCGCGGTTAACTTGGCGATCATGGCCTATGTCATGCACCGATTGACGACCAATGCTGGATCCTTATTTATTGTAAAGTTACAAATGACAATCTATTCCGTGGGTGTCTTCCTACTAGCCACCGGTCTTGCCTGGTCTGGTTTGCTAGGTGGAATGCGCAAACTAACCCTAGCAGCACAACTGGTTGACGACTGGCAACATCTTGCCGTTCTCACCCTGATGGGGCTCGGCGGTTTGATGGCGATTGGTGGAATATTCTTGTTTTTGGGAATTTCCTTGTCGTTTTTGAGAAAAAAGACAGGTATATTTCGACCTATTTCACTGGAGCACGCGCGCTTTGAAGCTAAGTAACAAACTGGTTTTCCTAGGAATCGGCACCCTTACATTGTCTGCCGCATTGCTTACCAATTATCAACAAGAAATCAGGGATGCCTTCAATCAGATGCGCACGGCACCTGCTGTCGAAGAGACCGTCGCTATCAAAAGCCCTACACCGACAGCGGAAAGCAACGAAAGCAACCTTGCGATCGTTGCCGATCCGCATCTCGAACTATTGCAAACCACCTTTAATCAGGGTGTGATGATGCTGCATGCCAAACAGTATGAGCTAGCAATCCCTGCCTTTCACAAGGTCATTGATATCGCGCCAGAAATGCCAGAAGCCTATAACAACATGGGGTATGCATTGTTGGGTATGGAAAGTTACCAGGCTGCACAAGACTTTTTCAATAGCGCCATTGAACTCAATGTTAACTTACTGAGCGCCTACTTCGGTTTGGCCCTGACCTTTGCTAAACAAGAGAATTACCCGTTAGCCATTGGTGCAATGGAAACCTATCGACATCGTACAACCGATGATGACCCCTACTTACAGCAAGCCTATGACCACCTACAGGCGTGGCGCGAGGCCGGAAGAGGATAAGCCAGAGAACCTGCGCTGCATTAAAAAAGCCAACCCAGAGGTTGGCTTTTTTGTGTTCGCAAGCCCCTTACTTTTGCTTGGGCAACGGTAGCGCAAAGCTTCCTTCGTACTTACCCAGACTGGCAGGGCGAAACACATCAATCTTGGCAAAGAATTGATCAATCATGTAAATGCGTCCGTCTTCGTCTACAGCCAAACCAGCTGGCAGTAGATAATTTCCAGGCCCATCAATCTCCGATCGCTGACCTATATGCATCAGCAGCTGACCTTCTTTATTAAAAATTTGAACATTGCCAAGCAATGCGTCGGCGACGTAAATATTACCATCACCGTCAACATCTATACCTTTGGGCCGCGCAAACTGGCCAAAACTCATGCCGATTTGGCCAAGAGACTTAACCATCTCACCCGTTAACGGGTCGATTAGCTGAACCCGAAAGTTAGCACTGTCATTGACTGCCAATAAACCATCAGGCGTCAGTACAATATTTTTGGGTAAATTGAATTGCCCTGGCTCTTTGCCGCGGCTACCCAAATCATATAAATGCTCACCCGTAACACCGTCAAATACACGAATATGATGACGTTGCGAGCTTACACCGCCAGTGTCCGACACGTACACCCGGGATCCGTCCGGTGTAACTGCCAAACCGCTGGGTTTATCAAACATCTCTGGGGTTCCGATTGATCTGATAAAAACTCCGTTCTCATCGAACACCAGCACCTTCTTCAGAGTTCCGTCGATAACATAGATCTCGCCAACATCCGTTACCTTGATCGCAAATGGCATACGAACTAACTCAAGACCGGCCTCCCGCACTTCAATCACCTTGCCGTTATTGCGATCTAATATGAGCACCCTACGACCCGTACTATCAGACAGATATAGCCGACCAAGTTTAGCAGTCATATCGATGGGCTTTCCGAAGCCATAAATATTCCGATTTTGACCCAATAAAATCCGTTGCATTAATAAGTCTTCCGACTCGACCTCAATATGCCCCGAATGCTTTAACGTTTCTTGGTAATAAAATCGTGGCTCGTTTGGCGCTGGCGGGTACACAATATCAGCCACTTCGACTACTGCCTGTTGCGCACAGCCTTGTAACAGCATCGCTGCTGACAACATTAAAACGGCTTTTTTTACATTCAGCATGGGAAACCCTATTAGTTCAAAATTGGTTTGATGGTAAACTAACCACCATTTTACAAA
>CAJXZL010000058.1 GCA_913063165.1 uncultured Saccharospirillaceae bacterium | reverse complement strand
CCACATCATGAGATGAACATTAAGGTATTAGACGCGAATGGCCAGGTTGTTCGACAAGGCAGGAAACAGGTTGAATTAATTACCGGCGAAGCCACGGCACCAAAGCTCAAACTGGCTTCTAAGACCCAACAGCCCGAGCCATTATTGACGCAGTTTCCTGCAGCGCCAATATTGGAGGAAGATTTTATCACCCGTGCGGGAATCAAGATTAGGGTTTTTCCAGGGTTAGAACAATCTGAAGGTGGCGTTCGCGTGGGCGCTTTTGAGACCGAAACTCAGGCGGCATTGGCCCATGAACAGGCACTGTTGTGGCTGTTGAGTCGGGAAAAAAACGAGGCATGCAACTACCTTTTGACACAGCTTAAAACGCTGAAGACGCTTGAGTTGTTATATGCACCCATTGGCAGTACCAAAGAATTCCGAGAGGACATTGTGCTGGGGGCGCTTAAGTGGGCCTATATTGCCCCTTGGAAAGACCAAAATTCGGGTTTGCCACGTTCACTTGCAGATTGGGATAACCTGCTACAACAGGGTAAAGCAGGGTTTTTCGATCAGGGTATGCGGTTGGGTAAGCTGATCCATGAAATCCTAAAATACCGAACCGATATTGCAAAACGAATATCCGGTCGCACCTCGATACAGAATGCCTATATGTTCGCGGACATAAAATTCCAACTCGACCATTTGGTCTTTCCTGGTTTTGCGTCGGCAGTGCCCATGCATTGGTTAGAGCAATATCCCCGATATTGTCGCGGTATTCTCGCGCGTTTGGATCGCAGCAAAGGTATCCCTGCAAACGAGCAGTGGTCGATTGATCAGATAAAGGGGTATTGGGATAGCCTGCAAAAGAAGCAGGCGCAAGCAGTGCTGCAAAACCGCCCATTGCTCGAATTAGAGCAGTTTCGATGGATGTTAGAAGAATACCGAATATCGTTGTTTGCCCAAAGTTTGGGCACCATAAAACCAGTTTCGGCTAAACGATTAGACCAGTGGCTTGCTGCAATATCGCAGTGAGTGGCCACTGACTCGTCTTTATAGCGCTGAGAAACCTGGAACGTTGTCGTTGGTTCCATAACGGCCCTTGTCATTTTGATACAGGGTGCCCATTGCCACATCGGGATCATGGGTAAAAAACAACCGTCCACCTCGGGCGATTAAATCCATGAGTAGATGCTGCTTTTCTTCAATCAATAATTCTGGGTATCGGTCGTAACCCATCGTCAGCGGCAAATGGACCCAGGCGGCACCCGGAATAAGGTCTGCGGAAAACAACACAGGCCCTAGGGTTGTGGGTATTTCAGTTAACAGCATCCCAGGCGTGTGACCATTTGACACATGAAATCGAAAGCCAGCACCAAGAATATTGGGAGCATCGGACTGATCAACCAATTGTAATCGCCCTGATTCTTGCAGTAATTTTTGCAGCAGTGGAATAAACGACGCACGGTCTCTCATGTGAGGATTGAGCGCACGCTCCCATGCAGTCTTACCGACGACAAACGTGGCGCGATCAAATGCCAGTTCGGGTTCTACGCCTTCTTGCCATTCTGTCAGCAAGCCACCTGCATGATCGAAATGGAGGTGTGACAACACCACAACGTCGATATCACTGGCTTCAAGGTTGATTGCAGCCAAGTTATCTAACAGTACATGTTCTGACTCGACCACCCCGAATCGCTCTTTCATGTCAGGTGCAAAAAACGCACCGACACCAGTTTCAAATAGAATGTTTTTGGTTGGGGTTTGAACCAACAAGCAACGACACGCCAAATCTATACGATTGTATTCATCTGGCTTTGACCAGCGTTGCCACAATGCTTTCGGAGCGTTGCCAAACATGGCACCGCCATCTAATTTCTGGCTGTTTCCGATTAAGGAGGTCAGTTTCACTTCCGACATGTCGAAAAATCCTTTGCTGATGGGTTGCTCACAGACTAGGTGAACTGAAACGGCCGAGCAACCGATAAACAAGATCAGCGTCAATCAATAACCAATTATTCTGACATTGCCGACCGGATCGTGCTGTTTTGCCAGTGATTCGTCCTCACTGACGCAATTAAACATCCAGCCCATACCAAACTGGTCGATCAATACGCCAAAGTAACCGCCCCGCAACATGGCTGCCACAGGGGTTCTTATCTCTCCGTTCTCGGCTAGTGCTTGAAACAAGCGAGCGCGTATCTGGTTCCAGATTTAATTGGACAGCATTGCCCTGAGAAATCGTCCCCATACCAGGCAAAACATCAGTCGCCCTGATGACGTGGCTACCTACTATGATTAGTTCGATATGCAGGATTTTATCTTTGGCCACATCCTGAAGATCAGGGTTGTTTCTGTCGGCAAACCGCATCAGGCTGCCAACATATTCTGTGTCGAATACCGATGTGTAAAATGCTAATGCAGCTTCGGTCGTACCAGGGACGTTAAGGTATGTCCTTACGCGTGCCGTCGCTATATCGTCCTGCCATTGCTATATCCTCCTGCCATCGCTATATCCTGCTGATAGGTGAATCTGAATGGCTCGGTCGGTAGTCAGTCAGCTGGTTTATTTGGAAGCCATCGGTCGCCGATGCGTTTTCCCCACGCGATGCCAGGCTTCTCAATTTTGTAATGTAGAGGCAATGAAAACCACAAGACCAATAGGGATGTGATTATCATGGCAATAACAGACATGAACAGGGTTGGGATAGCGATTGTCTCAATTTGTGTGTTTCGTATGACCAACAGCCAAGCGATGGCAATAAACGGAAAGTGAAATAAATACGCTGGGAAAGCCAGTCTGGAAAACGGCCGCCAGAAAGACACTGAAAGGGATAACCTGAAATACTTCATTATGCCGCTGTTTGGCTTTGCGCGTACGAGTAATACAACACCCAACATGGAGAGCGCAAAAATGGTGCGATGAAATACGATTACCGCTTGATTCACAGTTTCATTAAATACTTGGTAATAATATGCATCCGCGACATAGGAGGGAAAGAACAGGGTTGCTACAGCAGTACCGAAACACAATACCCACAATGCATTTGCGGTCGTTGCATTAATCGACCATCTCAGGGCGCGAGGTTCTAAATGCGTCCACACCAATCCAATGACAAAGCTGCCAATAAGTCGCATAGCTGCTAGGTCAATGAATTGAATTGTATGGCCAATTACTCAAACTGGCAAACAGTCCAAAAATGCTTGAGCTGCTTTGCTTAACGTGCGGTCTTTGTGCTGTATATAACCCAATTTTCGCGCCAAATGCACATTTTCAACCGCAATGGGCACCAATTGATCATCTACCATGGTTTTAGGTACCACTGACCAACCGAGGCCTACTGATACCATGACTTTGATGGTTTCAAGAAAATTAATGGGCAATGCGGTTTTCAGTGGCAAGCGGTGCTGTTCAAATACTGACTTTACAATGTTAAAAGTAAAGGTATTGGTATCAGGCAATAGGGCATTGTCATAGCAAAGCTCGTTAAGCCGTACTGACTTTCTGTTAGCCAGTTTGTGGTTTCTGCCTACCACAAAGACCAAGGGGTCGTCCCATACCTTGGTGCTGACCAGGCTACGCTCCAAGCTACTTGGCAGGGTCACGAACGCCAATTCTAATCGCCGTTTTAACACTTCTGGGTAGGCCTGCTCGGATTCCATAAAGTGCAAATCAAGCTCTACACCAGGCTGTCGAACAATGAATTCTTTGATGACATTGGCGAGACGATACAGGCTGATGTGATGGCTGATCGCAATGGACAGTTTCCCAGAGACGGTGTCAGACAGGTTGTTCACTCTTTGTGTCGCTTCTTTAATTTCACGCACGATGTGTAGCGCAGAGGGCACAAGCGTTTTACCCGCTTCGGTGAGGATCACTTCCCGACCAATTCTGTCGAACAAGCGGGTTTTGAGATGCTCTTCAAGGCTCCGTATGCGTTTTGATACCGCAGGCTGTGTAATATGCAGTTTTTGTGCAGCCACTGAGAATGAGCCGTTTTCAACAACAGCCAGAAAAGCAGTCAGTGCGTGTGTGTCCATGAGGAGTCTCCAAAGCCATGGATTTTTGGCGAGAATATCATATGTATTCCATTTGGTGATAGAAGTGATAAGAAATATGAATTTGTTTTATTGGTCGATCAATTTACAATGGAGACATAGAAACTCATAGAGTAAGAGGTAAGACGGTGGCTGGTAAAACATTATATGACAAGTTGTGGGAATCACATCTGGTACAGACGCGAGATGATGGCACGGCACTAATTTACATAGACCGCCATTTGCTGCACGAAGTCACGTCTCCTCAAGCGTTCGAAGGCTTGCGATTGGCCAAACGATTGCCTTGGCGACTCAACGCAAATTTGGCAACGCCAGATCATAACGTACCGACTAGCCAAAAAGAACGCTCCGCCGGAAACGCCGGTATTGTCGATCCAGTGTCGCTCATACAGGTACAGACGTTAGATGATAACTGCGAAGAGTTCGGTATTACTGAATTTGCCATCGACGATATTCGCCAAGGCATTGTGCATGTTGTGGGGCCAGAACAGGGTGCTACCTTACCGGGTATGACCGTCGTGTGCGGAGACAGCCACACCTCTACTCATGGCGCTTTTGGCGCCTTGGCACATGGTATCGGTACCTCAGAAGTTGAACACGTACTAGCCACCCAATGTCTCATTCAACGCAAAATGGACAATATGCTGGTGTCGGTTGATGGTGAGCTGGGCGCCGGTGTGACCGCAAAGGATGTGGTGCTCTATATTATCGGCGTATTGGGCACAGCGGGTGGTAATGGTTGTGCGATTGAGTTTGGAGGCTCTGTAATTCATAGCTTGTCTATGGAAAGCCGGATGACCATTTGTAATATGGCGATTGAGGCGGGTGCCCGAGCGGGCATGGTCGCCGTCGATGAGATTACCATTGATTATGTCAAGGGCCGTCCATTTGCACCCAAAGGCGATGACTGGGACAGAGCGGTAAGCCAATGGCGCCATTTGGTAAGCGATGTAGATGCCCGTTTTGACAAAGTGGTACGCATTTCTGCTGCAGACATTGTACCTCAGGTTACCTGGGGCACCTCACCAGAGATGGTGGTCGGTATTGATGGTTGTGTGCCAGATCCTGCTGCAGCGGCTGATGAAGGCAAGGCAGCGGCTATTCGAAGCGCGTTAGTCTATATGGGGCTCAGCGCAGGGCAAAAAATGACCGATATCACACTTGATCGGGTGTTTATTGGCAGTTGCACCAATTCACGCATTGAAGACCTTCGTGCTGCTGCACAGGTGGTGCGCGGTAAACGTATCGCAGCCACCATTAAGGAAGCGTTGGTTGTACCAGGGTCTGGCTTGGTGAAGCAACAGGCCGAGGCAGAGGGGTTACACCATATTTTTATCGCAGCAGGATTGCAGTGGCGTGAGCCCGGCTGCTCGATGTGTTTGGCCATGAACGCTGACAAATTAGGCGCAGGTGAACACTGTGCGTCAACCTCTAACAGGAATTTTGAAAGTCGCCAAGGCTATGGTGGTCGCACCCATTTGGTAAGCCCCGCAATGGCTGCCGCTGCTGCGATATCGGGTCATTTTGTTGATATACGAGAGGTGCAGAACCATGCGTAAATTTACCCAGGTAGACAGCCATGTGTGCCCACTCGACCGTGCCAATGTTGATACAGACCTGATCATTCCTAAACAGTTTTTGAAGTCGATTGCCCGCACGGGGTTTGGCCCAAACTTGTTTGACGGATTGCGCTACCTCGACGAAGGGCAGCCAGGTATGGACGTGAGTTCACGGCCGGTCAATCCCGATTTTGTACTCAACTTCCCGCAATATGCAGGCAGTGAGATTTTGCTTTCTCGTGAAAATTTTGGGTGTGGGTCGAGTCGAGAGCATGCGCCATGGGCGTTAGAAGACTATGGATTTCGTGTCATCATCGCCCCCAGTTTCGCAGATATCTTCTACAATAATTGTTTTAAAAACGCGTTGTTACCCGTGGTGTTGACGGCAGAACAGGTGGATCGGTTGTTTGATTTGGCCGCATCGGGGGAACCTGTGCAGCTGACCGTGAGTTTAGAGAATCAGACGGTATCCTTGGGTGATGGCACCCAATGGTCATTCGAGGTCAATGATTTTCGCAAATATTGTCTGATCAATGGCTTGGACGACATCGGTATTACCTTACAGGATGCCGACGCGATACGCGCGTTTGAAACAAAGCATCAACAACAATCACCTTGGTTGTTTTAATTGGTTAAGCAGGAGTTGGTATGAATAAGAATCTGTTGGTATTACCAGGTGATGGGGTTGGCCCGGAAATCATGACCGAAGCACTTAAAGTGCTAACGGCAGTGAACGACAAGTTTTCGTTAGGATTTACATGGTCGACTGGTTTGATTGGTGGCGCTGCCATTGACGCCACAGGCGTGCCATTACCGGCTGAAACTTTAGTGGCTGCAAAAGCCGCAGGTGCTGTGTTGTTGGGCGCCGTCGGTGGTCCTAAATGGGACGCTCTGCCCATGGATAAAAGACCTGAAAAGGGTTTGCTAGGTATTCGATCTGAATTGGATCTTTTTGCCAATTTACGTCCTGCCGTTTTGTATCCGCAGTTAGCCGATGCATCGACGCTGAAGCCTGAAGTGGTGTCGGGATTGGATTTGTTGATTGTCAGAGAACTCACAGGCGGTATCTACTTTGGCCAGCCTCGCGGTATTCGAGACAATGATGGTGTGCGCCAAGGGTATAACACCTATGTATACGACGAAAATGAAATTCGCCGTATCGGCCGAGTCGCCTTTGAGGCAGCCCGAGTGCGCTCTGGAAGGTTGTGTTCAGTAGATAAGGCCAACGTATTGGAAGTGACGGTTCTGTGGCGCGAAATAATGACTGAGTTGGCTGCCGAATATCCAGATGTCACACTGAGCCATATGTATGTAGACAATGCCGCAATGCAGTTGGTGCGCGCTCCTAAGCAGTTTGACGTGATGGTGACAGGAAATATGTTTGGCGATATTTTGTCCGATTGTGCCTCCATGCTCACCGGTTCTATTGGCATGTTGCCATCCGCTTCGTTGGATAGTAACAACCGCGGCATGTATGAGCCTATCCATGGCAGTGCCCCAGATATTGCAGGTAAGGGTGTGGCAAATCCCTTAGCAACCATATTGTCAGTCGCCATGATGTTGCGGTATTCGTTTTCTGAGGAAGTGGCTGCTGCGGCGATAGAGCAGGCTGTTTCAGACACCTTGGATAGCGGGCTGAGAACTGCAGATATCGCGTCCGAAGGTGTGCAGGTGGTTGGAACACAGGCCATGGGTGACGCGGTTGTCGCTGCGCTACTGGCTTAAAAATGAATAATGTATTTACAGGTCTTGATCACAGTGGAGAAAGGTTATGAGTAAGGTGGGTTTGGTTGGATGGCGGGGTATGGTCGGTTCAGTGCTGATGAATCGCATGCGACAGCAACAGGATTTTAAGGGGATACAGCCAACCTTCTTTACGACCTCACAAAAAGGGCAGGCTGCACCAGAGGAGGCCGGTCCTCAGGCGGTGCTTGCAGACGCAATGGACATTGACCAATTACGCGAAATGGACATTATTATTTCTTGCCAGGGCGGCAGCTATACGGAAGTAGTACATCCAGCTTTGCGTGCATCCGGTTGGGATGGCTATTGGATTGATGCGGCATCAACATTACGCTTAAAAGACAATGCAGTAATCATTTTGGATCCGGTTAATCGCCATGTCATTGATCAGCAATTGGCCGCAGGCGTCAAAGACTACACTGGTGGCAACTGTACGGTAAGCTTGATGTTGATGGGTTTGCAGGGCTTGATCGAGCATGACTTGGTTGAGTGGATATCACCCATGACCTATCAAGCAGCATCTGGCGGTGGCGCGCGACATATGCGAGAACTGGTCAGTCAAATGGGTATTATTCGGGATAGCGTTGCACCGCTACTGGATGATCCAGGATCTGAGATTCTAGAAATCGACCGTTTAATTTCTGAAAAGATGCGGCATGAGAGTTTGCCTGTTGATCAGTTCGGTGTGCCGTTGGCGGGCAGCCTCATTCCTTGGATTGGTGACGATTCACGCACATTGTCAGGTCAGACTCAAGAAGAAGCCAAGGCAGAAAAGGAAGCCAATAAGATATTGGGTAAAACCGCGGCGGGGCTAATTCCTATAGACGGTCTCTGTGTTCGCATCGGTGCTATGCGCTGTCATTCGCAAGCAATGACCATCAAGTTACGCAAAGACTTGCCCTTGGCCAAAATTGAGCAATTGATTGCGTCAGGAAATGAGTGGGTGACTTTGGTTGAAAACAATCAAGAGGATGCCAAGCATGCGCTTACGCCGACACAGGTTAACGGCACACTGAATATTCCCGTAGGACGGGTCCGAAAGTTATCAATGGGACCGGAATACATCAGTGCTTTTACAGTCGGCGACCAGTTATTGTGGGGTGCCGCAGAACCGCTCAGGCGTATGCTGAATATCCTACTAGGCCGTTTGTAATGTGCAACTAGAGCAATCGACTACAAGGGCCACAATAGTGGCCTTTTTTTTAAAATATGACGCTAATAACACGAAAATTGTAACAGTCAGGCTCGCCCTGATCCCGCCACTTCTTTGACAGACGTCACTATTCTATAAAATGTTTGGCTATCAACGATAAATCCAGCGTTTCTAAGGGGGTATTAATTTGCTAAAACGCCAGCAATAATTAATACTTAGGCGATGTATTGAATGCTTATTCTCCGCTGTGCTATTGCTTGTGTCGTTGGTGGATTATAACTAAGAACCCTGTCTCAATAACTTTGGGCCATAAATTGGTAGTTTGGTTAACTACAAAGATCACCTAAAAAGGAATGTCAAAATGGTACGCATGTTCAAGTCGCTACTAACAATTACCTGTATAGTTTTTGCTGGGACAGCCTATGGATTGGGTTTGGGTGAAATCACGTTAAAATCTGCGCTGAATCAGCCATTGTTAGCCGAAATTGAATTGCTACAAGAAGAGGGGATGTCACCAGGTGAAATTTTGCCGACCCTAGCTTCTCAAGATGACTTCCGCCGAGCCGGTATTCTCAGAGAGTTCTTCTTATCAAATCTACAATTTAAGCTGGTCACCGGTGGTAATGGTCAATTGGTTATGTTGGTTACCACAAAAGACCCGGTGCAAGAGCCATTTTTGAATTTCATGTTAGAAGTGAATTGGCCAACGGGTCGTCTGCTAAAAGAATTTACCTTGTTGTTAGACCCACCTTTGTTTGATCAGGCGTCATTGGTATCGTTCAGCGCGCCGGTTGAAACTCCTGTTGCTGTAGTTGAGCAGCCCAAGACAACCACCGTTGTTGAGACACAATCGACTACCGTTAAAAAAGCAGTCCCTGTTAGGCAAGAAGCCATCGAAGAAAATGAATATCGTGTACAACAGAATGACACGCTATGGCAGATTGCGCTGCGGGTTCGTAAAGATAAGTCTCTGTCCCCACACCAAATTATGTTAGCGATTCAACAAATGAATCCTGATGCGTTTATTAATAACAATATTAACCGTATTAAAGAAGGCTCTTTGTTGGTGGTTCCTACCACAGACCAAGTGAAGAATTGGGGCTTGGCTGAAGCCGTCAATGAAGTCGGTCGGCAAAATAAATCATTAACGGGTAGTGCAGCAACAACGACCGCCAGTGTTAGTGCCGTTGCTCCTAATGGCAGTGTGGCTACCGACAGTGCAGTTCAGAACCCTGAGGGGTATTTGGAAGTCGTCAGTGGTGCAGAAACAGGTAAAGGGGCGGCCTCTTCAGGTTCACTATCCGATCAATCTCGAAAGCTTTCTGCAGAATTAACGACAGCGCTTGAGCTAAACGACCAGTTAGCGCGTGAGAATTCTGAACTCAAGTCACGCTTGGATGCCCTGCAAGATCAGTTAACCATCTTACAAAACATGGTGGCTTTACAGAGCGAAACTGGTGTTGCCTTGGCCAATCAAGCGGCACTGGCAGAAACCCATGATGCCACTGAAGCAGATGCTGATCATACTGCTGTTGAAGGTGATGCTGACCACATGGCTGCTGATACAGATCATGCTGCTGTTGAAGGTGATGCTGACCACATGGCTGCTGAAGCAGATCATGCTGCTGTTGAAGGTGATGCTGACCATATGGTGGCTGATACAGCACATGCTGATGCCACTGCGGTTGATGAGCATGACGCAGCGCCGCATGGCCATGATCCGGAGCCACAATCATTTATTAGCTACTTGTGGACTGACGTTCAGAAGTTGTTACTAGGCAGCCTGATGAACCTAGCGTTAGTGGGCGCCGCCATTCTTTTGATTATTGCGCTCATCGTGATGGCTGTCGTCAAACGCCGTGGCAGTAAAGGTGAAGCGGTTCCTAAAGTTAGCGACGACAATGATGATGACTTTGATATCGATGGATTGGGTCTGGACGAAGACTTTGGAGACGAGACAGATGACCATGATGCCCTAGCATCAACGGGTGATTCGATTGTTGGATTAAACCAAAATGACTCACAAGGTACCCATGCCGATACCGTTGCAGAGGCTGACATCTATATTGCATACGGACGTTATGACCAAGCTGAAGATCTATTGAAAGCAGCCTTGGTTGAAGACAGCTCGCGCGAAGACGTGAAATTAAAGTTGGCTGAAGTCTATGTTGAAACTGGCAATGCTGCTGGATTCAATAAGCTAGACGCAGAGCTTAAGAACGGTTCTTCCCATGTCCAACAAGCGTTAAACGATCTGAGAAGCCAATTGCCAGCTGCTGGCGGCGTGGCTGAGCCAGAAGGGCTGTCACCTGCCGATTTTGACCTCGATAGTTTGCCTGACGACCTCGACAACTTAGAGGACATACCAGATACAACAGCATCTAAAAAACAGTCTGACTCTATGGCATCGGAAGATGACTTTGACATGGATGATGGTCTGTCATTTGAAGACTGGGACAGTGAAAAAACCGGTTTCGATATGGATGACGATTTGTTGTTAGATGCCGATGATCCCCAAGATGGCGCAACAACAGGTTCTGAGCGTGCAGCGGAACCAGATGATGGCAGTATTACATTTGATTTAGGTAGTGATAATGCACCGGTAATAACTGAATCGGATTCCAAGCTAGAAGCGCCAGATACTGGCGATGATAATAGCCTTGATTTCTCATTTTCAGAGCCATCAGAAACTCAGCCAGAAACCGCTAGCACAGCTGATGATGAAGACGGCATGAACTTCGATTTCGATGAAGATCTTTTGCTATCTACTGATGGATCTGACCAAGAAACAATGCCAGAAGGCGTGGATTT
>CAJXZL010000057.1 GCA_913063165.1 uncultured Saccharospirillaceae bacterium | reverse complement strand
CCCCTTGTGGGTGGCTTTTTTCGTTTTTGGGTCATGGCATGCAATGCCTGACCCGAACTGGGCAGTTCGACTCGGAGAGCGACGGAGGCATTTTTAATGCCGGAGTCAATCTGGGTAGTTAGACTCGGAGCAAAGCAGAGAGCGACGCAGGCAAAATAGTCTTACAGGTCTTATTATGGGTGTCCCCGTAAGGTCACCTGGGCAAAATAGTCTTACAGGTCTTATTATGGGTGTCCCCGTAAGGTCAGTCTTACAGGTCTTATTATGGGTGTCCACGTAAGGTCCTTATTATGGGTGTCCACGTAAGGTGTTCCGCATCACCATCAACTTATTGACCGCGCCGTTCACTTCCCTAGATGGTAGCTATACATGAAGAACACCTTCATCGGATATTCATCCATGTCTGGCTGCAACTGTAACAAACGGTTCTCTGGATTTTGCACTTGCAACGACCCCACCACCGATGACTTGTCATTTATTGTACGAACAACAAAAACACCGAGGCTTTTGGTGGCATACAGCGCGTTGTCATTACTGGTTTGATTGTTCAGAACAAAATTGCCATTAGACTGATCATAGGCGCCGGTCGCAAACAACAAAAAGCGTTCATCGCGGGCAATGTACACCGGGATCTGAAACGAGAATTGATGTTGCAATTGGTTGTTGCGGTCTTCTAAACCATAGGTATAGCGGTAAGACAGCCCCAAAGCAGTCAATTCAATGTGATGCAGTAAACCGTCGGCATAATTCAGGCCACTTTCTGCGCTGTAACTACGCCATTCATCGGTTTTTGTAACCCGAACAGCAGACATTGGAAAACCTGCTGACACTTCAACTTCATAACCGGCATTGTTCGATCCAGACCACATGATCCCATCGCTACCGAATTTCCACTGGTCCTTGGTATAGGAGATATTGGGTAACAACATCAGAGTTTGCGAACCGATATCCACGGTAGGAAAAATGCTGGCACTCCCCTGTTCTGCTGTAACACCACCAAACCCGATGGTCCAGCCTTGCGGAGATGGTTTTGCCACCAAGGCAGTTGAGAATCCAACCAATAGAGTCAGGATGAAGCCCTGTAATACTTTCATAAATTGTCCACTTCACTTAGCGCCAATCGTAATCAACGCCTGTAATAGATTGGTGTTGCTGTTGGCAGGTCACAATGTTTCCCAGCCACCGACAGTGCCACCCAAACAGGTTCATTTATCGACAACAGAGTGAGGGTTAACGCCTGCATGTGTCTTCTGATACGTAAACTATGTCAGTCGGGTTCACTCTTAACTGAAACGCCCCATTGCGCGTCTTCAAAACCGATGGGTAGGCAACACCGATGGATAGGCAACACCGATGGGTAGGTAACACCGGGGTCGAAATGGCAGCAGGCAATGCGGTAGCAGGCAATGTGATAGCGAGCAGATGTGTGTCTGCGACGCGTTCATACGCATCACGGGCATTTGAACAGCAGGCTACCGACCACCCTTTCGAGGCTGCAATAGGCGCAAGATAGAAAGATAGAAAGATAGAAAGATAGAAAGATAGAAAGATAGAAAGATAGAAAGATAGAAAGATAGAAAGGTTGTAACAGAATGGCAAGGCTGCCATTCCTGGCGGTTTTATAATCAGGCAATTCGATAATCAATCAGGTCAATGACAGACGCCCATTCATCCGAATGAGCGACATTGACCCAATACAGCGGCGACTAGCTTAACGAATTCAGCAAGGTTTCAGCTGACAATTTACCCAATGCGTTAGCTGCCATAGGGCTTGCGCCGGTGATCAACTTGCGGTCAATAATGGTTTCGTTATCGGCTTTCTTATTGACGATAACCGCACCCAATCCAGTGAGCTGCTCATTTAACTGCCACGGCATGTGACCTGGTAGATACCCGATCATGGGGGTCTGCTTGTCGACAGAATCTGGGAATACCGTCATCTGATAACCATGGTAGATAAATTTACCGTCGATCAACTTGGTGGCCAACAAAGCACCTGGACCATGACACAAAGTGATGGTGAACAGGCCTTTCTCATGCGCCCAATGCAACGTTTTACCGACGTTTATATCTTCTGGAATACCCAGCATCGCGCCATGACCGCCCGGTACGAATACCGCCGCATAACTTGCATCCATCTCTAAGTCATTCGCTACAAAGTCAACGAGGCTTTTGGGTGCTTTGAAGGCCGCTTCATACTGCTTGTAGAATCCATTGACCGCTACATCATCTTTAGGCATGGCCCACATTTCAAATACCACCGGCTTGCCGGTCGGCGTGATGATGTCGAATGTGAAACCCGCTTCTTGTAAATGTAACATCGGCAGTATGGCCTCAACTGGGTGGTTACCTGTTGAAAACATCTTGCCATTCTTCATGGTCATGTTTTTTTGTTCGGTGAAAATAACCGCGATTTTTGATTTGGCGCCGGTATATTTCTTATAAACAACAGGCACATAGTCCGTTGTTGCTGGAACAGCTAATTTAAGGGCTAACTTTGATGGACTAAATGAGCCATCAGATTCTAGTTTTGGCGCGATTCTAAATAACTCTTTTAACATGGGGTCACCTGTAGCGTAAGGGTTCTAACTGGACGTATAAAGAGAGCCTATCATTGCCTAGGCTCATGCTATAACGCCCAATGGGTTTAGTGGATAACAGACCCAGTATGCTACGCGCAAAATGGGGTGTTGATTAGATAGCAATCCCCCACTATATTGTTTCTAAAATCGCAACAATGAGAACCTTATGGCGCTTGAAAACGATAATTTGAAGGGATTGGTGCTATTTTCACACATAAATCGCCTAGGAAGTTTGTCTGCTGCCGCACAGTTATTGGGTATGAGTCGTTCATCGGTTAGCAAGCAATTAGCGGCACTTGAAACTCAAGTTGGCTCTCGGCTGCTAAACCGCACCACCCGCAAAATTGTGCTGACCGAGGTAGGCCAGCAAGTCTTGAAAGAGGCGCATAAAGTTGAGCTGGCACTGCAGACCATTGAAAGTATCTCAGAAGACCATCAGTCTGAAATTGCCGGGGAGCTAAAAATATCCTGCTCGAGCGCCCAAGGCAGGGTCCATTTGGTACCCCTGTTGGCGAAATTTGCAGCCCGCTACCCGCGCATCAAACTGAATGTGCAGTTGGAAGACCGATTTGTCGATATGATCGCGGAAAATATCGATGTGTCGATTCGCATTGGATATTTACCCGATTCCAGTTTGATCGCACGAAAACTCTGTGACCTATCTTGGATGCTGTGTGCCACAAAAGAATATTTGGATAACGCACCGCCGCTGCACTCGCCCAGTGATTTGGTGAACCATCGGTGTTTGTTTTACCGAAACGCCAAATTGGCGATGAATCATTGGACGTTTGCCCACACATCTGGCGCAACCGAAAACGTGACAGTGTCGGGTCCTCTGGCGATCAACGATCCCGGTGCCTTAATTACCGCTGCGTTAGCCCACACCGGTGTCTTGCTGATCGACAAGGGGCTGTTAGGCAACACCATCAAAGAAGGAAAACTCCTGCCAATTCTGCAAGATTACACACCGATTGGCGGCTTGCCGATGTACGCCATTTACCCAGAAAAAGCCTTTATGCCCGCCAAAACCCGCACGTTGATCAATTTTTTACTTGAAGAAATGCCGCCCGTGCTCAGGGGATTATCTCCTGCTTGATAGGCAAGTAGCGCCTTTGGCATTGTGGGACTGGGTTTTGGGACTGCTAGGTCGGCATGGATAAACCCCTGAACGTCAACTTATCTGCGTCAGGGATTGATAGGCAATGGGCTATCGATTGGCAGTAACGAGCTCACGATTTTCAATAAAGATATATTGTCGCCACTCATAAGAAGGCATTCTGCCTTCCTCAATTAAGGCTTCTATTTGTTCCCTAGACACCCGCCGCCCGTTTAAATAGTCGTCTAACAGTATCGGATTTTCAATATGTTCTGCCGCTTCTTGCAGGCCAACGGTTCTGGCTTCTTCAATCGTTGCAGTGGACATTCGGGCCGCGACCCTGACTAACTGCCACACAAGCAAACCAATCACCACAATGAATAACAGCCGAATCATGACAAGTCTTCCTTATAAAAAATAATGGCGCGCAGGTGGAGTTACCGCAATCTTACTGTGCCATATAGCATCGGTATTTAACGCACAGAATGTAGCGTTACTCAGTAAGTCTAGCCATTATAACCACATCCAGTCGTGTGGGTCAGTGACCTGTGATTAAAATTTTAAAAAGGCGTATTGACGGCTAAGGTTGCTGTTGACGCTGTTGCTTCTGAGTTGCTTAAGGCATTTTCAATCAGACACCGTAGGCGGCGCATTTGACTAGAAATCAGGCTTTTTACGCCACCAGTAATACAGCGCGCGGCATCCATTCGGGATTAGGTGTTGCTTTATAGTCGAGCAGCCCAGCAACGTGATAAAAGCTGCCACCAACATGAACAAGAGTATTACCCACTTTATTCCAAAGCGGCTTACATACACGCATCCTGTGGGTGTCTTTACATGCCTAGCCTTGACCTAACTTTTAGCATTGATTGCGCGTAATGCATTAAGCGCGATCAAAATACTCTGCTCAACGCTGTCCGTATAATCAAATAGGTCAGCACTGGTTTTTGGGTTGCTAATAATTGAACAAATAGTAGCTGCACGATAACCCATTTGCTCAGCCAGGTGAAACAACAAACTGGATTCCATTTCGAAATTAAGGACACGCTGCTGTTGGATGTTTATTTCAGATAATACTGACTTGATATGAGGAACAGAATTAACCAAACCGTCAATAATGCGCCCAGACGGACCATAAAACCCCGGTGCGCTCACGGTAATACCGACCACTGTGGCAGCACCTACATTCTTTGCTGCTGTTCGGAGCCTGTCTAATAGGAATGAATCGGCCTTAGCGGCATAGGGTTGGATTTTTCCTTTAAAGCGATAACCATTGGGTGTCGCATTGGTAATCAGTCGATAGGCCTCTTGCTCAATCTGGGTTACGGTTTCATCTGCCGGCTGCTGATTGTAATACAGGCCGACATTATCAAGTCCCAAGGCATAGGAAGCGAGACACAACGTACCCGAAGCGATGTCGTCTTGTGCACCTCCAGAGGTGCCCACACGAATAATGTTTGTTGGGGCTGAATGGGTGTCTTTTTGGCCACTATCTAGGTCAAATTCTAGCAAGGTATAAATTTCAGCTAGCGCAATTTCGACATTATCTGTCCCGATGCCTGTGCCGATGACTGAAACCGGTAATCCCATAAAATCACCTGTAATGGTGACATATTCACGGTTCAATGTTTCATGCGCAATAACGTCAAAATAAGCGGCTACTTTATGGGCCCTAGCGGGATCGCCAACCAGTAAAATGTTGCGTGCCAGTTGGTTCTTTTTAAGACCCAAATGGTAGACGACACCCTTGTTAACAACGAGTTCAGATTTCACAGATCACCTCACCTCTAACAACTTCCTCATAGCTCCATACTTTTGTCGGTTGCGAATCAACATTACAACATACGAAGATCCTATGTGTTTTCATCCGGTGTCGCGATGAACTGCCTCACAAAGTGCTTGGTTAATAGAACCTGAAAATGAATGATGGGCAACATCGCCACCATTACATAACAGGCCACGTTAGAGCACCCATTGGGATCAGCGTCACTCAAAATGGGCGCTAACTGTTCATTCATTGATCTGATCCAAGTTTTAGGCGCATGCGTCCCTGCTTAATATGAGACTATCCGCCAATCATTAGCACCCACAATTTGACCTTCCAAATTTCGCACTTACTAGGATCACCATCGAACTATGCAACTACATATCAACGACATGACACCTGAAACCTTTTTGGCGGAATATTGGCAAAAAAAGCCACTGGTTATTCGCCAGGGTTTCAAAAACTTTGAAGATTTATTAACACCAGAAGAGATGGCAGGACTGGCGACCAATGAGATGGTCGAATCACGTCGGGTGTCTAACAAAGGTGGTGTTTGGGATGCGGAATTTGGTCCTTTCGAATCCCATGAGCATTTAGGTGATTCCGAGTGGACATTGATCGTGCAGGCGCTTAATAACTGGCTACCCCAGTCTGAAGCACTCATTCAGTGTTTTGATTTTATTCCGCGCTGGCGTCTCGATGATTTGATGGTGAGCTATGGTCTGCCTGGTGGTGGCGTTGGCCCGCATATTGATTTGTACGATGTGTTTATTTGCCAGGGCTCTGGCAGTCGACGTTGGCGTGTGGGTAAAAAGGAAGGCAACACTGAATTTGTCGCTCACCCTGCTCTATTACATGTTGAACAGTTTGAACCTATCTTAGATATCGAACTCAATACCGGCGACATTCTGTACTTACCGTCGGGTTATCCGCACGACGGCATCAGTCTTGAACCTTCGATGAGTTTTTCTGTCGGTTATCGAACCGCCTCTTCAAAAGAAATGTTCAGCGCATTGGCTGATCACATCATCGACAGCGGCCAAGGCGAACAACGTATCGACGATCCGGATCGTCCAATGAGCAAGCATTCTGGTTTGATCGACAATCAAGATTTCAACCGCATAAAAGAGCAGATGCTTAGCACCATGAATGACACGCTCATTAGCGAATTCACTGGTCGATTTTTAACCAATTCAAAATGCGAATTGGATCTGCCAGAGCAAAAGTTTGAATTTCAAATTGAAGATGTTTTAACGCAACTTGAGCAGCAACCACTGATAAGAATGGGCGGACTGCGTTGCCTGTATTTTGAAAACTCATACGAGCAAGGCATCGTTTATATCAACGGAGAGCAAGTCATTTTGCCACACACGCTGGTGTCATTGATTCCTAGACTCTGTAACCTGCAAGAACTGACCAATGAAGTCCTTGCCGACTACCTCGGTAATTCTGACTTCCAACTATTGATTACCGATTGGGTCAATAGCGGCTACTGGTATTTCGACGCCTAGGCCAACATGGGGCGTCATCTGCCGCCCCAATTTTTGAAATCCAGACGAACTCCATCCAAACCTATCGACGCCTAATAGGCTGTCAAAAGCACATTGACGGTATCCATCAAGGTTTTTCAAACCCCGAATATTTCACCCCTGACAGCACCGCCATATCACGGTTCCAGGTGGCTAGGTCTTTGCTATTAAATTGACTTAAAGCATCGTGACCACAAGCGCGTGACATTACCTGCATCAACTCAACCGAGGCTTCAAAGAAATTATGGAGTTGCTTGGACGCTTTCTCCACGTTGAGCCTTTTTCTTAAATACGGATTCTGAGTGGCAATGCCGGTCGGACAGTTATTGGTATTACAGATACGTGCCGCCACGCACCCTATAGATTGCATGGCGCTATTGGCAATGGCAACGCCGTCTGCACCCAAAGCCAACGCTTTTACAAAGTCCATGGGGACACGAAGCCCACCCGTGATAATCAGCGTGACGCGGCCACTGGCGCCTTGCGCATCAAGGTATCGGCGCGCTCTTGCCAGTGCCGGAATGGTGGGTACGCTAATGTGGTCTCGAAACATTTCTGGAGCTGCTCCAGTACCACCACCGCGACCATCGAGGATGATGTAGTCTGCACTGGCATCCAGCGCAAATTGAATGTCTTCTTCAATATGGTTCGCGCTCAATTTAAAGCCAATAGGGATGCCGCCAGTAACTTCTCTCACCCTGTCAGCAAACTTTTTGAAATCCTGTGCGGTATGCAAATCTTTAAAGGTGGGAGGCGATACTGCGGGTTGCCCCTCAGGGATGCCTCGAACTTCGGATATTTTACCCACATTCTTATTGCCGGGAAGATGGCCGCCTGTGCCTGTTTTAGCACCCTGCCCTCCCTTAAAGTGAAAGGCTTGCACGTTTTTCAGTTTGGATTCATCGTAACCAAAACCAGCACTGGCATATTCGTAGAAGTAGCGAGAATTGGCTGCTTGTTCTTCAGGCAACATGCCGCCTTCACCAGAACAAATACCGGTGCCAGCCAGTTCTGCGCCCGTTGCCAATGCAATTTTTGCTTCCTCAGACAACGCGCCAAAACTCATGTCTGACACAAACAATGGGATATTAAGGGTTAACGGCTTTTTCGCTTGAGGCCCGATGACTAGCTGGGTACTCACAGGAATATCTTCCATTAGAGGCTTCGTCGCCATCTGAGCCACCATAATCTGGATATCGTCCCAATGCGGTAACAGGTGTCGCGGCACGCCCATAGAGGCCATGGGGCCATGATGGCCTAACGTCGACAAACCCTCTCTGGCCAGTTGATGGATAAAGGCAACGGTAGGTTCTTCTATTGTGGCGATGGCCTCTGGTGCCTTAGGAGCCCCATCTGAGGCAATCTGAATCTGCACACCTGGGCCTTCTTTGCCGACTTGCTCACTGGTGAACTGCTTGTGGGTTCCATCGCAAAAAGGTGCATTCCCAGTATGTTTACATTGGCACAGAAAGGCATCGCCGGATGCTTCGGCAGCAAATTTCTTCGGCTTAATATTGGTAACCTTGTGAGAGCCATCGCAAAAAGGCTGGTTGTTAGAACGGCCACAGGCACAAAAATGATATTCGGCGCCCTTCTCTAACACGACTTTGATTGGCTTGTTATTGGCGATAATAGGCTGATCCATAGTGTTATCCCTGTGGGGCGAATTCCAGCGAATTGGTCAGTCAAAGTTAGCCGTTTATGCTATAACCAACCTTGCTTTTCGATTTGCACAATACCCTGATCATGTCATTCGTCTAGCGAAATACCAAGCACCTTAGGATTTATATATAGAAGAATACTCAGAGCATGAGAACTGAAACCCTCACAGTCGCAGACCAAATGATCGAAAAAAGACAGCCTGCAATGTAAGACCACGCGCGATGTTAAGCCCAGTGAAATATGCCCGTTTACACCCCTCTCGATTTGTCCCAAATGCCACAAGTCATGCTTCAGAACGGTCGCATTTTTCACGCCAAACATGCCAATAAATGAGACGCTTAGCCTCGCCTTCACATAGCCTTTCTTTTCAAAGCCGTTAATTTAGCGCAATATCACGTCATGTTTCACCTGTAGAGCAGCCCAATATGTCAGAACACATAATAACCATCACCAGTGACGACGGATTCATCTTCGATGCCTTTTATGCCCCCGCCCATGGGGAGAAAATAGGCAGCGTCATCATCGTTCAAGAGATATTCGGCCTCACCGAACAGCTAGCTGCCTTGGCGTGGCAGTACGCCGATCAAGGCTACGACGCTATCGTACCGGCGTTATTCGACCGCCACGCACCCAACACCGTCATTCCGTTTAGCACACCATTGATAGGCCGAGAAATCGCATGGGCGTTAGACCCAGACAAGGTCGCCATGGACATCGATGCCACCAGAAATCACGTCGCAGGTGGCATGGGCGTATCACTGGTGGGGTTTTGTTGGGGCGGTGGCCAAGCGTTCAGGCTCGCTTGTGATACGTCATTAGCGCCCTTTACTTCCGCAACCGCCTATTACGGCACCGCGCTTGAAAAACATCTGGCGGCCAATCCGCAGGGCCCCGCCTGCCCGATGTTGTTTCACTTCGGCGATACCGACGACCACACACCCAAAGAGGTCATCAAGGCTGTAGCGGATGCCCTGCCAGACGCCACCATCTGTATATTCAATGCCGGTCATGCTTTTGCCAATGACCATAGGGAGACCTATGTCGCCGAAGCCGCACAACAAGCTTGGCAAACCACCCTGACATTCTTAGAACAGCACCACAGCGGAATCAAGAGATAGCGAGCTTTAGAGGTTGATGGAAGGCATTCCGACTTAACGAAAACAGAAGCAGGAGTCTTATGATGGGTGGCCTATTAAGGCATTTCTATTAATGCATTTTTATTAAGGCATTTACAAAAAAAAGGCTGTAAATTAGTCGTGTATAAAGAACATTAAACGCCATTACAAGGGAGTGAAAATGCCGTTAAGTGAGAAAGTCCTTATTGATACTAGCGTAATTCTGGAAAATCCAGAAGCGCTGCATGTTCTCCATAAAAAAGGCCACCTACTTTTTGTGGACAACACGATTCTAACCGAACTTGATAAGCATAAAGACAAATCAGAAGGAGCGATTCAATTCGCTGCACGAGATTTTTATCGCAGTTTCGATGACCAAGAATTTATATTGTGCACCGAACTTGCACGCGACTCCGACACGGTAGTGAGATCTTACTACAAGAAAACACCGATCCATCTAATTAACCGAAAGAATCAAAAAAGGGAACCGACTCCAGATCTTCAGATTATCAAGACAGCGGAGGACTATAAATTTTCACTTGTAACTGCTGATCGTAGTATGCGCGTAAACGCTGCACTCAGGGAAATTACCAGTGAATTTTGGGGTAAGGATCAAATTAAAGCCGAAGTTGACGCTATGAAGCCCCAAAGGCAAAGAGAAGTTTGGCGCGCATCAGAAGCAGGTATGAACTCGTTGCCCCATAATACAAGCACGCAGTACGCCCCGTCAGATTATATCGCAACGACCGAGGAACGTGTTGGTGGTTACATCATGGCGGGCCTGTTTGTACTGTTTGTTTTTTTCTTCCTAATGTATTGAGTTAATAAGAGTTAATTAGTTAATAGGACACCCATCCTAAGAGCTGCTCTATCATTAAGCACTTTCTTACCAAACAACCATAAAATCAATGCAAAATTGTAACAACTGGCGCATGGCTTATGATGGGTGGCCCATTAAGTAAGTGGGTGGCCCATTAAGGGTGACGAAAACGATCAGGTTTATCGGGGAATTACCCTGTTAATCCCAGCTCAACACTTTTTCAAAGGTGTCTGGCGATTGCTCTCGCATCTTCATATAGTCGATGTATTTGTAGTAATAGCGCGGGTCCGTAGTATTTAACATCGGAATATCAAATCTCATGCCATTACGAGGGTCGAAGGTATCAAAATACTCGTTATTGGTTTTAGGCCGCTTTGTATATTGATCTGGGCTTTGATCGCCACCCTGCGATAGCAGGGTCTCATTCGCAGCCGGATTCGTTTGCTCTGCCCCATCCTTAGCATTGCGCTCTGTGCCTTTACCCGTATTTTTAGCATTCATTGGCGTCACCTTATTGTCTTTAAATATGTGATTACAGCTTCGCTCATGCGCTGCAGTTCAAAGTCAATTTACCTGCGCATGAACCTTCAGTAACGCCAAATTAGCCACTGGTAACGACAAGATGTGACGCTGGCATTTACGGGATAGTTATAGTCGATTCATCACCGATGATCGCGTCATTTTCAAAGCCGTGGGTTGCTCTAAAACTGACAGGCCCACAGGCGATACCGCAGTCAGTAGCATCGTAATCGTCGAGATTTCCTTCATAGC
>CAJXZL010000056.1 GCA_913063165.1 uncultured Saccharospirillaceae bacterium | reverse complement strand
GTACCTGCCGCAAAGGACACCAAATGACCCAATTGGTTGCCAAGAACCTAGCCAAGTCTTACGGTCCTCGCGCTGTTGTAACCGACATATCTCTTGAGGTATCAGCCGGACAAATTGTCGGCTTACTGGGTCCTAACGGCGCAGGCAAAACCACCTGCTTTTATATGATCGTTGGCTTGGTACCCTCAGACCGCGGTAAAGTTTTTATCGATGGTGAAGACATCACATTTTTACCCATTCACGGTCGTGCCGCAAAAGGTATCGGGTATCTACCCCAAGAAGCCAGCGTCTTTAGACGTCTGTCTGTCGAAGACAATATTTTGGCCATTTTAGAAACCAGAAAATCACTGTCTAAAAGCGCTCGCTATGAAATTTGCGACAGCTTGATAGAAGAGTTCCATATCGCCCATATCAGAAACAGCCTTGGCATGGCGCTGTCGGGCGGTGAACGTCGGCGCGTTGAAATTGCGCGGGCCTTGGCCATGGATCCGAAATTTATATTGTTGGATGAACCCTTTGCTGGGGTTGATCCCATTTCTGTGAACGATATTAAAGATATCATTACCCATCTTAAAAACCGCGGCATTGGCGTACTGATTACTGATCACAATGTTAGAGATACCCTCGACATTTGTGAACACGCCTACATCGTAGGCGATGGTGGCATTATCGCTCAAGGTGATGCTGATGCTATTTTAAGCAACCCTCAGGTGCGACTAACCTATTTAGGCGAGAAGTTTAGACTATGACCCTAATCAATAGGTGCTTTGAATAGCCATGAAGCCAACACTTTCGCTTAGAATGAGCCAGCAGTTGACGATGACACCGCAACTGCAACAGGCCATTAAATTACTGCAATTATCGACGCTCGACTTACAGCAGGAGATACAGTCGGCTCTCGAGTCCAATCCGATGTTGGAACTTGAAGATGATCAAGAAGACATGTCTCAGGGCGATACCCAACATCAAGATGGCATATCTACAGGCCAAGACGATTATACCGCAGGTGAAAAACCAACCGATTTCTCCGAGCCCGACCTCTATACCAATACCGATAATGGCAGTGATGAGATCTCGGATGCGCCTTCTGAAACCATACCAGATGATCTGGGCGTTGATAGTTCTTGGGATGACGTTTACCAACACGCCACCAACGGGACTGCACCTAATAATGGCGGTGATGACGATGGCTATTTTGACAATCAAAATGCCACAACAGACTCCCTACAATCACACCTACTCTGGCAACTCAATCTAACGCCTATGAGTGACCGTGATCACGCCATAGCCTTGTCTATTATTGATGCAACTAACAGTGACGGTTATATCAGCGACGATTGGAATGAACTGTTTAGTGGTCTTGAACAAGATTTGTCTACCGCAGAAGATCCATTAGAATTGGACGAAGCGGAGGCAGTTTTACACCGCCTGCAACAATTTGACCCAGTCGGATGTTGTGCTCGCGACCTCAGTGACTGTTTATTGGCCCAATTGCGCCAATTACCAGAGAATACGCCGCTGATAAAAGAAGCCATGAACGTGGTGACGCATTATTTGCAGTTTCTCGGTAACAGGGACTACGCAACACTGATGCGACGGGCACGTTTAAAAGAGCCTCAGCTAAAAGCCATCATCGCACTCGTCCAGACATTAACACCTAAGCCTGGCGCCATCATTGCAGACTCGCCTCCTGAATATGTCATACCGGATGTATTGGTCTCTAAAGACCCTAAAACGGGACGTTGGTTGGTTGAATTAAACCCAGAAATCGCACCTAAGATTCGCATACATTCGGCCTATGCCGGTATGGTAAAGCGCGCAGACAACAGTGCCGACAACACCTTTTTGCGCGACAATTTGCAAGAAGCGCGTTGGTTTATAAAAAGTTTGCAGAGCAGAAACGAAACACTGTTAAAGGTTGCGACGCGGATTGTTGAACACCAAAAAGCATTTTTTGAGAACGGGCCTGAGGCAATGCAGCCACTGGTATTAAACGTGATTGCAGAAGCGGTAGAAATGCATGAGTCAACCATCTCTCGCGTAACCACCCAGAAATATATGCACACACCTCAGGGCATATTTGAGTTAAAATATTTCTTTTCTAGCCACGTGAATACGATAAGTGGCGGAGAATGCTCTTCAGTTGCGATTCGGTCCATCATTAAGAAAATGGTTGCTGAAGAAAATACCAAAAAGCCCTTAAGTGACAGCCGCATTGCACAGCTGCTTGAAGACATGGGTGTCCAGATTGCACGCCGCACCATTGCAAAATATCGCGAAGCATTGAACATTCCACCGTCCAATGAACGAAAACAATTGGTATAATGTTTCAAACAACTGATAATTGTCAGTGACAGGCATTAGATCGCAATAATTGCTAAACTTATTTTTAGGTAACACCGTAACAATGCGGTGTTACATGTTAAGGACACAAGTCCATTAGTCATAGGAGAAGATTATGCAAGTCAACATTAGTGGCCATCATATTGAAGTGACTGAACCACTTAGAGAATATGTGAAAACACGCCTTGAAAAATTAGATCGACACGTTGACAACATCACCAATGTACAAGTTACCCTGTCAGTAGAAAAAATGCGCCAGAAAGCTGAAGCACAAATCCACATTACGGGCATGCAGATTCATGCAGATGCAACCCATGAAGATCTGTACGCTGCCATTGATCTTATGAATGATAAACTTGACCGCCAATTATTGAAGCACAAAGAAAAGCAAGCTGACCGTAAACGCGGATAAGGAGCTTATTGGAACAATGATAGCTACTCTATCCCAAGTGATATCGCCAGGATGCATCTTTATTGATGTGCCTGGAACATCAAAGAAGAAAGTACTGCAAAATATTTCTCAAATATTGAGTGAGTATTCTAGTGAGCTTGACGCTGATGTGGTCTTTGAAAATCTGATCAATCGCGAAAGACTCGGCAGCACTGGATTTGGAAATGGAGTAGCTATTCCTCACTGTCGCCTGTCAGTGTGCAAGCAAATTACAGGCGCCTTCTTTAGGTTAGAAACACCGGTAGATTTTGACTCGGTCGATAACAGACCCGTCGACTTGGTGGTTGTATTGTTGGTGCCAGAAGAACAAGTTCAGGGTCACCTCGACTTGCTGTCACAAATCGCCGAAAAATTATCAGTTGAAACCACTAGGTCTCGACTCAGAACACTGCAAGATACGATTGATATTCATAGGGAATTTACACAAAGTTCTGCATAACCTCCCATTGCTTCTCCAGGTGACATTCAATGAAATTGATCATTTTAAGTGGCAGATCGGGGTCAGGAAAGTCGGTAGCCCTGCAAGCGCTAGAAGATTTAGGATTTTACTGCGTAGATAACTTGCCTGCTAAATTGCTGCCAGCCTTAGCCCACCATTTTGAAGCGTCTGCCTTACACAAAAAGGTCGCCCTGTGCATTGACGCGCGCAATGAAGCAGATGATATTGAATCCTTTGCCGAATCAGTCGAAGACCTGTCAACCAGCCTCAATTCCATTGAGATTGTGTACCTGGATGCACAAAATGACGTCTTGTTACAACGATACTCGTCCACTCGCAGAAAACATCCACTGTCTACCGTTACCGTATCTCTGGTTGAAGCCATTGACAAAGAAAGTGCCTTGTTAGCGCCCATCCACCAATTGGCAACGCTACAAATTGATACAACCCAATTGTCAGTTCAGTCGCTGCGCCAGTTGATACAAGAGCGTGTCGCCAACGTGACCCATCAAGACATGACGCTGCTGATTCAATCGTTTGGCTTTAAATTTGGTTTGCCGCGTGATGCCGACTTCGTATTTGATGTCCGATGTTTGCCCAATCCATTCTGGGATCCATCGTTGCGAGGTTATACCGGCGTAGACAAACCGGTTCAGGATTTTCTTAGCGCAGAACCTGATGTGATCGAGATGTATGATGACATACGAGAATTTATAGAAAGATGGATTGATCGGTTTGCGGCCAGTAACCGCAGCTATATCACCGTGGCGATTGGGTGCACTGGTGGCCAACACCGGTCTGTTTATTTAGTTGAACTATTAACCAAAGCTTTTTATAGTCGTTTCAATAACATACAAAAACGTCACCGTGAATTAGAAAACGAGATGTGACAACGCTTCATCATAGGGCCTTTACGCATGCTAAATAGTTCACTGTTGATAATTAACAAATTGGGTCTGCACGCCCGTGCTGCGGCTAAATTTGTCAATGTTGCCAGTCATTATGGCTGCACCATTCGCGTAAAATATGGTGAAAAAGAGGTCGACGGCAAAAGCATCATGTCGATTATGATGTTGGCCGCCGCCAAAGGTGCAACGTTAGAAATCACGGCTAACGGGACAGACGAAAAAGCAGCCATCGATGCGCTCACCCAACTGATTACCAATCGATTTGACGAAGGCGAGTAATCTCTACTCATGGTTCTTCAATATCCACTGTTGTTTAGGCTTCATTACATTATAATTAAATGAAAACAATTACTTGGATACCACATGGCGGTACTTGAGCAGCAACAATTCCAACAACTGCGTCAACAACTTCTAGAAGCGCTAGACGGCCAAGACCTGCCCGAAATTGAAAGCATTCTTACTGAAGAACTTGACGCCGTTGATATTGCTCATATTATCGAATCGACGCCAGATCGTGTCAGAAAGGACCTGTGGCAGTTCCTACCAGAGAATTTAAAGGGTGAAGTCGCGTCCCACCTCGGCGACGACCTCCAGTTAGAATTTCTGGCAGCAATGAGCCCAGAACAGGTCGTCATTTCGACCCAAGAACTCGACTCCGATGACCTGACGGACATCCTGCAGCAGTTACCTGAAGAACACCGAAACCTGATTCTTCATAGCATGGAGCCCGAAGATCGGCGTGAAGTAGAAGAACTGCTAGCCTGGCCAGAAGATACCGCTGGCGGCTTGATGAACCCGGATCTCATACGGGTCCGTGCAAATGTCACCTTAGATGTAATCTTAAGATTCTTGAGAAGGCAAAACGATTTGCCTGACCAATTTGACTCCATCTTTGTAGTGAACCGAAATGACCAGTATGTGGGTGTCCTGCCCTTGCATGTATTGGTTACTGCAGACCCCGAGTCGACTGTTCGTGAAGTCATGAATAGCGATATTGAGGGTATTCCTGCGAACACCGATGACATGGAAGTGGCACAACTCTTTGCCAAGCATGACTTGTTGTCGGCGCCAGTTGTTGACGAATCTGGGGTGCTGTTGGGCCAAATCACCATTGACGACATTGTTGACGTTATCCAGGAGGATGCCGATCACACCGTCATGAGTATGGCCGGTTTAGATGAAGACGCCGATACCTTTGCACCGGTGATGAAAAGTGTTCGTAGTCGGGCGATTTGGCTAGGCATTAACCTGTTGACGGCTTTTATTGCCGCCATGGTGATTCTGAGCTTTGAAGAGGCCATTGCAGTTATCACTGCCCTTGCGGTACTTAACCCTGTAGTGGCGAGTATGGGTGGTGTGGCCGGCAGCCAAACACTCACTCTTGTGATTCGTGCTCAGGCCATGAACCAAGTAAATTCGGGCAACTTTCGCTGGCTCTTAGGGCGCGAAATGGCTGTGGGTGCAATCAATGGCGCATTATGGGCTTTGGTTACGGCGACCATTGCTTACCTGTTATTTTTCAACCTCGGCCTATCAGTGGTGGTCGGCATTGCCATTTTTGTTAACGTCACCATTGCAAAACTCAGTGGTGCGGCCCTACCGATCTTGCTAAAATACTGGGATATTGATCCCGCTTTGAGTGGTAGCGTTATTTTAACCACCGTGACCGATGCCGTTGGTTTTTTCACCCTACTAGGCTTAGCAAGCTGGTACCTACTGTGAGCCCATTATGACTAAGGATATAGACGATTCTGAATTCTTCGAAGACGACGAAATCAGTAAATCGCAGGTTAAACGTGACATGATTGCCCTGCAAGAATTGGGCATTAAGGTGATGTCACTGAATAAGCAGCAACTGGAAACGTTGCCGTTGAATGAGACGATTTTAGCGGCTGTTGAAGAGTCAAAGCGCGTTACCCAACACGAAGCCAAACGCCGCCATGCACAGTATGTGGGTAAGCTCATGCGTCAGGCCGATCATGAAGCCATTCAGTTCGGCCTAGATCTGTTAGACCCGTCTTCAGAAGCACACAGCCAATTCTTTCAACAGGTTGAACGGTGGCGCGACCGGATGATGGACAACCTGTCTGACACCATGGCTGCCTTTCTCGAATTATACCCAGACACCAATCGACAATTGCTGCGGCAATTGGCTACCAATGCAGGGAAGGAAGCAACCAAGAAGCCCGATCAGTGGGTTGCCAGAAAGAAATTATTTCAGCTGATTAAAACCACGATGACCGCCGCTAAACAATAGTCTAGGCGGTCTGCGGATAGCCGTCTGGGTGCTAGCCAACGATATAAGTGGCTGTGCCCAAGGCAATCTGTTCCCCCCGTTCATTATGTAGTTCCATACGGGTAACACAGACCTTTCTTCCATGTCGCACTACCTTTGCCGTTGCCTCAAAATGCGTGCCCTTTCCAGGTAACAGGTAATCCACCCGCATATCAATCGTCCCCAGTGTCTTGAGCTTTTCAAATAACAAATTGCCATCAAAACTATCCAGTTTGTCTATGGTATGCACTATTGCCGCGAGTCCTCCAGATACATCCAGTAGTGTTGCGGTCACACCGCCATGTAAGATATTCATAATGGCGTTTCCGACCAACTCAGGGCGCATGTTGATACCGATTCGTACTGCGTCCATTCCGAGGTCGATCACATCAATGCCCATGTGTTTGTTAAATGGGATATTTTCATTGAAATAAATTTTTACGCCAGCAATTAGCTCTTGCTTATCCATCGCGGTATTGTCTCTGTTAGGCAACCTGTGGTTGGGATTGAGGTCTTAGTAAAGGATACGATCAATGAAAATCCCTACTGTCGACCTGACTCAAGTCCATCCTAACGGATATCGCCTCAATATGCTGCGCAATCACATGGGCGACTTGTCCGTTAGCATCTTTTTCTAGTACACCCTGTATCAGCACCAGCTTTGCTGTGGTCAATGCGCGCAGGTAACGTTGCGCCACAGACAACCACACCACCACGTTAATCACACCCGTATCATCTTCCAGCGACAAAAAAGTAACACCCGATGCAGTTTTAGGGCTTTGTCGGTTTACGATAATGCCCAACACGGTGATGGGCATCTTGTGAGGAAACGACAGCAATTGGTTGGCCCTTGGCGTGTCTGGTAACTGACCTTCAGATCTTAACAATGTAATAGGATGCTGGCCAAGGGTTAGCCCTAGGCTACTTTGGTCCTCTACATAAGCGGCCATCTCGCTCACGCCAGGCAAATCCGCAGGTTCATACTGGTAGGCAGACTGTAATAAGGGGGTTTGTATGTGCATCGCTGCGGTCGCCCACCGAGACTGATAACGATCACCCGCAATCGATACTAGGGCATTCGCTGAGGCCAGAGCCTCTAGATCACCACGATGTAGGTCTTGAATCGCTTCCAATTGGTGCAGGTCGGTGAAACCACCCGACGGGCGAGCCGCTAGCAAGGCCTTAGCCCCTTTGTAAGACAGACCCGTGACAATACGAAGGCCCAAGCGAATGTCTGGGTTATCTCGAGCGCCAGAGAGCGCGTGGTCCCAACCACTGTGATTCACCTGCACAGGCAAAACCGCCACCTGATGTCTTTGGGCATCCTGTACCAATTGTCGGTTACTGTAAAAACCCATCGGTTGGCTATTCATCAGTGCACAGCAGAAGGCCGCTGGGTAATAATGCTTGAGCCACGCAGACACATAAACAATCAAGGCAAAGCTCGCCGCATGCGATTCAGGAAAACCATATTCACCAAAGCCTTCTATTTGGCGATTGATACGTGCAATGTAATCGTCTTGGTAGCCTCTGGCCTTCATGTTAGTCGTGAGCTTTTCTCGTAGCGCACTCATCTGGCCGGTTTTTTTCCAACGCGCCATCGAACGTCGGAGTTGATCTGCTTCTGCTGCGGTGAATCCTCCTGCCACCATCGCCAAACGAATTACCTGCTCTTGAAAGATAGGTACGCCATAGGTACGTTCCAAAATGGATTGTACTTCTGGGTTGGGATAAACAATCGGCTCTAAGCCTTGGCGTCTGCGTAAATAGGGATGCACCATGTCACCGTGAATAGGCCCTGGTCGTACAATCGCTACCTGCACGACCAGATCATAAAAACAGGCTGGCCGTAATCGTGGCAGCATGTTCATTTGTGCGCGGGATTCGATTTGAAAGACCCCTACCGTGTCTGCGGCCTGGATCATGTCAAACACGGCAGCATCTGCTCGATCAATCTGCTGAATCGTCACGGGTTTCTGGTAAAACTGCCGAACCATGTCGAGACTCTTACGCACAGCCGATAACATTCCCAAGGCCAACACATCCATCTTCATCAATCTGACCGACTGAATATCATCTTTATCCCATTGGATAACGGTACGGTCGACCATACTGGCATTTTCAATAGGTACTATGTCAGACAGCAAGCCCTCAGTTATCACAAAACCACCCACATGCTGAGACAGGTGTCTTGGGAATCCGAGGATGTCTGTGATCAATTGTTTCATCACCGCCAGCGTTTGGTCCGATATGCCCCCCAAAGGCTGCATGATGTTGTCTAGCCAGTCAGTGCCCTGATAACGCCATCCATAGGTGGCGATTACCTGTTCTAGTTGGTTGGCTTGGATCCCTAACACAAACCCAATATCCCGAAAGGCACTTTTACGACGGTAAGTAATCACTGTCGCTGCTAATGCCGCCCTATCGCGTCCATAGGTACTGTAGATGTATTGAATGACTTCTTCTCGCCGCTCATGTTCAAAGTCCACATCAATATCGGGAGGCTCTTGCCTTGCTGTTGACATGAAACGCTCAAATAACAAATTCACTTCAATGGGATTCACTTCAGTGATGTGTAAGCAATAACACAGGGTAGAATTGGCTGCAGAACCACGGCCTTGGCATAGGATGCCACGCTGTTTTGCAAACCGAACAACGTCATAAATGGTGAGGAAGTAATGCTCAAACTGGAGCTCTGCAATCACCGCCAATTCTTTCTTAAGGTTATCGTCTACCTGCTGAGGGATTGTATCTGGGTAACGCAGCGAAGCACCTTCGTAAGCCAGCTGGGTCAGATATTCGGCCGCGGTAAACTGAGGTGGCAGCACGTCTTTTGGGTAGCGGTAGGCCAACTCTGACAAACTAAATTGGCAACGATCGGCAATCCGTATCGTTTCTGAAATCATCTCTTGTGTGTAGAGATGCTGGATTTTGACCCGCGATCGCAAATGATTTTCAGCATTAGGGAATAGCCATGGCAATGCTTCCGACAAGGGTTTGCGGTGTTTGATTGCCGTTAATGCATCCTGTAACGGCTTTCTCCCAGTGGCATGCATGTGGACATTATTGGCACATACCACCTTACAGTGCGCTTCCTCGGCAGCCGCACCGAGCTGTTGAAGTCGCACATGGGCGCCAGGTCCTAGCGCATTCTCTGCTAATAACCACAAACGACTAGGGAAATACCCTTGCCAATGGCGTAGGCGTGCCACTACATCGCCGTGACGCACAGTATTTTTAGGTTGCCACAGGCACAGACACTGATCGAGCCGTTGATAAAAATCCTCAGCGCGTAAATCATACTGACCTTTTTCTGCCCGTCGTCTGCCTGTCGTTATCAACTGGCAAAGTTGGCTGTAGCCTTTAAGGTTAGTAGCCAAAATAACCAATAATTCATCTGCGAGATGAAACTCAGCGCCGGTAATGAGTTTCAAAGGAACGTCATGGTCTTTCACCGCCTGCCATGCTTTCACAATGCCAGCGACCGAACATTCATCGGTAATAGCCAGTGCGTGATAACCCAATCCTGCCGCACGTAACACCAACTCTTTAGGATGTGATGCACCCCGAAGAAAACTAAAGTTGCTCAGGCAATGCAGCTCAGCATACGGCATGTCACCCATACAGGCCCCGCTGCCACCAGACGCCGTCTAGGTGGCGTTCAAGCCAATGACACACACCGCCTTGAGATAACGCGCCGTAATAGTCAAACCGCTTCCAATCCAAGTCCCACCAACCCGCGCCAATTCTTTCTGGGCCACACAGGATGGCATAGGAAGATGCCACTACCCGTTTGCCTTTAATATTGAGTAGCACTGGGTGTGGACGAACCACCACCTCTGCATCCAGAGAGGTCGGTGACAAGGCGCTGACTAACTGACCGGATTTTTCAGGCCGAGGGTCTGCCGAAGCCGTTGGCATATTGACCCGCTGATGCCCTAAACGGGACACCAAAAGAGACAGCAGTTGGCTACCATCAAAGCGCTCTAACTGCCCGCCCAACAAATCAGTCAATACCCGGTGTTGTTGCTGAAACTGCATGACTGTCATTCGACAAGACAACACGGGAGCACGTAGCACCAAGCGATCTAACCGAATGGCGATCAGCTCAAGCCATTCTTTTGCATGCCAGGCACCTTGAACGGCACGGATGACGAGTCGGGTATCGGGACCTTTTCTGTGCCCCAGCACCAGCACCAGGTGTTCAGCGCCTAGCTGTCGCAAATGCAAATAATGCTCCAGTGTTTGCATGATGCGCTTGAGTGGAAAGATCAGTCCTTTGGCGTAAATCACCTCTGATTGAAACTCCAATCGCTGCTGAAACCGCGCAGGAATTAAAAAGGGTTCGCCCAGTTGGATAACTGCTTCAAAAGCTTGCCAGTGTTGCAAAAATTCAGCACCAAATCGGTAGCCCAACGCATCCTTGGGTAAAGCAGTGAGGTCACTAAATCGACGCAAACCCATTGATTGCAACCGTTTGGCCTGTTTATCAGAAAAACCGATTTGATCGATATTCAATGACAGCAATGCGCGCTGATGTATCCGGTAATCGGTAGACAGGACGGGATGCGAAGACCGCGCTAGCACCTGTGCTGTTTGCGGCGTATGGCCGGTAGATAACTGATAGGTATAGCCGGTCTGATTCAATAAACCCACCACCTGCTGCCGGTATGTGTCTAGGCCACCAAACAAGTCCAGCATGCTACCAACTTCGAGCAACAAGGTATCTGGGTGACAGACCGAGATATGTGCAGACAGCCGATAAGATAACAATGCCAACTGTGACAACGCTTGTTTCTCTTGGACAGGATCATAGACCGCTGTTGCCACACCTGGCACCAAACAATAAGCCGTATTGATGGTCATCGCTGGCTGAATACCGCAGGACAATGCCGCATCATTACACTGCAACACCTCGCGATTTCCTGGAGAAAGCAATAAACCAGGCTCGGTCGTTGTAGCGTTTATGAGGCTACTTTCTAGTGCAAGACGTGGAAAATACAACGCAAGCCACAGACCCATGTCCGAAACCTCCTGAACGTATTTGTCAAAATAACTGTATATCCATACAGTATAGCGCGGTCGATAAAAAGAGTCTCTATCTGGATGATTTGTGGGTAGAATAAAATGAAAAGTGGCTAGTCAGCAGGAAGGCGCTATGTGTGGTTCACTGTACAACACCTACGAGTTTCCAGATCTAGATGCATTGGAATTGATGCGGCTATTGAAAGACCCCATCACAGAAGACCGTTTTGCCGGTGCTATCAGCAAACACCTCAACATACGGCCTGCAGGCACTATTCCAACCATCATACCCGTAGATGGCGCGGCCCATTCCATCACCGCCCTATGGTGGCTAAAACTCCAACAGCAACAAGGTGTATGGGAGCCTGATACCCAATGGAAAACGTTTAACTGCAAAAGCACCAAAATTCTGCAGTCACCCATGCACACCATTAAGCCCGTTAGTCGACGGACGCTGGTCGTTGCTGAGGGGTTTCATGAATGGCAACCCATTTACAGCGGCAACCGCAACTTTGATGAACTCACCCCCGAAGAGCAAACCGCACCACCCACCCCGATTGCAAAGCAATGTTATTTGATTAAACCGCAAGAAGGGCTATGTCG
>CAJXZL010000055.1 GCA_913063165.1 uncultured Saccharospirillaceae bacterium | reverse complement strand
GAGACTCGGACATTACTATTGGCACCTTTAGAAAGTGGATTTACTCAGGTACATCCTGTACCTGCCCCTTCGGGCGCGTATACATACGCGGTACTGATCGTTCATACGATCAGTCGAACCGGTGGTTCTCATCTAACCCTAGCAAACGCCAAACAACAAAAAACCCGCACAAGGCGGGCTTTTTGTTGTTTGGTGTCCCCTAGTGGATTCGAACCACTGACCTGCCCCTTAGGAGGGGGCTGCGCTATCCAGCTGTGCCAAGGAGACATGCGGGGCATTCTACCAGAGATTCCGAAAATTTGAATGGATTCAATGGCTTATTTTACAGTCTTCGAATAAGGCTCGAGGTGTCATCTCGGTTATGACCTTGCGCCTGTAACTCGGCATAAAACTGATCGACCAAACGCGCCACGGGTGTCTCTGCGCCAATCCGATCGGCTTCTTCAAAACAGATACCCAGATCCTTTCGCATCCAGTCGATGGCAAATCCAAAATCGAACTTACCTTGCACCATGGTCGGACCACGATTCTCTAGCTGCCAGCTTTGCGCTGCGCCGCCTTTGATGACGTCTATGACTTCATTTACGTCCAAACCACTTTTTTGTGCAAACCGAATGCCTTCAGACAGGCTTTGAATCAGTCCTGCGATGAAAAGCTGATTGACCATTTTGGTTTTTTGACCGTTGCCCGACTCACCCATGTGTTTCACTGTGCGTCCAAAGGCTGCCATGACAGGTGCGGCTCGATCGAAGTCGTTGGCTTCTCCACCTACCATAATGGTTAACACGCCATTCTCAGCGCCTGCCTGACCACCTGAAACGGGTGCGTCCAAGAAACCAACACCCTGAGTTTTTGATGCTGCTGCCAATTCAACGGCAAGATGTGCAGAGGCTGTGGTGTGGTCAACTATGATACTGCCCTTTGATAGCCCTGCGAGAACGCCTTGCTCTCCGAGTACCACGGAACGCACATCGTCATCATTACCGACACACACAAATACCATCTCTGCGCCCTGGGCGGCCTCTTTGGGCGTCGCTGCGTGGGTTCCAGCATAGGTATCGACCCATGCGGCGGCGCGTGCTGATGTTCGATTATATACGGTGACGTCATGCCCCGCTTTTTGTAAATGTCCTGCCATGGGATAGCCCATAACACCTAAGCCTACAAATGCCACTTTCATGTCGTACTCCATCCATTGTGTGCTGATCGTTATAGGTCAGTTGTAAGGTATCTCGCCTCGGTATTCAAGTACCGCGCCACGCAATTGAAAATGATTTGACTTGTCACTGCGAACCCTTGAGGCTAGGGACTGTTCTGCGCCTTGTGTTTACTTTAATGCGCGTCAGTTTCATTCACGCGACCAGATATCGACAATACCCTATGACTTCAACATTTAAGCCTTTTAGAGAAGCTAAAATACTCATTGCTTTGGCGACGCCGATCATCATTACGCAGTTGCTGCAAATTAGCACCATGGTGGTGGATACACTCATGGCTGGTCGTGCCAATGCGACAGAATTATCCGGTGTGGCAGTGGGAAGTAGCCTGTGGGTGCCGCTATTTTTAATGATGATAGGCACACTGGGTGCATTAACACCAACGGTTGCGCAATCGCTAGGTGCCAGAGATTTCGACGACATCCCTTTTCAAGTGTCACAAAGTTTTTGGAAACTGGTGCTATTGCTGCCGGTTGGTTTCTCTGTCGCCTTGGTCATTAAGCCTGTATTTGTGATGATGGATGTTAGCGACACCATCACACCCATTGCCACTGGTTACTTTCATGCCTTGCTGTGGGGGCTTCCTGCTGTCTTAGGCTATAACATTATTCGGTATTACAGCGATGGGCTTGGACTGACCCGGCCTGCCATGTATGCCAGTCTGGTCGGTGCGCTTGCAAATATTCCGCTGAACTATGTGCTCATTTTCGGCAAACTCGGTTTTCCAGCCCTCGGCGGTGTCGGCTGTGGCTGGGCCAGCGCTGTGTCCTTTTGGATCATGTTTCTGTTTATGGCGGTCTGGGTTTTGGTCAGACGGGAATATAGCCACGTTAGGATCTTCACCACTTTTCACCGCCCGCACCTACCCGCCATTATCAAGCTTTATCAAATCGGGTTACCCATAGGCACGTCCTATCTGGTTGAATCCAGCGTGTTCAGTGTGATTGCGTTGTTTCTATCACGCTTCGGCACGGTGGTGGTGGCCGCACACCAAATTGCATTGAATGTCGCCAGTGTGGTGTTCATGATCCCATTGTCTCTCGGCATTACGCTCACCATACGGGTGGGGCAACTCATTGGTGCCAATCAAGCACAGCAAGCGCAAAACGTCGCATTCCTTGGCGTTTTCATGTCGCTGGCTTATGGGGCCTGTACGGCAATATTGTTATGGGTTTTCAACATGCACATACCCGCGATGTATAACAACCAACAAGAGGTCATCAACTTGGCTGCACAGTTATTGATCTTTGCTGCGATTTTTCAATTGGGCGATGCCACCCAGGTTGCCGCTGCAGGTGCGTTACGGGGCTATAAGGACACCAAGGTACCCATGTTTATTGTGGTACTGGCATTTTGGATGATGGGGTTACCGGTAGGCTATAGCCTCGGCATTGTTGGCGTATGGGGCGAGCCCATGTTAGCAAAAGGGTTTTGGATTGGGTTGATTGTGGCCTTGATGGTGGTGGCATTGTTCTTAGTCGCGCGCTTGCGCCGTGTCAGTCGACGGGCCATTCCTGTTAAAATGGCCGCATCAGGCTAACGATTTTTCTTTTGTACCCAATAGACGTAGACCTGCTTATCAGGATCTGCGTCCGTATCGGTATCGTCTACTGGCCCTATCGTGTCAACTAAGGTGTGGCCAAGGAATCCGCAAAATTTGGGGATGTCTCTTTGTGTAGAGGGATCGGTTGCCACTACTTTTATGCAAGCACCCGCCTCAGCGCTGCGAATCGATTGGTGAAGCATCATGACTGGCTCTGGGCACAGTAAGCCACGGGTATCGAGCTCATGATCGAAGGGTGTTTGGGTCATAATTTGCCATATCTCAATATTAAAGCGGCTATTGTAAAAGGCTGCCCCTGAAAAGCAACATAACGGCTCTCGAACAGCCTGTAACTTCCGTCCCGACAAAGCCGTCTGTGCTTGTAAAAATGTCGCCCATACCACTACAGTTTGCTTACCTAATTTCTGGTATTGAATCTATGACAACTCATCTCTGGATGAGAGATCCACAGTACCTGGAACAGGACACTTGATTTACCCAAAGCAGCGCTCAGATGGAAGATATTACAACGCTAGAGCCCTTTCACAGTGCAAAAAAAACGGAGCCATGTGGCTCCGCTTTGAGTGATGTGCCTATTCTAAAAACGCAACATCCTATTTTAAAAATATTATTGAATAAAAAATTGCCAGCACTATGAATATACCGATGGCCACAAAGCTAAAGCCAAACAGATAGACCAGCGCCATATACCATTTAGTAGGAGGCGGCAACAGGCGACCTTCAAGCTCATTTTTATCAACTAGGCTCTGGTATTCCAGAGGTCTTTCCTCTTTGAATTTTGACAAAGGCATTCTTTGCGTAAAGACCACAGGATCAAGCGGCATAGATTCCGGACGCAAATGCGTATGGAAAAAGTGAGCCACAAATATGAAGATTGTTGCTAGTAACGCTTCTTCTCCGTGAATGATGTAAGACACATTGATCACCCATCCTGGTACATAGCGCGTTACAATTTCAGGGAACCATAATATTAACCCTGACAAACCAATAACCGCTACACCCCAGAATACTGCCATGTAGTCAAACTTCTCCCAATAGGTCCAACGACCAAATGATGGTTTTGGCCCTTTGCCCACAAAGTAGAGCATATTGGCTTTCATATCTTGAATATCGCGCATCAGTGGAATCATCGTATAGTCTTCTTTAAATAGACCTCTAACGGTGATTTTTCCCTTTGCAAACAATATGACCAGCTGCATCAAGTGCAATACAAAGTAAGCACCTGTCACCATAGCGGCAATTCTGTGCCATTGACCTAAAACACTGGGGCCGCCCAAAACATCGGATATCCATTGGAACATCGTGTTATCAGAAAATTTCAACGTCATGCCTGTCAGCGCCAGTGTCAAGAAACTGGTTATGATCATCAGGTGCAATAGAGTATGGCTAACATTGAATCGTCTCACATGTTGTTCATCAGGATTCACCTTGTCTTCACCCGCGCGCTTTCTTTCCTTGCGCTCTTTTATTGACCGATAGAGCCAAAGCGACGTGTGGACACCAAAGAACAGAAACACAAAAAACAGCAAGCCGTTCATTGCCCAAAAGGTATAAAACAGAATCGGGTAATTTTCTTCATCATGATAATCAGCATGCGGGATGAAGCTGGAGAAGTTCTCATTAGTTTCTTCATGACACCCAGCGCACGTTTCCTGTACATTGCTTTTGCTAACTGGAGAGGTTTCAAATGACAGCGGCACAATCTCATGAGAGCCATGGCAATCAAAACACTTAGCGGTTTCTTCACTACCTAGTAGCGCAGCTTTGCCGTGATAGGATTCATAATAGGTTTTAGCCGAACTTAGATGGCAATTGCCGCAACCGTCAATGACTTCCAAACTAGATTTATCTTGCGTTGATATGACCACATCATGACTCGTGTGGCAGTCAGAACATTCAGGCGCAGCTAGGGGTTTACCAAACACATTGAGAAGTGAGGAAATTTCGCCTTCTTTTTCGAAATGCGTGCTCTGCGCCACTAATTCACCCTCATCTTGGTGGCAGTTAATACAGACTGGTTCCTTGAGTGGTGCACACGAAAGCGTCGCGTTGGCATTCCAAGAAGCAATATAATTATTGAATGCGCTCGAATCCAAACAATAATCATTTTGCTGAACATCAACAGTTTGCTCTTCATGCAAATCATAGTGGCAACTAGCGCAAGGGAGCTCATTGTGAGCTGAGCCTGCTTTTAGGCTTTCATCCCTAAAAATAGACGCCAGAGTCGTGTCTTCATGGTCAGCCAACCTTTCATTACCATGACAGGCTAAACAAGCTGAATTTGGGGGTAAGAAATTTGTAAACGCGACAATTTGCTCGTAATTTCTTAGGGGCAAATCTTGAATGCCTTTTGACATGGTTGAGGACGTGCTATGACAGTTAGCGCAGTCATCCTCCATAATCGGCATGACTACATCAGTGAATACCGCATCATTTTTACGACCATCGCTGATCCATTGCTCGATCGCTTCAATTGATTCGTCGGTGGTAACGTGTTGGTACATGGTACTTCTCATGGCACCGGTAAGACGAGAGTATTGCGTTCGATCGACAGGCGGCCTTTCTTCTTCTACTTCTTCGACATACCCCCCATCATCAGACGCTACGTCATCTGCCAATTCATCACACAGTTCCGGTGGGCAGTATTCGTCTTCTTGCGCTGCTTCAACCAGAACTTCATCACACAGTTCCGGTGGGCAGTATTCGTCTTCTTGCGCTACTTCAACCAGAACTTCATCACACAGTTCCGGTGGGCAGTATTCTTCTTCTGCCAATGTCACGGACGAAATACCACCAAAGAGAATCAATGCGACGAACAACCTGACGATATTTTTGTAATTACAAAAGGGGATCATATCCTTATTCTCCTAATCTGGAGTAAATCGAAAAAAGGCGAACCCATTTAGAATGAAGTTCGCCTTAATCTCATGACATTAAACTATTCTTATTTGAATACCATTTGATAGGCGCCTTCATGATAAACGTGGTTTATTTGGGTGTTATCAAATACTGAAACACCGAAGTAGTAAGGCTTCTTCTTGTCGCTAAACTGTACGTCCTGAATATCGGTACCTGCGCCACGAGTCTTCAGTGCACGTTTCATTTCAACAGTCCATTTGCCTTCTTTCCAGGCACCTTTAACTTCGATGTCTGAACGGTTGCCACCATAGAATGCATTCAAGTTGATCCCTGGAATAACGTCACCAGCCTTGAATGTATCAACGAAGTCAACACGCTGCCATGGCACTACAAAGTACTTGTACTCATCGCTGTAAGGCGAGTTCATGTACAAAGGCATTGTGCCGTCTGAGGTTTTGTTGTTCTCATAGCCACCACCGTCTTTGCTGTCGCCATGACGACCCCAGTTGCTGTTCACTGCTGGATCGGCAACACTATCAACAAACTGGTCATCAGCTAGGCCTAGTGGGTTAGTTCTTACGCCCTTCCAGTGCCACATATCGATAGTCTGACCTTCTTTGGTATATTTACGACCGGCAGAAGTATCTTTGAAACCATTATTCATACCGTCTTCGGTAAGGTGGCAAGATACAGCACAACCTTTTTTCTCAAATCCTTCCGCATTGATATTCCAATACATTCCGAACTTGTCTTCGTAGTAAGTATTTTCATGGCCTGTGCTATCTTTGTTGCTTGATTGCTTCCAGCTTCCATCTGTCTGCTTAACCCATGGGAAACGCTCTTCACTCTTCGTAGGGTCATCCCAAGAAACCATGAAATAGACATAAAACCTGTCATGCAAAGACTTAATGGTGACTTCTGTGCTCTTGACACCTTCATAGCCATTACTAGGCTCATAGGGAGTATCATTTAGTTTAATTTTTAATTCTTTTGCATTGTCCCAAGCTGCCTCTGCAAAGGCATCCAATACGATTGGGGACGTGGTACTCATACTCTCCAATGTACCTTCAGCTGCTTGTGATAGTGATGCATGGGCGCCCAAGAAAAGAAACGCGGAACCCGCAATTGCTGCTTTGGTGTAACTTAATTTTTTCATCTCATTAGTCCTTTTCATCAATAAAAAATTTCAGCGACTTGCTTTCATAACGTTGACGTAACATTTACATTGTAGGCTGAGGTATAGGTATAAAAAAGGAAGTTACTGGCATCTTTTCCAATTTAGCAACTTATCGAATGGGAAAGTGCTATATGTCAGGATTTGAAATTTAAACCGCAAAAAAACAATGCCCCCACAATGATTTTGATGCATTGACGGCGTGAGTCGCTTGTACCTATCACAGCCATTTTTTAGCCCGAAATATTTGAAGAACGGTGATCATTTTTTGAAATTCTTGTCAGTGTCAGTGGCTATGGTCGAATGGCTGCAATGTAAACGCGCAATTAACCACAGGCATAGGGAATAACAATCTCATTTCACATTCCAGGGCAATAATTTCATGATTTCCTGTTCAGTTTTGACTTCTGGCAGCTGAGCAAAAGTAATCTCAGATAATGAAAGGGTTCATGCTCCTAGGCTTTGGCGGTTTCTATAATGGAATAAAGTCGCGCGCTGGTTTTAGCAAGTTTTATTGTGTCAGCGAATGTCCAGTTTTTCCTGCCAATCACAGACGAATGCATCGCGTTTTCAGCACCGTTGTTGTCATGGGTATAGGTTCATTATCCAGATTGGTGGTTAAACCTTTCCAGTATTGTACGGTGCAGGCGATAGCCACTGTTAAACATTGATGAGTGTCTCCGCCTTTCAGGCTTCCTACTCACTATAGTTTTAGGCACGTCCAGCGCTGCAACACTTATCGGACTCATTTACTCTGACCACAACGCGGTGTTTTATTTGACTCAAATTGATAAAGAAAAATCACAATACAGTGATATACGCATTGTTATAGTCGTGAGGACGATATCGAAACGCCACAAAGAATCGCAGTGTTACAGGTGAAGGGATTATTCTTTGGCCTGTCATCCTGTCTTACTGTCACATTTCAGTCGATAGGATGGTCGCCAGACATCAAGTGGATAGAATGAGCCCTAACCCCTGCAAACATTCTAGGCTGTCACATCGGTTTTCGAACGAAAATCTATACACCACCGTTATTCGTGAACCTATTTGCAAATAAACCAATAAAAACAATGAAAACAATGCATTAGAGGTTGACAGAATTTTTTGCAGACGTAGAATGCACCGCGTTGTTCCTCGATAGCTCAGTTGGTAGAGCAGTAGACTGTTAATCTATTGGTCACTGGTTCGAGTCCAGTTCGAGGAGCCACTTTTCCGGTTGGTTTACCAATCGGTGCTCCCTGATAGCTCAGTTGGTAGAGCAGTAGACTGTTAATCTATTTGTCACTGGTTCGAGTCCAGTTCGGGGAGCCAATTTCCACCCTCTTTTTATAGAAACCTCCTAAAAGTCAAAGCGTAACCCTCTGTGATTTCACGATCATCAGCGTGGCTTTGCCTTGCCTATTCGCTTAACACTTGTTTGACCTTCTGCGTGCCTGATAGGATAAAGCCCATTCCCTATTCGCTAACGACGGGCTACGCATGTCTCCAGAAGCAATTCAGAAAATCATGGCCGACTACAGCCAATTTGAACGAAAAGCCGCCCCACCTTCAACCTACACTACAGAACAGGCACCTGGGGTGACCCGTCACATTGGGCCAGAACCCTTTGGTAGTTTCATTGTTGATTTTGATGTCAGTGACCAAGACGTAGACGCGGTTATCCGTCGCGAGATCGCTTTTTTCTCGTCGGTTGGAAAATCTTTTGAGTGGAAGGTCTTTGAAACGGATTTACCCCATGATTTGGGATCACGACTGATTGCCAATGGTTTTAGTCAGGGTAAGCCGGAAGCCTTTATGGTACTGGATTTGAACACCGCGCCACCAGAATTGTTCCATCCTTCAGCTCTTGAGCCCCTGCTTGTGACCACCTGGGCCGGGGTTCAAGACATGGCTCAGGTACAAAATCAGGTGTGGGGTGGCGACCATGCCTCCCATGCCGACGCCATTTGGGCCGAAATACAGGACCCCAATGACAGTATGACGCTCTATGTGATCTATATTGACGGAAAGCCGGTGTCTACTGCGCGCCAAACCTTTGTGCCTGATAGCCCCTTTTCTGGCCTCTGGGGAGGCAGCACCTTGTCGGACTTTCGCGGCATCGGCTGTTATTCCGCCCTATTAAAGGTACGGGCTATGGCTGCAAAAAGCCGCGGTGTCCGCTATCTGACCATCGATGCATCGCCCATGAGCAGACCCATCGTTGAACGGCTTGGATTTGAGCTAGTCACCCACACCCATCCTTATGAATGGCATTTTGAGGGCAGTAAGGGCAGATAAAAGCAGATGCGGGATGCGGGATGCGGGATGCGGGATGCGGGATGTGAAAAAAGCAGAGAAAGGCAGCTAAAAGCAGATAAGGGCAGATAAGGGCAGATAAGGGCAGATAAGAGCAGATAAGAGCAGATAAGAGCAGATAAGAGCAGATGCGGGATGCGCGATGCGCGATACGAGATACGAGATACGAGATACGAGATACGAGATACGAGATGCCAGATGCCAGATACCAGATACGAAAAAAGGTTATGAACGAAGTGATATCGAATTTTAAAAGCTAATTGCCTAGGCGATTAGCGAGATAGAACATCAGAGTACGACAGAAATGAACAACCCAATTGACTGAATAAGACATAAGAACCGGAGACAACCATGAGCCATTATCCACGTTTAAACTTTAATTTGGGCGAGACCATCGATATGTTGCGTGAGAGTGTTCGCGCTTTCGCTGAGGCAGAGATCGCGCCACGTGCCGCTGAAATAGATCGCACTGACACATTCCCGCTCGACCTGTGGGAAAAGATGGGTGACATGGGTCTGCTCGGTATTACGGTTGAAGAAGAAAATGGCGGTACCGGTTTGGGCTATTTGGCTCACATGGTTGCCTTGGAAGAAATTAGCCGTGCATCCGCTTCTGTAGGTTTGAGCTATGGTGCTTTTTCAAACCTCTGCGTGAATCAAATTCGCCGCAACGGCACACAGGCTCAAAAAGACCAGTATCTACCTGGTTTGATGGCCGGCACCTCGATTGGTGCCTTGGCGATGAGCGAGCCGGGTGCCGGATCGGATGTGGTCAGCATGAAGTTAAAGGCTGAAAAGAAGGGTGACAAATACATCCTCAACGGTACCAAAATGTGGATCACCAACGGCTCTGACGCTGATGTGATTGTGGTCTATGCCAAGACTGATCCTGCAGCAGGCTCAAAAGGTATTACCGCCTTTATCGTTGAAAAAGATTTTCCTGGATTCTCAGTCGGGCAGAAACTCGACAAATTGGGCATGCGTGGCTCACCAACGGCCGAATTGATTTTTGACAACTGCGAAGTGCCAGAAGCCAATGTTATGGGTGCGTTAAATGGTGGTGTTCGAGTGCTGATGTCTGGTCTTGATTATGAGCGTGCCGTATTGGCAGCTGGTCCTATCGGCATCATGGAAGCTTGCATGGATGTGGTGATTCCTTATATCCACGACCGCGAACAGTTCGGCCAATCTATTGGTGAGTTCCAATTGATTCAAGGCAAAGTGGCGGATATGTACACCCTGTTGAATGCGTCAAAGGCCTATGTATACGCGGTGGGACAAGCCTGTGATCGTGGCGAAACCACCCGAAAAGACGCTGCCGCAGCCATTTTGTATGCCGCAGAAAATGCCACCAAGTTGGCACTGGATGCGATTCAAATTCTAGGTGGCAATGGCTATATCAATGATTTCCCAACCGGTCGGTTGTTGCGTGATGCCAAGTTATATGAAATTGGTGCAGGCACCTCAGAGATCCGCCGGATGTTGATCGGTCGCGAATTGTTTAACGAAACGCGTTAATAGCCACCCGTTTGGAGACAGTCATGCAGGAATTAGTGGTCAAAACCGCTCGCGATTTTTCTCGCAATGTTTTAGCACCTAACGCAGCCCGTTGGGACAAAGAACACATTCACCCGATTGATGAAATCATGCAGCTGGGTGAATTGGGTTTGTTTGGGATGTTGGTGCCTGAAGAATACGGCGGCACGGCATTGGGTTATGAAACCTTGGCAATGGCCATTGAAGAAATTGCAGCAGGGGATGGCGGCTGTTCCACCATCGTGTCTGTCATGAACTCGGTGGTGTGCGGTCCTATTGCTGCCTTCGGCACAGAGGCCCAGAAAGAACAGTGGTTGGTGCCATTGGCGACCGGCGACATGCTGGGCGCTTTTTGTCTTACCGAACCCCAAGCGGGCAGTGATGCCTCTGCATTGCAGACCAAAGCGGTGAAAGACGGTGATGACTGGTTGCTCAGTGGCTCCAAACAATTTATTACCAATGGCAAATTCGCCAAAGTGGCCATCGTATTTGCGGTCACTGATCCCGCTGCAGGCAAGCGTGGGTTGTCGGCGTTTTTAGTCCCTTCTGACAGCGAAGGGTATCTTGTCGCGTCCGTTGAAGAAAAAATGGGGCAGCGTAGTTCTGATACCGCCTTGTTGCAATTTGACCAGGTGCGGCTGCCAGCGTCAGCCATGTTGGGCAACCCGGGCGACGGTTATCGCATCGCGTTAGCCAACCTCGAGGGCGGCCGCATTGGCATCGCGTCTCAGGCGGTAGGCATGGCCCGTGCGTCTTTTGACGCGGCATTGCAGTATGCTAAAGAACGCAAATCATTTGGTACCGAAATTTTTAACCACCAAGCGATTCAGTTTAAATTGGCAGAAATGGCCACACGTCTGGAGGCAGCCCGTCAGTTGGTGTTGCACGCAGCACGCTTGAAAGACGCTGGCCAACCCTGTCTAAAAGAAGCCTGTATGGCCAAGTTATTTGCCTCAGACAATGCCGAGTGGATCTGTAGCGAAGCGATTCAGGTATTGGGTGGCTATGGCTACCTGTCTGACTTTCCATTAGAACGTATTTACCGTGACGTCCGTGTTACGCGTATTTATGAAGGCACTTCTGAAATCCAGAAGATCGTCATTGCTAAAGCATTGGGACGGTGATCACGTGTATAAATCGAGCTTGATGGTGCAAAGCGCCGAATTCAAAGAAAACTATCAAAAAATGGCTGGTCTGGTCGAAGACCTCAATAAAACCATTGCTATGGTGTCTCGTGGCGGCTCAGATGCAGCGAGAGAAAAGCACCAAGGTCGCGGTAAACTGTTGGCCAGAGACCGTATTCAGTATCTATTGGATGCTGGATCGCCGTTTTTGGAAATTGGCCAGTTGGCTGCCTGGGGTATGTACGGTGGCGAGGTGTCGAGTGCGGGCATGGTCGCGGGTGTCGGTCGGGTGAACGGCCGTGAAGTCATGGTCGTAGCTAACGACGCGACCGTAAAGGGTGGCACCTATTATCCGATGACGGTTAAAAAGCACCTACGCGCACAGGAAGTCGCCACACAGAATAATTTACCCTGTATCTATTTGGTGGATTCTGGCGGTGCATTCTTGCCCATGCAGGATGAAGTATTTCCTGACAAAGACGATTTTGGTCGCATCTTTTTTAACCAAGCACAGATGTCCTCTCAGGGCATTTCGCAGTTAGCCGTCGTAATGGGCAGCTGCACCGCCGGTGGCGCCTATGTGCCTGCCATGTGTGATGAATCGATTATCGTGCGTAACCAAGGCACCATCTTTTTGGGTGGTCCTCCGTTGGTGAAAGCAGCCACGGGCGAAGAGGTTACCGCTGAAGAATTGGGTGGCGCAGAAGTGCATACCCAAATCTCGGGTGTTGCCGACTATTTGGCTGAAAACGACCGACATGCGTTAGCCCAAGCGCGGCGTCTG
>CAJXZL010000054.1 GCA_913063165.1 uncultured Saccharospirillaceae bacterium | reverse complement strand
GCGGTTACATCCAGATCACCACCGATGTTTAGGGTTTCTAAACTGATCGCATCCAATGCGGTGAAGGTTGCGTTACCTACTGTGTTTAGCGTGGTGCCAGAAGTCATGGTGATGCTTTGTGCATTGGCGATGAAGTCTGTTCCCAAGACATCAATGTCACCGACCATGTTCAGGCTGCCACTGGCCAGCAACCCTAGACCACCGGTGTTGATGGTCATAGTTCCAACCGTCAGAGATCCCGCCTGCGCGTCGAGCAATGCCGTTCCAGCATTGATTGTCGCATCTGATAGGTCTATGCGACTGGCTGTGATGTCGAACCCTGTGGTAGCGGTAACCGTTACACCTGTATCTGCTGTTACATCAGTTCCAGCATCTAGGGTTACCGTTGGCCCAACCACATCATCAGTTAGATTCAAAGCGCCTGCAGTAGTGATATCAAAGAGCGTGTTTGTGGCAATGCTTCCGAGATTCAAAAAGGCAGTATTGGATACCGTGAGCCATGCATTGTTTGCATTGATGCCAAGCGTTTCTGTGCCTTTAGAAATAAGGTTGAGTCGACTGGTTGACGACCCAATATCACCGGTACCTGTGTCTATATTGATACCATTACCAGAGACAAAGTGCTGGCTATTTACGCCGACAATGTCTTGGTCGTTTGTCAAGGACACCAGACTACCAGCCGCTACGGAGCCTACAACCAAGTCGCGGCCAGACGTAGCAAGATAGAGATTATTAGCAGCTCCAGCCTGACGCAACACACCTGACAATTGCACCTCAATTGCGTTTACCGCTGTACCGATATCGCCTTGCGTGTTGGCCAAATAGAGGTCTACTGCGGTCAGGTTTGTGACACCTGATTTACCGCTGATCGCACCGTCAACAATCAAGCGTATGTCGCTGTTCGCAGACACCATTTCACCTACTGTGAGGGATGACGCCGACTCAACGTAAATCTGGTCGGCTGCTGTGACATATAATTCGCCGTCGGTGTTTACCTTGATTGGGTCAACCTGTTTCACCGTCATGATGATTTCTGCGTCTGTTACAACGGACGTGATATCGCCAGGGCCAGCAGAAAGCATGGCTGATTTTTGTTGCGTGGTTACTGAGGCAGATGCGTCTCTTGCGATACTGAAAACCATATCCCCTTTATTTTGGCCAACACTGCCTGTGTCAACCATAAGATGGATGTTCGCACCAACAAGGTTGGCTTCACGCGTTGTTATCTGTCCCGAAGCACTGGCACTCAAGGCAGCCGAAGAAATACTGATATCCAACATGCTCTGCGACCACTGCGCGCCATCTACCATGGCTGCATAATAGTCCGCTGTCGCTGGATCTACAGGGTCGATTTCGAACTTCAGCGTCGAATCGTACGCGCTAAACATCGTTCCATAATCGTACCCTTCAATCAGTCCACTCTGCTCGTTACCCTTAGCGTCGCTGACATTGGCATAATCCGTTGGCGCGGCAATTTGCTTCGCAAACCAATTCTGTAGAGACTGATAGTCTTCATATACGGTCTGAGTTAAGAGCGCCACGTCTGTTTCATCTACACCATAGCGCAGTGCCAACGCAGAGATATGTGCGGCATTGATGGTAAACCCGCCAATAGAATCATCATCTAAGCGGTTCTTTAGCATCCAATAGGTATGGTACTTGTTGTTGAATTGGTTTTCATACGAGGCTACCGTTGTGCTTCCGGCATCACTGTCTAGTAGATTGAGCGCGTCCCAAACCGAAGCATCGTAGGCGAGTTCTTCTGCTGATTTTTCCTGTTGGCCTAGCGCATTGGTTAATTTGCCACCTGCAACTCTTAAGGCGATGTTGCCATTCGCTTCGATGATACCCAGTTCCAGATCACCTGCTGTTTGAGACACAGCAATATCGTTGGCTGCGTAGAGCGATACGGCACCAGTGGTATCTATATTGATATAGTCATAGCTCGTCGTGTCACCAAAAGTGCCTATTGCACCTATACTGCCCGTGAGACTCGAGAGGTCTAAGGTATCTGCCGAGATCAGCGTACCGCTGTCTTCTGCAACAATGCCCTTATCCACAACCCCTGTGATGCCATACTTTGCATCCAACAATCCGACAGTGAGATTGGTGCCCACGGCTTCTGCATTAAAGTTGGTGGAGCCAAAACGCGATGTTAATGAAAGCGCTGCCGTTCTCAGGTTCAATGGATTTTCAGCACTACCAATATCACCATAGGCGTCAATATTCGTATTCAGTGAGTTGATAGACACGCCACTCGCAACAGAAAGATCTGCATCGGCAACGATCGTTGTCGCACCCTTTGGATTATAAATGTTGCCTGATAGGGTTAACGGTGCATTGGAATTAAGATCAACAGACCCCGTTGCCAACCCTGTAAATTCAAAGGCTATCGCGTGGTCGGCTTTGACATAGGTATGGGTATTCAAATCGAGTTTGTAAGCCCAGTACACAGCCGGATCATAGTAGGTCAACAAAGCACCATAATAGGTGGCATAGCTAAGATTCCAACCACTAAAACCTGTGGTTCTACCATAGCCCACTTCATAGTTCTGTTTTATATACTGTGCCGCAGTAGCGGCGGTACCTGCACCAGTACAGACTTCTGCGTGCACCGCACAGGTGGTGTAGAAATTGGTTTCAGTGGTCCAGTCACGGGAATACTCCCAAGCACCGAGCGTATTGGGAAAGTTTGAAAAATAGCCCGTTGTAGGCGCCGTATAGTTGCGCTCAACAGTCGCGCCTTCCCTTATATAGTAGAGCTGTCCTGCCAGAGGGTTGTAGGTTGTAGATGAGGTCACTCCGGTGCCACCCGAGGCCCCCATATAAACGCTGGATGTGTCATCATAGGCTACTGCCCAAGCATTCGTTTGATACTGTTTTATCTGACTGCCAGGCGTATGTATGTACCACTGAGACACTGCAGAAGATTTGTTTAAATCGGTTATACGGATCACACCAGTCGCATCTTCACCGGCGCTTACCGCTCCGATATCTAACGCAGTGTTAGACAGGTTATTGACCGATATTTGACCCAATCCATCGTTAATCTTGATCTTGCCATCAGCGCCAGATGCCGAAATACGGGCTCGAATTGACACATAACCACCGCCACTTACGGGTACTTTAGCTACCTTGAGTTGCCCGGAAGGCATGTCAGCCCCGACGACATATTCCAGCGGGATTGCGCCGGCATCACTACTAATGTCAAAGGCAAAATATTGATAGGTATACCAGGGTTGGTATAGAACATAACGGGAGGGATTTAACACCCTGACGCGCTTTGCTATACCGGGCATCAACTCAACTGTGTCACCTACATTGAGACCCGCTGCCACGATATAATCCTGCATCAAGGTATCGAAGTTTGCGCCAACGTTGACTGACCAATTATTGGGCTTTCCAACTTCAATCGGGCCATTGATATCAAGACGCCTCGCATTAATAATCACCTTTTCACCAATTACCGATGATTCTACCGCGCCTAAATCTGCTTTAACCTGTTCATAGGTGGCTGTTTGGCTTAATTTTGCCTGTTTGTTATGGGCTCCTTCGAATCTCCAATATGACCCGCCTCGTGCCGAATCATCAGTTAGCATCGAGAACACCACCGCGTCTGGACCGAAATACTCCTTCGCGTCGCTAAAACCCCAATTGAAATAGAGGTTCATTCCGACATTGGAATTGTATTTTGCGTAGGCATCTGGGGTACCAAACGGCGCGCCAAAGGTCACGCCATTATGCAGGTTTAACCCAGAAATCCAGTTGTTAAAACGGGTGATGTCGGTCGCCTGAATATCAGTGGCATACTTGGTGTTGAGATAGTAGGAAACAAAATCGTGAGCATCCGTTGGTTTCCATTTGTCGACATAATTCACCAAAGACGAGGGCGAACGGCCGTACGCCTGTTCAAGATTGGGGTTGTTTAGTAAAAGTGTACCATTGGTCACTGTCAAGCTGATCGCATTGGCTTCAATCACAGATTGTTGTATGAGGTCGCCTTCTGCCAGACTGATTTTAACATTGTTCTGCAGATTGGTGATCTTTCCATCAACAATGACATCTGCATTCATGCTGTTTGTGCCGGTGGGCGCATGGTCAACAATGATGCCGCTTTCGACGGGATAGGGAGATGTTTGCTCCATGATTCTCGATGCATCAATTACTGCACCACCGCCGACAAACACGTTTCCACCTGCGCGATTGGCGACTTCTATATTGGCCAGCAGGAGGTGGCGATCGGAAGTATTCTTAATGTAGATCGTTGCTCCACCATTCGCTTTAAACACAGGATTTGCGCTACCGTTTAACACAACAGTCTCTGCTGTTACATTGATATTACCGGCTGATGCGCGAACATCCTTTACTGCTATAACTGTATTTGGGGTACCGGATAGACCAAGCAATGCCTCAGACAGCATGACAATTTCAGCCCGTAGCTCGTTGATCTCATCAAGGTGCGGGTTCACCAGTGGTGTCGTGTCAACGGGCACCGTTGAGTCGTCCAATTCGTCAACTGGTGCCACATAATCAGGATCAGTAGGGTCAATTATCGCAACCTCGGCATCTGAGACCGCACTTACGACGGTCGCTGCCTCCCCACCATCCCAGGCTTCAAGCACAGCGATTTCTGCTGCTAATTCATCAATATAGGACTGTAAATTGGCGCGAGATGAATAGGTATCTGCAAGCTGCTCTGCACTACCATAGCGGTAGAGCGTTTTGGTAATCGCCCCACCAGTACCAATATTGACCGTTTGGTAGGCATACTGACCAGCAATTATCTGGCCACTGCCATCAAAGGTTAGGCTATTGTTGGATGTCACATTACTCGAGCCAAAATTATTTTCGGTGCTAAACAATTCCATGTAAGGATTTTTTTCAACGCCCACGCCTTTGGCGTGAAGTGAACCCTCAATGGAACCCACATTGACATGCCCATCGCTGGCAATGGCAAAGTTAGAGCCAAAGGTAATATTATTTACCTCGAGGATATCAGCTTCGGCCTTGTTTCCGGCCGGAATCGGAATAGCAGTCCAGTTGTAAACATTGGAATAGGCGTCTGCAACGATGCTATCTTTATGGAGAAGATCGGAACTGCTTCCTGCGTAAATACCGATAGTGCCTGCAGCATTGATAACGGTATTGTCACCGACTGCTATTGAATTATAGATATCGAGATTTACATCTGAAACACCGCCAGCAACACCGGCTGCTGCCCAAACGCTCACATTGGCCTCAGCAACAGCGCTGCCAATCGCATTGGTACCCAGCCCGATATTGCCCACTGGATTCAGGATATCTACGCCATCGTTTAACGTAATCGTAGAATGGGTCGTGACTTCAGCATCTGCCTCAACGCCCGCGCCCTGCAAGGCGCCACCGACTTCCATAACGGCGTGATCGTTTATGTAAAACTCTGTACCAGCGTCAAGGGAGATGCCGGCTATTGCATCCGACAGATACGCCAAATCGGTAATCCGTAATCCAGCGTCAGTACCCAATTCTATTTCGGCCGTCAAATTATTGATATGTTGACGCGATAAGCCTGCACTTCCGTTTGCCGCGCCGCCACCAGCGGCATAGATGCTGGTCTCAAAATCAGTGTTATAGGGGATAGCAATTTGCTTTGCGGTATTCGTTGCATCAATATCAATATTGAAGGCGCTGAGTCCAACGTTATTACCGATATCTACCTTGGCTGTATTGGCAATATTGGCACTTGAAACGGCACCAGATCCCCCGACAACAGAAACTGTCGTCGAATCCGTACCTGCAAAGAAATCGACGCTATTGGCTGCACTGATCACAATGTCGCCTGCATCTATGGGCTCCGCAACATAGCCGCCAGCCCAATCAGCGATAGTTACTGAGGCTGCAACATGCTCTCCTATAACATCACCAGCACTATTCAAAATTTGGTAATTGCCAGAATTGGTGTTCGATTCCGCTGCACTGCCGGACAAGACGCCACCACCGCCAGCAACGGTAAATGCCTGGTTGTTGTTGTAGTTGTTGGAATCCAGAACAAGTGAACCTGTACGTTCTGGGGTTGCCAGCGGGTTGCTACCCATTTCGACACGGGTCGAGTTGAAAGACTGAGCAAGTCCTACTTGGTATCCACCGGCAATAGCACCGACAAAATAACCATCTGCTTCTGCGACTTGAACGCCGGTATTGCGTGCATAGACCTCAAGGTCTGCATCAGGAAGGGTTACGTTATCGCCCACTATTGCGACTGACTGCGCACGGTTGGTTGCGTCGGATTCTGTACCTGCGATGCCTAACATCAGGCCACCAGATGCAGCAAAGGCTTTGGAATGCGCAGACACATAGCTGTCATCCGACCCTTTACCCGTTTCACTGCGAACGACAACCTTTCCGTCTCCAGAAAACATCACGGAATCTGCTATTTCTGCTGTGGCGATGGTATCGGTCGTGGCGTAGGCAAAGGAACCGCCCATGGCCGCTGAACCCGACAGGGTAACGCCAAAGGCACTTGAGTAGAGTTCAGGTACAGATTGCGCTGACACCGTCATAACACCCGAACCCGTCGCGATGTTGCCATACACGGTTGAATTCACTGTAGAAATATCATGCGCTCGCGTAATAACACCCTGGACACCGACAGAAATGCCGCCGCCTAATGCAAAGGCAGTAGTTTTGACCATACCCGTACTTTTTGCGCCGGCATCGATATTGTTGTAGCCAGAAATGGATCCGCCGTTACTACCTAACCAGGTATTCACCTTACTGGCTTTTTCAGCAAAGCCATAGGCCACACCAATTGCTGCAGTACCCAGAGTGATACTGACCGAGCCATCGGTTGGGTTAGCTGGAACACCATCATCAAGATCGCCAATCCGCAATTCAGTAGCATCATGTGCATTGACTGTGAGGTCACCTGTGTTGTCACCTGTCGCAGACGTGATACCGGCCACGACTTGTTGCTCACTGCGGACATCCATAATATTGGCAACAACAACGACCCCACCAACACCAATGGACCAAGCCTTGGCTTCAGCAGCGGCATCAGCAGCACTCTTGTTTTCTGCTAATGCATCCACGACAACGGTCTTCGCTGTCACATCAGAATCCACTGTGGCAATCGTCATGTCGTAGAGTTTGGTAATACCCACGACACCCGCGATACCTACTGCACCTGCCACCACACCAACGAGTTCCTGTTCGACATACAGTTTGGTATTGCTATTCACGTTGAGGGTATCAACGTTGATGCGTCCGCCAGAAATTCGCGCTGCCGTGACACTTTCGCCCGAAATCTTTAGCGAGCTTCCTGACGCGGTCGTCGTATTTTTGGTTGCCAAACTGTTGTTTTTGCTAAGGTTGGAAGAGGTGCCCATCGCCACAGTATCATCTGCATTTAACTGACTGTTATTGTCATTAAATCCCGATGACAGGATGTCATTGATAAAACCTCTTGAACCCTCAAAATCATCATCACCACTGGTAGTCTCACCTTCTTCAGGTGACGTTGCAGTAGTATCGCCTTGCCCAAATAAGGCCACGCCCAAACTGACAGCAGCAGCACCTTTACCAACCGCTGCAGCGGCACTGAATAAGCTACCTTCGCGCAAGGCGGCGGCATCGATATCGAGCAGTGTCGATTTGATGTCTGAACCGACCACTTCTGCATACACCTGACTGCGGCCTAGCAATACGTTGGCCACTGCGCCTACAGCAATAGACCCTGCGGCGAGCGACAATGATACGTTATTGCCATACAGCAGCTCTTGGGCATCAACCGCCACCGATGTTGCAGCTGCAACGCCGTCTTTGCCTGTTAGGGTGGTTGTATAGTTTGAACCTGTCACTTTTCCGTGAATCGCTGCGCGGGTTTCGCCAGACATTTCTGTTACGTTGATCATGCCTGCAACGCCAAGCTTTGCGCCGACGCCAATGCCAAAGGCATAACTGTTAACCGTTTCCATACGGTCAGCTTTAACATTGACCGCATCAACCTTGACGCGCGTTACTGCATTGTCAGTAACATTGGAAAGGTCATTACCAATCAGGGCAACTGCATCACCACCGATAATGTTGACGACCAGTCCTGCACCTACGCCTGCTGAACCGCCAACACCCACAGAACCCGCTGCCACGCTGGCTTCTTGACGTCGATCGGCCAATACGTCTAATGCATTGGCTGTCACTGTACCGCCATGCAACCAGGATTTCGTGCTACCTAACTGCTCGGTAATCACCACGGAAGCGGTGGCACCCAATGTGCCAGTACCTACCGAAACACCGGCTGCAACGCCTTGCGCCACCTTGGTACCGGTAGCATCTAGGGTCAATTTGTCCGCAAGTACTGTTGTGTTATCGACCACAACATTGGCCGACTTATTCTGACTGTTGGTAGCAAAACCGCCAACGCCCGAGTTACCGCCAGAAATTGCCAACCCAGCAGAGACCGACAAACTGGCCTCATGGGCACTGGCCCGCACCAATAAACTCGATCGGGTTGTCGGCCTGATGCCCTGGTTAATCTGTGAGTCGACGACTTTCGCTAGGGTTTCGTTGCTGGATGAATTGGTCGCCACGTTAATGGTTATGGCCAATGATTTACCACCAGAACCACCCACGGTAATCGCCCGCTGTTTTGTTCTGCTGGTCGCATTCACAATGAGGCCACTGGCCGATTCGGTACCCAGATCCTGATTTAACGTGGCGAATCCCGTTGTCAGAGAATCACGATCATAATCTGGCGTAGTGGGCGAAGAATCGACCATGCCCTCCGCACCTGAAATATCGCCCAATGTGCCTGCATTTAACAGGTCACCATTATTGACGTTACGGTCACTACCTAAGCCCCTTGCGAAGACATTGGCAACGTTTATCTCTGCGGTGGTTTTGCCATATTCAACGGCTGTCGCAATGGCTACTGCACCAGCCATACTGCCTAAACCAACACCGATGGCACCGCTACCGACCAGATTGACCGTTTTGGCGTCTGCATTTACAAAGACATTATTGTAGGCTCGAACGTATGCACCTTCGGCAATACGCGCCGTCACATCACCGTCCACAACACCGGTACCTACCGAGCCAGCACCTGCGCTTTGCTTGGTTGACACGGCAACCCCTGCGCTAATGGTCAACAGCCAATTGTCTCGGGCTGCATCCACAATAAGGTCCCGCACCCTGAGTGTATTATTGGTATTCCAAGTGCCATCACCCAACACTTCGGCGGTGACATCGGAGTCAACGCGGTTGGTGGCTATTGCAATACCACCTGCATTACCACCGCCAGACCCTGCACCCATCCATGCGGTGGCAACACTGTCGGTAAAATCATTAGCGAGCACTGAAATCGTGCCACCAGCAGCGCTGGTAGCGTCTGTAATCCGGTTGTTACCCGTGTCTTTTATTGCTGCCTGTATCGTCTGATCGACGTTATTTAATGTGATTGCACCTGCAAAGGCTGAACCACTGCCACCTGACCCGGCAATGCCAATGGCGTTGCCTACCAACAGATTATGATCACCACTCGATCCACTGGTGGCTTGCACGGTGACATCACCTGAAGTGATGAGCTCAGTATTTGCGATTCTCGCTCTGGTGCTGTGTTCATCGGTACCCACCAAGTTGAGGGCAACGGCAAGGCCACCCACTACACCCGTACTAGAGGAAAGGCCGACAGCAATAGCACCAGCGACGTTAACCAAGGTCATGTCATTGGTTGCACTGACCGTAACGATATCGGCATTGACGCGCCCGGCGTCGGCACCATTCCAGTCGCCAATTTCGGCCAGGACTTGATTGTTCAGACGGTTGACTGCAACCGATCCCACACCCGCATATTTACCCCTTGAAACACCGAGGCCTACCGCCACGGTATAGAGCAATGCATCGTCTCTCGCGTTGATACTGACGTCAGCACCGCTAACACCGCCAACATTCACATTGACGTCGGCCATACGGGCAGATGTTTCACTTTTGATGTCGGCATGGGCGTAAGACAAACCGATATTACTGCCCCCCATTTGCACCACACCGGCAACTACAATGATGCGTTTGCCTTCTGAATCGTAAGTCTTGGCACTATCGACCGTGCCATCTTCGTTTGTAATGACACTGGTAGCGTCGATGACGGTGCTACCGCTGTAATCAAAACCGCTGTCGTCGGATGTCGTGCCCAAGTCAGACAATAGTGTATCCAAAGTCGCTTCTTGCTCACCACTGGCATTGACTGTCAGGGTTTGTGCGCCCGTCATGTCTGTTTTCAGCAAGCTTGCCTTGGTATCCGCACCAATGGAACCCACAGCAATACTGCCCGAATAACCTGCTGAGTCTTCTTGCCCCGAATAGCCACCGCTGGCAGCACCAATGCCAATACGATTGACGCCTTTGGCAGACAGAGTCACCGTATCGAAATCTTCTATTACCGTGCGCCCTGAGACGCCATCAATTGCAGCTTCAACTGCTGCACCTGAATACACATCTTCGTTGTACGCCGTGCTCAAAACGTTATTACTGTCAGGATTAATGCCTGGGAGCATGGCGCTTGGATCGTTAATCTCTGCAAAGGTGATGGCCAAACCACCGCCTTTTTTGCCACCCCAATACAATGCACCACCACCGACCCCAACGCTGGCATTGTTGTAGGCCAACACAGACAGGGTATCTACGCTGTCGTCATTGCTAGAAATTGTGCTGTTGTCGATGCGTGCAGAGGTGCCGTCGTAAATCTGTGCACCTGAAATAGACAATGCACCATTGTTGGCATCCGTTGAAGTTTGCGCCCCTGTAGTGACTGCCAAAGCCAATCCAACTGACACCAATTCTCCGCCGTGCAATGCTGAAACTGAAACATCGCCTGCATTTGAAATAGTTGAATTTTTAATCCATGCCAAAGAATCATTGAAGCTGATTTGATAGGCGATAGCACCTGCGATGGTGTTTTGTGTTTGTGGTGGATCATTGGCACTGATCTTTGACCAGGCCGCACCGCCCGATAACGAAAATGACGCGACACTGTCTAAGGCTTCCACCTGCACATCGACATCCGTAAAGGTGTCGGGTGTTGCAGTAACTCTGCCAGTGATGACTGCGCCATCGATTATGGCTTTGGCGTCGATGTTGTTGACTGACACCGTAAAACTGCCTGCTGCGCCCCAACCGGTTTTATCGGCATTTACCTTTGCGGTGGTATCACCAGCGGGTGGCGTATCAGAATCTTTTGCATCCTCAGTCACTGAGCTCAGCGAGGTTGCATCTGTACCCTCTGTCACTTTCGTGGCGCTGCCTGTCACTTTATCTTTAAGGGACGACCAAGCACCTTTTAATTTGTCACCCATGCTTTTTTCAGGGGGCTCTTTCTTGGTCTTTTCACTGGTCACTGCAGCTGCAAGAGCAAGTGCACCATTGGTGCCTGCTGCTGTGGCACGAACCCGTACTTCATTGGCCATGATGCCTGGCGTAGGCGCGGTAGGTGCTGGCACTGGCACTGGCACCGGGTTCGGCTGTGGATTCACGTCTGAGGTTACCTTGGCTTCCTCAGCACTGTTGTCACCGATAAAGGCCTTGGTGTCACCTTGGGAAATATTGATCGCGATCGACAAGCCGACAGCAATGCTGTCTGACTGAGCGAGTGCACCACTGGCTGACCAATTGCCAAATTCATGACTGGCCAGCACACGCAAACTGTTGGTGCTGACCTGTGCCTGATTGCTGAGTGATGCGTGACTTAACACTTCGCTATTCAGAATCGATAAGACACCATTAAATCCGGTTCCCGATCCCTTGCCTGACGATGGCGTGATAAGGAAATGGCGTTCGTCGGTAACAGCACCAATATTCACGTTACCCGCTGCAGCTGTGGTTATGGTAGCAGCGCCAATGCCTGCCACTGCTTGCGCACTCTGTTGCACAAAATTGATGGCACCACCAACGGTTTTTCCTTGCTCATTGGTAGATGTACCCGACGGAATGATGCCAAGGGCACCCATGTTGCCGGCCATATTGATGCTTTCATTCAGGTTATAGGCAAGCACATCCACAGAATTCTGGAATGAAAAATCGTAGGTGATGTCTTTAAATGGAGAAGAAGTACTAAAAATTCCCGGGGCAACCATTGCACCCAACACCATTCGTTGGGCGCTCCATGCTGCTTTACCCGTGGTGGTAATGGAAACGTTGTCTCCAATCCAAGCTTTGGTATCCAGATCGTTCCAAACGACGTTGAGCGCCCCGCCATAGGCATCTTTGTCAGCAGAGGCTGAAGCTTTTACAAAGGAGGTCAAGATGTTGTTTTGTAGACCCGCCATACCATTGAGCTTAGAAATCACGCTGCCAAAGGAATCCCAAGTATCGTAAGACGATACAATGGGCATCTTTTGTTGTGCCAACACACCCACATTGGCTGCGTTGATAGTGACATTGTCACCAATCTCAGCAATCGCGGTGCCCTTATTGACAGCAAAACTCAATGCCGCGGCAACGCTTTTTTCTGACAGAGGCGACTCGTCTGCACCGTTGACTTCGGATTCTGCTGAGGTGCGCCATGCACCTTCATCAGCACCGTGCGCGGCCTTGTCGTTACCACCGGCGATGGTTGCATTATCGGTACCCAAGTCGATGGCACTGGCGA
>CAJXZL010000053.1 GCA_913063165.1 uncultured Saccharospirillaceae bacterium | reverse complement strand
CAATCACAGCGCGCCACCCTAGACAAAGCTGAGCGCCAATCAAAGCATGGTAGCGATCGGCAGGCAGCTGACCAATTCCGACAGGTAATTTTAGACAGCCGAGATGGCTTTACGAAAAACCGCAGCCGCAATTTCTGGAACCTCAATCTGTTATTCGCGAAGACCCAAATGACTCAAAGGGGTGGCACCGCCATGGGTGTAGCCCCTGGGAAAAAACTGCCCTATTACAGTTGGTCAGCGGCAGACACAGTCAGTCTTCAGGGCAAGTGGGCATTTTGTGGATTTTTCAAACGGTGCCCTTGGAAAGAATGGCTCCCAGTAGCCTGGGGTAGACAGGCGACGTGGCATAAGAATACCTTTAGATGGCAAAAAGATGAGGCCCTCTACAATGGTGCAGCAACGACCAACAAGAACGCATGGCGGTCGATTGAGACGAGAGATCGAATCAATGGCGGCTACCTTGAGGGAACAGGTAATTCCATCTCCACCAGTGGCCATTTTAAAGTCTTACAGGGTGTCGTGAATCGGGGGTTTGGCGCCGGCGGCCTTAACTCCGAATCAGGCATGAAGGACTTCCAGTATTGGGATGCCGTAAAAACCGCAAAATTATGTGACCTCAAACAAGACAAGCAGCAATCACAGGGCTGTCCTATACGGGTTTTCATCATCAAACCCGATAGCGGTTTTGCCACAATAGCCAACAATTCACTTTTGTCTACAACTGAGGATAAGGAACAAAAACAAGTCTACATTCAAGCGTTATCAGCCGCAGCGGCCATGTTTGAAGCGCCCGCTAGTGCAACCAAAAACACAGTGGAACTCGCCAACCTGTATCAACCCTACTGGACGGCACGGCTAATCGCATGGCCGAGTGAAACCGATAGGATAGCGGCCCATGCATTGGCCGAGGTGGGCCTATAGCATCCGCACTAGCCGAAAACTACTTAACAAGACTTGTAGGGAATTCGCTTGCCAATAGGCTGTACAACGCCATATCGACATACTGTCCGTTGAGATACTGGTTCTGCCTCAAAACGCCTTCTAGGGTAAAACCGAGCCGTTCTGGGATACCTCTACTAGCAAGGTTATCCACTGCACACTTGATGCGGATTGTATTTAACCCTAACTGACCAAAACCAATGGCCAATAACTGGTGGGTGGCTGCCGTCATAATGCCGTTGCCTTGATGCGCCGCGTCTAACCAATAGCCGACACCGTCTGACATATTAGACTTGTCAGTGCCGTGGAAATTGATCGTACCTACCAACTGCCCTTTGTAGAAAATGCCATAACGATGGGAACCTTGCTTAATACTGTCTGCAATAGACGATGCGATGTGTGAAACATCAGTGCATCCATCTATCCAGGTTAAAAAGCTGCGAAAATGGTCACGATTGCGCTCGACTATGTCAAACATCTCTGCCGCATCGTCAACCTTCAATAATGCCAATGTCACAAAATCCTTGTTCACGCTATGTGTTTCCTTTTGGTTGTTCGGGATCTATCGGTTGAATCGGTTGTATCGGTTGCTTGGGTTGCTTGGCCAAATAACGGTCGAGAAGGCCTGCAAAGTGCCTGCGATCCGTTTCTGTCATGGGTGGTGGCCCGCCGGTTTGCATGCCACTTCCCCGCATAGAGTCCATAAAGTCACGCATGTTTAGGCGCGCGCCAATGTTCTGTTTGTCTAGCGTATCACCTCTGGGTGTCACCACGAGTCCGCCTTTGGCAATGACTTCTGCAGCCAAGGGAATGTCTTGGGTAATGACCATGTCGCCCGCTTTAACCCGTTCGACAATTTCATCATCGGCTTTATCAAAGCCTGAACTTACTTGAAATGCTGTAATCTGCACGTCAGCAGGTACGGGAATCGGCTGGTTGGCAATAAATACCAATGGAATACGCGTCCGTCGAGATGCGCGAATTAAGATTTCCTTGATTAATGTAGGAACGGCGTCTGCGTCTACCCATATGGTCATAAAACGATACTCTCAATAACTGGCTAGAAAAATGGGCTATTTAAAACAATTCGGCCCCTAACAAAAGGGGCCGATGTGTTTTCTATATCAATGATAACAATGGGGTTTTAGCCCTGGCCCTTCACTTCTTTAAGACCATTGTAAGGCGCACGACTCCCTAGCTGCTCTTCAATACGCAGCAATTGGTTGTACTTCGCAACACGGTCAGAACGGCACAGTGAACCTGTCTTGATTTGGCCCGCTGCAGTTCCCACTGCCAAGTCTGCAATGGTGGCGTCTTCGGTTTCGCCTGAACGGTGAGAAATAACCGCCGTATAGCCAGCGTCTTTGGCCATTTTGATGGCTGCCAAGGTTTCAGATAATGTGCCAATCTGGTTGAATTTAATCAAGATAGAGTTGGCGACACCTTTGTCGATTCCTTCTTTCAAGATCTTGGTATTGGTTACAAAAAGATCGTCACCAACCAATTGAATCTTATCGCCCAACAAGGCTGTTTGGTGTGCGAAACCCGTCCAGTCTGACTCGTCCAAGCCGTCTTCAATAGACACAATTGGAAAGCGTTCAGTCAGTTCTTTCAGGTAATGGTTAAAGGCTTCAGACGTGAAAATTTTGCCTTCACCCTTGAGGTTATAGTTATTTGCTGCTTTGTCATAAAATTCAGATGCGGCGCAATCCAGTGCCAAGGTGACGTCTTTACCCAAAACATAACCCGCTTTTTCTACAGCAATCTGTATAACCGCAAGCGCTTCAGCATTGCTTTCTAGGTTAGGTGCGAAACCACCTTCATCACCAACTGCTGTGCTTAATCCTCGATCACTCAGCACTTTTTTCAGAGAATGGAAAATCTCTGCGCCCATACGCAAGGCTTCTCTGAAATTCGGTGCGCCTACTGGCTGTACCATGAATTCTTGAATATCGACGTTGTTGTCGGCGTGCTCACCACCATTGATAATGTTCATCATGGGCAGTGGCATACTGAACTGGCCAGGTGTGCCATTCAATTCTGCAATATGCTCATACAATGGGATGCCCTTGCCTATCGCTGCAGCTTTAGCAGCAGCTAATGACACGGCCAATATCGCATTGGCGCCAAATTTAGACTTGTTTTCGGTACCATCTAGATCAATCATCACTTGATCGATAGCGCGCTGATCAGAGGCATCCATACCTTTCAAAGCATCTGCAATTGGACCATTAATAGCGGCTACCGCTTTTAATACACCCTTGCCCAAATAACGCGACTTATCACCATCTCGAAGTTCTAACGCTTCACGCGAGCCAGTTGATGCACCTGAAGGCGCACAGGCTGATCCCATAGCACCTGATGCAAGAATTACATCGGCTTCAACGGTCGGGTTGCCACGGCTGTCCAAAACTTCGCGTGCTTTAATGGTAACGATCTTAGTCATGTCTAACTCCATTAACGAATGCAATATGCATGGGTTGATTTTGAATCATTCAAAATCAGAGGTCACTTTCCGTATGGACTGCACATTTCCACAGTCCGTTTCTAAAAATCATTTATTTTTTGTTCAATGCCGCAGCAATGAACCCACTGAACAACCCATGGCCGTCGCGCGGCGTTGAGGTAAATTCAGGGTGGAACTGACAGGCAACAAACCAAGGATGCACTTCAGTAGGTAACTCAACCATTTCAACCAATGCATCATCAGTAGACTTACCAGAGATGACGAGACCGGCTTCTTCAAGTTGCTCGATATATTGGTTGTTCACTTCATAGCGGTGTCTGTGACGTTCAACAATGGTTGAAGCACCATAGGCAGCTGCAGCAACGGTGCCGGCTTTCAACTTACAGGCCTGCGCACCCAAACGCATAGTACCACCGAGATCGGACTTATCGGTACGCTCAACCTTTTTACCATCGGATTCGATCCACTCGGTAATCAGGCCAATAACGGGGTGTTTTGTCTGACGTTCAAATTCGGTGCTGTTCGCGCCTTCTAGCAGCGCGACATGGCGGGCAAATTCGATAAAGGCAACCTGCATACCCAAGCAAATGCCTAGGAATGGAATCTTGTTTTCACGGGCGTATCGAACTGTGTTGATTTTACCTTCAACACCGCGGTGTCCGAAGCCACCTGGTACCACAATGCCGTCCACGCCTTCAAGTAGGCCTAAACCTTCGCGCTCAACGGCCTCAGAGTCGATGAACTTCAATTTAACCTTGGTACGGCTACGTATACCCGCATGGTCCATTGCTTCGATTAGCGATTTATAAGCATCCAACAGGTCCATGTACTTGCCAACCATCGCAATGGTGACTTCTTTCTCTGGATTCAACTTACGCTCAGCGACATCAACCCACTCACTCAAGTCAGCAACATCACATTCAAGGTGCAGTTTCTCAACGACAAAATCATCCAAACCAGCCGCGTTCAACATGGAAGGGATTCTATAAATGGTGTTGGCGTCTGGTAATGAAATAACCGCACGCTCTTCGACGTTGGTAAACAACGAGATCTTACGCAAAGATGCCGTATCCAGAGGCATTTCAGAACGACATAATAGGATGTCAGGTTGGATACCAATGGTGCGTAACTCTTTAACCGAATGCTGGGTAGGCTTAGTTTTCATTTCGCCAGCAGTCGCAATATAGGGTACTAAAGTAAGGTGCATGCACAACGCACGGCTACTGCCCAGCTCTACACGCAACTGACGGACAGCTTCTAGAAATGGCAAGGATTCGATATCACCAACGGTTCCACCAACTTCAACCAAGGCAACATCGGCAGAGCCTGCACCTTCAATAACGCGGCGTTTTATTTCATCGGTAATATGGGGAATAACCTGAACGGTGCCGCCGAGATAATCGCCACGGCGTTCTTTGCGCAACACTTCTTGATAAATTTTACCGGTGGTAAAGTTGTTACGCTTTGACATGCGGGTACGAACGAAACGTTCATAATGACCCAAGTCCAAATCGGTTTCAGCGCCGTCTTCTGTAACGAATACTTCACCATGCTGGAAAGGACTCATCGTCCCAGGGTCTACGTTGATATAGGGATCCAACTTGAGCAATGTGACCTTCAGACCACGGGCTTCAAGAATGGCGGCAAGCGACGCCGATGCAATACCCTTTCCTAAGGAAGAAACCACACCGCCGGTGACAAAAATAAAACGTGTCATAAAGATCCCATCTCAAATAATAAACAAATTAAGTGCATCCAAATAGCACCAAATCGACTCAGCAAGGGGCTGTTCGAATAGGGAAAAACTGCTTTGGAAAATGCATTACAGACGGGAGGTCAGAGTAGCAGAAAGCCGGCACCTATGAAATTGTTTTTTCATCATTATTCTGATTACCAACGCCGATTTTTCACTGCTTTTGTCAACTTAGCCGACCACCCAATCAGAAATATCATGCATCAAAATAAAAATGGATTACCGCTCTGGGTCGACCCATTATGCAATGGGCTTCCAGTCAATTTGATGGCCCAGGTCGCCTTCAATGGCTTCAAATCCCGCTACTATGAACAGGTTGCCTACTGCTACTAACTGATCCTGATAGTAAAACAGCGGCATACGGGCGCGCAGCCAAGGCTTTACACGGTATTCTTGCATGAGGCGTTTGAGGTCACGCGAACCTGACCTGCCAACGGGTCTGATATTGGTATTATCGGTTTCAAATCGAATTTCCAATGGCATCAATGATTGCTTCAAACGCGGTCGTTTGGGGTCTACCACCCGATCCACAGTGATCTGTACACTACCACTGCCAGGCACATCATAAACGCCTACCGAATCAAGGCTACCAGGATTCTCGGATAATGCCGGCAGTGCCGGCGTATAGTAAATTGCGGTCTTAAATCGCCGAATGTGCCCGATACCAAATTGAAAAACAGGTTGTGCATCCGCTTGTGCAGCGACCACATCATCTAGGATGTGTTGTAGCTGACTCATACTGGGCGTTCCTTTGGCGACCTGTCTAAGCCACTCTCTCAATAGCGACAGAAGTGCCGCCTTAGGCAAATCAAGCAGCCCAGGAATTTTTAGACCGCCGTCTTCAGTCAAACGGTGAACCAAGTCTGCAGACTGCGCTTCCTGAGTATCCTGTTGCAGTCCCCCTAACATATGCAGGGTTCTAGCCATGGGTTTCCGGTACATCGGCCAGCGACTTGCCAACAGGGGCAGCACACGGTTGCGCATAAAATTGCGGTCATATTGGTTGTCGTCATTCGACTCATCTTCAATAAAACCGAGTCCTTCCGCTTCCACAAGGTCGGCCAATTCCGCACGCAACCGATTGAGTAACGGTCGCACCAAGATGCCCGCACCTAAAGGGCGCGTTTCTGGCATTCCTGATAAACCGTCGACACCAGCGCCTCGCATCAGCCGCAAAAAAAACGTTTCAATTTGGTCATCAAGATGGTGACCCATGAGCAACACATCATCCGGCGCCAAGACACTTTCAAACACAGAATAACGTTGCGCTCGGGCTTCTGCTTCAAAATTGCTTGTTGGTGCATCCCATCGCAGCTTCTCAGTGTGAATCTCGATGCCCCATTCAGCGCAACGCGCCTCACAATGCGCCTGCCACTGGTCAGCATGTGGGCTGACTCCATGGTTGACATGGATGGCTTTTACTCGGATCAGAGGAAGACATTGCTGGGCTAGAAATAACAGTGCGGTCGAATCTAGGCCGCCACTATAGGCAACCCAAAAAGTCGCTGTGTGGGGAATATCAGTGAGCGCCTGTTCAAAGGCTTGTCGCAAATCGATATTATCGATCCAGGGCATGGCATCAGTGGGCATCGAAGGGTCCATTATTGAGTTGCCATAGATAGCGGCATTTCCATCGGTCGCCCCGCAAATAGAGATCATGTGAGGTGGGCACAGGAACGGTATCAACATAGTCAGCACCAATATATTGGCACGTTTTACGAGAGGCGATATTGTCGTCGTTACAGGTAATCCACAGCTGGTCCATGTCGTGAGCCAATGCAACTGATTGAATAATCAAGCAGGCCTTAGCTGCATAATAATGACCGCGGCAGTAGGGCAAAATACCATAGCCGAGCTGACCGCCATATTGCTGCAATCCAGCGGTCAGACCGATACGAATATCAATATCTCCGACTGGCATCTTGTCTTGGTTACGGATTATTTTGAATATGTAGGCGGGCACCCTTTCCATGGCACTGTCGCCATCGAGGAATCCATCGTGAATCAATGACAGTTCACCGTCGGTGAGAAATGGGAATTGCTTAAATGCAAACATGCGCATGGTGCCTGCTGGCAAAGAAATCAACCAGGCGGCACCGGCAATAGGGTGCCACCGTGCGAGGAGAGCGGCTTTTTAGCGACCGTAAGACATTAACCGTTCATAGCGGCGCGCGACTAAGTCATCGATCGGCATGGCGCAAAATTCGTCCAGTTGCTTTATCAGGCTCGCTTTCAATGATGCTGCTAATTCACTCGGATTACGATGGCCACCACCCAAAGGCTCAGCAATGATTTCATTCGCAATACCGAGTTCAAAGACACGCTTTGCCGCCAGCCCCATGGCTTCAGCCGCAACTTCCGACTTCTCAGCGGTTTTCCAAAGAATGGATGCACAGCCTTCAGGCGAAATAACTGAATAAATGCTGTTTTCAAGCATATTGAGATGATCACACACGCCGATAGCCAAGGCACCACCTGAACCACCCTCACCGGTAACGGTTGCGATGATGGGTGTGCGCAAATTGGACATTTTTAACAAATTAAAGGCAATGGCTTCACTCTGGCCGCGTTCTTCAGCATCCATACCAGGATAGGCACCCGGCGTGTCAATAAAGGTAATGATAGGGAGGTGGAAACGCTCTGCCACTTCCATTAAACGCAATGCTTTGCGATAGCCTTCTGGTCGAGGCATACCAAAATTACGCATGACTTTTTCAGGAACCGTGCGACCTTTTTGATGGCCAATGACCATCACAGGGCGGCCATCTAGTAATGCTGTGCCGCCAATAATGGCTTTATCGTCACCGAAATGGCGATCACCATGCATTTCATCAAAATCAGTCAGAATCATTTCGATGTAATCGCGTGTATAGGGGCGTTTGGGGTGGCGTGACACCTTGACGACCTGCGCTGCAGACAAATCAGAATATAAATTCTTTGTCATTTTTTTGCTTTGCGCCTGTAAACGCGCGATCTCAGCAGAAATATCCAGGTTGTTGTCAGTACCAACTAACCTTAGCTCTTCAATTTTTGCTTCTAGTTCAGCAATCGGCTGCTCAAAATCAAGATAATTCGGGTTCATGGTCAGTTGCAATCCATATCAAAAGTGGGCGTAGCACAGGCCAGTAACAAGCCACAAAAGTGACCACATGATAACATCAAAAACGGGCTACTTGCTCGATTTGACCTCTCAAAACCATTAAAAGTCACAGGGTAGAGATTGTTCAATTACATTCACCCCTATCGTCATTACTGAGGACGCACATAGTGCTCGGCCATCACATCAGTGTTGATAACCTCAGACACCAGCGCTATCGCAGTGTTGCCCAGAGGTGATGTTTATTGAAGTACCACAGCATAATCGGCACTTCCAATAACGCATAGGTCAACAATGTAAACCAAAACCAATTCAATTCAACCACAACCGCATCAAAGCGTGTCTGTGTACCCCAAAACAATGCGCCGGCAATGCCGATGGCCATACCATTCAGCACGAGGTCGTAACGGGCTAGAACCATTGCTGTAACGTTGGTCCGGCTGGGATAGATATAAAAATAGCTGACGAGGACGAATATGACGTTTATCCCTATGACGGTAAATTCAGGGCTGTTCATCGGAGTTCCTCGTTCGTAGGTGGCAACAATGTTGTGTCCTTTTCATTTTATGTGAACTTGCCAATTTGTCTAGTGACGTCCGATATCTTCGTAACCTCCCCTTTCTATCCACGGTCCTCGCAACTTTTCACTCGGCATTTCACTCGGCAACTCATCCGTTACTGCAACGACGCTTGCTGTCGCCCCAGCCAATGTTGTCGCTCCCGCCTAATCATTTACTGTCCAGCGATCCGAAAAAAATTTTGGCTACTGTCTCATGAAAACAATAACCAACTGGTTTAGTTGGTTATTTGCGTTATAATGGCCATCCCAAAAAAAACACCCGCAGGTTGTCATGTTCCAGCCATTAAAAATTCATCAGGGTTTTCATACTTTAGGGCCGGCATACTATTCGGCTGTTACCCCAACACCCCTTTCTAACCCACACTGGATATCAACCAACACTGCCCTTGCGCACCAAGTGGGGCTAGATCCTAAGGTATTCGATAAACCGGAATGGTTGTCGCTCATGTCTGGACAAGCCGTCCCGAATACCATAACGCCTATCGCTACTGTCTATTCTGGCCATCAGTTCGGTTTCTACAATCCGCAACTAGGTGATGGGAGAGCGTTATTGTTAGGCGAACTCGAAGATCACAACGGCAAAAGATGGGAAATGCAGCTCAAAGGTGCTGGCCCTACCCCGTTTTCGCGCCACGCTGACGGCCGTGCCGTCTTGCGGTCAAGCATTCGCGAATATTTATGTGGTGAAAATCTGTTCGGTTTGGGGATCCCCACTACCCGTGCACTGGGATTAGTGGGCAGCCCTGACCCTGTCTTGCGAGAGTCCACTGAATCAGCCGCAGTCGTGATGCGCATGAGCCACAGTTTTGTGCGGTTTGGGCATCTAGAATATTTCTATCACACCAAAAACAATGCCGCTTTGAGCGCCTTAATTGATTATGTAGTCGAACGGTATTACCCAGAAGTTGCCAAAGATCCCAACCCCATATTGGGGTTCTTCTCCTCATTGGTAAAGCGCACAGCGACCACCCTTGCCCACTGGCAAGCACAGGGTTGGTGTCACGGCGTTATGAACACTGATAACTTTTCTATTATCGGCGACACCATTGATTACGGCCCATTTGGTTTTTTGGACAATTTCGACCCTGCCTTTGTGTGCAACCACTCAGATACCCAAGGCCGATATGCCTTTAATCAACAACCGGGTATCGCTCACTGGAATTTGGCTCAGGTAGGACAAACACTCACTGATTTTGTTCCAGTGCCTGAATTACAAGCCGCACTGGATCAATTTGAGGGGCAATTTGAAAGCGCGTACCACCAGATCATGTGCCAAAAACTGGGGCTTCCACCTGCCGATGAAGCAGTCAATCATGCGTTGATTCGAGGTTGGCTAGAACTCATGCAACGCAATCAGTGGGACTACCACTGGACCTTCCGTCGCCTCGCAGAAACCCACTTGGATACGCCACCGACAGGTCTACAGGCGCTCATAATAGACACAGACAATAACGTTGAGGCGTTTGATCAATGGTGGCGGGACTATTCCCAGCATTGTGCTGGACTGCAGGGCAACCGACAGGACACCATGCTGGCAGCGAATCCGTGGATTGTGTTGCGTAACTGGGTGGCACAAGAGGCTATAGACGCAGCTGAGGCAGGTGATTTTAGCCTGGTGCAACAGCTATTGGTGGCGCTGCAAAGTCCCTTTGAACCCCATGCCCATCTGCAAAAATACCATGACAGGCCGCCTGCATCGCAGGCAGCCTTGGTATTAAGCTGTTCTTCATAAGATGCGTGGCAGTAATACCCTAAATCAGATTGATGTCTTGTTTGCGGTAATTGAGCGTGACATTTTCTTCGCCAAAACTCTGTCGCAATTGGTGCAAATCTCCATCGTCTAAAGACAGCTTATACTGTGACGGCAATCGGAGTAGCCCAAATGCTTCGGGTTGCACATAATCAATCACCACAGCAGCGCCTTTTCCATCTTCACGTAGCAGCGCTTGTAATTTTGTCACTGCACCATTAGCAGGCGCTTCAATTCGTACCTGAACACTGCCAATCATTTTTTGACGGGCATCGCCAATGTTATAAACCTGACGGGCAATCACTTTGTTGCGCTCAGAGTAATGATCCCAGTTAACCTCGCCGTCAATCACGATCACTTCGTCTATGATCAGAAACTCCCGAAATTGCTCAAAGGCTTCACCGAAGAAACTGACTTCAACTCGCGCAGTCTTGTCGTCGAGCGTGGCGAAGCCAATGGTATCGCCTCTTTTGGTTCGTGTGGTTCTCAAATCGACAATCAGACCTGCCAATGTTTGGGTTTTCTTTGCTGCTTGAATCTTACCCAAACGGGTAGACACGATCTTGTTAATCTCGATCTCGTATTCATCAATCGGGTGGCCGGTAAGATAGAGACCTAGGGTGTCTTTTTCGCCCTTTAGGTGTTGGCGGGGTGGCCAATCGGCAACACGGCGATATGGGCCGTATGGATCGGTGTTCACCTCTTCCTCTTCTGCACCAAACATATCATCGATGCCTGCATTGGCATTTCTCGCAGCCTGGGTAGCGGTGCGGATAGCATCCTCTAAGCAGGACATGGCAATGGCTCTGCTCGGAATAATGGTGTCGAACGCGCCCGACTTGATCAGGGCCTCAATCACCCGTTTGTTGGCACGGTGATCAACGCGCTGACAGAAATCGAACAAATCAGAAAATGGTCCGCCAGCCTGTTTCGCTTGCACAATCGCTTCCACAGGGCCTTCGCCTACCCCTTTAACCGCGCCCAAGCCATAGATGACGTCGGTCTGACCATGGGCCGTGAACATGAAATTGCCCTGATTCACATCGGGCGGCAACACATTCAAGCCACAATTGCGGCTATCTTCGATAAAAATAACCACCTTGTCGGTGTTTTGCATATCAGATGACATCACCGCCGCCATAAAGGCAGCCGGATAGTGGGTTTTTAACCACAGTGTTTGGTAGGAAACCAATGCATAGGCAGCCGAGTGCGATTTGTTAAAACCATAGCCTGCAAACTTTTCTACCAAGTCAAATATTTTCATGGCCAGCTCAGGGTTTACGCCCTGCCCAGCAGCTCCTTCTCTAAATACTTCCCGCTGCTTGGCCATCTCTTCAGGCTTTTTCTTACCCATAGCACGGCGCAGCAAATCAGCGCCGCCGAGACTATAGCCTGCCAATACCTGTGCGATCTGCATGACCTGTTCTTGATAAACAATGACCCCATAGGTGGGCTCTAGAATGGCCTTCAGTGATTCATGCTGGAAATCGGGATGGGGATAGGCCACCGGGGACCGACCATGCTTACGGTTAATAAAGTCTTCTACCATGCCCGATTCAAGAGGCCCCGGACGAAACAGTGCCACCAAGGCTATCATTTCTTCCAAGGTATCTGGCTGCAACCGGCGAATGAGGTCTTTCATACCGCGAGATTCCAGCTGGAAAACAGCCGTCGTCTCTGCCTTTTTTAACAGGGTAAACGCGGGCTTGTCGTCTAACGGAATATCTTCAATGGTGATCGGCGTTTCGCCCACTTCTGCCCGTTGAATATTGATCGTTTTCACAGCCCAATCAATGATGGTCAGCGTGCGTAAACCCAAAAAGTCGAACTTGACCAACCCGGCAGATTCAACATCGTTTTTATCAAACTGTGTCACCAAACCACCGCCGTCTTCATCGCAGGTCAGCGGTGAAAAATCAGTCAGTTTGGTCGGTGCAATCACCACACCGCCCGCATGCTTACCCGTTTGGCGTGTGATGCCTTCTAGCTTGCGCGCCATGTCCCAAATCTCTTGGGCGTCTTCTTCACTTTTTACAAACTCAACCAATTCGGGTACATCGTTCCA
>CAJXZL010000052.1 GCA_913063165.1 uncultured Saccharospirillaceae bacterium | reverse complement strand
AACAGTCAGCTTCGTTCATCACCGTCTGGATTTCGTCTGGCACATTGCTCATTCCGTTCTCCAAACCGGTTTATGTTTTCAAAACCGACCTAACCCAAAAGCAGTTAAGGGCTTAGTTTTCCACGTCGTAGGGGATATAATAACCGCATTGTAACAGCAGGATTGAATGATGAGGATAGCTTTAATTTGGGCAATGGATAAAAACCGTCTTATTGGCAACAATAATGGACTCCCGTGGCGGCTATCCAGTGATTTAGCACATTTTAAACAGGTGACCATGGGCAAGCCGGTTATCATGGGTAGAAAAACATGGGAATCACTGGGGCGGCCCCTGCCGGGCAGGCCGAATATTGTGGTGAGTCGCTCACCTAAGCCGCCAGAAACGGCTGCGCAGTGGTGTTCATCCTTAGAGGCTGCTATTGCAGTAGCCACAGACTGGGCTGCGGTCAATCAATGTGATGAAGTGATCGTGATGGGAGGCGCGCAATTGTATGCATTGGCATTTCCGATAGCAGATCGCCTGTATGTCACCGAGGTCGACACCCAAGCCAAGGGTGACACCTATTTACCCCTATTTAATCTGTCGGAGTTTCATTGTACCAGTAGCACGTATCATCGCGCGGCTGAGCGAGACGACCACGATTTTTCAGTACAGCAATGGGACAAGGCTTAGCGGGTTCTAACGATGCTTGCAGTAGCCCCACAGGGTAGTGTGCTCAGCCTGTGATGTCTGTTTGTATACAGATGAGTACACTGGCATCACCCGACGCTGAGGTCACCATAAACCCGCGTTCTGCCAGTGTTTTCTGGGCGCCTTTCGAGTTGGTGATGCGATATTCTAGCTGCCATGGCCCTCTCATGTGGCCGTCATAGACCGCGTTAATCGCATTGAGGTCATCGGCATGCAAGCAGCTCTTCATTCTAGCTGGGTAGTCCTGCATCTGCTGCTCATTCAATTGCCACTGCTGTAAGAATGCATCATTGGCATACAGGATACGGCTCATACCAGGCATTGCGATCCACACGGCTTCTCCACGATTGGAAAGCGCCTTCAATAGTGAGTCAAATTCAAACGTTTTGAGTTCAAGTGACGCCTGTAGCGCTTTTACGTTTGAAATGTCATGTATAACCCAGGTCATGACCTGAGATTCATCGGTGTCCAACACCAAGCTGGCATGGATACGGCACCAAATATAGTGACCAGAGGCGTTGCGCATGCGGGCGGTTTCGCTGTGCTGTGCACCTGCGTTATCGAGCAATTCGTGGTTGATAGAGTCAATCACATGGCGATCAGACGGATGAACGATATCGGGCAGCGACAGTGATTTACATTCATCAGTGCTGTAACCCAGTAGCCGACTAACATATCCATTGGCCATCACTATCGCGCCACCTAAGGTGCTGTGTAAGATACCAAAACCAATATTCTGGGTGTTCTCAAGCATGCGGTTTTGCGCCAGAAGATCTTGTTCGCGTTTCCAAAAGCGGGTGATATCCCGGATAGAACAAATCACGTTCGATTGATCATTAATGGATGTGATTTCCAAAAACACTTCAATATGTACCCGATGTCCGTCCTTGTGGAGTGCCCAGACGCGATTTTGCATCCGCCTTTGGCCACTGGTAATAAAGAACAGGTTGCGCAAGCTAACGTGGTGCTTTTGCAGGCTAGGATCCATCAAAAACTCAATGGCATTGCCAATGACTTCTGAGCGTTCATAGCCAAACATGGGCAATACTTGGTTGTTGCAATCCAAAATAATACCGTCAGAACTGATCAGCATAACGGAGTCGGCAACCTTATAGTCTTTGACGGGGTGGTTGATGCTGCTGGCAAGTTGCAACTGATTTTGGCTGCGCACCCACTGATAAAAGGCGAGTATAGACAGCGCTGCAATGGTCAATAATGGCGCGATGGGCGCTACCGCTAAAGCCAGTACACCAACCGTGGCAATCGTAATTTGTTCAATTTTAGTTATCATGGCATATGTTAGTGATCAATGAATGCACACAGGATGGCGGAAATTGAATTAAACGTCCAGTCCGTTAACAAGGTGATCTTAAAATGAGAGTAGTTGTGGGTTCTGGTAACCCCATCAAGCTGCAAGCGACACAAGCGGCATTTGAGCTGGTATTCCCTAATATCAGCATTCAGGTTATTCCCTGTCATGCGGAGTCTGGCGTAAGCGACCAACCCATGTCAGATGCAGAGACACTGCAGGGCGCTGCAAACCGCGCACTGTATTGTCGTCAGGCGATACCAGAGGCAGACTATTGGGTAGGTTTGGAAGGGGGGTGCCAGTTTGTTGGTCAGACCCTAGAGGCTTTTGCCTGGATGTCGGTGGTGTCCGACCACCAACAAGGCCAAGCACGGACGGCTGCTTTTTTGCTACCACCTGCAGTTACTGCCCTGATAAAACAGGGATTTGAATTAGGAGACGCAGACGATCAGGTGTTTGGCAAAACCAATTCTAAGCAGAGCAGTGGCGCCGTGGGGCTGTTAACGCACGACATTATTGATCGGAAAGCCTATTACACCCATGCCTTGGTTTTGGCATTGATTCCGTTTATGCACCCTGAGTTTTATCCGGCACAGATACCTTAACCCTGTTAGTCCGTCCGCGCAGGCTTTCCAGTTAGTAGCGCTTCTTGTCCACCCAACCGGAACAGAGATTCCAGCGAGGTGTTGGAACCGAGGTGACTGGCCTGGCCGAGCAGTAATTCGGCGGTACTCAAGGCATCGGTCAGCGCGTCATGCGCTGTGTAGTCTGGCAAACCATAGCGGCTGCGGCATTGCGCAAGGCGTAGTGCATTCTGCTTGATGCCGTGGTGCTGCCGGTTAAGCAATACCCGTTCAATGGCCATGGTGTCGATCACGCGAATCGGCGTTTCGGGCATATCCAATCCCTGCCAAATTTTTTTCAGAAAAGCGATCTCAATAGGCGCATGGTGCGCAACCAACAGATTGTCCGACAGGAGACGCTGCAATTGGTGGATGACTTTTTTGGGGTTTTTACCCAGGGTTTCAATATCAGAGTCCGTGATGAGGTGAATACCGACCGATTGACTGTCGACCGTACTGCCTTTTAAGTACATATGGCGCGCAGAACTGAGAGCGATGGTGCCGTGCTCAATAGCCACCCATCCGATGCTCAAAATACGGTCTTTTTCGACATCTAAACCGGTGGTTTCCATATCCAGCACGATGTAACTTTGCTCTGACCAGTGATGGGCCATAGCATTGATCATCCTGCCATAATCCAGTCGCCGCTGGATCCAAGAAAACAGCGGCATTACCCCATGCCTCGAGCAAAGGCTGATTGGGCACTCTCTTGGGCATGCGTGATCACCCGAAAAGTCGATTTTAAGTGACGCCTTTCTAAATCGCTCAAGGTTGACGGATCCATAAAGGCCTTTGCATGGCCGCTGTCCTGCCAGCTAGATTGCTGTGCCTGTAAACGCAATTCGGATAAAAACTCCCACCCGTCTTCCAAGTTCTTCGCGTGTTCTTTAGGTAATACGCCCAGTCGGTGACTCGCTCGTAACCTTTGAATGGTGGCCGTTTCGCTACTGCCAGAGGCCAGTGCGTAAATACGGGCTAGGTCGTTGATCAGCGCCAAACCGTGGTGTTTAAGGTCAAGCTGGTCTTTGTTGGATCCCGAACGGTCTAAAACGAAATTTCTGAAAAACCCCAGGGGTGCACGCCGACGCAGGGCTCCCATGGTCAAGGTGGCAATAAAAATTTTGTTTTTCTTGGCGCGTTCTAGCATGTCCTTTTGTAACTGCTTGACGGGTGGTTCTTCGCCATAGATATTGCGAATATCAAAGAAAATAGACGCATTCAGCAAGGCTTTCGGTGCTGGAATATCAATCCACTTTTGGAACTTTTGTTGCCACTGTTGCTGGGTCATGATCCATTCGGGGTTGGATGCCATAATGTTGCCAGGGCAGTAGTCAAAGCCGCAGTCGTTAAGCACATCGCTGAGCCTTTTTCCGAGACGTAAAAAATACTGGAGTTCGTCTTCATTGGGCGCTCGCGCTAACATCAAGGCATTGTCTTGGTCTGAACCCAATGACTGGTCAAAACGGGCTTGGCTGCCAAAAGCCAGTAAATTAAAAGGCATGGGAGGCTCGCCTTCGGCAGCGACAAATAGCTTGATGATGTGACGGGCCAGACTGTCCGCTACGGCAGCGATAACTTCTCCGATATCGCTGGGCTTTACTTCGCTCAATACGAGATTGTTGATCAGTTTTGACAGGCGAGACAGGATGTCGGGCAAGGTTTCGTAACTGGTTTGTCGGTTAATTTCCGAGACCATCAATACGGGACTGAGCTGTTGGCTGCGTAGCAGGTCGGTAGCAGTGAGCACCCCTACAGGCTCCAGGTGTTTATTGACGATAGGCAAGTGGTGAATGTTACGCTCACTCATTAGCAGTTGCGCATGAATTGTGAGGCTGTTTTCGTCGAGTGTCACCGGATTTTCAGTCATGATGTCGGCAACCAACGTTTCGCCTGTGAGCCCTTGCGCCAATATCCGAGACCGCAGATCACGGTCGGTGACAATACCGACCAACCGTTTGTGTTCCAATATGACGATAGAGCTGACGCGCTTTTCTGTCATGACCAACGCCGCTTCGGTCACGGTACTCTGTTTGGATATATGCACAATCTGATCTGACATCAGGCTGCGAATCGACTGATTGAGCTGCATGGACGGCGCCAAAACTTCATTTTTACTGGTAGACAGCTTCCGGAGCCGGTTTTCTCGGGTCTGATGAAAAAAATCATTGAACTGGCTGTTATTGGCACAGAGACTTTGAAAGGTAGCGATTGATATTTGATAGACCAAACTGTCTTCTAGTGCGACAACACTAAAGCCTTCAGGGTTGTTTTCAATCACGGTGGAGATGCCATAACATTCGCCATCCGCAATGCGATCAACCAGATGGTCATCACTGCTGCGAATTTCAAATGCGCCCCGACGAATGACATGCAGCACTGGCACCGAATCTTCATTCATATTCAGTACCCGACCACTTTTCAAATATTGAATTGAAATTGCAGCAGCCATACTGCGCAGGTCGGGCGCACTTAAGAATTGGAAAGGCAGCGTGTGCTTGAGGAATTTGATGACTTCAGAAATTTCAACGACAGACATAGAGCCTCCAATAGGGCGTTAGTTATCTCTGTTTTATCTAGTGTCATCCTGAAGCTGGTCACAAAAGATCAGCTTCAGTCATGAGGGTTATTCAGAAAAAATAGTTTCAAACTCAGGGAAGATAGCCGGTGTTTCGACGATATATAACGACTGACCCAATACGGCGACGACACGCATTTGGTCGAGCTCTTTGTCAAAATCAGGCAGTGTCACTGTCCACTGAGACAGCATGTCTTCGTCTGTCTTTCCTGTGTTCGCCATGACGACGGGTGCTGTGGTGCTATCACCTTTTGGCACAATGGCCATGGACAAACTCTCGAGCGGCTGGTTGGCATTTGCCACAAACTGCCACTGCTGCAGCGCATCTTGGGTGGCGCGCATCGTGATGGTGAGTTCGCCATTTCTTAAAGTACACTTTCCGCTCGCGTAACGGCAATCGGGGCCAGCGGCTAGCTTATAATTTTGTCCTGCTACCGCAGGCTGCGGCTTTTCGCCAATGGCCAGATCTGTCGCAAAATAAGCCAATATGGCCAGTAACGGGGCGACAAGCATGGCAATAATGATGTGTTTGTTGGTAAACATTGGGTAAACCTTAGAGAGGAATGGTGAGATCTATTCTAAACCAATTTGAAAATACGGACTACGAGAAAGCAGTGGGGTTTCGCTAGAAACCCCACTGTTTAACTTACTACTTAATGTGAACCACCCACTGCAGAAGAACCGATTGGAACACGAATGTCCTCAACCAGGTGCTGGATGTGCTCTGGTGGTGGCGCAGTTACCTTAGATACCGCAAATGCGACAGCAAAGTTAACGATTGCGCCGATTGAACCAAATGCGTTTGGCTCAATGCCGAAGAACCAGCTGTCACCCATGTTACCTAGGAACGAAGTTCCAGGGATAAACATGATGCCTTTGTGCTGGAACACGTACAACATGGTGATGCTGATACCAGCGATCATACCTGCCACGGCACCTTCTTTAGAAATCTTCTTGAAGAAGATACCCATCATCAGTGCAGGGAAGATAGAGGATGCAGCCAGACCAAACGCGATCGCAACAGTACCCGCGGCGAATCCTGGAGGATTCAGACCGAGGTAACCAGCGAGAGCAATTGCACCAGCCATCGATATTCGGCTTGCTAACAACTCTTGCTTCTCATTGATGTCAGGTCTAAATACACCCTTCAACAAGTCGTGAGAGATAGATGAAGCGATTGCCAACAACAAACCTGCTGCGGTTGAAAGCGCCGCTGCAAGACCACCGGCAGCAACCAGTGCGATCACCCAGTTAGGTAGCTTAGCGATTTCAGGGTTAGCCAAAACCATGATGTCGTTATCAATCTTGATTAATTCGTTGATGCTCTTATCAGCTGAATAACGAATGCGACCATCATTGTCCTTATCTTCAACAGCCAATAGGCCCGTCTTTTCCCAGTTCTTGAACCAGTCTGGACGTTCCGCATAGACCATGTACTCGCCTTTTGAAGGCTCAAGGGTGTTCATCAGGTTATAACGCGCCATTGCAGCTACTGCAGGAGCAGTAGTGTAAAGGATGGCGATAAATACCAATGCCCAACCAGCTGACTTACGTGCGTCAGATACTTTAGGAACTGTGAAGAAACGAATAATGACGTGTGGTAGACCAGCTGTACCAACCATCAACGACAAAGTGTAGAAGAAGGTGTTGGTCATGCTACCGCGGAATTGCGTGGTGTATTCGTTAAATCCGATTTCTTGAACGATTTGGTCAAGACGATCTAACAAGTACGTATCAGTACCAACCAACGTGCTGCCCAAACCAAGCTGCGGAATTGGGTTGCCTGTTAGGTTCAATGAAATGAAGATGGCTGGGATGGTATAAGCCAAAATCAAAACGCAATACTGAGCGATCTGTGTGTAGGTGATGCCCTTCATGCCGCCTAATACCGCATAAAAGAATACAATCCCCATACCAACATAAAGACCTGTGTCATAGTCAACTTCTAGGAAGCGAGAGAAGGCAACACCAACACCTTTCATCTGACCAATAACATAGGTTACCGAAGCTAGAATCAAACAAACTACTGCAACAACACGCGCAGTCTTTGAATAGAAACGGTCTCCAATAAACTCAGGAACAGTGAACTTACCGTACTTACGTAGGTAAGGTGCCAATAGCATGGCCAGTAGCACGTAGCCACCCGTCCAGCCCATTAGGAATACTGTGCCGCCATATCCAAAGAAGGCAATTAAGCCTGCCATTGAGATAAATGACGCTGCAGACATCCAGTCAGCCGCTGTAGCCATACCGTTAGCGACTGGGTGAATCCCACCGCCGGCGACATAGAATTCGCTGGTGGTTCCAGCGCGGGCCCAAATTGCGATACCGATATAAAGTGAGAATGTTAATCCCACTGTAATATAGGTTAAGGTTTGTAGATCCATGGTTTATATCCTCTGTTTTTATTCTTCTTCTACGCCGTATTTACGGTCGAGAGCAGCCATTTTTTTGGTGTAATAAAAGATCAACACGACGAAGCAATAAATAGAACCCTGTTGCGCAAACCAGAATCCCAATTTATAACCAAACAGATTGAATTGATTTAATACGTCAACCAAAAGAATTCCGAAGCCAAACGATACGACGAACCATATCGCCAGCAAAGTCAAAATCAGTCGGATGTTTTCACTCCAGTATGCCGCTTTAGCATCTGAATTGTTGTCTGTGCTCATAGGTGCCTCCTATTATTTTTATGAGCGCTGCATATGCAGCTTTAGGCACCAATAAGCTAACACTGAGAATAGGAAATTACTTTACTACTTTGGTAGACAAGATTGCAGAAAATGGGGGTGTGTTGCGGCTTGAAACTGACGTGCCAGCATTCACTGACACGGTAGTTTGCAACAGAGCTGCGCGCTATTCGACGTTAGCAGTAATGGCCTCAATTGGCGCAGCGGGCGTATGCGTGGGCACTTGGCAAAAACCCTGTGCAGGGACATCTAAGGCGGAGTTGAATTTTGACGACAAGTTTTGGAAGGCAATCAACCCAGTCAGTTCCACAATGGCGTCTTGGTCAAAGTGCGTTTTCAACCGCTCCACCAAGTCATCGGTGACGCCGAGGTTGCTGTCGGTCATGGCCTCTGTGTATTCAAGTGCGAGTTTTTCGCGATCGCTAAAACGTGCAGATGTGCGCCACACGGCTAATTCAGACACTTTTTCTTGTTCGCCACTCCGGGTCAACAGGGTGTTTGAGTTCAAATCTACGCAGAATTTACACCAGTTAATCTGAGACACCCGTACCGTAACCAGAGACCGTAGCACGGGCTCAATGGGAGATTTTCTGCGGTCTAAGGCACCATAAAGCAGCGCCACTGCCATAAACAGACCTGGTCGGCGTCCCCACAGCATGCCCGGTATGAGTACCTGACCATATTTCTTTTTTTGTTTCCAAAAAAACGGTCTCACATAAAAAGGATAGTCTTGGGGGTCTTTGGTTGTAATGCGCATGTAGGGGCCCTGATCTTGATGTTGGCGCGTGGTGGTCAGATTCAGCAATGATTTGACCGTAAAGATTGCATTATCAAGCAATTGCTATATATTAGCAAATTCTTATGTATTAACCAATGGAGAGTATAATGGCATGGCTTGACGCGTTACCTTGGCCCTATCTATTAATAGCGGGCGGTATGTTGGCATTGGCGCCATTTCAGCCGGAGCCTCATTTGGTTGAAAAAGTGCGGATGTTGTTGGAAGGGAATTTAAAGAAGCCAATCGATATTTTTGATTTCTTGATGCATGGTACACCGCTGGTCATCATTGCGGTAAAAGCGATAAGACAGTTTGTATTGAAAGTTATTTAAACACCGTTACCGGAATCTGGTAGCGCAGCAGAAGTCCTTCAAAAGAAGCAGTGCGAGGAGAGGCTATCTACAAAGATAGCCAATCTCTGTGCGCGTAGACAACAGCACGCTGCTGCCTACTCGCGCGACGCATTATTCGATAATGCGTTTCATGTCGGTCATGTAACCACGTAGTTCAGAGCCAATCCATTCAACGGGGTGGTTCATAATGGCTTCGTTCACCGCGACCAATTCCATATTGTCTACATGGTTAGACGTCAATGACAATCCTTTGCCGATAACATCGCAAGGCAATGCAGCAACGAAATCAGCCAATAGTGGCACAGCAGCATGTGCAAAGAGGTAGTTGCCATATTCCGCAGTGTCAGAGATCACGACATTCATTTCATATAGACGCTTGCGCGCGACGGTATTGGCGATCAACGGCAATTCATGCAGTGATTCATAATATGCACTTTCGTCGATAATGCCGCTGGCAACCATGGTTTCAAATGCCAATTCAACACCTGCTTTTACCATGGCAACCATCAAAATACCGTGGTCAAAGTATTCCTGCTCATCGATGTCAATGTCACTGTCAGGGTAGTTTTCAAAGGCGGTTTCGCCGGTTTCTTTGCGCCACTGGAGCAACTTGGCATCGTTATTAGCCCAGTCAGCCATCATACCTTCAGAAAAAGCGCCGCTGATGATGTCATCTTGGTGCTTTTGGAATAACGGTGCCATCATATCTTTTAACTGTTCAGTTAGGTCATAGGCTGCCAATTTTGCAGGGTTGCTCAGACGATTCATCATGTGGGTGATGCCACCAATCTTCAGCGCTTCGGTGATTGCTTCCCAACCATACTGAACCAACTTGCCAGCGTAAGCCTTGTCGATTCCGTCGGCGACCATGCGGTCGTAACACAACAAGGAGCCGGCTTGCAGCATGCCACACAAAATAGTCTGTTCGCCCATCAAGTCTGACTTCACTTCGGCGACAAATGAGCTTTCTAGTACACCCGCCCGATGACCACCGGTAGCGGCAGCCCAGGCTTTTGCCATCTCGTGACCTTCGCCTTGAGGGTCGTTCTCAGGGTGAACCGCGATCAGGGTCGGTACGCCAAATCCACGCTTGTATTCTTCACGCACTTCAGTACCAGGGCACTTGGGTGCCACCATGATGACGGTAATGTCATCGCGGATGTCTTCGCCCACTTCTACAATGTTAAAGCCGTGAGAATAACCCAATGCGGCGCCTTGCTTCATTAGCGGCATAACCGCAGCAACCACGCTAGAGTGTTGCTTGTCTGGCGTTAGGTTGATCACAAGATCGGCCGAAGGGATGAGGTCTTCGTAGCTGCCTACGTTAAAGTTGTTGTCTTTGGCATTGTGGTAGCTCTGGCGTTTTTCAGCGATCGCTTCTTTGCGCAAGGCATAAGAAATAGACAGACCAGAATCTCGCATGTTCAGGCCTTGGTTCAAGCCTTGTGCGCCACAGCCAACGATGACAATGTTTTTACCGACCAATGCCTGAGCTTCAGTGGCAAACTCTTCTCGGCCCATGAAGCGGCATACGCCCAACTGGGAAAGCTGCTCTCGTAGATTCAGGGTATTAAAGTAATTACTCATGCGGGTGTCTCCATTAATCGCTTTATAATGAGGTCAGCATACACACAATGGTGTGTTGCTTAAAATGAATTATTTTGTACACTACGTTGCTAAAAGCGCAACATAGAAATATCGGCAACAAGGGATGGCGCTGTGTAGCTGCTCAGCTAACCAGCCCGCCGTGATGTTGTGCATGTTACCACTAAGGTGGCGATTACCCTGCATGTAAAGTAGCGGTATTGGGGCCATTAGAGCGCATCTTATACGGGGAGTGACAATCGACGGTGCCAGATATTCGTGTATTAAAACAGTTTCTTCATTTATCTGAGAGTCTGCATTTTGGGCGATCAAGTGAGGCGCTGCATGTGAGCCCCTCTACATTAAGTCGGGCCATTGCGCGGTTAGAGGAATCAGTTGGTGCGCCTTTGTTTGAGCGTGACAACCGAACGGTAGCCCTCACCGACGCTGGCAGGGCCTGTCGCCTATTTGCTCAGGATACGGTCGGTGCATGGCAAACATTGAAGGCAGAGGTACGGGCAAAACCAGGTGAGTTGACGGGTCGCATTCGTATCTATTGTTCCGTGACGGCCAGTTACGCGGTAATGGCCACTATTTTGTCAGAATTCAGGCAGCAATACCCAGGCGTCGAAGTGCTGTTAAAAACCGGTGACGCGACATTCGGTGTCGACAAGACCCTTGATCAGGAGGTTGATTTGGCCGTTGCGCCCAAGCCTGACTACTTTCCTGGCCAATTGGTGTTTCAGCCTGTCACTAAAACCCCGTTGGTGTTTATTGCACCGGTCATTGACTGTCCGGTGAAGGCGTTGGTAAGCAAATCACCGATTAATTGGGCGACCGTGCCTTTGGTGCTACCAGAAGTTGGCTTATCACGAAAGCGCGTGGATGCCTGGTTTAAGAAGGCCGGCCTGACACCGAAAATTCAAGCGGAGGTAGCAGGGCATGAAGCCATTGTGAGCATGGTGGGATTGGGTATTGGCATTGGTGTGATTCCTGAGTTGGTGCTAGATCAGAACCCAATGGCTAAAAATATTACTGCGCTGCATGATGCCCCGAAGCTGCCAGACTATAATGTTGGTGTTGTGGTCTTAGAAAAGAAACTCAAGGACCCAGTGATTCGCGCATTTTGGGATGTGACACAGGCGGTATCTCAGGTAAATACCATTCGAGACTAGCCCTTGTCTGGTCGAAGCGCTAAAATCAAACCATTATAAGCTGATGAAACCAATATGATGAAAAAGACTGACAGTCACAATGCGGACCAAGATCTGGAATTTGATCACCATCCAGACAGTGAACACCACCCGCACAGAGGCATCTATTTGCTGCCAAACATGCTGACGACCAGCGCACTGTTTGCAGGGTTTTATGCCATTATAGCGGCGATAAATGAGCATTATGTTGCGAGTGCCGTCGCTATTTTTGTGGCCATGGTATTGGATACCCTTGACGGAAGGGTGGCGCGTCTTACGGGCACGCAAAGTGCGTTTGGCGCAGAGTACGACTCTTTATCAGACGTAATAGCTTTCGGCTTGGCTCCCGCTTTAATTGCTTTTTTGTGGTCACTAAATGACATCGGAAAGTTGGGGTGGATTTGTTCCTTTATCTATGTCGCGGGCACCGCATTGCGCTTGGCGCGGTTTAACACCCAATTAGAGACAGCAGACAAAGCGTTCTTTACTGGGTTGGCAAGTCCATCGGCAGCCGCTTTAGTCGCGGGTAATATTTGGGTCATGACCGAACTGGGTATCGATGGTCAGGATGTGGCCATCCCATTTGCAATTTTGGTTGCCATTGCTGGTTTGCTGATGGTGTCGAATGTGCGCTATTACAGCTTTAAGGTATTGGGTGATAAGAAGAAAGTGCCCTTTATGGTGATGGTGATGGCGGTATTTGTATTCGGTTTGGTCGCCATTGACCCTGCGATTGTATTGGTTACGACGGCCTATATATATGCCGCGTCGGGGCCTGCTTATGAGCTGTGGACATGGATCCGTCGCAGAAAAGCGGCATAGAGAATCCACTGCTGTTGAAAAGCCCGCCTCAAAAATGACGCGGGCTTTTTTGTGTCTGATGCATTCTTGGCCATCTGGTGCAGCGATTCAATGGCTAAAAATGCCCATTAATAGTGGGTTGTGGCGCAGTAATTGACAGGTATCAAGTTTCCTTTACACCCCCTCCTTTTGTCTAATTTGAAAAAAGTGAAAACAGGCGTTGACACAGCCGTGTAAATGCTTAGAATGCGCCTCCCTGCTGTTGAGGCGGGGCGATTACGAAGGGTTTTTC
>CAJXZL010000051.1 GCA_913063165.1 uncultured Saccharospirillaceae bacterium | reverse complement strand
ATTGCGGCACTGGTGAACCAAGATATTATTTTATACAGCGATATCGACAGTCGCTTAACGGATCTGTACGAGCGCTATGCAGATAATTTAAGCGTGCTTCCAGATGAATCCACGTTAAAAACCCAACTACTTGAGCAGCTGATTACCGAGAGCATCCAATTGCAAATGGCGAACGACGCAGGCTTCGTGGTTAATGATACCGACCTTAATAGTGCCCTAGCGCAATATGCCGAAAGCCAGTCGAAGGATCTAACGGCGCTAGCCAATGAGGACCCTGAACGTTATCAAGGCATTCGTAAAAACATCGAAAACCAAATATTGATGAGCCAAATTCAGCGCCGTGACGTGGCCAAAAGGTTCCAAATCAACCAAAAGGAAGTCGATACCTTTCTGAACACACGAAAGGGTCGGGCTGCACTCAATACGGAATACCGATTTTTCTATACCCGTTTCTCTTCTGAAAAAGAGGCGCTCGCACAAAAAAAACTGCTAACCGCTGGGGGGCAGCTAGGTGTTGATCAAGGAGCCACTGACCTTGGATTTAGAACCCAAAGTAAATTGCCGTCCCTCATTCAGAATCTTGATTTTAGCCGCGTAAAGCCAGGCGACACCTTGGCCATTATTGCCGCCAACAATGCGTGGCACCTATTTCAGCTCACCGAGACGCAGGCAGCTAAGGGCAAGGTCGTAGTACAGGTCCGGGCACGCCACATCCTATTACAGGCAGACGCCATCTTCACACCTGAACAGGCAAAGGCCTTGGCAGAAAAGATTCAGGGTGAAATCTCCTTGGGTGCTGATTTTGCCACCCTAGCAAAAACCTATTCTGATGACCTTGCATCACGCCATCAGGGCGGTGATCTCGGTTGGTCAGATCCCGAAAACTTTGTCCCAGAATTTACAGCGGCTTTGAGTGAACTAGCCGTCGGCGATGTCAGTGGTGTGGTTGAATCCCCTTTTGGTTGGCACATCATTCAGCTATTGGAAAAGCGGCTTCAAGACATTGGCGAGCAGGAGCTACGCAATCAAGTGACGCAATCTATCTATCAAAGACGGTTTCAACAAGAGCTACCGCGTTGGTTAGGTGAAATTCGTGAAAACGCATTTATTGAGCGGCGTATATAATGCACAGGCTGTTGATCACACCAGGCGATCCAGCGGGTATTGGTCTCGATTTGGCACTAGAACTTGCCACCATTGCTAGTGACGATGAACTGGTTCTGGTCTGCGATCCGACCCTGCTCATGGCCCGTGCACACCTCTTGCAGCGCGACATTCGTATTGATGAAATACAGCTGTCAGATGACCCTAGTCACACAGCCTTGGGTGTCATTAAAGTAATTCCAGTCATGGCCAGCTCAGCTGCCCTTCCTGGACAGCCAGACCCTAGCAATAGCGCCTATGTGATTGCATGTTTGGATGTGGCTTGCGACGCCTGTCTTGCCGGTCAGGCAGACGCCCTTGTAACGGGTCCTATTAATAAGGCAATCATCAATGACGCGGGCATTGCTTTTAGTGGGCACACTGAACATTTACAGCGTCGCTGTGGTGTGGAGCGCGTGGTCATGATGCTCGCGACCCATCAGCTCAAAGTGGCGCTGGTCACAACGCACTTACCTCTTAGAGCCGTTCCTGATGCCGTGACACCACAGAGAATTGACCAGATTCTAACCATTCTCCTCCAGGGTTTACGGCAGGATTTTGGATTGGCCCAGCCACGCATTCTGGTTGCTGGACTTAACCCCCATGCAGGCGAGAACGGTTATCTTGGTGACGAAGAAATCAATGTGATCACACCGACGCTTGAAGCATGGCGTACGCGTGGAGAATCTGTGATCGGACCATTGCCAGCGGATACCCTATTTACAGAACATTGGCTAGCACAGTGCGATGCTGCATTGGCGATGTACCATGACCAAGGATTGCCCGTACTCAAGCACGCAGGTTTTGGCAAGGCAGTGAATATTACCCTTGGATTGCCGATTGTTCGGACGTCAGTGGACCATGGGACAGCCTACGATCTCGCTGGAAAAGGCACCTGCCACTCAGGGTCTTTTTTGCAGGCCATTGCTTTTGCTCGTAACATGGCAAAAGTCCGGGCAAATGCAACAGCATCTCCATTATAAACAACAGATTTAGCCATCGGGTTTTGCCCGATGTGAACTATCAAAACGGATGACAAATACCTCATGCATAAAGCAAGAAAACGGTTTGGCCAAAACTTTCTACATGATGAGCGCGTAATTAATCGCATCGTCAGGGCAATCAATCCACTACCCAAAGACAATATTGTGGAAATTGGCCCTGGACAGGGTGCCCTCACCGAACCGCTCTTAGACGCCTGTGATGGTTCGCTGCAAGTGGTAGAGCTTGATCGTGATTTGATCCCGATTTTGCGGGTGAAATTTTTTAATGCAAAGAACCTGCAAATCCACGAGTCAGATGCACTCAAATTCGATTTTGGCAGCCTTGCGCAGCAAGCACCGTTGCGGGTTGTCGGCAATCTACCCTATAACATCTCCACGCCATTGATGTTTCACCTGTTAACCTTCGGTACACAGATTAAAGATATGCACTTTATGCTGCAAAAAGAAGTGGTCGCCCGCATTTGCGCCGAGCCGGGCAACTCTGACTACGGCCGACTTACGGTCATGATGCAGTACTATTGTGACACCGAATATTTGTTTACCGTGGGTCCCGGCGCTTTCAATCCTGCGCCTAAAGTTGATTCTGCCATTGTGCGCTTGGTGCCTAAAGATGCCAGCCTGTTGACAGCAACTGACGCAACCGACTTTAGTGACCTTGTTCGACAGTCATTTAGCCAGCGTCGTAAAACCTTAAAAAACAATTTGAAGGGGTGGCTCACTGGCGACGACATCGCAGCGGTCGGCATCGAACCCTCTTTGCGACCAGAACGGGTGTCTTTGCCAGACTTTGTGGCACTCAGCAACCGATATTCTGAGTCGAAGCGCAGTGACTGATTATGCGGTTGGTGATATCCAAGGGTGTCTAAAACCCCTTCAGCGCGCGCTGTCTCAGGTTGCATTTAACCCTAGCAAAGACACGCTATGGATCGCTGGTGATCTGGTGAATCGGGGTCCACAAAGTCTCGAAACACTCAAGTTGATTTACCGACTGGCAGACAGTACACGGATTGTATTGGGCAATCACGATCTGCACCTTATCGCCACCTACTTCGGTGTCCGAAAGGCGTCTTCTAAAGACACATTTGACGACATCTTATTGTCACCCGATGCACCAAAATTAATTGATTTTTTACTCGAACAACCGCTCATTCAGCATGATAAGGCACTTGGCTACACCATGACCCATGCGGGCATCCCCGCTATTTGGAGCACATCAACAGCCAAAAGTCTGGCAGAAGAAGTTTCAGAGACCCTGAGAAATCCTAGGGAGCGCCAAGCGTTTTTAGAGGATATGTACGGTAACGAGCCCGATATGTGGTCGGATCAATTAACTGGCAAAGCCCGTTTGCGGGTGATCACCAATTACCTGACGCGTATGCGCTTTATCAGCCAGTCGGGTCGGCTCGATCTGGCAGCCAACTCTGGCCCACTATCACCGCCAAAGTCGATGAAACCTTGGTACGAGTATTCTCCCCTAAAAGCCCGAAAAACACGTATCATTTTTGGACACTGGGCAGCACTGCAAGGCTTGCTTGATCACCCTGAAGTCATCGGTCTGGATACTGGCTGTGTGTGGGGTGGACATTTAACCGTGATGAATCTTCATTCAGGCGAGTTTTATCAAAACACCCCAGAAGAACGGCAATTACCTGCCGATTTTGACTCAGACTAAATACAGGAATCCGCACCCTATGCCAGCCTCAATCACCTTTGTCACCGTAGACTACAATGACCCGCAGCTGGGCAATGACATGCTGGCAATGCTAGACGCCTATGCCAAGGATCCGATGGGTGGCGGACAGGGCATTTCTGACCATGTAAAAACCGCGTTACTCCCTGCCTTGGCAAACCGCCATGACGCCATTAGCATTCTCTGTTACGTCGACGGTAAACCCGCGGGTTTGGCCAATTGCTTCGAGTCATTTTCTACCTTTAAGGCAAAGCCCGTGATGAACATTCATGACTTTGTTATTCTCGGCGGCCACCGAAAACTGGGTCTGAGTCAAAAGCTATTGGAAGCGGTGCAGTCTATGGCAAAAGCGCGTGGATGCTGCAAGCTCACCTTGGAATTACTTGAAGGCAACACACCGGCTAAAAATGCCTATCTCAAGTTCGGATTCGATGGCTACGAACTCGACCCTGAGATGGGTAAGGCTTATTTTTGGGAAAAAGCCTTATAGTCACTTAGATAGTCAATACAATAGGCACTAGGATAGCCACAACCAGCGGCGCGATTGGGAGGCATTATGTATTTTAAGGGCATCATCACCGGCTTATTGCTCGCCGTGTATTTTCAGCTGTTTCGTATCAGTAACGGCTGGGTCAATGATGCCTGGTATATGCCCTTCGTCCTCTGGATATTGCTCATCGCCCTCTCAACGCTACTCCTGTCAAGGAGCCAAGATTGATATGGTGCTAACGCCGTCTGTTGTCATCGCTGCCGCCATTGGCTATGTGGTTTTTATAGCCCTCATCACTTGGCTGGCCGAGTCTGACTTTTTCCCTGACCATTGGATTAAGCATCCGTTGGTCAATGTCTTGTCGTTGGGCGTCTATTGCTCAGCTTGGGCTTATTACAGCGCGACCGGTTTGGCTGACACCTTTGGTTACGGCTATTTGGCCTTTTACGTGGGCATATCAGCCGCCTTCATCCTATATCCCATGATGTTGCGCCCTTTTTTGAGGGTTACTAAAACCTACCAACTGAACTCACTACCTGACGTATTTGCCTTTCGTTATCGCAGCCGCTGGTTAGGTGCGATCACCGTATTGGTCATGTTGGTAGCTATCGTGCCCCTACTGTCTTTACAAATCACTGCCATTGTCACCGCAACTGGGTTAATAGCACCCCAGCTCAACGCGAAGGTGGTCGGCTTAGCTGTAACCCTATTCTTCATCGTTTTTGCTGTGCGGTTTGGCGCCAGCCAACAATCCCAAGACAACAAATTCAAGCACCTTTATTTTACTTTTGCCATTGACTCACTGATTAAACTGACCGCCCTATTTGTCTTGGGTGCCGTCGCCATCAACACGGTTTTTGGTTCATTGTCAGGGTTAAACAGTTGGCTTTCCGAGCGACCCGACATCATTGAAACCGCGATCACAAAAACCCCCAATCAGGGTTGGTTGCTGTTGATGACCTTGTTTTTTATCGCCCCACTGACCATGCCCCATATGTTTCACCTGCTGTTTCGAGACGCTCAAAATGGCCAATCCCTTAAATTATTGAGTTGGGGTTTCCCGCTGTTTTTGGTGCTCATCAGTCTGCCGATTCTCCCGATATTATGGGCCAACCATGCCTTGGGCAGCGAATATCCACCGACCATGGCTGTTTTGGGTTTGGGGTTGTCGCTACAGAGTGTGCCGTTGACATTGCTGACCTACATTGGCGGACTCTCTGCGTCCACCGGATTGGCTATTATCGCTACCATGGCACTGGCATCAATGACGGTGAATCATATTGGTATGCCCTTTCACCACCCAAAAAAGAATGAAGATATTTATGTGTGGATATTATGGGTTAGACGCTTTCTGGTCGCATTTATTTTGAGCGCAGCCTATGTAATGTCGATTGTTTTTCAGGGTGCTATCTCTCTTACCACCCTAGGTCTTGCAAGCTTTATCATCACGCTACAATTTCTGCCTAGTATCATCGGTACCCTTTACTGGCAAGGCGCCAACAAGCGGGGCATTATTGCGGGCCTGATTGCAGGACTCGCCACCTGGGTTGCAAACATTACCTTTCCCGATTTGTCGTACACATTGTCTCATGCCATCGGTATTCCGATAGATGGGGTGTTTGGACAGCAGAATTGGGTCGCGGCAGCAGTCGCCTCCATCTCGATCAACACCCTCGTCGCAGTGCTTGTATCTTGGATAACCCCAAACAATCGCGATGAAGTCGATGCCGCCATTGCCTGTATGCAAAGTAGCCTAGTGAAACGGGCGCGCAAAGAACTGCTGGTCACTGACATCAATGGGATGATCAATGGGTTGTCTGAGGCCCTTGGCGAAATCAGCGCTCGGCGCGAAGTCGCGCGGGCACTGGATAATTTTGAGTATTCCGTTGACGACATTCGTCCTGCAACCTTGAGTCGTATTCGCGATCAAATCGAAGCCAACTTATCTGGTTTAATGGGCCCGGGCGCAGCCCAATCAGTTGTGAAACGGTATCTGCCCTACTCCGATTCAGCCGAGTTAGATGACCATGATATCTACCTGATAGAAGACCAATTAGAAACCTATCAGAATCGCCTGACTGGCTTGGCAGGTGAACTGAATCGTCTACGCCGTTATCACAGAGAAACCTTAGAAAACCTCCCTATGGGCGTCTGTTCAGTTGGAGCCAATGGTAAAATCATCATGTGGAATCAAGCGATGGCTGAGCTCACAGGCATCCCCACCGATGACTGTATTGGCGAAAGTCTTAGCAGCTTGCCTAGCGCATGGCACCGATTGCTAGACGACTTTTTATCCAACGATACCGATCACCTACACCGACAACAGCTGGTTGACGACACCCATGACCGCTGGCTCAATCTGCACAAGGCTGCGCTGCCAACTCAGGCCACTGGTTGGGTCGATGGCAATGTTGTGCTCGTTGATGACCAAACCGACATGCAAGATCTTGAAGATGAATTGCTGCATGCTGATAGATTGGCCTCAATCGGCGGTTTGGCAGCGGGCGTTGCCCATGAGATTGGCAACCCAGTAACCGGTATTGATTGTTTGGCACAGGATTTGATGTATGCCGAAAACGGGCCAGAAATCGTGAAAATTGGCGAACAGATCAGAAGCCAGACATTGCGTGTTACCAAGATTGTCCAAACACTGGTGAACTTTGCCCATGGAAGCAAAGCGGGCAACCAAGAGCACTTGGATCATGACATCCATCAGGTGATTCAAGAGGCAATTGGCTTGCTGACTTTGTCACGGCAAAAATTCGATGTTAACTTTATCAACATCGTGCCCAAAGGTTTGTTTGTTCCCTGTGATCCTCAAAGGCTGGGGCAGGTATTTATCAACCTACTCAGTAATGCCAGCGATGCTAGCGAACCGGGGCAGGATGTCATAGTTGAATTATTTGGTGAACCCACTGACCACCGCATAAAAATCGGTATTGTGGATCAGGGTTCCGGAATCGCACCTGAAATACTAGAGCGCGTCGTTGAGCCTTTTTTCACCACCAAAGGCGTGGGCAAGGGCACAGGGCTTGGGTTATGGCTGGCCTATAGCATCATTGATGAGCACTATGGACGCATCACTTTTGAATCTCCGCCATCGGGGCTGAAACAATCAGGCACTCGGGTTATAATCACTTTGCCTAAAACGCAAAACCTTCAGGCCGACTAGGATCATTGATGAAGCACATTTTAATTGTTGAAGACGAAGAGATCATTCGCAGCGCACTCAAGCGTTTACTTGAACGCAATGGCTATCGGGTGAGCGAGGCGGAATCGGTCGCCGATGCTTTGGATTATGCCAAAGACCCTATCGATCTCATCATCAGCGATTTGCGCCTACCTGGTGCACCTGGAACCGATCTAATCACCTTACTTAGACCGACCAAAGTTCTCATCATGACCAGCTATGCCAGTATGAAATCTGCGGTCGACGCCATGAAATTAGGGGCCGCAGACTACATCGCAAAGCCTTTTGACCATGACGAGATGCTGCGAACGGTCGGCAACATTCTATTGCACAGTGCGCAGCAGGAATCCGCAGTAGAAGCAGAAACCCCTGAATATACCGAATGTTTTGGAGACATGGTGGGCAGCTGCCAAGCCATGCATGACTTGTTTCATCGCATTCGGAAAATCGCACCAGCCGACATCACTGTGTTAATTCATGGTGAATCTGGTACCGGTAAAGAGCTGGCTGCAAAAGCAATTCACGAACACTCACCACGCATGCGCGCACCCTTGGTGTCCGTTAACTGCGCAGCCATTCCTGAAAGCTTGATCGAGTCAGAATTGTTTGGCCACGAAAAGGGTGCCTTTACAGGTGCTAGTGCTGCTCGGCAGGGCTTGATCGAAGCGGCACAGGGTGGCACTTTATTTTTAGATGAAATTGGTGAATTACCGATGGAAGCGCAATCCCGCCTGTTGCGTGTGTTACAAGAAAGTGAAGTACGACGCGTAGGTGCCGTCCAATCGAAGAAAGTCGATATTCGGCTTATCGCTGCGACCCACCGTAATTTACGAAAACTGGTCCGCGATGGTATGTTTCGTGAAGACCTCTATTACCGCCTGCAGGTAATAGAAATTAAAATGCCGCCTTTACGTGACCGTCACCACGACGTGATTGAAATTGCGGATGCGCTACTCCATAAGCAAGCCACCCGTTTGGGTATTACCAACCCACCCAAAATAAATGCCCGTGCCCAGCAACAAATGCTCGGATATGACTGGCCAGGCAACGTACGTGAACTCGAAAACGCCGTACAACGTGCGCTCATTTTGTGTGAAGACGCAGAGATCACCAATGAACACATGGGCATTCCGATTGAGGAAGACGTGTTGATCCCAGATACGTTGGTGAACACCAATCCCCCATCCAATGCGGTGTCGCCAGCCCCAAGCGACAACAATGAAGACCTGTCACTCGAAGACTATTTCCAACATTTTGTTTTGGAACACCAAGACACATTAAGTGAAACGGAATTGGCGCAGAAGTTGGGTATCAGTAGAAAAAACCTGTGGGAACGGCGCCAAAAATTGGGCATTCCTAAGTCCAAAAAGCAGCCTACCGGTGCGAGCCGTCAATAGACCTGCCTACCGCACCAACCCGCTGATAGTCTCGAATATGCCGTTCGGTTGCCAGCAACAGGATAAAGCCTGGGATCATTGCGATCAGGGTAAGTCCTGCAGCTGTTGCATCTAGTGCACCCCCACCAATTTTTGAAAATAATAACGTCGGTAGGGTTTCTACCCGACCCTGTCCTACCAGAAAGGTAATGAGAAAAATATTACTCGACACCAACAGCGTGAATAAACAGCCGGCCAAAATACCCGGCAGCAGTAGCGGAATAGTAATATGTACTAGCCGTTGCCACCGACTAGCGCCCAACAGCTGCGCCTGCTCTACTACAGCCGGATTTAAGCCCTGATAGACACTCACCAATACGCGCATCATATAGGGTAAAACGGGAATCAGATGGGCCACAATAATACCGGTATAAGTCCCAGCCAAGCCCAGCGGAATAAATACGGCCAGGAACGCTAAGGCCAAAGCCATTTCGGGCACGATCAGCGGTAAGGTAAACAGAGATAGAATCTGTGTCTTCCATTTGAAATGCGGGCTCACTAGGACACGCGCTGCAGGCAAACACAGAATAAGTGCTAACAAGGTCACCGACAGACTGATAAACAGAGTATTGCCGGCCGCTTCAAACACATGCGAATAGGGTGACAGCACATAATCCCAAGCCAATGGAAAAGTACTGTCTGCTCTTACTGACCACCACCACACGCGAGGCAACAGATCTGGCCAGTGCCACTGAAAAGCAAACGACTGGATGATAACCGGGATAATCGGCCCTAGGATCACAATATAGAGCCCGACGCCGACTAGCAGCGCCTTGCCATTGTGCGACACGCCCTTCATGCGGAAATCCGCTGCCAACGGTTAGCCCGTCGAGAAAGTAAGGAGGCGACCCACACAGTGACCAGCAACATTGCTCCCATGGTTACCAGAACAGCCATGCCCGATAACCGTTGCCCATAATCAGGATCTGTAAACAACCGCCACGCCAACACAGGCAAGGTGTCAGGAAAACCGCCGCCCAGAATAAAGGGTGCTTCGAACGCGCCCACATTAAAAGCAAAACAAATTAATACAGCCGACAGGATACCGGGCATCACCTGTGGAACCACAACATAACGCCAACGCTGCCATCGGCTTGCACCTAACAGGCGCGCAGCATCTTGGGTCTGCTCTGGAATGCCCAACAATACGACATAGATTGACAGTGCCATAAATGGCACCTGTTTCCACAAATACACCAAGATAATGCCCCAGCCATAATGGCTGTATAATAATGCGGCAAAGTCATCTGGCCTATCAATCCAACCCAACGCATAACTCAGACGTGCCATCAGGCCACCTTGCCCAAATAACACAATAACCAGCGCAATACCGACCAAGTAGGGCACCATCAATGGAAATTTGTAAACGTAGTGAAGCCATTGGTGATGGCGCCCAACACGCAACAACGCCATTGCCAATAAAAAGCCCATCACCAAGGCCAAAAATGTGGCAACCACCGCGTAGTAGAGTGTCAAACCGAGTGACATAGCGACCGAGGGTTGGGCTACAAGTAACTCGTAGTAACGCAAGGTTGGAAAATGGTTAATACCATACTGCGGTGCATAACCGAGACTTTGCCCAACCGCAAATAACAGCGTTCCAAGGGTCATCAACAACATCACCAATAAAACAGGTGACAAGGATAACCAGTGTTGTCGACTCATCGACACGAGACACCGTCACTTGAGGATGGGTAGAACGCCATTACGTGTTCCTCATTTTGACTGGGACATCGCTTGCTCAACCAATGTCGCGATGGGAGTTTCTGAACCCTGCAACACAACGCTCTGCCACAGGCTTTCAATTACCCGCACCAAAGAAGCATGGGTGTCTGGCGCAATATGGCTATCTAGCGCTGCCTGTGTCACACCAAAATGGGGCGGCATCGCCTCGACCATAGCGGCTTGATCGGCTGCTGATAACATCCATAGATCTAGGCCCAGTGGATATCCCACCGCAGCCAATTTCGATTTCTGTGCAGCCACCGAGCTCATATAATTGGTAAACACCAATGCGGCGGCAGGATGGGGTGCATTACTCGGAATCACCAAGTAGTTTTTATTTTTAATCATATTGTGACGTGGGAAAATGATTTCTTCGGTATTGTCCGGCATTTGCCCTGACGCGCGTTTGGTCGCTACGTGGTAAAGCCCAAACTGACACTCCATCGCGGTTTGGCTGTTTTGAAACAACTGCATCAAAGCGCTCTCATTTTCTGGGTAACGGGGAATGCCATTACGCGCTTGAGCCAACAGTGGTGCAATTCGTTTCAAGTACGCCATACCAGGCGCTAACAGACGCGCAAGCGACTCTGGCGTAAAGCTGTCAAGCGGCTGTTGAAAACCCTGTGCGCCCTCAGGACTCATTTCATACAAGGCTTCTTGTACGAAGGTATTACCCAAATAGTGCGGCGGTTTTACATAGGTGAATGTTCCTGGGTTGGCTTCTAACCAACGCTCGAGTTCTGCAAAGGTGTGGGGGGTTTCTGCTTCAGCCATTAAAGACCGATTCACCGCACACACGTATTGCTCACCACTCCATGGCATCTCTCTACCCTGAGTTGGGTAACCAAAATCATAAAGATTGAGACTGCCCCCAGCACTATTTTCGTCCCAATCGAACCAGGTCGCATTTGGCAGTTTTTGTGCAAAAGAACCGAATAATAAATCTTGCTGTGCCAGGGTATAAAAATTCTCACCATTCACCCAAATGGCGTCAACGCTTCCCTGCCCCAGTCCTTTCCCGGCACGGGCTTCGGTTAACACCAAATCCACCACATCACTGGTTGCCGTAATTCGGTGAGGTCGTAAGGTTACACCTAACTTTTCCAAATCGGGTGCCACTGTGCGTTCCAGCCACACATTTAATCTGTCATCGCCACCCCAGTAATAAAAGTCGATAGCGCCCTCAGACCTAGCCGCCGTTGACACTGACTCCCATGGCAATTGACCATCCAAAAAAGCGGTTCGAAAGGCGATTTGATCGGTCGGCGTCGCTGCAATGAGGCTGCCTGACAACAGACCGGTCAACACGAGGGCATTTCTTAACAAATTCATGGTAACTCCTGTGAGATGTTAGGTGATCAACTCATCACCGTTAACACCTGATAATTTCAATCGACTACCCTATCGATTTGGGAATGGGGAAAAGGTGTTGTTCCGGCAAAACAAGCTGTACCTGATTACCCTGAACAAACGGAATATGTGCGGCTGACAACACCTGAATATGGGTTCGACCCGCAGCAATTGTTAATTCAGAAAATGCGCCGTGGTACTTTTTCGCGATCAATTGGCCGGTAATACAATTTCCAAGTGGACTGGGCACCTGTGTTTGTTCAACTATCTGAATGTTTTCCGGCCTTATCGACAGCCAATGTTCACCTTGAAAATGGTTTGATATCCCGATGGTCGATAATTCACCCACGGCTGTCTGCCAACGTGATACGGCAATGGGCTGTGCAGAGATCAAATTGGTTGCACCCATAAACTGCGCAACCGCCGCTGAACTGGGCTGGTTGTACAAAACTTGCGGTGTTGCATATTGCACAATGTTGCCTTGAAACATCAAAGCGATACGGTCTGACAGCACCATGGCTTCTTGTTGGTCATGTGTGACCAAGACCGTCGTAGTGCCTAATCTCTGATGCAAATCGGATACAAATTGATGCATTTCTTGGCGCAGTACCGTATCCAGACTTGAAAAGGGTTCATCCATCAACAACACACTGGGTTCTGTAATCAGTGTACGGGCTAAAGCGACACGTTGTTGTTGACCACCAGACAGCTGAGACGGATAGCGTTTGCGCTCTTTGGCTAATTGCACCACATCCAGCATGGCTGATGTCTTGTCATGAATAGCTCGGGCATCTAGACCTGCCATTCTGAGTCCAAATGACACATTCTTCTCTACCGTCATGTGGGGAAATAACGCAAAGTGCTGAAAAACCATCCCCACATGGCGCTGTGTAATGGAGGCATGAGTGGCGTCTATACCGTTAAAGCTTAGGGAGCCACTGGACGGCGATTCGAGACCAGAAATAATGCGCAGCAGTGTGGTTTTTCCACACCCTGAGGGCCCCAATAACGAAATAAACTCGCCTTCTTGTACGTGCAGATCGACACGGTCGAGCGCCGTGGTATCGTCGAATACTTTTGATATTGCTGAAAGTGCCAATGCAGCCATGCTTTACCCAAAAAAACCCAGTTGGTGGCGGTATCATAGGTTGCTATACCCTGAATTACTATGTCACG
>CAJXZL010000050.1 GCA_913063165.1 uncultured Saccharospirillaceae bacterium | reverse complement strand
ACATTACCCTATTTAAATCGGTCGGAGCCGCCTGTGAAGATTTAGCGGGTGCCATGTACGCCTATCAGAAATACCGCAGCTAGTCATTCATGATGTTGCTGTCAAAATGGCATTGATCAATCCAAATACACCTAAGGGGCGGATGTTTGATCTATCTATTGAGTCATAGGGAGTGCTCACATACACTGGGACTCTTTTTTAAAATTGATGATATTTCATGATAAAATCGCGGTCACTTGTCCTTTTGTTGATTGTGCTTTACGGCCTTTTCATGGTGTTTTTAACGCCTGCGCAGTTCATATCTAGACAGTTTCTAGCGCCTATCTTGCCGGCGACCATACAGCTGCAATCGGTGTCTGGGCGTATTTGGGCAGGCTCGATGGATGTTGTCGTTCAGGGTGAGCTGGTGCCAATAACATGGCGTATGACTCCACAGGGGATAGGTCGTGGCATGTTGGCATTTGACCTTCAAATACAGCATGACAGTAGTCAATTGACCGCGAACTTGATGTATCGGCCATTCGGCAGCATCATGCTTGCTTCGATTGCTGGAACCATTCGACAAGACAGTATCGAGCCGTTTCTGGAGCCTATGAATACCTATGCAGAAGGCTCCATTGAAGTGGATAATCTCGAGGCAAGCTGGAGTCCAGACTGGAGTGAGTTATCCGCCGATGGCAAACTAATGTGGTCCGGCGGCACGGTTGGCCTTTTGCGATCGCAGGTAACTTCCGTTGCAACACCGCCTTTACAGGCAAATCTGCGATCAATCGATAATGGCATCGAAGCTCGGGTAACCGATCAGAATAACCAGCTCCTGTTTTTTGCGTCGCTGGATAAAGAAGCACAATTTATCTTCCGTGTTTTTAAGGCGTCGGTTTCTGTATTAAAATTGCCCCTAAGACAGGGTGGCGGAGACATTGTTTTTGAGATGAAACAATCTTTGCATGATATTTCAAAGGAGTGATGGGTCGTGCTAATCGACAATAGAGCAGTTATCCTCGGCATTCATTCTGCCGTAATCGCTGGATTAGGCGTAGCAGCTTATTGGTTTGCGATGGCAACCTGGTCAATTCTTACGCCACCAGAAACTGCGCGCTTTACTCAGACACTATCTGCACAGATTGCGCCAGAGAGTACAACAATCGCAAAGGCTCAGGTGCCACAAAAAGTCGCCCTGCTATTTGGTAAAGAACCACCTAAAGCCATTCCCAGACAAGTAGTAGTGCCGCCAAAACCTGAGGTAAAACCAGTTCCCACTCCTGTTATTAAAAAATCGTTAAAATTGAAATTACAGGGTGTTTTTGCCTCATCTGATCCATTAAAGGGCAGTGCTGTGATCGCAAATCCAACGGGAGTAGCTGAATCCTTTCGAGTAGGAGCGGATCTCTACGGTATTGCGACTTTAGAAGCAGTTTACCCTGATCGTGTGGTAGTCAATTTTGACGGAGAACCTACCACCATGACATTTGAAACTGTGTCGCAAGCATCTGACATCCCAACGGCGAGTCCACCCGTAAACCAGTATAATGACACCAACAGCGCGGGGCCTATTGTCAGACAGCCGTCTAGTATGTTCGTAGCAAACCCAAGTTTGCGAGAGCCGTCTGCATTGGTTGCAACACCCGGTGCAGCGTCTCGACGCACTGATGAAGCCCAAAATCCGCAAGCTATCGTTGAGCGTTTAAAACAACAGGCGATGGAAGCGCCAGAAAGCATGGTGCAACAATACGGCCTCCAAGCAACACCAGATGGCTATATTGTAACGCCTGCAGCCCGTGATTTGTTGTTTCTTGGGATGCGCCCTGGCGATATGATAGTGTCAGTAAATGATATGAGTGTTGGGGATCCGATTCGGGACTCAGGACTTATCGAACAGGTAATGGCCTCAGAAGAAGTGAAGATTGAAATAAAGCGCGGCAGCCGTGTATTTGCAATATATCAATCGATCCCAAGGTTTTAATGAGCAGCATTGATCGGCACACAAGGGAATGGGTCATCTACTGGCCATTGAACCTAATAAATGGATTTTAAGGGTTGGACAACATGCATAAATTGGTAAATCAAACGAACAAGATATTGCTGATATTGGCGCTCTTTTTTAGCAGTGTGGTCTCTATTGCTGATGAAACCTGGATCATCAACCACAAAGATGCAGACTTGCGCGCCTATGTTGAGCAAATGGCCCTTATATCGGGTAAAACATTCATTATCGACCCCACGTTGAAGGGCAAAATCACCATTATTTCGTCCGAGCCCAGCACGAAAAGCCAAGCATTCGATATATTCATGTCCATCCTCGATATTTACGGATTTTCAGCAGTGCCGAATGGTGACGTCGTCCAAATTATTAAGCAGGCCGACATCAAGTCGAAAGGTTCAGGGGTGGATGCGACGCCTCTATTCGGTGAGCAAGAGATAATGACCCGGGTGATATTCGTTAAGAATCGCTCTGTGAATGAACTGGTACCCCTATTGAGGCCAATGGTAGCCAAGTATGGCCATTTGGCTGGCGTTAATTCTGCTAATGCCCTGATTATTTCAGACACCACAGCAAATATTCAAAGAATGGAAGCGCTAATTGCAACCCTAGATATCCTCAATAGTGAAGAAATCGAAGTGATTACATTGAAAGAGGCATGGGTAGGTAACATCGTCGGACTTTTAGAACGTTTGGTACCAGAAGAAGTGGCTGCAGCCAATGAACGGTCAGCCGGCTCTGGTAAGATACGTGTTGTTGCCGATGAACGAAGCAACTCCATTATTCTAAAAGGGGAGGCTGCCTTTAGAGAGCGCATTCGACTACTAATTGAAACCTTAGACAAGCCGAGCACTCAAAATTCTGCATCAAAAGTCGTGTTCTTAAACAACGCCGATGCAGTAAAGCTGGCGGCCTTACTCAACGGGTTTACAGGCGCATTGGCGCAGTCAAATGGTAATGCTGCAGACGATAAGCCCGTATCTCCGTCAGCAATTTTGGCAGACGAAGACTTGAATGCATTAGTCATTCGAGCAGAACCTGAAGTCATGGTCGAAATTGAATCAGTCATTGCCTCGTTGGATATCGCGAGGGCGCAAGTACTCATTGAAGCTGCCATCGTCGAAGTGTCAGGTAATGTCAGTGAAATGTTTGGCATTCAATGGGGTGGTAACCCTGGAGCTGGCCCAGTAGCCGCAGTTTCGCAGTTCAATGAATCCGGCGCCACCATTTCAGGACTTGCCAGCTCGGTTGTCACAGGTGGTATGCCAGCTATTGGGAATGGGCTGTCGCTTGGGATGCTGTCTAGTGGTTTGAGCTTCGGAGCCATCATTCAGGCCCTAGAAAGCCAATCTAATGCCAACCTATTATCGACTCCAAGTATCATGACGCTCGATAACAATGAGGCCAGTCTGCTGGTCGGTGGGACGGTGCCTTTTAGAACGACGAGTCAGCAAAGTGGCTCGGGTAACCCTTTTGAAACTATCACACGACAAGACGTCGGTACGACACTGAAGGTGACCCCACATATACAAAAAGATGGTTATGTCAGCCTCGATGTCGAGCAGAAGACAGAGTCAGTCATACCTAGGTCTGACGACGGTGCTGTTGATGTACAGACGTCTAAGCGCGAGATTACCACCAAGGTGTTGGTTGAGGGTGGGCAAACTATCGTCTTGGGCGGATTGATCAAAGAAGATGTTAGCCAAGGAGTTTCTAAGATACCAGTGTTGGGCAATCTACCAGGCATTGGGGTATTGTTTAGATCTAACTTTGAGAAGCGGACTAAGGTAAACCTATTGGTCTTTATCCGACCAACCATCGTTCGAGAAAAGTCTCAGGCAATTAGTGCAGAAAAATTCCAAGGAATTTGGGAGTTGCGTTTAGATGGCGAGGCCGGTGTACCTGTTTTTGAACAGTTATTCTCAGGTCAGCGCTGAGTGCAGAAGGTGCGTATCTAAAACGTTACATTCGGATGCGAGCAACAGGACGTATTTAGTCTTCAATAACTGGCAAGAGGGCTGAAGGGCGGCTACCATACGCTCAGATTTTGACTCTCTTGCAAATCTTTTGCGAACTCTGGTTTTTTAACCGGAGTTTTTTTTTGCCTCGCGAAAAGTGATCGTCGACGTTTCCGTTTTTAACCTCCATATCATGTGTACCATTGCTGGGTTCTCGTTAAATCTTTTTGGCTGACTTAGCCAATCATGCTAAATTGTGCCTGCCTACAACAAAATTGATTTGCTGAGACGTCTAATTTCCGGAGTATTGTGTTATGGGTATGAAATCAATGATTGGTGTTTATCAATGGGGTGATTGTGCCAACCCTGCCGTTTATTCAAAGAATCACATCGACAGAATGCAGTACATTATTGACAACTTCTATAGAGAAGAGTCGATTGGTGAATATGCTGAGGAAATCGAAGGCGCGACACCTGAAGTGTTAGAAATATTGAAAAAAGTGGATAACAAAAGAATATATAATCATCTTCTGACTCATTTTCTAAGCCTTACGGACTCCTCATTTGGCTTCATAGGTAAAATCCGAATTGACGAGGCGGGTAACAAGTTTTTGTTAACCGATGCGATTTCCAATATTGCCTGGGACGCTGCCTCGAAAGCATTCTTTTTAGAGCACGCACTTAAAGGGATGGAGTTTAAAAACCCCAACTCGCTTTTTGGTCACGTAATTGGTAGTGGTGAATTGGTGATTTCAAATGACCCAAAATCCGATCCCAAAGCGGGAGGAACACCGGCTGGTCATCCACCGCTAAAGTGTTTTATTGGCATACCCTTTTTTCACGACGGAAACATGATTGGCATGGTGGGTTTGGCCAATCGCTCAGGTGGCTATCAGGTTGCCGATTATGAGGCTTTAGAGGACCTCATACGGTTTTCGGCTGATACCATGCATCACTACTAACATGGACAGCGATTGAGGTAGGAAGGCCCACCTCGTTATCGACCTGCTTGGACTCTGGAAATATCCCCTATAGGCTAATTTACTATTGTCACCTTTAGAGCGGGCGGGTATTGTTACAGCCATAAATTTATCCTGTCAGCAGTGTTATTTCGCCATCAGGTCAAAACCCAATATCAGACATTATGGAGCAACTCGAATGAGAGTGATTTTACTAGGCGCGCCTGGAGCGGGAAAAGGAACTCAAGCAAGCGCTATATGTTCACAATATGAGATTCCACAGATATCGACAGGAGACATGCTACGTGCGGCAATCAAGGCGCAGTCTCCTCTAGGTTTGAAAGTATCTGAGGTGATGGCATCCGGTGGCCTAGTTTCTGATGACATCATTATTGACCTCATAAAAGAACGCATCCAAGCAGCAGACTGTGCCAATGGATTTTTATTTGACGGTTTTCCCCGTACTTTGCCTCAAGCGGATGCATTGAAATCTGAAGGCATTGTTATTGATCATGTGGTTGAGATTGATGTTGCGGACCAAGAAATTGTGCATCGTATTAGTGGCCGGCGCGTGCATGAAGCCAGTGGTCGTGTTTATCATGTCGACTACCAGCCGCCTGTTGTTCCTGGCCGGGATGATGAAACCGGTGATGACTTGGTGCAGCGTGCAGATGACTCCGAAGAGACTGTCATCAAGCGTTTGTCGGTATACCACGAGCAAACGGCACCATTGATTGCTTATTACACTGAGTGGTCAAAATCAGGTGTGACCAATGCGCCCGTCTACCATTACATCGAAGGCGTGGGCAGTGTCAATGACATCAAAGCCGCGATTCTGGGCTCATTGGCCAAGTAATTACTGTCCTAGCGCTGATCCATTGCCTGTGGTGATAGATCAGCGTGCTATTCAGATGTTTTAGCTGCCTTACGAGGAAGTAAAACGATGAAAACCATCCATACCGAAAAGCACCGCCTGCGTAATTCCAAATCAGAATTGAGTGGCGGCCTGCTTGTATCTCCCTATGAGTGTCCTGAGCGCGTCGATTATATTCTTGCACGGCTAAAACAGCAGTCATTAGGAGAAATCATATCGCCTAACGCCTTCGGTTTAGCACCCATTCTTCGGATACATGACGAACACTACCTCGAATTTCTTAGTACCTGCTGGACCCGATGGAAAGCGCTTGGCTATCAGGGTGAGGCTATTGCATCCGTGTGGCCGGCTCGCGGTATGCGACAACGAAAGCCAACAGACATTGAAGGGTTGGTGGGATACTACGCATTTGCCAGTGAAACCACGATCAGTGATGGCACGTGGGAAGCAGCCTTGCATTCAGCTGATGTGGCCCTGTCGGCCCAAGCGCTAATTGCAAGCGGTGAAAAGTCGGCATTTGCGCTGTGTCGCCCCCCCGGACATCATGCGGCGAGCGACCTATTTGGTGGTTATTGTTTTATAAACAATGCTGCCGTTGCTGCACAGGCCAGCTTGGATCAAGGCGCTAAACGGGTTGTGATATTGGATGTCGATTTCCATCATGGTAATGGTACCCAAGAGATTTTTTATCACCGAAACGATGTGTTTTATGTGTCCCTGCATGGCCACCCAGCAGAGCATTTCCCGCATTTTCTTGGCTATGCCGATGAAAAAGGGACGGGAGAAGGCGAAGGATTTAATCTTAATTTGCCGATGTCGTCTGGCACTGATTTTGACACATGGGACGCCAGTTTGGCCCTAGCTTGTAATCGCATTATGCAATATGCCCCTGATATTCTGATCGTGTCTTTAGGTGTCGATACCTTTGTTGACGACCCTATATCCAATTTTAGATTGCAGTCAGATGACTTCACACGTTATGGCGAACGTTTAGGCAAACTCGGCATCCCAACTTTGTTTGTTATGGAAGGTGGCTATGCAGTATCTGAAATTGGCACCAACGTAGTGAATGTTTTGGCAGGCTTTGAGGGCAATTAACCCAAACCCTCATGGCGACTGGTGTCAATTGACCAGACGGTAGTAGCCAACAACCGCTATTGATTATACAAGTAGCGACCAGCCGCAGCTTCATGTTGTGGTTTTGGTTGAAATATATTGCTGCTTGGGTCAGCACCGTCAAGACAACCGTCTAGCCTGCTGTTAAACTGCCCCAAAATTTTGATATTGAGGTCCACACGTGGAACGACTTCTTGCGATCGACACTTCCGCCGATACCTGTTCAGTCAGTTTATATAATAAGGGTGAGTGGGCGCATTTCCATGAAGTATTGCCTCGGCAGCATGCGAAAAAAGTGTTGGGGATTATTGATACCTTATTAAAAGAACAAGCGGTACCTATGTCGACCCTAGACTGCGTTGTCTATGGCCAGGGGCCTGGGTCTTTTACTGGCCTACGAATAGCGGCCGGCGTGGCATCAGGTCTTTCGATGGCGCTGAATATTCCCGTTTGTGGCGTTTCAACACTCACGGCACTAGCGATGGCATTATCTGATTGCCCTGCCGGCACAAAAATATTGCCTTGTATCGATGCACGTATGAGCCAGGTCTATTGGTGTCCGCACCTAATCGACGCTCAGGGTGTTCCGCAGCCGCAAGCAATTGAGCAGGTGAGCGACCCTGAAACGCTCGTATTAGATGGCGAATGGATAGCGTTTGAAGCGATAGGCAATGGTTGGCAATATCAAGATGCTATGCCTGACACAGTGGTTAACGCAGTGGTTCATCGGCATGCCGATCGACAGCCACATGCAGCGGATATGATTCGTTGGGTACTGGCAACAGAACCCACATTACTGCCACCAGGGCAGGTTGAACCGGTATATATCAGAAACAATGTCACCTGGGAAAAACAACCGAAGATAGGAAGTTAAAAAATGGATATCAGTCACATTATTTTGTTGGCATTGATTCAGGGCATTACTGAATTTCTGCCGATATCAAGCTCTGCGCATCTTATTCTTCCATCAGCTGTGCTTGGGTGGCCGGATCAAGGTCTTGCATTCGACGTGGCCGTGCATGTGGGGTCCTTAGCTGCTGTTATCATCTACTTCTATAAGGATATTTGGTTGCTGGTATCTAATTGGTGCCTACAGGTCGTTCGAAAGCCACATGATGCCCAACAAAGCCGTTTGGCCTGGTGGGTCATTTTAGCGACCATTCCTGCAGCATTTCTTGGATTGGTATTTGACGATTGGATTCAGCTGAATCTTAGGTCTGTGCTCGTCATAGCGATCACTACTTTGGTGTTTGGCGTATTGCTCGCTGTTGCTGACCGACGGGGTAGGCGAGCAGCCGGTATGACTGACATCACACTAGCGCAAGCCGTGTTGATCGGATGTGGTCAGGCCATCGCTCTGATTCCTGGCACCTCTCGGTCGGGTATTACCATGACTGTTGGGTTATTTTTGGGCCTCACCCGTGAAGCCGCCACACGATTTTCATTCTTGTTATCAATTCCCCTGATATTTGCGGCAGGGCTCTTTAAAATTGTTGAATTGCTAGGAATGGACAGCGCGCCACCCTGGGGTGATATCGCAATAGGAACGCTCTTATCCGGCCTATCTGCCTACCTGTGTATTCGCTTATTTCTTGGGTTCATCGAACGTATTGGTTTTATGCCATTTGTTTATTATCGATTGATACTCGGCATTGGCTTGTTGATTTTTTGGTTTGCGAATTAATGCACAGTAACCTGGCGCTCCCGTATGACGGTTGTTAACACGCCAGAATTGTCGGTGTGGTGTCCTGATGCTCTGTATCGTGAGCAAAGTAACCAATTGGCACATGCGCTATCTATCGGCTTATGCGAGGGGTCGCAATGTGTTACTCCCTTTTATTTGCAGTATAGCGCTCAGGGATTGTTGATGGGCACTGAGCTAAAGGAGTTGGGTAATCCAATCAGGGTAGACTTTGTAGCCGGCGCAAATGCCCATCGTCGCAAGTACGGCGGTGGCAAGCATCAAGACATTGCAAAGGCAGTAGGCGTGCCTAAAAAGCCACATCTACGTTTACTAGATGCAACGGCCGGTTTGGGCCGAGATGCCTTCGTATTAGCCTCATTGGGTTGTGAAGTAACTCTAATCGAACGTAACCCTGTTATGTATCATTTGCTACAAGACGGCCTTGAGCGGGCAGCAGGGCACCCAGAGACCGCTGGAATTGTCGAACACATGCAATTGATTCTGGCAGACGCGATTGAGCAGAAAAACCAGCAGGTCGATGTTGTTTACCTAGACCCCATGTTTCCACCGACGCAGAAGTCGGCAAAGGTCAAAAAAGAACTGCGATATTTACATCACATTGTAGGTTACGACGCTGTTGGGGCAGAAGCGCTCTTTGACTGGGCCTTTGCGGTTGCCAAAAACAGAGTTGTGGTCAAACGACCCAGACTTGCGCCAACACTTGCCAATAGAACTCCGACTTTGGCACTTGAAGGGAAATCTGGGCGATTCGATGTTTACGTCAAGTCAGCTTTCTAATCTGCGAATCAGCTGCAATCAACGGTCATTGTTGTGATGGTATTCATCGAGCAATTGAGAAATGGTCATCATAACCGTTTGGCTCAATGCTTTATCTGCGTCAGCGATGACGGCGTCAATTCTATTATCAAAATGTAGCCGATTGTCGCCATCCACTTGAATGATTCCACGCGATTCCATTGTTTGAATAAATCGATTAAATAACGCTTTGTCGAAAAACTCGGGCGCATTGAGCCTGTGTAAAATACCCATGCGCTTGGCGACATTCTGCGACTTCAATTCGATGTTTTCCTTAGTCGTGTTACCACTGCCATAACGCGACAACAAGGATATCGTTAGGAAGTACCGTTCCAAGGTGGGTAGTATGATCTGTGCCATCAACGACAATTTGGTGCGAGCTACCGTACTTAGGCTATCAGCATAGTAATAACCGCCGTTGTTCTTTACCAATAGATTCTGGTCATGAAGGACGTCTAACCATTGGCCAATTAATTGTTCAAATCCTTCTTTCGGATCCGGCAGGAAAAGTTCTGCACAGAGGTAAGGGTAGACCCGAGATGCAATTGTGATCGCTTCCTTCTTACGTAATTTTCCATTGTTGTTAAAGAGGCTACATAGCAATGCAGGTAGGGCGAAAAGATGCATCACATTATTGCGGTAGTAGGTCATCAAAATGGCGTTTTCGTCATGCAAACTATAGATAGGTTCGTCGCCATTATGTTCATGTACGGTTAACCAATCGCGCTTTAATACCGCTTCAATCCATTTCTCGGGAGCCGTGGTTGGCATCGAAAAATGGTTGGAAAAGGGCATCTCTACCATTAAGGCTGACATTAAATGCAATTGGCGTAATAGCGTCGCACGACCCACTGCATTTTTTGGCGAAGACAATAAGACACAGGCTATCAAGTTAACTGGGTTGAGGGCTGCGGCCGAGTTGATTCCTTGTGCCACATCAATCGACAAATCATTGACGGCATCGAATAACCAGACAGGCCGATTGACGCTATGGTCCTTCGAGGCCCAATCCGGATCTCTTGCGGCCAAGAACTGAGCAAGGTGAATGGGTTCTGCAAAATTTAGCGACACTTCACCAAAATTCTTCAAGTTTTTGATGGATTTTATGAGTGTCCACAGATTCTCTTTTTCCTTTTTCGCACCGGATAATTCTTTGAGATAGGTGCGGTCTTCAAATACTTTTTCATAGCCAATATACACCGGCACCACCACCACGGGCCGAGCATTGTCAGCAAGATAGCTCCGTACCGTCATGGATAACATGCCAGTTTTTGGCAACAGCATCTTTCCAGTCCGCGAGCGTCCACCTTCGACAAAATATTCTACTGGATGCCCATGTGAGAAAACCTGGTGAATATATTCTTGGAAGACTGCACTGTATAGCGGGTTGTCTTTCATGGAACGGCGCATAAAGAAAGCACCGCCACGACGTAAGATACCACCCAGAATGGGAAGGTTAAGATTAATACCCGCTGCAATATGAGGAATGTTTAAACCGCGGTGGAATAGGCTATAGGACAGCAACAAATAATCGATGTGGCTTCTGTGACAGGGCGTGTAAATAATTTCAGAAGATTTGGCTAATTCACGGATTGGTTCGAAATTCCGAACGACAATGCCGTCATATATCTTTTGCCACAGACGGGTGAGCAAGCCATTGAGTACACGAATAGTGGTAATTGATACGTTTGCAGCGATCTCAGTTCCATAGTCGAATGCTTGCCGGGCTGCAGCGTCGTGACTCATCTTGTGTTCGGTTGCATGTTCCGATACTGCGGTTTGGACACTGGGCGCTTTTAATATGGTGGCCAATAATGCACGCCGGTGAGATAAGTCTGGGCCGACGACACGGGTCTTACTGCGTCTAAAATGGACTCTAAATACCCGTGCTAATTTCCGAATGCTGCGACTGCGCTTATCGTCTGTGCTGACGTATTCTCTGAGAGAAATCGGCGAATTAAATTCTATGTAGGTATTGCGACCATTGAGCATAACGGTGATTAATTTCTTGAATCGCCCTGTGACATGCCATGCGTCACTTAGAAATGCCTGAGTAACCGATTTTTTAATAGTAGGACCTCTACCCCAAATGATGGTCACAGGTACCAACAAAATGTCTTCTTCGGGGTGGGCTGCTGCATATTCAACCAACTCGGATAGTCGAGGGGCAATACGAGGTTTTTTCGGAAAAAGTCGGCTGCTTCGTTGCCGGATACTAAAAAAAGCACTATAGCCTGGTTTGTCACCCAACGTGTAATTCCTAAACACCGCCGGGAATCCATTGGATTTGGCAAACAAATCGGTAACCAATGCATCAATGAAAGAGTGGTTCTCAATCACGTAGAACACATTACTATTGCTCTGTAGATTCCAAGACGTGTAGTCCTTTTCAATTCTATCTGGCTTCACCCACAGGGATAGCAATCGCTTGTTGAATTGGATAATCCACTTTTTCAGTGAAAGCATTTTTGTTCCTGCATATTTGGTTTTAGAAACACCTGATTCGATGCGGCCTCATAGTCGCATGCCACATTCCACATTATAATGAATCGCTTGAGGTTATGTGAAAAATTTATCGATCCGTCAGTCAGACTAATAGTGAGGGGGTCTTTGATTGCCAACCTCTGGAGATTCTGTATCCATGCTTTCGATACGCTGTGAGATGAGGCCAAGGGACTTTGTCAGTTTTTCAATGGCTTTATTTTGGTGCAATATTGCATCATTTAATTGATCAATGGTTTCTTCTTGAAAGCTTAAACGCATTTCTAAGTCAATTAACTTGCTTTCCAATTCATTGGACATGTAGTAAACCTTTGGAAATTGTTGATTAGTTTTGGCATTATGGGACTTGTTACATTAGCAATCTATAAAAATAGTATGCTGACACCCTTTACTGGTGAATTTGCAGTAGGTCATTTGTCACAATAATTATAATGTACACATTGATAGGTATTAAACATGAAATCGTTGTTTTATAGAGTTGGTGCCAGCGTGCTAGTCGCGTTACCCGCACCCATCATTTTTTCTGGTCTTGTAAAGTATGTATCTTCAGAGAACTTTGAGCATCTAAAACGTGTCCAAGCTTCGGACTCAATGATGTTGGTATATATATCGGCAGTGCTGACGGTAGCTTTATTGGCATTTGTTGCCATTCAAGTTTCGGCAGTCTCATCTGAACATGATTACCCTGATGATAGAGAAGCCGGCGTGGTTAAGTGGTTCAACGTGAGTAAAGGCTTTGGCTTTATCACGCGAGAAAATGGAGATGATGTGTTTGTTCATTTTCGTTCTATTCAAGGGCGCGGCCATCGGTCATTGCAGGAAGGTCAGCGGGTAAGGTTTTCGTTGGTAGAAAGCTCAAAAGGATTGCAGGCTGAAGAAGTTAGTCCAGAAGGTTAATCTCGGCATCTAAAGTTACAGCGCCAAAAGCCACCCTGTTCAAAAGACCGGGTGGCTTTTTTATAGATTCGCCGCCATTTCCTCAATTGGTCCTGAAACATATGGGTTATAATCGGTAACCTCACATAATCTGAAAATCCAGTTTCTACCGCTATGGGATTCCATAATTGACATAGCAATAATCGGCGGGTGCGCCTTGTTTTCAATCAAGTGGAGATTGTGAACCCTATGAAAACATTCAACGTTTGTTGTTTGCGGGCGTCGACCGACACCATGATGAGGCCGAAATGGATTTTGTTTAACGCCATCCCAGTGCATTTCCATCATCAAATATGTCAACTTACCCGCTAGTGTACTCTAGGCATTGAACGTTCTTGAAGATTGAATCTGGCAAATCGTGCACGCATTGCTATGCGGTTGTTGTGGTTATATTTGTTTCAATGCATGCCATCACTTGGCAAGAAAAAGTGTAGGAGATCTCTTTGA
>CAJXZL010000049.1 GCA_913063165.1 uncultured Saccharospirillaceae bacterium | reverse complement strand
AAACGCCGATGCAGTCCAATGCGTTACTCAGGAATAGTGGCATGACAATAAGGCAGGCAATTGCAGGGTTATTCATTCTTTGTATGTATTCGGCACCCAGCTTTTCTCAAATTCATATTGCTGTCGCGTCCAATTTTAAACCGACATTGGAATTGCTCATTTCGGACTACATGCAGTTTCGAATAGATAATGGTCTGGCGCCCATTAAGATAACTGTAAGCTCAGGATCAACAGGCACATTGTTCGCACAAATAAGTCATGGAGCGCCTTTTGATCTCTTGATGGCAGCAGACAGTGCTTCAGTGGACAGGCTCCAACAACAACTCAATCTGCCCGAAAAAAACGCATTCGTTTATGCCATTGGCGCATTGGTTTTTCACTGTCAAGAAAACGCACCTCACAATCTACACATGCTAACCGAATGGCAGGGTAGCTATGGTCAGGCGAATGAAAAATTGGCACCCTATGGCCGTGCTACTACCGAAGTCGTGAATCAGCTCAATTGGGTTGGCAATAGCGTGATTACGGCGACAAATGTGGCGCAGGTGAGTCATTTTATTGCGACCGGAGCAATTGATTGTGGCTTCACCGCCAAATCGCTGCTGTCACCAGAAACTGAAACGCGACAGTATTTTGATATTCCATCTGATATGCACCAACCGATCGTTCAAAAGGCGCTGGTGTTAACACCTAATCACGTTGAATATGTTGATGAGTTTAAGCAGTATGTAGTGAATCAAGGGCTTGAAATTATTCGCAAGTCTGGATATTTGACCGCGCATGAATAACCAATAAGGGACTCGCAATTCACATGTCTTCCGATGATCTTTCCGCGATATTTTTAACGCTGAAGCTGGCCAGTGCAACGACCATTTTGCTGCTGATTATCGGGCCATTGATCGCCTGGAAATTGGCGATGAACCGAGGCAAGCTCAGCTATCTCGTTGAAGCTGTCGTTGCGCTGCCCCTTGTTTTACCGCCCACCGTGCTTGGCTTTTACCTCTTATTGTTGTTTTCGCCTAACAGTGGGCCTGGTAAATTTATGATGGCCATTTTTGGCGAACCGCTTGTCTTCAGTTTCAAGGGGTTATTAATTGCCTCCGTTATATATTCACTGCCATTTGTTGTTCAGCCATTGCAAGCCGCTTTTCGATCTCTGGATCAGAGATTATTAGAAAATATGGATCTGCTGAACCTGTCTGTTTTTGATCGGATATTTACGATTATTATCCCCTTAACCTTGCCGTCATTTATGGTCGCAATCCTGTTGGCATTTGCGCATACGGTGGGTGAATTCGGGGTCGTGCTGATGATTGGTGGCAACATTCCTGACGAAACGCGCGTTTTGTCCATTGCGCTTTTTGACCATGTTGAGTCGATGAATTACGAAGCAGCTCATGAGCTGGCTTTTGGTCTGCTTGCTTTCAGTCTGATCACCCTGTTCTTGGTGTACGGATACTTTGGCAAAAAATCCCATCAACTCAGGTGGACCTAGCGATGCTGTTAAAAATAGATATCAGCGTTAGCAGATCCAATTGGCAAGCACGCTATACCTGTGAGATTTCCGGAGCCCGTGTTGTCGGTGTCATCGGTCGTTCCGGATCAGGAAAATCAACATTGCTTCGACAATTGGCGGGGCTTGATGTTGACGGACAAGGTGACGTGCAGATTAATTCAACCCTGTGGCAGTCACAGACGATTCATGTTCCAACGGCGCACAGAAACGTCGCTATGGTGCAACAAGATTATTTGTTATTTCCACACCTTAGTGTGCAGCAAAACCTGGCGTTGGTTCAGAAGCAGAGTGCGTTGCCTATTGCCGATCAAAACCAGATTATCGACAATATGGGCATAGCCTCTTGGCTGTCGTTGAAACCTGGACAGCTCTCTGGAGGCCAGCAACAACGGGTGGCACTGGTCAGTGCAATGCTTCAGAAACCACGCTTATTGTTGTTAGATGAACCCCTGTCTGCGTTGGATTTTAAAACCCGTAGCCAGGTGTTACAGCAGTTAAAAAACTATCTGGATCAATATCAGGTACCAGCAATTTATGTGTCTCATCACCTGGACGAAATCAGCAGTATCGCAGATCATTGCCTGTTGATTCAGAATGCCGAAATTGTATTAAGTGCCCCCACCCATGAAGTGCTGGATCATCCAAAACTGGAGCAGAGTGTTTCTGCAGAACAGTTTGGATCTGTACTACCGATACAAGCCATAAAATTTGATCATGGCGATCACATTATGCAGTGCCAGATCATTCCACTAGCAGACCCCGAGACTTCTGGGACTATAGAAGGTCAAACGATCTGGGCACCAATAGATGCTATTTTGGAGAACAGTCAGTTACACATGCAATTACCTGCAAAAAACATTGTTTTGGCTCATAAACCCATAGAAGGTTCCAGCTTTCAAAATTGTCTCTCTGGTAAGATTGTGCGGCTGGTTCAGGAATTCGATCACGTACTTGTTATAGTTCGTGTTGATGGTCATGATTTGAAAGTGATCGTCTCGAAAAGAGCCCAAAGACAACTTGAATTATCTGAACAACAGTTGGTTTATTGCCACACCAAGAGTGTGAGCCTGTTGACACCAGCTATTGCCCACTAGTGGCTTGATGCCATTTTATTATTGACGCATTACCAAAAATTACCTGTTCGTTAGATTGATAACGTTAGTAGAGGACTCCAAAAGTTATGACCTGTGACTGTGATCAACACACACCGAAACAACCCTTAAAAGCGTTTAGCGATGCGCTGACCAATATGTTGGAAAAAGCAGTTCCTGTGGTTGAGATATTAGATACCTCGCTACTTGATGCGCTGGACTTGGTGTTGGCTGAAGATATTTGTGCGCCCTTTGATGTACCGCCACATAACAATTCCGCGATGGACGGTTATGCCGTAAAAAGCATTGATATGGCTGCTCCCTGCACATTGGAAATGGTTGGGACCCTGTTGGCAGGCCAAAACTTCACCGGTGAATTGAAATCGGGTCAGTGCCTAAGAATTATGACCGGAGCTCCGGTACCTGCTTCGAGTGACGCCGTTGTGATGCAAGAGAATGTCACGGCATCAGGCACCCGCATACAGATTAACAAGGTCGTCTCACAGGGAGCCAATATCCGTAAGGCAGGTGAAGATATCGCCCATGGCGCCTTGGTTTTGAGGAAAGGAGAGAAATTAAATCCAACAGATCTAGGATTGCTGGCATCGCTTGGCTTTGAGCGTGTAAAAACGTTTAGAAAAATCAAAGTAGCCGTCATGTCGACTGGAGATGAGTTGGTGGCACCTGGTGACACGAGATTACCCGGCCAAATTTTTGAATCTAACCGTTTTGTTGTCATGTCGATGTTGAAACGTCTTAATGTTGAAATTGTTGATTTAGGTATTGTCGAAGATTCTGAAGACGCTATTCGGTCAGCCTTTGCCCGAGCCAGTGAACAGGCCGATGTCATCGTATCTTCTGGGGGTGTTTCGGTTGGAGACGCCGACTTTGTGAAACAAATATTGTCCGAAATGGGTGAAATTGACTTTTGGAAGCTGGCAATCAAGCCAGGGAAACCCTTTGCATTTGGCCATTTGGATACCGCCTATTTTATGGGTTTGCCCGGTAATCCTGTGTCGGCAACGGTAACCTTTAATCAGCTTGTTGTGCCATTTATCAGAAAGCTATCTGGAGCGCGCCCACAGGCGCCCATAGCGGTAATGGCAACCGCAGACAGTCCCTTTAATAAAAAGCCGGGTCGCCTGGAATTTCAGCGTGCCTTGGGTTCACAGAACGACGATGGTAGTTGGTCGGTGCGCGTCACTGGGGGACAGGGGTCAGGAATTTTATCATCCATGTCCGCTGCCAATGGCTATGTTATTTTGGCGGCTGATGGCACTGGCGCGCAACAGGGTGAATTGGTCGAATTTCAGTTTTTTGATGCCAGCATTGGGCGTCTTTAATTCACGCCGCGTTTGCCCAGCCCGTTAACGTCAGTTAGCTACAAACGGAACAGTCAGGGTGTTTATTTAATGTAAACGCTCTGACTTCCATAGACTTTCCATCGATCATCAGCAATCTGTTTTCTAAAACCTGGCCAACGTTGGCGCAGGTTTTAATCGCTTCCATGGCTTGCATAGACCCGATTATTCCTACCATGGGTGCCAACACGCCCGACTCAGCACAGTTGAGACTTTGTTCGCCTATCTGTTGGCTCAGGCAACGATAACAAGCGGTATTTTCCTGGTAACTAAATGTACTGACTTGCCCCTCAAAGCGTATCGCGGCTCCCGAAACTAAGGGGGTTTTGCTCTCAAAGCATATCCGATTGATTTGTTCCCGAGTGCTAAGGTTATCGCTGCAATCAATGACGACATCGTGATGCGCTATGAGTTGCTCCAGCTCTTGATCATTAAGTCGCTTCTGTATGGCAGTCATATCGCAATCTGGATTCATCGCTTGTAATCGACGGCTGGCGACAACCGCTTTGGGCTGACCAACATCCTGGTCGGTATATAAAATTTGTCGCTGTAAATTACTGAGCTCTACAACATCATCATCCACCAGTGTCAGTGTTCCGACACCTGAAGAGGCTAAATACGGCGTGCATGCACAGCCTAATCCACCCATGCCAATGACCAACATACGACTGTCAATCAGTTTTAATTGACCGTCTATATCCATGCCCGGTAACAATAAATGTCGGCTATAGCGTAGTAATTGGTCGTCGGTCAGGATGTCCATAAATGCCCTTGTTTGGTGTAAAAATGCGCCGGCGCTTTGCTCTTATATCGGGTTATATCTGTTCCTATCTGTTCCTGTCTGGTTTTGCTCGCATCCAGTGGTTAACCGCGACACATCACCAACGGCCGGCTGCTTTTTCATCTTTTTGTTTTGCTTCAACCCAGAAATCGCCGTTGCGGGTCATTTCTTTTTTCCAAAAAGGTGCCTGGGTCTTCAATATATCCATAATAAACTGGTTCGCTTCAAATGCGGCGCCCCTGTGAGCACTACTGACAGCAACAAATACTATTTGGTCGCCCAGCGCTAATGCCCCATATCTATGGATGATCCGAATGCTGTTCAGATCCCAACGACGATGCGCTTCAATTTCTATTTCGGCCAGGACCTTTTCTGTCATACCCGGATAATGTTCCAGCTCTAGGCCGGTTATGAGACCGTCTCCTGAGAAATCTCTGACCAGGCCACTAAACATCACGATGGCGCCTTCTGTGTGATCACTATCGCGAATAGCCGCGTATTCCTCGGCAACGTTGAAATCTTCTTTTTGAACCAGAATCATGATTAGCCTCCGGTTACGGGTAAAAAGAAAGCAACTTCATCAGATGGGGACACCCTACATGCTTCATCAACCATGACCTGATTAACAGCGACTAATACGGCTCCCTTTTGAAATTTATCGGACCATGAAGGATCGCTATCCTGTAGCATTTTTCGAAGTTCGGCGACGGTCCCGCCCTCAAATGCATCACATTCGAGCTGGCTTCGGTCGAGATCTTCTCTAAGTTTGCCGAACAGCAATATCCGAATCATAGGTCTGCCTCAGTCTTTCGATTGTATTGTCCAGATTTGCCGCCTTCTTTTGTTTCAACCTGAATGTCTGTAATGCGCATGCCCGGATCAACTGCTTTGCACATATCGAATACGGTTAAGCAGGCAACAGAGACGGCGGTAAGCGCCTCCATTTCTACGCCGGTTTGACCCGCTAATTTGCAGAGTGATCGAACCGCAACATGATCAGCATGCAGTTCAAAATCGATGGCGACTTTTGACAACATAAGCGGATGGCACAGGGGAATCAGGTCGCTGCATTTTTTACCCGCCTGAATGCCGGCTATGCGTGCCGTTTGCAACACATCGCCTTTTTTATGGCCAAACTGGGTAATTAACGCCATCGTCTCAGGCTTCATATAGACTTTGCCAGAGGCAACCGCTGTGCGCGTGGTCACCGGTTTGTCGCTGACGTCAACCATATTGGCTTCACCCTGTGCGTTCAGATGTGTCAGGCTCATCCTCGGGTCTCGCACAATTCGGTGGTGGATTTTTTTAGCTGGGCAACGAAATTACAAGGGCGATGACTGGCATCCAGCTGGCTCTTAATAATGTCCTCCCAGGCGGTTCGACAGGCATTGGTCGACCCTGGCATGGCGAAAATGACGGCTTTGTTTGCCATGCCGGCAACAGCGCGACTCTGAATAGTAGATGTGCCGATCTGGGAAAATGATATCTGACGAAACAACTCGCCGTAACCGTCCACTTCTTTATCAAATAGGGGTAGCAATGCTTCGGGCGTTGAATCTCGATCAGTAAACCCTGTTCCACCCGTGACCAGAATCACCTGAATATGATCAGTAGCAACCCATGCAGAGACAACGGCTCTTATTTTGTAAATATCATCGATAACAATTTTCTTGTCAGCAAGTAGGTGACCTGTTTGTTGCAATGATTCGGCTAAAAACTGCCCGGAAGTATCCGTTGATTCATCGCGGGTATCAGACACTGTTAATACAGCAATATTTAATGGCTCAAACGGAAGGGCTTTCTTGTGTCCCATGATGACCTCTATAAATTGAGTTGACTTTGTACATCCTGCCAATCGACAGTTGAATTGGTATTAATAAACACACTGGCATGTTCAAAAGGAATAGCCTGAGCCTGCAACGCTGCTAATAACGCTTTTATCGCATTGGGTGCATCGCCTGTAACGGCTTGGTCTACGAAGCGTTGTAATGCATCAGAAATTGGCACCACGAACGGCATGACACTGGCCTGAAAATAGACCGCGCAGTTACGGGCTTCTGCTTCAGATTGAAGGCGTTTCAGTTGTTCACTCGTCATCAGTGGCATGTCAACGGGTAAAACAGTCAACCAACCGGCATCGGGTAGATGTTTCAGCCCCGCGTGCAGGCCACTGCATGGCCCCATGTCGGGAATCACATCGGCTACAAACCCGGGTGCATTTCGGCTGATGATGACATCACTACAGTGAGAATTTAGTAACAAATTGCGGGTAAATTCCAGCATGGACTGATTGCCTCGCTGCAATAAGGATTTGTCGCTTCCCATTCGCAGAGACTTACCGCCAGCCAGCACAATGCCATAATGCTTCATCATTTTTCCCTATCCACCTAACATGGCCAACTGTGCAGTTGAGCCCGTGTTGTGCTCCTGTAAAAAATGACTGATTGGCTTTGTTTGCAGCACTTCTGATAAATAATTCTGTAATTCTATTTCCTTCCCAGGGACTAGCATCGGTGTCAGATCGTATCCGGAGTCACCAAATAAACACAGATGAAGTTTGCCAGATGAAGACACCCTAAGGCGGTTACAGGAATCACAGAAGTCTTTGCTATAGGGGGCAATAAACCCAATTTTTCCCTGATAATCGGCATGCTTAAATTCTTTAGCCGGTCCGGCCGCTTTGTCTCGAATCGTTTGTTGCCAACCGGTTTGCACTAACAGTTTCTGAACTGTTTCGGCACTGACGTGGTTGCTGGCGAAATAGTCGGCGTTATCACCGGTTTCCATTAATTCGATAAATCTCAGCGTGAGGTCAGTGTCCTTTACCCAATCGATTAGCTTATGCAAATCAGTCAGGTTGTATTGCTTTAATAGCACCGTGTTTATTTTAATCGTTTTAATGGCGCTTATTTGGGCCAGCTTTATCGCTTCTAACAACTTATCAAGCTCGTCTCTACCAGTAATGGCATCAAAAACTCTGGGGTCAAGACTGTCACAGCTGATGTTTAATGCATCTAAACCAGCGTCAGCCCAGCTGTCCAAGTATTTAGACATTTTATGGCCATTGGTCGTCATGACAACGGACTTAATGCCAGGAGTCTCTTTAAGTAGTCTGATAATTTGAGGCAGGTCTTTACGTACCGATGGTTCTCCACCGGTAATACGAATTTTCTCAATGCCCATGGCAGCAAACGCAGCTGCGATATGCCCAATATGATCAAGGCTTAGGCTGCTGTAATCAGCGCAGGGCATGCCGTCAGGCAAGCAATAATTGCAACGGTAGTTGCACAGGTCAGTAATTGATAGCCGTAAATAACTAAACTGCCGGCCAAAAGCATCTTGTAACATAGTCAACACCTTTCCAAAGTCGGGAGATCAATCTGTTTCCAGAATGACCCTGGCAGCTCAAGGCTGCGGCGAAAAAACCTTACCTGATTGGCTTAGGTTGAGACGCTTCGGGTTGCATAAGAAGTATACAGTGTAGGTCAATTTTTTTTAAAAAAACAGAACGGCTGAGGCATTAAAAACGCATTAACCTCCTCCATCTGATTATCCGGTCACAGAATGGAGCGCCACATAATACGTGCAAACGGTCGCGATTTGTCAGGCTTCCGCGAAATAGAACAAGTGACGTTTAGTTTGGGCTGACTTGCGTCATCTTTTTGTCAGTTTGATAAAGCGGTGTAGGGCAGCATATTGATCCAATGGTCATTAAAAGCTGGATGATCTTGTGCAACCCAATGCCTGTTTCATAACATTTCTTGTAATGGTAATCGCTGAAAGCCCACTGAAACAGCCATCGCCCAATAAAACCATCAACTCACTACGGCTTTTGCCCACTGTCTTCTTTCAAGATTCCGTAAAGGCCTAGGCTCTATATAGGGCCAATGTGTTCCGGCTAAAGTACTGGCAAAGAAATTTTGAGCGCCTAAAATTAACGTATTGATTTTCTGGAGCAATACCAATGGCTGAAAGTTCTATGGCACAACATGATAAAAACAAAGAATTAAAAGTATTTCTATTTCTTACCGTAGTAATGGCGCCTGTTCTTTCTGTTGCCATTATTGCCGGGTATGGATTTATTGTGTGGATGATGCAATTGCTGAATGGGCCTCCGGGGTTTTGATCCAGGATTAAACCATGACTATCGATTACAGCAAACGTGCGCTTTTTTCCAGAAAGATATTCACTCCGGAACAGTCTCTTCCCACGCCACTGCGTCCGCCGGGAGTGGCTAGCGAAGACCGCTTTATTAAAGACTGCACGCGATGTGACCAGTGCATCAAAGCCTGTGCAGAGCAGATTCTTTTTAAAGGGTCTGGTGGTTATCCAGAGATTAGTTTTGAGACAGGAGAATGTACTTTTTGTTTTGACTGCATTGCGACTTGCGAGCCAGGTGCGTTAACAATGGAGCAGCTACCATGGGCCTATGTTGCAACGACAAATAGTCAATGTCTGCCGGTAAATGGTGTTGCTTGTCAAAGTTGTCAGGATAGCTGTGATCAAAATGCTATTGAATTTAACTATACCAAAACAATACCAACACCCGACATTATCAATGAGCGCTGTAACGCCTGCGGTGCCTGTGTATCGGTTTGCCCTACAAAGGCTATCTCAATCCAATTACCAGCAAAGAGAGACACCAATTGAATAACGAAATTCATATTTCAAGCTTAGTCGTACACTGTATGCCCGAGAACCTGAGTTCTGTAAAACAACGCCTAATGGATCTCAATATTGATATTGAGTTCCACGGAATTGAGGAAGCTGGAAAGTTAGTTATCGTTCTCGAGTCTGAAGGTAAAAAAGGCATTATGAATAGCATTGATCAAATTAATGCTACCGAAGGCGTACTTAATTCAGCACTTGTTTATCATCAGATAGCAGAAGCATCAGAACTAGATGAAGCAGCAGAGCTTCCTGATGATTTTGTTTTTCCTGAACATATTATCAATGAACATTCTTCTAATAATCCAAACCCAACTGAATCTGTGGACACGCACTCTGCAGGAGGCCCTTTATGAGCTCATCAAAAACAGGTATTCAAATCACTCGACGTGATTTAATAAAGGCACAGGCCGCCATGACAGCTGCGGCTGTCGCGGGTATGTCTATTACTGCAAACGCCACCAACCTTATTGCTTCAAGCGCCGATAACCAATTGAAATGGTCTAAAGCGCCTTGTCGTTTTTGTGGCACAGGATGTGGCGTTAGTGTTGCAACCAGAAATGGCAGGGTTGTAGCAACACATGGCGATGTTGAAGCTCCGGTTAACAAGGGTCTTAACTGTGTTAAAGGGTATTTCTTAGCCAAAATCATGTATGGCAAAGACCGTTTAACTCAGCCATTGCTGCGTAAAAAAGATGGAAAGTTCCATAAAGAAGGCGATTTTACTCCGGTATCTTGGGATGAAGCTTTCGACATTATGGCAGAAAAATGGAAAGCAACACTGAAAGAGAAAGGCCCTGATGGAATCGGATTCTTCGGTTCAGGCCAATGGACAGTGTGGGAAGGTTATGCTGCTTCCAAGTTGATGAAAGCAGGATTTTTATCGAACAACCTTGATCCTAATGCGCGTCATTGTATGGCATCTGCTGTTGGTGGCTTTATGCGTACTTTCGGAATCGATGAGCCGATGGGCTGTTACGATGATTTTGAAAATGCCGATGCCTTCGTACTCTGGGGCTCAAATATGGCCGAAATGCACCCCATATTATGGACCCGATTAACTGACCGTCGATTGAGCCATCCGCATGTTAAAGTTGCCGTATTATCAACTTTCGTGCATCGCAGCTTCGATTTAGCCGACATACCAGCCGTATTTACCCCTCAGACAGACTTGGTGTTGTTGAATGCAATTGCTAACTACATCATTGAATCGGGTTCTGTTAATAAGGACTTCGTATCCAAACACGTTAATTTCCGAAAGGGTAATACCGATATTGGCTATGGTTTACGGCCGACTCATCCGTTAGAAATGAAAGCTAAAAATGTTGATAATGCTGGCGGTTCAACTCCGATAGATCTTGAAGAATTCGCTAAATTCGTGTCGACCTATACCTTCGAATATGCCGAGAAAATGTCAGGCGTACCTGCGGCGACGATTGAAAAAATTGCCAAGCTGTATGCTGATCCAAAAACCAAGGTTATGTCACTGTGGACCATGGGTATTAACCAACATACACGTGGTGTGTGGGCAAATAATCTGCTGTATAACATTCATTTGCTTACCGGCAAGATTTCAGAGCCAGGCAATAGCCCGTTCTCATTGACAGGCCAGCCATCTGCATGTGGAACCGCGCGTGAAGTAGGAACCTTTGCTCACCGATTGCCTGCTGATCTGGTTGTTAATAATGAGGAACACCGTACCTACTCCGAGAAGAAGTGGAAAATTCCTAAAGGTATTCTAAACGGAAAAGTAGGGGCTCACGCCGTATTGCAAAGCCGGAAGTTAAAAGACGGTGACATAAACTGTTACTGGATCCAGGTTAACAATAACTTACAAGCAGCACCGAATATGAATGAAGAAACCTATCCGGGATATCGTAATCCGGATAACTTCATTGTAACGTCTGATGCTTATCCTACTGTAACCGCAGAAGCCTCTGACCTGATTTTACCGACCGCAATGTGGGTCGAAAAAGAAGGTGCTTATGGAAATGCTGAGCGGCGCACCCAGTTTTGGCACCAACTTATTGACGCACCAGGCGAAGCGCGATCAGACTTATGGCAGCTAATGGAATTCTCAAAGCGGTTTAATATTGAAGAAGTATGGCCTGCAGATATTCTTGATGCGAATCCTGAGTACAAAGGCAAAACAATGTTTGACGTATTGTTTGCCAATGGCCAGGTAGATAAGTTCCCACTATCTGAAACCGCTACCGAGTATAAAAACTTCGAGTCTGAATATTTTGGTTTCTATGTACAAAAAGGTCTCTTCGAAGAATACGCTAACTTTGGTCGTGGAAAAGCACACGATTTGGCGCCGTTTGATATGTATCACCAGAGTCGTGGTTTACGTTGGCCTGTCGTTGATGGCAAAGAAACCCAGTGGCGTTTCAAAGAAGGTTCTGACCCCTATGTGAAACCAGGTACGGGTTGGGAATTCTATGGTAAGCCAGATGGTCGAGCAGTCATTTTTGCACTGCCTTATGAGCCACCAGCAGAATCGCCTGATGAAGAATTTCCGCTATGGCTAAGTACTGGCCGTGTATTGGAACATTGGCATTCAGGATCTATGACACAACGAGTACCCGAGTTGTATAAGGCGTTCCCAGACGCGGTTTGCTTTATGCACCCGGACGATGCATCAGCTCAGGGAATGCGACGCGGCGATGAAGTAAAAGTGATCTCTCGTCGGGGTGAAATCAAAACCCGCATCGAAACTCGTGGACGTAATAAGCCACCTAGAGGGCTGGTTTTTGTACCCTGGTTTGATGCCAGCCAGTTGATCAACAAGGTGACGCTGGATGCAACTGATCCATTGTCGAAACAAACCGATTTTAAAAAGTGTGCAGTTAAAGTCGTGAAGGCATAAGGAGACCAACATGAAAACGCTAATCCTATCTTTGGTAACCCTGCTTGTGGCCGGCACGTTGGTTATGGCAGAAACTCAAGTGGCGACCCTTCGCGGAAGTACAGACTTAACCGCAGAACCTACACCACCGATTATGCAACAAGCCGAAAATAAAGATTTGAAGCGGGAGCGAGCATATCCTCAGCAGCCACCGACAATCCCACATAAAATAGATGGGTATCAGGTTGATCTGAACTTTAACAAATGTTTGAGCTGCCATAATCGAAAAACTGCTGAAAAATCTCAGGCGCCGATGGTGAGTATTACCCACTTTCAAAACCGAGAAGGACAGTTCCTGATTGATGTAACACCCGCACGATATTTCTGTAACCAATGCCATGTGCCTCAACTGGATGCAATACTCCTAGTTGAAAATATGTTTATTGATATGGATACCTTGGTAAGCCAGGGCAAATAGTAACGGAACTGAAATATTTAATGAGGTAATAAGGTGAAAAAACTCATCACGATGTGGAAAGAAAATTGGCATATATTGTCGCGTCCAAGCGTGCACTATTCCATAGGCTTTCTGGTCATTGGTGGCTTCCTTGCAGGTATTATTTTCTGGGGTGGTTTTAACACTGCCATGGAAATAACCAATACAGAAAAATTCTGCACAAGCTGCCACGAAATGGAGAATAATGTTTTTGAAGAGTTAAAAACGACCATTCATTATTCTAACCGATCCGGCGTTCGGGCTATCTGCTCGGACTGTCATGTGCCACACAACTGGACCAATAAAATGGCCCGTAAAATGGCAGCGTCTAAGGAAGTCTGGGGCAAAATTTTTGGAACCATTAATACGCCAGAAAAGTTTGAAGCCAAACGACGTCATTTGGCTGAAAATGAATGGGCCCGCTTTAAAGCGAATGATTCTTTAGAGTGCCGAAACTGCCATAACTTTGATTCAATGGACTTTACTCGTCAAAGCACTCGTGCCGCTGACCAGCATGCGGAAGCCCTGACTGGCAATGATCCTAGTCGAGAAACCTGTAT
>CAJXZL010000048.1 GCA_913063165.1 uncultured Saccharospirillaceae bacterium | reverse complement strand
GGATACACCAATAACAAGGCTCAGGAATCGCTGAAAGTCAGCATCAACAGTCTCGATGCCTATATCGCCTCAATGCGGACGGCCATTCATACTGTGCACCCCCCTTATGAAGCCATTGGCTTGAAAGACGGCGACAATTACCTACAGATCAACAGCAACATCCTACAAATTGAAAACGAATTTTACAGTGACATCCGCCCTAAACGCGTGACATTACCGGGTGAAAAACCCGTCTGCGCGCTGATTCGTCGCGGCGTGGAATATGTCGAAATTCGCTGCATGGATCTGGATCCTTTCGAACCGGCCGGCATTGCTACCGAGACCATGCACTTTCTTGAATTATTTTTGGTCTGGTGTCTACTGTCTGAAAATGACGAAGTCGGTGACACTGAAGCCAAAGAGCTGAAAGAAAATTTACGTCGTGTGGTACATGAGGGCTTTGACCCCAATTTGACCTTGTTGGATAAAGACAAAGAAGTGCCAATCAAAGGCCGCATGACTTACCAATTGGGCTGTCTCCGTGACCTCGCTGCTATCATGGACCAAGTAAAGGGTACTAGCTGTTACAGTGACTCCGTTACTATGGCCCAAGAACGGATTGACCATCCCGAGTTAATTCCGTCTAACCGAATTCGGGCACAGCTTGAAGCGGGCCATGACCACACTGACTTGATGCTGGCATTGGCGAAGCAGCATAAGGCAAGCCTTTTGGCTGAGCCATTGGGCGAAGAGTTAGCCAGCCAACTTGAAAAATTGTCTGAACGATCGGTCGATCAACAAGAGACTATCGAAAGCATGACGCAATTGTCGTTTGCACAATTCATTGATGCTTATCAGCACCAAGACGACGAATATTGCCAGTAAACCGCACCAATGGGTCATGCTGAGACTAGGTGACCCGCTATTGATCCCCCTAGGTGACGCCCGTCAAAGAAACGTTTAGTTTCATCACCAATTTCTGTGCCCAGCCTGACCAAAATGCAGTAGTATTCACCCATACTTCACTTATTTGGAATAGCCACTCATGTTGCGTTCGCTCTGGAATATCCGCGCTATTAATTTTATTGCATTTGCATCGACCATTATCGCGCTGTTGGTCGCCATTTTTTACTTCCAAGGCTACCTTGGCCTAACTGCTTGCCCACTGTGTATTTTCCAGCGTATCGGCATGCTAGGTGCAGGCGCTTTCTTTTTGTTGGCGGCAATACAGGGTCCGGGCCAGTTTGGTCTTCGTGTATATGCGCTTATCGGTTTGATCCCCAGTCTCTTTGGCGCAGGCATTGCTGCACGGCATATCTGGATTCAGAGTCTACCTGCAGACAAGGTCCCAGCATGTGGCCCAGATTTGGCCTATATGATGGAAGCCTTCCCCTTTCAAAAGATGATTACCACCGTGCTGCGTGGTAGCGGTGAATGTGCAGAGGTTCAGTGGAGTCTATTGGGTCTCTCAATTCCTGGATGGGTATTGGTGGTATTTGCCGTCATGATCATTTTCCAACTGTTACAACTGTGGAAAGGTGACTTTACCCGATAAGGGTTTTAGTGAATTGCTGCCGAATTCGGTTGTTACGGCAGTAGAGTCGTTTTAAAATAAAATGCTATAGGCGCTTTGGCCCATTTATAAAAGGACAACATCATGCTCGAATCCTGTAAAACTGCGCAAGAACGGTGGGGCGGTGTTCATGATTTAATCGACCGATGGCTAGAAGGCCGTCAAGATTTGGTCGTTCAGTTCTGCTCAATCAAAAGCCTGGATGAGCTACAAGATCACCCGGCGCCCATGGTGAAGAAAATACAGTCACTTTGTGAAATTTTAGTCGACTATATTTCGGCTGGCCATTTTGAAATATACAGCCAGCTTATCTCTGAAGCCGAAGCCTTTGATGATCAGAAAGGGTTGACGCTCTATGACAAAATTTATCCTTATATCGAGCAAAACACCCAAAGCATTCTCGACTTTAACGACAAATATTTGAATGATGAACAGTTCCGGGCCAACCGGGAACTGCTCGAGTCTGACTTATCAGCATTGGGTGAAGCCTTGGCTTCTCGCTTTAACTGGGAAGATCAGCTTATTGCTCAACTACATGGAACGCATAGCCACCTAGCCTAGTCTCATCAGACGACGCGTTGTTAACACGTCGTCTAGGGACTGGGTACGCCCAACCCATTTTTCTTCGGTGTTTCATTCGGCAAAACCCCTCGGGGCATGTTTTAATAGACCCCGCTATTCACAACCACGCTAGTCCCAGCCACCAGATGATTGATACCCAGCTATGATTCAATTCAAAACAATGTCGCTTTATCGCGGATCACTCTCGCTATTAAGAGATGTCAATCTGCAACTGCATGCTGGCTGGAAAATCGCCATGATTGGTGAAAATGGTTGCGGAAAATCAAGCCTGTTTGCCATGTTGTCTGGAGAACACCACGCCGACACTGGCAGCTGTGATATGCCCACGAGCTGGCAAATTGCCCACATGCGGCAAGAAGTAGATGACATAGATCGGACGGCACTACAGTTTGTGATAGACGGTTTCACGCGCTATCGCAGGTTAGAATCTGACATAGCCGAGGCAGAGCAAAGACACGACAATGCAGCCCTCGCGCGGCTACATGCTGAATTTGATGCCATTTCAGGTTACGGCATACCCAACCAAGCCGAACAATTATTGTCCGGCCTGGGGTTTCACATCCAGGACTTCCACAAGCCTGTCAGCCACTTTTCGGGCGGATGGCGCATTCGCTTAAATTTGGCACGCACCTTGATGATGCCCAGCGATCTGATGTTGTTAGATGAGCCGACCAACCACCTCGACCTAGAAGCCTGCCTGTGGCTCGAAAGATGGCTAGCGGCCTATACCGGCACCCTCATTTTGGTATCTCACGACCGTGACTTTATTGACAACGTTGCCGACCACATCGTGAGCTTTGAAAGCAGCAATTTAATTTTATACCGTGGCAACTATAGCCTGTATGAACAAGCCAAGGCGCAGCGTTTGGCCCAGCAACAAGCCGCATTTGAAAAGCAGCAAGAACGGGTAAAAGAAATTCAGCAATTTGTTGCCCGCTTCCGTGCCCAAGCAACCAAGGCCAAACAAGCACAGAGCCGGCTCAAAGAATTGGAACGCATGGAGCTGATTGCCCCTGCGCATATCGACAGCCCCTTTACCTTTCGGTTCCGAGAAGCCGACAAAATATCAGACCCTTTGATCAGTTTGCATGACACTGATTTGGGTTATGGCGACACCCCCATCCTGCGACAATTGTCAGCACGCCTGAGCCCGGGTGACCGCATTGGTCTTTTGGGCAGTAATGGCAGCGGTAAATCAACCTTGGTTAAAGCATTGGCAGGACTCAGCAGCCCAATCAATGGCCATATCCACCGCGGACAAAACTTGGTGGTGGGCTATTTTGCCCAGCACCAATTAGAATCACTCGATTTGACGGTATCGCCATTCATTACCCTCAGACGCGAAGCGCCCGATACCCATGAACAAGTGCTTAGGAACTTTCTGGGCAGCTTTGGATTTCAGGGCGAACAGGCAGATGCCCCCATCCAACGTTTTTCTGGCGGCGAAAAGGCCAGACTCTGTTTGGCGATTATTGCGTGGCATCAACCGAACTTGCTGCTATTGGATGAACCGACCAACCACCTGGATCTGGAGATTCGACTGTCGTTGACGGTGGCGTTACAGGCATACCAAGGAGCGTTGGTGGTGGTATCACATGACCGGCACCTATTGCGAAACACGGTAGATGGTTTTTGGCTGGTTCGTGACGGGCATGTCACACCATTTGATGGCAGCCTTGATGATTACCGCACCCTCATGAAGACTGACACAGCTAAGTCGCCAAGCGCTGATACCGCTAGCAAATCGGTCGACCGCAAAGAGCAGAAACGCCAAGATGCGCTACTTCGCCAAAAATTAAGTCCGCTGAAAAAGGCCATCCAACAGCGCGAATCTGCCATTGAACAAACACAAGCAAAGCTTGCGATGTGTGAAGTGTCGTTAGGTGAGAGCAGTATCTATGAAGCCCATAATAAGGCCAAACTAAAAGAAGCGCTGGCTGAACAGGCCGTGTACACGGCAGCGCTCAGCCAGTTAGAAAATGATTGGATGGCCGAAATCGAAGCGTTGGAAGCACTAGAAGCCTCGCTGTCCGACTTGGCTTAATGCTGCGGCCCTAAGATGTTTTAACCGAAATCACCCGCTGAAACTCGTTACTGTTGTCTTTGACAGATATGAAACCCATTACTTTGAGATAGTCCTGATGGGACTTTACCCGGCAATGTGCGGTGAGTAAATGCGTGCCACCATCGGTTAAACGGTTGACCTGCTGCTCCAAAATGATTTTTGCGTTTTTAAAATCTCGATATTCTGGCGCCGCATAATCAATAACAATATCCGTGGTGTGGCACATGTAACCTTTATTTCTGAATATAAAGATGCCTGATGGCCTTAAATCTCTATAAGTAAGCCACACCTGGCAATCATCGAGTTCACCCAAGTTTACATCGGGATAGAACTCACCAATGTCTTTTCTGTAGTGGTTGATAAACAGCTTCACCACCGGGTCTTTCATACCCGCAACCACATCTACTAAGTCAAATTTTTCACGGCTTTGATACATCCGGACCAAATAGAAAATATTCACCATCGCAATCCACCCGTTTAGGGCAAACACCGGCCAAGCCTGTATCAAGTAGCCATAAATTGAGAAAATCGCCGCGCCGACCATGTTTATCCATCGCAAATGTTTGAGGTTCGACATCATCAGCGAAATTGCTACGAGCACGGACCCCGCATAGCCAATCGTTTCTAACATCCATATTGACATTTACTTTCCTCAGTTCGGTGAACAGTTGCAATAATCATTGCCTTGATAATATATCTTTTGTAAGCATTTTATTATAATCGGAAATGCGACAGTTTTCATTCAATTCACATAGGCATCAAAATCTCCCATGCACTTACTCTCAAAATTTTTGGTTGGCGCCGCCCTGTACTTGTCATCTCAAGCACTCGTTGCCCAGACGCTATATGCCGGCTACCTCAACACCATTCAAAATACCTTGCAGTATGACGGCAAGCATTTTACCGGCACGCTATCGCCTTTGGTCAACTGCATCAACCTAAAGTCGGCACTCGATATGCAACCTTTGCCCGCCGCTATTGACAGTCTGATCCAAGGTTTGAGTGACGGCAGTATCGAGATTGTCATTGGTCTGGTAGCAGACGATGCGCGCGACGCCGTAGCTACCGCGAGCAAGCCCATTCTCAGACTGCCAGCGATGTTGATCAGCAGAGAAGCCTTCGACCCCAAACAACTCAGTGACGTATTGGTGAGTACTGCGCGCGGCTCAGCCTACGCCCACGCCCTCAAACGTGCCGATGCGATCATCCAATATGCTGATAGCTATAACGGTGCGCTCGAACAGTTTTTCAATGGCGATGTAGAAGCCGCCGTGATTCCGAAAGCATCAATGTCAATGTCGGCTGACATGATCGACGATAATCTGTTTGTCGCCCCTTTTTCTGAAGACCGCATTGTGTATTATGTATCCAATCGTTCACCCCAAGCAGACGCTTATTTGGAAGCCATTGGGAATGGCATCAATAACTGTATGGTTCAAACTAAGCGCTAATTCTGCCCATTGAAATGGCTTGTAATTAAATGAAACACCCCAATAAATAAAGGGAATGGTCTAGCAAATAAGCCGTTCCATATTCGTCAAAAGGAGATTCACGTGAGTTACAGGGCCTATCCATATAGTCGTATGCGTCGTATGCGTTCCGATGATTTTTCACGCCGCATGATGAGAGAAAACCGGCTAACCACGGATGATCTTATCTACCCCGTATTCGTGCTAGAAGGTACTCAGCAACGTGAATCTGTGGCTTCCATGCCAGGTGTAGAGCGTCTATCTATCGACCTATTGGTGGCTGCTGCTGCTGAATGGGTTGAATTGGGCATACCCGCCTTGGCCTTGTTTCCTGTCACACCCATTGAAAAGAAAAGCCTGTTGGCAGAAGAAGCCTATAACCCAGATGGTCTGGCCCAACGCGCCGTGCGCGCATTAAAGGCTGCCTATCCAGAATTGGGCATTATGACTGACGTGGCACTTGACCCATTTACCACCCATGGTCAGGACGGCATTATTGACGATGCTGGCTATGTCATGAATGACATCACCGTCGATATTCTAGTAAAACAAGCACAGTCTCATGCTGAGGCAGGTGCTGACATCGTTGCACCTTCAGACATGATGGATGGTCGCATCGGTGCTATCCGTGAAATGCTAGAAAGCACTGAGCATGTGAACACCAAAATCATGTCTTATGCTGCTAAGTATGCGTCGGCGTTCTACGGCCCCTTTAGAGATGCGGTCGGATCCTCAGGCAATCTTGGTAAAGGCAATAAATTCAACTACCAAATGGACCCAGCCAATGGCAACGAAGCATTGCAAGAAGTCGCCATGGATATAGAAGAAGGCGCCGACATGGTCATGGTAAAACCTGGCATGCCCTATCTTGATGTCGTGCACCGCGTGAAAGAAGCTTTCGGTGTGCCAACCTTCGCCTATCAGGTATCTGGTGAGTACGCCATGCTACAAGCAGCGGCTGCCAATGGTTGGCTAGACTTAGAAGCGGTGGCTATGGAATCCCTCTTGGCGTTTAAACGCGCAGGCGCTGATGGCATTCTCACCTATTTTGCACCGCAAGCAGCACGTTGGCTGAAAAAGTAAGCAAGGTTATGAAAAACTGATAAACTACATTTATAAACTACTTAGGAAGCAACTGACATGAACGAAAAAATCTTAACAGTCTCTGACACCAGCTTCGAAGCAGACGTGCTAGGTTCTGAAAAACCTGTATTGGTCGACTACTGGGCTGAGTGGTGTGGTCCCTGTAAAATGATTGCTCCAGCACTGAACGATGTGGCTGACGAATATGCTGATGTGTTGTCAGTTGCTAAATTGAATATCGACGAAAATCCAAGCACGCCGCCAAAGTTTGGTATTCGTGGTATCCCTACGCTGATGATTTTTAAAGGCGGCAACGTGATTGCAACCAAAGTCGGCGCGCTGTCGAAGACGCAACTTAAAGAATTCATTGATAGTAATATCTAATTTTTTTTAAGATTTCACTACTGGCTGCACATATTTTGTTATTTTTTTATGGACAGTCAGTAGGCAACGTCATATAGTCAATTAAACTTTTATTTACAATAATTCTGGTCAACCAGTTTCCCTCCGTCTTATAGACACTAACATCATCCAACGAGCCGACCCGTCAGTATGAATCTAAGCGATTTAAAAACGAACTCCGTTCCGCAGCTATTGATAATTGCCCAAGACATGGGCGTTGAAAACATTAACCGTACCCGCAAACAGGAGCTGATTTTTTCTATATTGAAAAAACACGCCAAAAGCGGTGAGAACATATTCGGTGATGGTGTTTTAGAAATTCTGCAAGACGGCTTCGGATTTCTGAGATCTGCAAGTGCTTCTTACCTAGCGGGTCCTGACGATATATATGTATCCCCCAGCCAGATTCGTCGATTCAATCTGCGTACTGGTGATACGGTCGCTGGCAAAATCCGTCCTCCTAAAGAAGGCGAGCGTTACTTTGCACTGTTAAAGGTTGAAACCATCAACCACGAAACCAGTGAGAGCGGTCGAAACAAAGTACTGTTTGAGAATCTTACCCCACTATTCCCTCAAGACCGCATGTTGCTTGAATCTGGCAACGGCAGTTCTGAAGACCTTTCTGGTCGAATACTGGATATGGCAGCACCTATCGGAAAAGGCCAGCGTGGCCTGATCGTTTCGCCACCAAAAGCCGGTAAGACGTTAATGCTACAACACGTCGCCCAAGCCATTGCGCGTGCTAATCCAGAATCGTACCTGATGGTACTGTTAATCGACGAACGGCCAGAAGAAGTGACAGAAATGCAGCGCTCTGTGCGTGGTGAAGTCATCGCATCAACCTTTGATGAGCCACCATCGCGTCATGTACAGGTGGCCGAAATGGTGATCGAAAAGGCCAAGCGCTTGGTCGAACACCGCAAAGACGTGATTATTTTGCTCGACTCGATTACACGTTTGGCACGTGCTTATAACACCATTGTCCCCTCCTCTGGCAAGGTATTGACCGGTGGTGTCGATGCGCATGCGCTGGAGCGTCCAAAGCGTTTCTTTGGTGCGGCGCGTAATATTGAAGAAGGCGGTTCCCTTACTATTATCGCCACTGCACTGGTCGATACCGGTTCAAAAATGGATGAAGTGATTTACGAAGAATTTAAGGGCACGGGTAACATGGAAGTGCACCTAGACCGTAAGATTGCTGAGCGCCGTGTATTTCCTGCGATTAACATTCGTCGTTCAGGAACCCGTAGAGAAGATCTGATGGTGCCACAAGAAGAGCTTCAAAGGATTTGGATCCTACGTAAAATCCTCAGCGAAATGGAAGATGTTCAAGCCATTGAATTCTTAATCGACAAATTAAAACTTTTTAAGAACAATGAAGAGTTTTTCAGAAATATGAAAGGCTAAGGACTAGCCCTTAGTGTTCCTGCAATCGCAATACCAAAAGGCCACTGAGACAGTGGCCATTTTTTTGTGATGTTACATTTGAATGGTTTTTTGAAATTGTACGTTTTAACCTGCGGCATCTATTGGTACATTACCCTCTAGAAGCCTAAATAGTCGCTACCGCTCGCGGGATGCCATTGCCACAAAACTGGGAGTTTATGACGATGCCTATTAAGTTCAGCCTAATTTTGTCAAAGCTGCGTCTGGTTACCTTGATCGGCGCATTCGCATTGGCTCCTTTGAACAGCGTCTATGCATCGGGACAATTCGAGCTCATTGAAATTGGGTCGGGCAGTACTTATGGAAACTATTATCCGGTTGCTATGGGTATCTGCCACTTTATCAATGCGTCCGTTAAGGCTAACCACATTCTGTGTCGCGCAAAAAGTTCCGGCGGTTCTATCGACAATATTAATAAATTGCGGTCGGGTGAGATACAGTTTGCAATTGCGCAAAGCGACACCATTGTCGCGGCAAAGAGTGGTTCTGAATTATTTATCGACAGCTCTCCTTATGCTGATTTACGCGTCGTCATGCCGCTTTATCCGGAGATATACACCATCATCGTGCGTCGGGATTCTACTTTTAATACGTTTACAGATTTAAGAGGCAGACGGGTTAATGAAGGGGCGAAGAGTTCTGGGCAATATAAGGTGACTAGGGATATCATCAAAGCGCTCGGCTGGGTCCCAACGGATAGCGCTTTATTTACGAACTACGCTCCAAGAGATCAGTTGGCAGCGCTGTGCGACACCAAAATCGACGCCTTTATAATGGTAGTCGGGCACCCAGTCCCAATGCTTGAAAAAGATGCGGTGCCTTGTGCCGTCAGATGGATTGGACTTGACTCCGATAGCATTCAGAAAATTAGCGAACAGTTCCCCTATTTTAGTGGTGTAAAAATAGAAGAAAATATTTACCATTTTGACAGCCCTAAACAGAGCAGCATTGGTCTTCTCTCTTATTTGGTGAGTGATCAGGCAGTGCGCCCTGGAATTGTATTTGAAGTGGCTAGAATTGTTAAAGAGAACTTTGAAGGTCTTCAGTTCCTAGTGCCAGTCTTAAGTAAAATTGACGGTGAATCCTTGCCGCTACCAGACGCCGGGGCTATGCTGCCATTACATTCAGGCGCCATTCAGTATTACGAACGTTAATCCTTCCTTTGAGGAGGCAATTTTGCAGACTCATAGTGCGCTTTTTAATCACACCGATAACCCGATGCTGCGGGTGGATGCGCGTGGTATCGTGCAACAAGGAAACTCAGCTTTCTGTCGATTGACCCATCAGTTACCGGAATTTATCTCCCACCAAACACTTGCGGAGCTCTGCGGCGTCTATTGGCGGCAGCTGTCCGAATTTCTTATGGTTGAAGATGACACCCCCAGTGATCTCCCCTTTAAGCTCGCTGGTATAAGCCATATAGCTTACATTGTGGCAGCGCCAGATATGCCTGAGGAATTTTGGATCTGTTTTCACCCCGCTGATATAGTGCAGCCTACACGGATTCCCACAGCCGAAAAGGCTCTCAACAGCCTATTCGACACCAGCTTTGACAGCATTGCCTTTTTTGATACAACTGGCTATTGCCAGCAGTCGAACCGTGCATTTCATGAGTTACTGGGCTATAGCCAGGAAGAAACCATCGCACTCAATGCCAGTCAGTTGGTCACATTGGATACCGAGCTCCTGACACCTCTCATGTCCCAACAATTAATGGAACGCGGTACGACCGACGTTTTTGAACGCGATGTTTTGCACAAGAATCAGTCGATAATTCCGGTGAATATTCGTATCACCCAAGTGGTGGACCACCAACAACAGCGTTTGGGTACTTGGATAATTTTGCGAGACATCAGCAGTAATCAAGCGCAAATGCGAACGCTGAAACATCAGCAACAACTACTTGAACTCACCGGCCGTTTGGCTGGTATTGGTGGTTGGGAATATGTCGAAAAGGCCCGCCACGTCAGTTTCACCCCAGAGGCTTGCAAATTATTAGGTGTTTCGCCGTCCGACAGCCACAAATTATCCGACATGCTGAAATTGTTTGCAGAAGATTCCAGTTATGAAATTCAGGCATCGGTCGAAGTCGCGTTTTTATTAAAAACGCCCTTTGATATTGAAGTGGACTACCTCGGATTCAAACAGCCTCGCACCCTGCGTCTGTCAGGACGCATGAAAAAAGATGGCGACACCCAATATTTGGTAGGTGCCATTCAAGACATCAGTCGGTTTAAAACCCAACCAGACGCCTTACCTGAATTACCCCATGCGCACAGAGGCACCTCGGGCACAGCCTATCAGGACAAATTGACCGGATTGCCCAACAAGATATTTCTGATGAGCCAGGTGAAACCGTTGATGTCGCAGTCACCTGAGCATCCTTTGGTATTTATCGAGATTGATTTACGAAACTTTCGCCGTATCAATGAAAACGCAGGCTACAGTGCGGGCGACGAATGCCTCTTACAAACGGCTCGTCGACTACAGGCCCATGTGCACGCACAAGACTTGGTAGCCCGCATAGGCGGTGATGAGTTTGGTGTTGTCGTCGTCAACCAACCTCTGGCTGCCACAGAACAACTGGCACAATCGCTGATTGATGCGATTGAACAGCCAATTATGATCGAGAACAAAAGATTTCAGGTGCAAGCAGCAGCCTGTATTGTGGTGACCCACTCAGATTCTGACAGTGCCGATATTTTGCGCGCGGCGAATGAAGGCATTGCGCTCATACAGTCTCGAGAAATCCGCGTTCATGTGGTCACGCTGACATCAGGTTCAGATATCCCATGACCCTCAGTGTTTCGCCCTCAGCCTTACGCTTTTCTTATCACAGAATCCTGTTGCGCCACCTTCATGATGCCGACCTCGACGACATGGTCGCGATATTTAGCAACCCGAATGTTAGCCGGTGGATGGGGGATGGAAAGGCGTTAAACCGCTCACAATGTCAGCACTGGATAGAAAAGAGTCAGCACAATTATCACCACTATGGTTATGGGGCTTTTGCCGTCATAGAAACCAACAGTGGCAACATGATTGGCTGCGGTGGACTGGTTCATCCAGGTGGGCAAGAGGCGTGCGAAATCATTTATGCCTTGAAAGAGGCAGTTTGGGGTCAGGGTTTTGGGCATGACATGGTGGCTGGTATTTTGAAACTGGGTATAGAGAAATGCCATATTAACCGCATCATTGCGACGGTCGATCCTGACAATTTTGTTTCTATTAGGCTACTAGAGACCAACGGAATGCGCTATGTGGAGACCCAACCCGATGAAGATGGCATGCCCACTGCCATCTATCACATTGACGTCAATGCAACGGCTTCGTCTTAACATGGACGGCTACTCACTTGCCGCTTCTATAGGTTCCAAGGTCGCATCGTAACTGGTGATATCGTTATACCGAATCATCTTGGTGATTTCGTCTATATATTCCTCACCGCGCTCAGAATAGTGGATCAGCCCCTTAGCCAATTCCACACCTGATGGCACCTTATCTTTCGCCCGCGATGATTGCCTAATGACACGTAATTCTTTGTACGATGCATGGGTATTGAGATTCATCATATAACTCACAATAGACTGATGAACGGTGTCAAAAGCACGCACTTCATAATGCTGACCGCTTGTTTGCTGCAGTGGCACCAGACCACATCCTTGAGAAAAGCACCACTGACCGAACAGGTTATTGCCCTTCTTGGCGAATCTTGAGGTTCCCCATGCTGACTCATTGGCTGCTTGCGCCATTACCAAAGATGGGGGTACCACATCAATTCTGCGAAGCAGCGTTTCCTGACAGCTGGCATCGAAGGATTCACAATTCTCCACATCGTAGCGGTCAGCAACTTTGGCAATCCAATTAAGTTGCGCCGTCGTGAGCGCCCCACTGTCTACTTCTGACTGTTTTATGGCCAATATCGTGTCGCGTAATGACTGTAGGTGCTGATTTTCTTCGTTAACCAAAGGAGATAAAAACTCAAAGAATGATTCCTTCTTGGTTGATACATCTTGGATGGACGCGAAGTCTGGCAAGGGCTCCTTAATGATGGTTTTATTCACCACCGGTGGCAATTTGTTGTCTACCTTGCCACAACCCACTACCAACAATGCGATAACGACCATGACACCGCGTAAGCCAATTTTCATAAGCATCCTCATTTTTGAGACCATTTCTGAATAAAGTCACCCATACGTGTTAAAGCGACGGACAATTGGTCAACCTCTTGAGTATAGGCGAAACGGACGGTAGTGCGCGCATCTACACCACCAAAATCCAATCCGGGCGCCACTGCGACATGTGCCTGTTCAAGCATCTCTGTACAAAATGCCAAGCTGTCATCTGTGTATGCAGAGACATCAACATAGAGGTAAAACGCGCCGTCTGGAGCAGCAACCACAGGGAAACCGATGGATTCCAAACCCGCGACCAAGAAGTCGCGCCGTGATGCCAGTAGCCTACGGCGCTGCTCTAGGGTATCCATAACCCCTGGCTCAAATGCAGCAACCGCTGCATATTGGGCAACGGTAGGCGCTGACAGGAAGAGGTTCTGAGCTAGCTTGCTGACTACCGCCTCATAGCCCTCTGGAACGACCAACCAACCCAGTCGCCACCCCGTCATTTGGAAATACTTTGAAAAGCTTTGTACCACCCATGCACCCGGATTTACTGACAACACGGTTTTGGCTTGTTGCCCACCAAATACCAAACTGCTGTATATTTCGTCCATGATGAGATGCCAGTGGTTGTCGGCACACAGGTCACTCACCTCTTGCATAAGCGCTGTTGGGATCACCGAACCCGTTGGGTTGCCAGGCGAGGCCAACAGAAGGGCTTTGGTGTGATGATTCGCCCGCGCGGACAACTGGTCAATGGTGGGTAAGTAGGCGCCTTTGGCGTCTAAATCCACCACTTGCGTCGCCAACCCTAGGGCTTCGGCAATATGGCGATTACAGGGGTAGCCAGGCTCTGTGAGTAACAACGCATCGTCATTGTCGAGACAGGCCAACATGGCTAACTGCAGTGCGCCTGAAGCGCCCGTGGTGATGAAGATGCGATTTGGATCGACAGTAACCGACTGGGTTTGGTGGTAAAAACGGGCAATGGCCTGGCGCAGCTCAGGAATACCATTGGCGGCGGTGTAGCCCATATTGCCGTCGCGCATGGCTTGTATCCCTGCTTCCACAACAGGGTCAGGGGTTTTGAAATCTGGCTCGCCAATTTCCAAATGGATGACATCATGCCCCTGTGATTCGAGTTCACGGGCACGTGCCAATAGATTCATCACGTAAAAAGGCGCAATGGCATCAAGGCGCTTGGGTGTCTCTGGTAACATGTGTTTCTCTTGACTCCTAGGTCGACGTGCTTATTCTAACCTGATCATGACAAATTCTAAACTTCCTATAAGGGTTACTGGTCGGTTTGCACCTTCACCGTCGGGTCCGCTACATTTTGGATCACTGCTGACTGCCTTGGCGAGTTATCTTGACGCCAAATCTAGCGGTGGACAATGGCGTGTGCGTATCGACGACATCGACCCACCACGCTCCCCTGCAGGCGCCGCAGATGACATTCTTCAGACCTTGGAGCAGTTTGGCTTGCATTGGGATGGACCTGTCATCTATCAAAGCCAACGCACTGGGCAATACGCAGACGTTGTGGACCAGTTACGAGAAGCGCAGCTTTTGTATTACTGCACCTGCACCCGTGCCCAGTTAAAGGGTCTGAGTCACTATCCAGGCACCTGCCGCCAGCAACTCCAACCGATTTCAGGCGCCGCTATACGCATCCACATGCCGAAGATGCCCTATGTTTTACAGGATCGATTACAGGGCCGCTGTGAATATCCTGCTGAACAACAGAGTGACTGGATCGTAAAGAGAAAGGACGGTCTCTGGGCCTATCAATTCGCCACCGCGCTCGATGACACGCAGGATAAAATAACCGATGTTGTGCGTGGTATCGACCTGCTAGACACCACCTATCGACAAACTTGGTTGCAACAGCTGTTGGGG
>CAJXZL010000047.1 GCA_913063165.1 uncultured Saccharospirillaceae bacterium | reverse complement strand
GACTGGCTTGCAACCCCGGTCGTAGGCCCAGAAGATGACACACCAACCGGTCCTACCAAACGACTGCGCCCCCAGTATCGCCAGTCGGCATAACAAACCGCTAGGCACAAAAAAAGGCGCTGAAAATCAGCACCTTTTTTGATTCATCGGGCATATCAGCCAAATACTTGCTCCGCAATCCAATCTTGAATCACGGACAAATCATTTGGCAACACGGTATAGCGTTCATCACGGGTCATTAAATCGATTAAATGAGGTGGCAAGTCAGGACGGGATAGACCTGCCTGATCAACCGCATCAGCAAATTTAACTGGATGCGCTGTACCCAAGGTCACCATAGGAACGTCATGCGACCGGCGTTGCGAACGTGCTGCATGAACGCCAATGGCCGTGTGAGGGTCGAGAAGATAATTGCAGGATTGGTGCACATCTTTCATCGTTTGGCTCGCGGCGGCATCTGTGACCGCTGCGCTGTCGAACAGTGCACGTAAACTGGCCATTGCGCTGTCATCTAAGGAAACAGATTCCTTGCCCATGCGGGCAACCAAAGCCTTAAGCGCATGACCGTCTCGACCGACTACATCAAACAACAGCCGTTCAAAGTTAGACGATACAACAATGTCCATCGAGGGTGCAAAAGTCGGCACCAATGGACGCTTTTCATAATTATTCTGGCTTAAACAGCGATGCAGGATGTCATTTTGATTGGTCGCAACGATCAGCTGATCAATCGGCAAACCCATTTTGTGAGCCAAATAGCCGGCAAAAATATCACCGAAGTTACCCGTAGGCACAGAAAAAGCAACCGATCGATCAGGGCCACCTAGATTTATCGCTGCATAGAAGTAGTACACAATTTGCGCCATGATTCTGGCCCAATTAATCGAATTCACGGCAACCAAGCGCCGCTCACCCCGAAGAAACTTTTGGTCTGCAAAGCTTGCCTTCACCATCTCTTGGCAATCATCAAAATTGCCTTCAACCGCAATGTTAAAAATGCGATCACCTGCAATAGTGGTCATTTGACGGCGCTGTACATCCGAAACCCGGTTATGGGGGTGCATAATCACGATGTCGATATTGTCGCAACGCTTACAGCCTTCAATAGCCGCAGAGCCTGTATCACCTGAGGTTGCGCCAACGATCACTGCGCGTTCGCCCCGTTTTTTCAACACATAATCAAGTAACCTGCCTAGCAGTTGCAAGGCAAAGTCTTTAAAGGCCAATGTTGGGCCGTGAAACAATTCAAGCACATACTCGTTATGATCCAGCTGCGTCAGTGGGGCTACCGCTCCATGCGCAAAGCCCCGATAGCTGTCAGTAATCATAGCCTGCAATTCCGCATCAGGGATGGCGCCATCGACAAAGGGCTTAATGATCTTGAATGCCAGGGCATCATAGGACAAGCCGCCCCAGCTCCTGATTTCTTCAGCGCTGTAATGCGGTAAGTTTTCAGGCACGTAAAGACCACCATCACTGGCCAGTCCGGTTAAAAGTACATCTTCAAACGAGAGCGCGGGGGCATCTCCTCGGGTACTGATATATTTCAAAATTCGGTTCCTATTAACTGCCTACATCTACAATGAACTATCCACATCAAACACGCAGATTAACCGTCTAACTGTTCCATACGGATGCGCGTGATGCTGCCCACTACCTCAGGCATGGCTTCCAATTCGGCGATAGCATTATTAATCTCTGCTTCACGTATTTGATGGGTTAACAAAATTAAGGGCACGCATTCCTCGCCGTCGGCTGGCTCTTTTTGAATAATGGCTTCAATATTAATCTTATGACGGCTCATCACCAATGCCACCTGCGCCATGACGCCTACCTTATCCAATGCGGTAATACGCAAATAGTTACTGGTCGACACCGCCTCGATTGGCATGATGTCTAGGCCATACCCTGAGTCAGCATAGCCCAAATGTGGCACACCGCTATGTCGATTATCAGCCCGTACCAAATCCATGATATCAGCTACCACCGCCGATGCCGTGGCCAGAGATCCTGCGCCAGGGCCATAATAAAGCGTTGGCCCAACCGCATCACCTTCGACCAAAACCGCGTTTAAAACGCCATTGACGTTGGCTAGCAAACGCTTCTTGGGCACCAATGTGGGGTGAACCCGCAATTCAATACCTTCTTCAGACCGGCGGGCGATGGCTAGGTGTTTTATGCGATAACCAAGCTCTTCTGCAAATGACACATCCGCCTGTGTGATGTGGCTAATACCTTCTGTGTAAATTTTATCAAATTGCAGCGGAATGCCAAAAGCAATCGACGCCAAAATAGTGAGCTTGTGCGCGGCATCGGTACCTTCGACATCAAACGCAGGATCCGCCTCGGCATACCCCAAAGCCTGTGCCTCAGCTAACACGTCGGCAAAGGTACGGCCACCTTGGCGCATCTCAGTCAAAATGTAGTTACCCGTACCATTGATGATACCTGCTAACCATAAAATTCTATTGGCTGCTAAGCCTTCTCTTAATACTTTAATAATCGGGATACCACCGGCTACGGAACCTTCATAAACCACCCGTACACCCTTGGCTTCTGCCGCATCAAACAATTCTTGGCCATGAATCGCAATTAACGCTTTATTGGCAGTGACCACGTGCTTACCAAGCGATATCGCTTCAAGCACCACATCCTTTGCGGTATCAATACCACCCAGTAACTCAACCAAGATATCAACATTGGGATCTCGAACGACTTCAAAAATGTCACGAGAGACACGAATACCTGAGACATCGCAATCAGGGTTATCGCGTCGCGCACCAATATGGGTAATGGCAATGGGATGTCCGCTACGCTTTTGAATTTCTTCTCTGTTTTTTTGTAACAGGGCGACCGTTCCTGAGCCCACTGTTCCCAAGCCACAAATGCCAATATTGATTGGTTTCACACAAAGCCCTCAATTGGAAAATAACCCACTACCAAGAACGGTAAATAGTGCAGACAACGATACTGGTCGCCCTACTAACTGTCAATAATTGTAGACGGTAATGTTCAATAAAAATGACACGTTTTTTGACATCTAAGCCACTGACTTGATGACCCATAACCCATCGATTTCTAGCAGCAGAAATGTGCTGGTATGACACATAAAAATGCCGAACAAGTAGCTCGGCATTATTGTAAATTCTGTATAACGTGCAGTGGCTTGCCTGCTAGGGCTTTATAAAATACCCAGCTGATACGCCAAGTCATTTGGGGACAAGTAGCCCGGCAATAATGTGCCATCTTCTGCCACAATTGCCGGTGTTCCGGTCACACCGATAGCGTCACCAACATCAAGGTGATCATCAACAGGGTGGTCACAGGTCAACGGAGGAACAGATTTCAAACGCATGAACAGATCCATTGCCCCATTGGGGTCGTCAGAACACCAAGCAGTGATAATGTCATCATAAGCTTGCGAACCTCGACCGGCACGCGGGTAGGCCGCATACCGTATTTCTATACCTAGCGCGCCATAATCTGCCATTTCGGCGTGCAACTTACGGCAATAGGCGCAGTCGATGTCAGTAAAAATTGTCACAACGGCTGCAGTTTCAATAGATGCGGGATATATCATCAGTGTCTCAACACCCATTCCCGCAACCGCTTCCTTTCTAACTTCATTGAAAGCGGACCTTGCAATATCCTTGGCTTCTGTAGACAAATTGACAAGGTAATCTTCTTCTAGGCCAAACAAATCACCGACAACAAAATGGCTGCCTGCGGCGTTAACATACAACACCTGTTCGTTGGAAAGGATAACTTCATATACGCCAGACATCGCTGATGGACGCACACTCAAAATGGGTACTTGCTCATGAACGGGCGCTAAAATAGCGGACAGTGATTCGGTCACTTCAGAGGACAAATCATGCCCTGCATCTGACCAATTGCTATCAGCGACAGGACTGCTATTTTCAAGCAACATTTGACTCGCAAATGGCATGGCCGCTAATAGCCCCAATACCACAACCAATATCACTTTTTTCACACACAAACCCTCAATTCAATGGGTGGCATATAGACTGCTATCAACCTACCCAACTGGCAAAAAAATCCAAGCCACCATAAGCCAAGATCACAGTTGCTTCTTGATGAAACTGTACCAGAACAAAACTAGGCCACCAATGACCTCGCCCCACCTATCGCACATTTTAGGCAAAAAAAAAGCAGCCTAGGCTGCTTTTTGTAACCTCGGCTATTAACCGCGGTTTTCCAACTTTTCGCGAATACGGGCAGAACGACCTGACCGCTCACGCAAGTAGTACAACTTCGCTTGACGTACAAGACCACGACGTTTTACTTCAATGCTCGCAATAATTGGGCTGTGTAACTGGAAAGTACGCTCTACGCCAACACCGTGAGAGATCTTACGCACTGTGAATGCAGATCCCAAACCACGGTTACGACGACCGATGCAAACGCCTTCATAGGCCTGCAAACGCTCACGCGTACCTTCTTTAACTTTAACCTGTACTACAACTGTGTCACCAGGACCAAATGCAGGTACATCGTTTTTCAACTGATCAGCTTCAATCTGCTGAATAATTGTATTTCTATTGCTCATTTTTCAGCTCCCGATCTCCTGGCAAGGAATTATCCCGCCTGAATTCGTTCAAAAGAATTTGTTCTTCACGACTCAAGTCGCGTTTATCCAACAAATCCGATCGTCTTAACCAAGTTCTACCCAGTGATTGCTTTAAGCGCCACCTGCGAATATTTTCGTGGTGACCACTGAGTAACACATTAGGAACATCACGTCCCAAGTAACTTTCTGGCCTCGTGTAATGAGGGCAATCCAGTAATCCATTTTGGAAAGAATCTTCTACCGCTGACTCTGCATGATTTAACACACCTGGCAACAACCGACTAACCGAATCGAATAGACACATGGCAGCTAACTCACCACCACTCAAGACGAAATCGCCTAGAGACCACTCTTCATCAATCTCTGTTTCGATAATGCGTTCGTCGATACCTTCATATCGACCACATACCAAAACCAATCGCTGTTCCTGTGATAACGCATTGATACTGGCTTGATCCATCTTTTTTCCTTGCGGAGAAAGATAAATCGTACGAGTAGGTAAATCAGAGGCTTTCTTCGCGTCCTTGATGGCTGCAAGCAAAGGTTCTGCTTTCATTACCATTCCAGGTCCGCCGCCAAAAGGTCTGTCATCTACCGTGCGGTGTTTGTCATGGGTGTAATCACGAGGATTCCAAAAACCCATTGTTATCAAACCATTCTTCACTGCCCGTCCCGTTACTCCCGAATCAGCTACCGCTGAGAACATCTCGGGGAACAAACTCACAATGTCGAATCTCACTTTAATGTGCGCCTTATTAGTAGTCTGGTTGCCAATCTACTCGAACCCATCCGGCTTCGATGTTCACTTCCATTACTACTCTTTCTGGCAGGTACGGCACCAAACGCTCTTCACGATCCACGGCGAGAGAATCGCCTTGAATCACCATCACGTCGTTGGCTGCACCAGCACGCATCATGGACTTAATAACACCTAAATCCTGATCGTCTAACGTTTTCACTCTCAAACCTTCAAGTTGCGCCCAGTAGAATTCACCTTCATCTAGCTGAGGCAGTTGGTCTTTAGAGACATGAATCAACGCACCATTCAGTAACGCTGCTTCTTCTCGGTCATCACAGCCCACAATGTGCGCTACCATGCCCTTGCCATGACTACGACCCTTATCGACAGCAATGCTGCGAAACTGGCCGTTTAACTCTAAAACCCAATCTTGATAGTCAAGAATTCGATCCATCGGTTCAGTATAAGAATAAATCTTAACCCAACCTTTAACTCCATAAACGGATGAAACCTTTCCCACGGTTATCATATCTTTCATTTGATTCATGGTGGCTCCACTCATTTACACTGCGACATCAGTTTAGGCTGCTGCCTTCTGATATTGCTTGATAAGGCTAGATACACGTTCAGTTGGTTGTGCACCCTTTCCTACCCAATAGGCAACGCGATCCAAATCGATGCGAAGGGCCTCTTCCTGGCCACGAGCTAAAGGATTAAAGAAACCAACACGTTCGATGTAACGGCCATCCCGAGGGTTACGGCTGTCAGCTACGGTTAGCTGATAAAAGGGGCGCTTCTTAGAACCACCACGTGCTAGGCGTATAGATACCATCGCGTTCTCCTATCTGGGTAAGCTTTGAAATCACTTACCGTCTATGTTGCTGTAGAAAAATTCTACAGATTTTCATGAATGCAAAACGATATTTCACATTCACACGTTTGCCCTCAGCCATAGCCGAAGGCGAAAAAATGAGGCGAGATTATACGTCAACCAGTCTGAAATACAACCCTAACCACCACTTAGACCGCATGATTTCAAGGCGTATCGGCGATTCCAACAGATTGACTTTGTGTACCGATGATCTGGGATTTAATTGCGTGATAATCGCGGGATAGGCACAGAACACTACTGACCGCTTTTAGCGGCAGTCGATACAACCTATTAGCCCCACGCGACATCATTGTCTGAGGCAACGCGAAGGCCACCAGGGCAGTCGGCTACTGGGCTTCGCGTTGTTAGCGGCTAAATTTTAACGAAAGCCGTTATTGATACTGTCCAGAATACTCATACCCGGACACAACTCTTTTTCAGTCAGGTCATTGAGTGGCCGCGCTGCGGTGCCAAGCACATCATGCATATCTTCTGCATTAGGGTCTACATACAACAGTCCAGTCAATACCGTGTCATCGTGGTGCGCCTTGTGCAATGCCGACAATGCGTCTAACCGATTGGTTTCATCATGCTCGTGCGCCACATGCTTCAGCCGTATCATTGAGCCATCATGCAAAATCACTTCTCGGACTTCATTCTCTGGCACTTCGACTAGGATGTCTTCTCTGATTGGAATGAAATCGGACATATTAACCAGCTCGGCATGCTCACGAAAATAGTCAAAACTGTAACCAGATCCCTTGTGGTTATTAAACGTCACACAGGGCGATACAATGTCAATAAAAGCAAAGCCTCGGTGCGCCATCGCCGCTTTCATCAACGTCACCAACTGAGCGGTATCTCCCGAAAACCCTCGAGCAACAAAGGTCGCGCCCATATCAATTGCTATGGTCGCTAAATCTATGTCCGCCAGCGGGTTAACCGCACCTTTTTTAGAGGTTGAGCCCATCTTAGCAGTAGCTGAAGACTGCCCCTTTGTTAAACCATACACACCGTTATTAGCCACGATATACATCATATTCATTTGGCGTCGAATAACATGTGCAAATTGGCCAAAGCCAATGTTTGAGGTATCGCCGTCACCGGACATACCGATATAGACCAAATCTCGGTTCGCCATGTTGGCGCCGGTGGCAACTGATGGCATACGCCCATGCACAGAATTGAAACCGTGGGCTTGGCCTAGAAAATAGGTGGGGGCTTTAGATGAACAGCCGATGCCTGACATTTTTGCAACCCGATGCGGTGGCAAGCTCAATTCATGACAAGCCTGCACCACTGCAGCACTAATCGCATCATGCCCACAGCCAGCGCATAGTGTGGACAAAGACCCCTCGTAATCTCGATAGGTCAGTCCCAATTCATTACGTTTCAGTGAAGGGTGCTGAAAATGGGATTTTTTATAACTCATGCCATTTCTCCCATTGAAGCCTTAGATTTTTTTGATCCAGGAGCAGAATCAGCCTGCAATGCCATGACTTTCTGCGCGATAAATTCAGCCGTGATTGGCAGACCGTCGTAATTGCAAATTGGGTGCAAATCGTTGGGTGCGATAGCCAATTCATTCACCAACAAGGTTTTCATTTGTGCATCGCGGTTTTGGTCGACCACAAAGACCTGTTCATAGTCACCAATAAATTGGTCAATATCACTGTGGAACGGGAAAGCCCGGATGCGCAATAGATCAACCACCACACCTGCCTTCGCTAACAAATCGACGGTTTCACTCATGGCCTCGTCTGTGGTGCCATAATAAACGATGGCATGGCGCGCCTTTGTTTTGCTTTTGGTAATTTCAGGTCGCGAAATGATGTTTTCGGCAGTCTTGAATTTGCGCGTCAACCGATCCATGTTCTTAACGTACTCTTCACCTTTTTCAGTATAAATCGCGAAAGCATCACGTGACGTACCCCGCGTAAAATAAGCACCTTTGGTTGGATGCGCGCCAGGAATGGTGCGGTAGCAAATACCATCGCCATCCACATCCAAATAGCGGCCAAATTTTTCTATGGATTCTAACTGCTCTGCATTGAGCACCTTACCCCGATCATAGGGACGCTTTTTAGACCAGGTGAAGGGGCGTGAATAATGGTCATTCATACCGAGGTTTAAATCACTCATCATGATCACAGGTGTCTGCAGTCGCTCAGCAAAATCGAAGGCATCGGCACCCATCTCAAAACATTCTGCAGGGGAACTTGGGAATAGCAAAACCTGCTTGGTGTCACCGTGCGAAGCATAGGCACAGCTCAACACATCAGACTGCTGTGTCCGTGTCGGCATACCGGTAGACGGGCCCGCACGTTGAATATTGATCAGCACTATAGGGATTTCAGCAAAATAGGCGAGGCCCAAAAACTCTGACATCAGCGAAATGCCAGGGCCACTTGTCGAGGTGAATGACCGGCAACCATTCCAAGCGCCGCCAATCGCAATACCGATGGCAGATAGTTCGTCTTCGGCCTGCATAATGGCAAAGTTTTTGGTGCCATCGACGGGATCAATGCGTAAACGGTCGCAATAGGTACCGAAATTTTCAATGACCGACGTGGACGGCGTAATGGGATACCACCCACATACAGTCGCACCACCATATACAGCACCTAAGGCAGCGGCTGCATTGCCATCCACCAAAATTGCTTCAGTGTTGGGGTTTTTGGCTGCGCGCACCCGAATACCAATGGGGCATTCAACCAGGCTTTTAACATTTTGGTAGCCCATTTCTAATGCATGAATGTTCGGCGCGATCAGTTTTTCTTTGCCTTTAAATTGCTTTGAAATGAGGTCGACCAAAATTTGAAATTCAAGATCAATCAGCGCTGCTAGTGCGCCGATATAGATGACGTTCTTAAACAACATGCGTTGTTTCGGATCTTGATATTCCCGTAGACAAATTTCAGTAATTGGAATGCCTATCATCGTGATGTCATCCCGATGCAAAGCAGGATCCAGCTTTCGGGTATTGTCATAAACCAAGTAGCCACCTGGCATGACGTTCTGAATATCGCCCACAATACTCTGCCCATTCATGGCTACCACGATATCGGCTAAATCGCCCCGTCTGCCCATATAGCCTTTTTCGCTGACCCGTACTTCATAAAATGTCGGCATGCCCTGAATATTTGAGGGAAAGATGTTTTTCGGACTGACAGGCAAACCCAACTTAAACATGGCTTTAGCAAACAACCCATTGGCGCTTGCTGAACCGGTTCCGTTGACATTGGCGAATCGCACAACAAATTCATTAACAGACTTGATCATTTTCATGTCGTTTTAACCCTTTTGGCTTCCCGCTCAGCATAAGAGCGTTAGTCGTCAGTCTAAAAATAAGTTTCTAATGATACGAATTTTTGCATATCCCAGGCATTGGTCGGGCAACGTTCTGCGCACAAGCCACAGTGCAAGCACACATCTTCATCCTTCACCATCACCATGCCCGTTTTTAAATGGCCAGACACTAACAGGTCTTGCCGGGCATTCATGGCTGGAACCCGCAACGACGCACGGAGCGGCAGTTCGTCTTTATTGGGAAGAAAATTGATGCAATCCATGGGACAAATGTCCACACATGAGTTGCATTCGATACATTTGTCGTCTTCAAAAACCGTATGAACGTCACAATTCAAACAGCGCAACGCTTCCTGCGCAGCTGTTCGCTCATCAAAGCCAAGTTCGACTTCCATACTGAGGTTACGTAAAGCGGTCTGTAGATCAACGATAGGGACAGCGTGACGCATTGTTTCATCAATGAAGTTTGGATAACTCCAATCATGGACACCCATTTTCTGGGAAACCAGCTTAAAACCCTGCTTTTCAATCGAGACTTTAGATAGGAAAGCGTCAATACCCTTTGCGGCCTGATGACCATGAGCCACAGCGGTAATGATGTTCTTAGGACCGAAGGCTGCGTCTCCGCCGAAAAATACATTTGGAATCGACGACTGCAGTGTCTCTTCGTTTAAGGTCGGCTGACCCCATTGGTTGAATTCCAAGCCGACATCGCGCTCTATCCATGGAAAAGCGGTATCCTGCCCAACGGCAATCAACACTTCATCACAGGGAATGATCACTTCAGGTTCACCGGTCGACTCGAGCGTCCGGCGTCCCGCCTCGTTATATACTGAATTCACCAATTCAAAAGCCATGGCAACCAGGCGACCGTCCTCGACGATGAAACGCTTTGGCACATGATGACAAAGCAAGTCTACACCTTCATGGATCGCATCTTCTTTCTCCCACGGGGAGGCCTTCATATCGTCGAAACTTGACCGCACCACCACTTTCACGTCAGTGCCACCAAGACGCTTGGCAGTCCGGCAACAGTCCATTGCCGTATTACCCCCACCGAGCACAATGACGTTCTTGGCAATCGAATCGAAATGACCAAAAGATACGTTGGCTAACCAATCGATCCCTATGTGGATCTTATCTTCACAGTCATAACGGCCCGGTACATTCAAATCTCTGCCTAGCGGCGCACCAGTGCCGACAAAAATTGCGTCATAATCTTTTTCTAACAAACCCTTAAGGCTGGTGATTTCATGGCTGAATATTTGATTAACATCCATATCCAGCACACGGTTAACTTCTTCGTTCAACACTGACTCTGGCAATCTAAACGCAGGAATCTGAGTGCGAATAAAACCGCCAGCTGCTTTTTCACGGTCGTAAATATCGAGAATATAACCCTTAGGCGCTAAGTCTCTCGCCACTGTCAATGACGCCGGACCAGCACCGATCAAGGCTATTTTTCGGCCATTTTTAACAGCGGGTACATCGGGAATCCATTCAGAAATATCCTCATCACGCTGGTCCGCTGCCACCCGTTTTAGGCGGCAAATTGCCACAGGCTCATCTATGCGGGTGCGTCTACAGGCTGGCTCACAAGGCCGATCACACACACGGCCCAAAATGCCTGGGAAAACATTTGAATACCAATTGACCATATAGGCTTCTGTATATCGGCCTTCAGCAATCAATCGGATATATTCGGGGACAGGGGTATGAGCAGGACAGGCGTATTGACAGTCTACGACTTTTTCAAAGTGTTTCGCGTGAAGGGTATCGGTTTTATCCACAATGTGGCCTTCTTTTAGGTTAGGTGAGTTGCAATGACACAACCTTTTCGCCAAAACCAATGTCTGGCGCGCCAGCACATGTTGAAGCTCAAACACCCCCAACACGGTATCTATCTATTCAACTCACTTTCAAGCACAAGAACGAATAAATCAATAACCATTTGGTTTTAGTATCCAATCACCTAATCTGTGTCAATTGCGCTCACATTGTGACCCGTCTATAGAAGCACATCAGCATGATCTCACTCGGTTTTGCGACTTTTGCGAATGAGGCTATAGGCGTGTTGGATCTCTTGGGACTTTTCCTTTGCAATGTTTTCCATCTCCGGCGGCAGACCGTTTGCCACCAACTTATCGGGATGGTGTTCGCTCATCAATTTGCGATAGGCTTTTTTGACCTCACTGTCGGTACTTTCTGCAGACACACCGATCACTCCATAGGCCTGAGCAAGGGCATCAGTCGCGCCGCCTCTTTTTTGTTGGGCATGAAATTTCTGGAAAGCGAATTGGGCAGTGACTCTGCGGTGTATTGTATTAAATACCAGGGTACTGATACTTAAAGCCTCACAAACGTCCGCCAAAACAGCCTGCTCTGCTGCATTCATTGGACCGTCTACCAAGGCAACGGAAAGCTGCATTTCAATAAAGAAATGCCCTAGGGCTGCGCGGCGACCAATGGCTTCTTTAAGCGCCAGCAACTGGGGCAACATCTGAAAATCGGCTTGTTTCCCTTCAGAAAACAGGGCCATCGCTTCTTGTCGCTGTATTTCACTTAATCGTAAGGCTGACATCATTTGCCGCGCGGCTTCCAACTCTTTCTCGTTAACAGGGGCGTCTGCCTTGGCCAACTTACCCATGATAAGAAATACCGCACGAGAAAATTGGCTCTGCATGGCAACCGTGCTTCGAATGACATCAACTGGATGATGTCTGGTCGCGCGGCGGTCAAAAGTGTGGCCAATAAAGGCACCTATAAGCAGCCCTGCCCACGACCCACGGCTAAACACAAACCCCAGCACCGCACCGATTAATTTACCTGAAAAACGCAAGCCCAACTCCAAAGGATTCACTAAAACCCAGACTTTATATCATCCGCGCCGTCATACGCTACCTGAATTGTCCTGAATCCTTTATCATGTCGGCATCATCGACTGATCGGAAATTTTTGCTTGACGCGTATACTGTTCCTGCCCGCCATTATGACCTTGCTGTCAGCAATATTGCCTGCAGTGGCAGATACCCATGCGCCTGTCATTGACTGGGTTCCCTATCATGAGTTATCGCTAGAACAGCAAGCGAATCGCGCGCCCTACTGCAGCGGTCAATTTGTAGCGCCAGTGTGGGAAGGGATATCACTCAACCCCAATGGCCAAACGGATGTCATGGTGTTGAAGGCAACGCGATTGTCACAGAGCAGTGATAGCCAATGGAGCGCCACGGGCCATGCAGAATTAACCTACCGCGATGTGTTACTGGGTGCCGACCGCATCAATTTTGACCAAAACCTGTCTAGTAGCCAACTCAGCAAAAACGTCATCATTCGCGTACCCCAGGTTGCCATTGCAGGCAGTGACGCCGAGATGAACATTCAAAACAAAACCGGCCAAGTCGCTAATGGCTTTTATGTTATTCACGATACCGGTTTTTCAGGTCGTGCCGATGAGATTGCAATGGAGGCCAACGGCTATTTTCTGGCAGATGCATCCCTAACCCGTTGTGATCCAACCAATCCCGCATGGCACATCCAAGCAGCCAGTCTACGAATCTACAATGACAAGGGTATTGCTGTTGCCAAACACGCACGTATTAATATCGGCCCAGTTCCTATTGTTTACACCCCATATTTGAGCATTCCCATTGACGACAAAAGACACAGCGGCTTTTTGTCGCCCGCATTGGATATTAAAATTGATGGCAATGAGTGGAGACTGAATACATTTTCGGTGCCATTCTATTGGAATATTGCCCCTCAAATCGATAACACCGTGACACCGCTCTACCAAGACGCCCACGATTGGTATGTTGATAATGAAACGCGCTATCTCACTGATAGCATGCAAGGGTTACTGAATCTGGGGTGGAACCCGTCTGAATCTCGTTGGATGGTTGCTTGGGACCATGAACAATCACTCGCTTGGGAAAGTACCCTAACCATTGACTGGCAATACACCAGTGACCGATCAATCCCGGTTGATTTTAAAGGTGCTGACGATTATGCCACTTATGACTACCAAGGCATCACCCTCGAAAAATCAGTATTGCATTCAGACTGGACATTGACCGCTGAGCGTTGGCAGCCTGTAGACCTCACCTTGGCCAGCAATAAACGACCCTATGCCAAACAACCCGGTGTCAACATTTCCGGCGGCTATCTTTTTCATCCGCTAATGGCGACCCAATGGGAATTTGACCTTACCCAGTATTCGAGAAACCTTTCTGATGCGGAATCGTTAACACTCAACCCGGTTAATGGCGAAACCTCAGAAGGACTTCGTGCTGCTGCATCCGTTACCTGGTCAGCGCCTATCGATGTCATGGACTGGCGACTCACACCCAATGCGCGTGTGTCGTTGGCCCAATACAGCCTTTCTACCCCTGGCAGTGGTCGTCCAGAATCAACCTCATGGACTCAGCCGACCGCTTGGCTCACAGCAGACAAAACTTCGCCAACCAAGCAATTTGCCATGGGCTTGGAACGTTCGGCAACCCACAGATTTCAGTGGCTTTATAGCCCCTACCAAGCACAGTACGACGCACCGCTGTTTGATACGACTGCACTGGAATTTGATAAAACAGCGTTGTTTGCAACCCGCCGCTTCAGTGGTATGGATCGCGCTGGGGATATGAATCGATTATCCGCAAGCATCACGAACCGTTTTATTCACACCGACTCTGGCCAACAAGTGACCACGGGCTTGGCCCAAACAATACGGTTAACACCAGAGCGCCTAGGACTCGAATCAGACGCTACTATTGCAACACAATCTGAAGCAACACCGGTTTATGCCAGCCTGCTATGGGAACCAAACGCTGCCGTTGATATTCAGGCGGATGTCGATTGGAATGTGCAATACCAACATCAGCAACGAGTGGCTTTCGACGCTGGGCTTACACAGAAAACGCTGGACTATCGTGCACATTTTGAACGTGAATGGTCCTTGCCGACGCAAGAATTAAACAAGGAAACAGCGAAACTGTCGTTTTCCAATAGCACAAACCAACGAATTGCCGTCGAAGATGTCAAAATCCTAACAGCGGGCCAATGGCAAGAAGATATACTCGTTTCAGGGTTCACGCCCATTGCCCAAAGATGGGGGTTGTCAGCCAGTATCGACTATGATGTGA
>CAJXZL010000046.1 GCA_913063165.1 uncultured Saccharospirillaceae bacterium | reverse complement strand
ACCGCCACACCCCGAATAGTGGGTCGTACTAACGAAACCGCTTTTCGCATGCTTTCGCGTTCAATCGACTGAAAGGTAAACCCAGCACGTAGAATGGCTTGTTCCGTATCCCGATTGAGATGACAGTTTCCCGCCACCTTGCGCCATACCGGCGTTACGCGATTTTGCCACTTTCTGCGGCTACTGCCTTCGGCTGCACCCACATGCTCTAAAAATATGAATTTGCCTGTGGGTTTGAGTACCCGATGTATTTCAGCCAATGCTGCATCAAGGTTTCCCACTGAACAACATACCAATGTTAATACCACGGTATCGTAGGCGTTGTCTGGTGCTGATAAGGCTTCAGCGGTATCGGGCGATGCGCTGATGTGGTCGCTGTCGGCATGACTGAGCTTTTGTAACAATTGCTGACGCATGTTGTCATCGGGTTCTGATACCACCAGACTGGTCATTTCAGGAGGATAGAAGGGCAAGTTGGCGCCAGTACCAGCACCGATTTCAAGCGCAGCACCCGTCGCTTGGCTCACTAATGCTTGGCGCCATTCTGCCAAACAGGCTGCTTCGACGCCTGCCATTGCGCGGTCATAGAACAAAGATATGAGAAAAGACATAGCGAATATAGGCCTTTGGTGTGTGATTCGATCACACCATTGTGAATGAATAGTAGTGCCAGTGTATAGGTCTGTTCATTCGGTGCTTTTTTGAGGATAGGCTTTTTTAAAATTGATTTTTGCGCTAATACTTTGATAACAGGCCGAACAGCAACCATGCGTAACAGGAGGCTGCTGTGCATCGTTCATCAGGCCTAGGATTTTAATCGCTTCTTCTACTTCTCGCCACTGGCCGTTGTCGTGATCGACTTCAACTTTGTTGCACCAACTACACACAACTATCATGCCTTCACTTTTTTCGCGGTCAATGGACAACAGATTGATAAAGTCTCTGGCTTCTGCCTTTAACAGGGTGGTTTTGAAAACGACCGACCCATCTGTCAATGGGGATAGTACCATCTTCATGAAGCGTCGTTCATGTGGAGCATCACAACGAAAAGGAATTGATACCGTTTCTTGGGTAGTCCTAACGCGCGCTAACAGCATGGTATAGAGTGTTTTACAACTATAGGATTCAACAAATTCAATAATGGAACGATCTGATAATTGGCCGATGTCTGCCAAATCCGGGCTTTCATTATCCTCTGCAAATCTTGTCCATTCAGCATTAAAACTAATAACAAAATCTTCTGCATCGACCGTGTAAGTCACTTCACCTTGAGCCATTTCCATAAAGTAGACGCTCCGCATTGGCGTTCTGTAGTCCATGCCCAAAAATAGCAAGTATTTTCAAGAGCCCTCAGGGCTTCATCCACAGTGCCATGTTGTTGGCTAGCTGTCGATTGTTACCTGTCATAAATTGATTTTGGAAAATGGCATCATCACCAAACACCAGGTATTCACCCGCACCTAACACGCCCCGCACAATGACTGGAAATCTCCCTTGCGGATTGTTGCCCTTTACTTGGTCTCTGTTGTTGTCCAGCCACGCACTTGGCTCAGTGATAGCCATGATACGCACGGTTGGCACATTCGGATTCAAACCCCAGGCACCATATAGCTCAAAGGATTTTATTTGATCAAACAACACATGGCCTGCCAAAGAACTCACAGGAAAGTCGGAGGATTTTCCGCCGATAGCCTTTGTGGTGTCGTGCAGCACACCCATGGATACCGATACATTCAAACTGTTTAACAGGGGTATGACCAATGGGCCAACGTGTAGCATCACCGCCAGCTTTCCGCCGCGTTGAATAAAGCCCTGTATGGCATCGATTTCACTGATGGTGGGACTCCGAAAAGCACCTGAAATGATGAGTGCATCGACAGTTTCAAGCGCGGCTGCGGTCAACGGTGTGTTGGTACTGCTAACAGCGAAGCCTGCTTCTGAGAAGGTATCCGCAAGTTGGGACAGGTCGAGCGTGCCTTGCTGGTCGATGTAGAACAACTGACCATGGCCTTGGTCAAACAACACTTGAGGCGCACCGGCTTGCGCGGGCTGCAGGAATATCAGACTGAAAATACTGGCAACAAATGCTTTCCAAAGTAGCTGCATGCGATGTGACTCACAGGATAAAATGAGCCCACTTTATCCCATAGATTTAGCTGATATAAAACATAATTTCATAAACTCGCATGCTACCATGACCTGCATATTAACAGACACAAGGCATTCTCATGGAACACAGCTACCCGCTTATCGCGCTGACATTTTTGATCGCGGCACTGGTAATCGTGCCTATTAGCAAACGATTAGGCCTGGGTGCGGTTTTGGGGTACTTGGTTGCCGGTGTGTTGATCGGTCCCTTTGGTCTGCACCTGATTGTCGACGACGGCACCATTTTGCACTTTTCAGAATTTGGCGTGGTGCTGCTGCTGTTCCTGATCGGTTTAGAATTGCATCCATCACACCTCTGGCAAATGCGTCGCGCTATTGTTGGCAGCGGTGGGTTACAGCTCATACTGAGCGCCGCCGCCATCACTGGCATTGCAATGCAGTGGATGAATTGGCAGGCCGCTCTGGTGGTGGGCATGGGCATCGGGCTATCGTCTACTGCCATTGCATTACAAACCCTACAAGAGAAGAACCTACTCAAGACTGATGCGGGGCAGCGGGGCTTTGCCATCCTGTTGTTACAGGATATTGCCGTTGTTCCGATGATTGCGATTTTGCCCGTTTTATCTTTATTGCCAGACGCGGGAGCTAACGGCTCAACAGGTTACGTAAAAATGTTCACGGCATTTGGTGCCATTGGCGGCATTGTTTTGGCCGGCCACTATATGTTGAAGCCGGTACTGCGTTACATCGCCTCTACTGGTATGCGTGAACTGTTCACTATTTTGTCATTGGCCTTGGTATTGGGCATTTCTGAACTCATGGCCGCTGTGGGCCTGTCTATGGCTTTAGGCACTTTCTTGGCTGGTATGCTATTGGCCGACAGTGAATACCGCACCCAGTTAGAAATTGACATCGAACCCTTTAAAGGTTTGCTGATGGGTCTGTTTTTTATGGCCATTGGTTTGTCGATGAATTTTGCCCTGCTATTTGAATATTGGTCGGTCATTTTAGGCGCAGTGGCCCTATTGGTTTTGGTAAAAGGTCTGGTGCTTTTTGTGGTTGCCAAGATTGCCAAACTCAAATCGGTTGATGGCTTGATGCTGGCAATTTTGCTGTCTCAAGGTGGCGAGTTTGCCTTTGTGCTGTTTAGTATGGCCAGCCAGCAACAAATATTTACGCCCGAGATCGAAGGGACGCTTGTTCTCATTGTCGCTTTGTCGATGCTCACAACGCCACTATTAATGTTGCTGTATGAATCGGTCATTATTCCACGTTTTCTTGCCGCTCCTGCATTGGAATCCGATGTAATCGAAGACACCCGACCCTGCGCGATCATTTGTGGATTTGGACGTATGGGACAAATTGTCGGCCGCGTACTGGTTGCTAGCCGCTATCAAATAACGGTATTGGAACACGATCCCAACCAGATTGATTTGCTGCGGCGTTTTGGCTTTAAAGCCTATTTTGGTGATGCATCGCGGTTGAATTCATTGGAAGCAGCGGGTGCAGCCAATGTGAAGGCCATCGTATTGGCAATGGATAACGTTGATGCAGTGACACAGACTGCTGAGTTGATTTTGCAACACTTCCCCAATGCCCGTGTGATTGCGCGCGCACGTAACCGACCACATGAGGTGGCCCTGCGCCGTATTGGTGTGCATGAGGTGATCCGAGAAACCTTTTTGTCATCGGTTGAAATGGCCGAGCAGACTTTGCGACAAATGGGCATGAGCAGCAGAAAAGCCCATCGTGCGACCCAATTATTTGCAGAACATGACCAAGAAATGCTGTTGGAAACCCTGGCGGTTGACTCAGAAGAACAGCTACTGACACAAAACCAAGAGGGCCGAGAGTCGTTGCTACATATCCTTGAAGCCGAGCTCAATGCGTTAGAACAGGCCGAGTTGGAAGAAAAAAACCAAGAAGTTGACAAAATAAATCGGATATAAATTCGATTGGTGCTTTTTTCAACAGCATAAGCGGGTATAATCCGCGCCCTCATAAACATTAGGGCTACAACTGTGATCGAAAATCTGCGTAATATTGCCATCATCGCGCACGTTGACCATGGCAAAACAACCTTGGTAGACAAGTTACTCCAGCAGTCTGGTACTTTGGGCCGTAAGGACCAAGATTCTGAACGCGTCATGGACAGTAACGACCAAGAAAAAGAACGTGGGATCACGATTCTAGCCAAAAACACCGCCATTCGTTGGAATGACTTCCGCATCAACATCGTTGACACACCGGGACACGCTGACTTCGGCGGCGAAGTGGAACGTGTCTTGTCGATGGTTGACTCGGTATTGTTATTGGTAGATGCCGTTGACGGCCCTATGCCACAAACACGTTTTGTGACCCAAAAAGCCTTCGCTAATGGCTTAAAGCCTATCGTTGTCATCAACAAAATTGACCGCCCTGGTGCGCGTCCTGATTGGGTTGTGAATGAAGTTTTTGACCTATTTGATAAGTTGGGTGCTACTGACGAGCAACTCGATTTCCCTATCGTATATGCCTCTGCATTAAACGGTATCGCAGGTGACGACCCTGAAAACATGGCAGATGATATGACGCCATTGTTGGAAACGATCGTTAAGTGTGTATCTGCGCCTGACGTTGACCCTGAAGGTCCTTTCCAAATGCAGATTTCTGCATTGGATTACAACAGCTATGTGGGTGTTATCGGTATTGGTAAAGTCACCCGTGGCCGCATTACGACCAACACCGCTGTTAAAATTCTAGACATTGACGCCAAAGCGCGTAGTGGTCGTATCCTTCAAGTGATGGGCTATCATGGCCTAGAGCGTATTGAAGTAGATAAGGCTGAAGCTGGCGATATCATTTGTATTACTGGTATTGAAACGTTGAACATTTCTGACACCATCTGTCACCCAGACGCGTTAGAAATGCTGCCACCTTTGACCGTAGACGAGCCTACGGTGAGCATGACCTTCCAGGTCAACAACTCGCCATTCGCTGGTAAAGAAGGCAAGTTCATTACCACCCGAAACATTCGCGATCGTTTAGACCGTGAATTGATCCACAACGTCGCATTGCGCGTTGATAATGGTGACTCTCCAGACAAATTTATCGTCTCTGGTCGAGGTGAATTACACCTGTCAGTATTGATTGAAACCATGCGTCGCGAAGGCTACGAATTGGCGATTTCTCGTCCTCAGGTTGTTACCCGTGAAATTGACGGTGTGATGCAAGAGCCGTACGAACAGGTAGTGGTTGACGTTGAAGACCAGCACCAGGGTACAGTCATGGAACAGCTTGGCATGCGTGCCGCGCAGTTACAGAACATGATCCCTGACGGCCGTGGTCGTACCCGTCTTGAATTCCTCATGCCAGCGCGTGGTTTGATTGGTTTCCGTAACCAATTCCTCACCATGACTTCAGGCAGTGGTATTTTGACGAACGTATTTGATCATTATGGCGAGCTGACTACGGCTGATCCTGTTGGTCGCAAAAACGGTGCCTTGATCACTATGGCTTCAGGCAAAATGCTGGGCTATTCACTGTTTACGATTCAGGAACGTGGTCGCTTATTCCTCGGCCCTAACGTTGAGGTGTATGAAGGCCAAGTCATTGGTATTCACAGCCGCGACACCGATTTGTCAGTTAACCCTTGTAAGGGCAAAAACCTGACTAACGTACGTGCATCGGGTACCGACGAAAACATCGTGCTGACTACGCCAATCCGTATGAGTCTAGAGCAATCTTTGGAATTCATTGAAGATGATGAATTGGTCGAAGTAACGCCTAAGAGCATCCGTATTCGTAAAAAGCATTTGACTGAAAATGAACGCAAACGTGCGAGCCGCGCACCAAAAAGCTAAACGTTTGGTTGTTCAAAGAAACCGATAATCTCAGGATTGTCGGTTTTTTTTTGGCGCAAAGAAAGTGATGTCAGCCGTCGTGTGCAAACTTACTGATACCCAACTTGGACAAAGAAATGTCTTGTGACTGCAGCGCCAGCTCGATGGTAGCGCGCACCACCCGAGGATCATCCAATTTTGTCACATCGCGTAGCAATTCTACTGCCCAGCTATGGGATATTTGACGCAATACTGATTTCACTTTCAAAAGACTGGTCGAGCTCATCGACAGATTGCGATAGCCCATGGCAGACAAAATAATCGCGCCAATCGGGTCACCGGCAATTTCGCCACATATACTGACTTCAATATCTGCGGCTTTGGCTTCATCGACAATGAGTTGCAAGGCCCGCAAAACACCAGGATGAAAGCTATCGAACATCCCTGCCACCCTTGGATTGGTGCGGTCGACTGCTAACAAGTATTGGGTCAGATCATTGCTGCCCACCGATAGGAAATCGACGTGATGGGCTACCGAAGCAATTTGATACACGTTGGCCGGAATCTCGACCATCATGCCCACTTTAGGCTGCTGCACCTCGATCCCTTCTTCTTGCAGTTCGTGCATGGCACGATAGAGCAAGTGCATAGCCTCATCGATCTCGCTGTTGTTGGTGACCATCGGCAGTAAAATTTTCAGATTATTCAAACCTTCGCTGGCCCTCAGCATGGCCCGCAGTTGCACCATAAATATTTCAGGGTGATCGAGGGTTACCCGAATACCACGCCAGCCCAAAAACGGGTTTTGCTCATTGATCGGAAAATAGCTCAGCGCTTTGTCACCGCCAATATCCAAGGTGCGCATGACCACATCGCGGGGATGAAATATTTTGAGTTGTTGCCGATAGATTTCGGTCTGTTCAAATTCCGATGGGAACCGGTCGCGCATCATAAAGGGAATTTCAGTTCGGTACAGCCCAACCCCTTCTGCGCCACGGTCCAATGCCCTGACCACGTCGGTCATTAATCCGGTATTGACCAACAGCTGGTGCGTGACGCCATCTAAGGTTGTACAGGGTTTGGGAATCAGGTTGTCTAGCCCCTGCACCAGCGCACGCTCTTCGGCAATGATGTCACGGTAATGCTGCTTCTTTTCGTTGGTCAGATTCGACAGAACTTTCCCGCGGTAGCCGTCGACTACCAATTCCTGACCCAATAGATTTTGGTACGGAAAATCGGTGACACCCATCACGGTCGGAATGCCCATCGCACGGGCAAAGATGGCGATATGGCTGTTCGCAGAGCCTTTGATGGAGACCAAGGCGGCGATGTGATTTTCGGGGATTTCAGCCAAAATGGCCGGTGTCAGCTCTTCACCTATAATGACCGCTCTTTCAGGAAAAGTGCCGATATGGGTGTCTTCGGCCTGCAAATAGCTCAGGATACGGCGCCCCATGTCACGAATATCGGTAGCCCGTTCGCGAATGTAGGGATCTTCCATTGATTCAAAATGTTTGGAGTAACGTTTAACAACCGTGGCCAACGCGCCTTGTGCCCATTGCCCCTTAGCGATTTCTTGAATCACTTCTTGCCCTAGGGCTGCGTCATCCAACATCCGCAAGTACACATCAAAAATGGCACGCTCTTCTGGTCGCAAATCGCGTGCAAAGTGGTTACCCACTTCGGTCATGTCGAGCCGTACATTGGCCAAGGCTGTTTCAAATAGGGTAATTTCACCGTCGATGTCATCGGTATCTCGATGACCAATAGAATCTAAATTGGCATTGGCTTTGCCCATATAAGCCGTACCAATGGCCACGCCACTAGAGCCGACCACGCCACGATAGATATTGTTGAGCAGGGTATGGCCAAAGAAATCACGACCCAAATAACCCGAGGCTTTGGCATGCGCAATGGCTGCTGATAATTGTGCCGAGATGGTGACCAGCAAGGCTTCGTCGGCACTGGCGTAGGCTATTTTGGCCTTCTTTTGAACCATGATGACACCCAACAGCTTTCGCTGATGGATAATGGGTACGGCCAACATGCCGTGATAGGCTTCTTCGCCAATGCCTTGTACAAAGTGAAATGAGGGGTGGTGTGCGGCATCCGCTAAATTGATCGGTTCTTCACGTTTGCCGACCAGCGCGATAATCCCTTCGCCTGCATTCAATGACAGGTTGCCAATGTTGTGCGCAGCAAAGCCTTGGTTCGCCGATAATACGAAGCGGCGGGATTCGGAGTCCCACAAAAAGATCGAGCAGGCATCGGATACCATCATTTCTAAAAGGCTAAGCACTACCATATCTAGGGTCGCTCTTAGATCCCTAGCGCTACTAATATCTTGACTGATCCGTTGTAAGATATTGAGCAAAATGTACCCCTTAGGTTTTAATGCTTTCTAGCGTTACCTTTGCCTGTTTTCTATTCATCAAATAGCGACTGAGCCTTGGTCGCAGCTCACGCAATGCTTGTCGGTATACCTTGCGTTTAAAATTCACAACCTTAGACAATGGATACCAATAGCTCACCCATTCCCAATGGTCAAACTCGGGTTTGTCAGATAACGACAGGTTCACCCGGTCGTCGCTGCTTTTCAGCGCCAACAAAAACCACTTTTGTTTTTGACCGATACAAATCGGCAAACTGTTATGACGAATCATGCGTTTGGGCAAACGATAGCTCAGCCAACCACGTGTGCAGGCCACCACAGTGACATGCTCAGGTAACAGCCCCACTTCTTCTTCTAGCTCTCGATACATTGCCGCTATGGGCGTTTCATCGCGCTGAATACCACCCTGTGGGAACTGCCATGCGTCTTGGTTAACCCGTTTTGCCCACAGCAATTGCCCTTGTTGATTCGTCAGGATTATGCCGACATTGGGCCGATAGCCCTCCGTGTCAATCATCTAAACCTCACTTGGACAGAAACGTTCCAGTAACTGTCGAATCTAATATTTTCACCATTGTTTCAGAAAGGCCCCCAACAAGCCAGAGCGAATCTAGTCACCTATGCCGCGCAAACAAAGCAATAACTCATTAAATAACAACAGCTTAGTGTGTTTTTAGTGTGCGAATTGACAAATATTTTACCTGTTAGGATAGCCAGTCTCAGCCCGCTCCATTACCATAGGGCCGCCGATCGCAAGATCGATACCACTGACAGTGACCACAAAGGATACCTGCATGACGCTCGCTATTTTCGATCTAGACAACACCCTGTTGCGTGGCGACAGTGACCACGCCTGGGGCGAATTTTTGGTCGGCAAAGGACTGGTCAATTCCAAGGTCTATCGCGAGAGAAACGACTATTTTTATCAGCAGTATCAACTAGGGAAATTGGATGTCGTGGCCTACCAGACATTTGTTTTGGCCGAGATCAAATCACGTTCACCTGAAGAAATTTTTGGTTTGCGCGCCCAATTTATGGCTGAAGTGATCGAACCCATGGTATTGAGCCAAGCTGAAGCCTTAGTCAATCATCACCGTGACCAAGGCCATACCCTGATGATTATTACAGCAACCAATGACTTTATTACCCGGCCCATTGCCACCCGTTTTGGCATTGAGCACCTGATCGCCACTGAGGCTGAACTAAAAGATGGCCTCTACACCGGCAATATTGTCGGCACACCTAGCTATCAAGGTGGTAAAATTGAACGTTTGAACGATTGGTTAAAGACCCGTGACCACAGCCTAGCAGGGGCTTGGTTTTATTCAGATTCTCACAACGACCTGCCCTTGTTGAAATGTGTTGATAACCCGGTTGCAGTTGACCCAGACGACCAATTAAAGCAATTTGCGACACAGCAACAATGGCCCATTATGAGCTTGCGATAACATAGAGTACGAACCGGTATGCAGACACTAAAATTCTTGATCAGCCCCGTTGTGCTGTTATTGCTCATCACTGGCTGTGACAACGCAGTGACGCCAGAGTCAGCGCCAGAGCCAGCGGCTGAACCCATGGTCACCACGACGCCCCTACCGGTCTATAACTTTCCAAGCGAGACACTGTTAGGGTTGTGGATCGAAACAGCGCAAGCCTGTTATGCCGAAGCCGAGCTCAGTTACCTTGAGTTTGATGCAAAAACCCAAGAGTTCTTAGATGCGCCTTCTCAAACTCGGCTTCGTCAATTACAGAGCGCTTGGGCCACCGCCCATCAGCATTACGCTGCATGTCGCATCTTTCAGCAACCAACGACCGGTGACAGTGAAGGCCTTGCCTTATTTCGGAACCAGTTAGATTCTTGGCCCATTATGGGCGGGTTTCTGGATGCTGTACCTGAGTATCCCGATACCGGCTTGATCAATGATGGCGTTATTGCTTTGTCAGTTGCCACCCTGATAGAACAACACCAACTCACCGATTCAACCGAAGTAACCTTAGGTTTTCACGCACTCGAGTTTTTACTGTGGGGCGCCGACGCTAAGCGATCCTATACCGACTTTATGCCCTACGCCTCGGAAATGTCGCCTATGGGGTTTGACACCAACCGCGAAAACCGTCGCCGATTGGTCCTAACAGACTTGGTAGCCTTATTGCTACAGCAAACCGAACAGCTACAGGCGCGCTGGCTACCCTCTGGCACACTGGCAGAGATGCAGGCACTGACACCGCAAAAACAAACACGCTTCATGCTGCAATCATTGAGTGGCTTTTTAACCCAGCTCCGTGGCAGCTACTTCAACGAAAACCACCAAGGTGATCTGTTTCTGATTGAAGAAAGCCCCTTTAGCCACACGACCCGCGATGACTTATTGGCATCACTGGTCAATTTCAACCTGATGCAGGCTGCATTGGTGTCGCTGTTAGAAACCCAAGAGGTGGGTAACCCCAGTGATATCACAGCATTACAGCAAGCCGCGCACTGGCTATTAACCACTGTCGATACGTTGCCGCCGCTGCAGGAGGACACAGCCGCCGACTGGTATGCCGTAGCAGCCGACGTCAACACGCAGGCACTGGCGGCCATTCGCGCAATAGCCGCTTTGAATAAGGCCATCGGTTTGCCCTAGGCCGTCCTATCGAATTGTATGACCCCTTAGGAATTTGTGATCCGTAGGTGCGTAGCAGCCTAGCGGTCTGTTATCATAAACGCCTGTTTAGCCCCATTAGGAATTGCATACGGTGAATAGCCCCCAACAGTCTGATAGTACCGTCCGGTTGGACAAGTGGCTGTGGGCTGCGCGATTCTATAAAACACGTTCAATGGCCAAGCAGGCGATTGAAGGTGGCAAGGTGCACTACAACAGCGCACGATCCCGACCCGCAAAGGCGGTGGAGGTGGGCGCAGAAATTCGAGTGAGAGTGGGGTTTGAAGAGCGTTCGGTTACTGTACTGGGATTATCAGATCAACGCCGCGGCGCACCTGAAGCACAGCTACTGTACAGCGAAACAGAAACCTCTATCGCCAAAAGACAACAGAATGCAGACATACGCAAGAACGTATCTCAGGGTGCGATGGCCCCCGTTAGGCGTCCCAGTAAAAAACAACGTCGAGATATTATTCGATTCCAACATGTTAATGCGGTCGAGCACAGCGACGATTCATAACGACCGCCCGTCAATAGGTGCCTCATGAGCAATCCAGATTCCACACAACGCTTTCTTTTTGACCAATACAATATTCGTGGCGAAATGGTTGGACTAGACCATGCCTACAAGGAAGTATTGAAACGCCACGAATACCCGCGCCAAGTGCAATTGTTATTGGGTGAGTTTATGGCAGCGACAGCTTTGTTGGCATCCACCATAAAATTTGAAGGCAGCCTGGTCATGCAATTGTCGAGTACCGGTCAGGTGCGTACCATTATGGCCGAATGCGACCAACAATCAGGATTACGCGCCATTGCCCGTTACAACGATGATTTTAGTGGCAATGAGCCGATGATTGAATCTGGGCAAATTGTCATTAGCATCCTTCCTGATAACGGCGCCAAATATCAAGGCATCATTAACTATAATGAACAGGCCGGTCTGTCGGAGGCTATTGAAGGTTACTTTACCCAGTCCGAACAGCTGCGGACGCGCCTGTGGTTAACCTGTGACGGCAACAAAGCAGCCGGATTCATGATTCAAGCCATGCCTGACGCGGCAGATTCACACAGCTTACATTTGAGCGATGATGACCAAGAAAGTTGGGATCGCATCAGCCACCTGTCGAGCACGGTGTCAGCGGACGAATTATTGAATTTAGACAATCCAACGTTGCTGTACCGGTTGTTTAACGAAGAAGAAGTACGGATATTTGAATCTAAGCCTTTAGAATTTCGCTGCAGTTGCTCACGCGAACGGTCTGGCAGTGCCGTTATGCAATTGGGTTTAGAGGATGCCCGTGCCCTGATCGAAGAACTCGGCTACATTGCCGCCGATTGCCAATTCTGTAACACCCAATACCACTTTAATGCCCACGATATCGACGCTTTATTTTCCGATAAGTCTAACCACCGTCACTGAGTATTTTCATGCATTCTATTCTCGTTCAAATCGCTACCGAACTGGGTGTGCGTACAGAGCAAGTGGCGGCAACCGTCGCTTTGCTTGATGAAGGCGCTACCGTTCCCTTTATTGCCCGTTACCGAAAAGAAGTCACGGGGTCATTAGACGATATTCAGCTGCGTAGCTTGGAAGAACGTTTGTCCTATTTACGTGACATGGACAGCCGACGTAATACCATTTTGGCGAGCATAGAAGAACAGGGCAAATTGACGGATAGCCTCCGCCAACAGATCAATACGGCGGCCACCAAAACGGCGCTAGAAGACCTGTATCTCCCCTATAAACCCAAACGCCGCACCAAGGGGCAAATTGCAATTGAAGCCGGACTCGAGCCACTTGCAAACGCCCTTTTTGAACATCCAGACCGCTCACCTGAAGCACAAGCACTACTGTATGTAGATGCCAGCAAAGGCGTAGAAGATACAAAGGCCGCCATGGATGGTGCGCGTTATATTCTGATGGAACGCTTTGCAGAAGATGCTGCCTTATTGGGTCGCTTACGCAGCTTTTTATGGCAAGAGGGTGTGGTGCGTAGCACGGTTGTTCCGGGAAAGGAAACCGACGGGCAGAAGTTCTCAGATTATTTTGAATTTGATGAGCGTTTAATCAAGATTCCAAGCCACCGTGCTTTGGCGCTGTTCCGTGGTCGCAACGAAGGGGTGTTACAACTTCAAATTGACGTTCAGGGCGAAGAAGCTGGTGCGCCTTCAGCCTGCGAAGGCATGATTGCTAGCCACTTCAATATTCAGGCACAGGGCCGTCCTGGCGATAAGTATTTATCCGATGTGGTGCGGTGGACGTGGAAAGTAAAGCTCTTGACCCATTTGGAGAGTGAGCTGTTTGCCAACGTTCGTACCGATGCTGAAACCGAAGCCATCAAGGTGTTTGCACGCAACCTAAAGAGCTTGTTATTGGCCGCGCCTGCGGGACAAAAAGCCACGCTTGGTTTGGATCCTGGCTTACGCACCGGGGTTAAATATGCGTTGGTCGATGAAACCGGTCAGGTGGTCGCGCATGGTGCCATTTATCCGCACCAGCCCCACAATAAGTTGCGTGAATCAGAACAGATTATCAGCGCGCTGTGTAAAGAACATCAGGTCGCACTCATTGCCATTGGCAACGGTACCGCCAGCCGGGAAACTGACCGGTTTGTAGCAGACATGATCAAGAACCATCCGACCATAACCGCGAAAAGCGTGGTGGTGAACGAAGCGGGTGCGTCTATCTATTCGGCGTCAGAATTCGCATCACGGGAATTCCCACATTTGGATGTCACCATTCGTGGCGCCATCTCGATTGCCCGGCGGTTACAAGACCCCTTGGCTGAGTTGGTGAAAATTGATCCCAAAAGCATCGGTGTTGGCCAGTACCAACATGATGTGTCTCAGACCGCACTCGCCCGACAATTGGACGCAGTAGTAGAAGACTGTGTAAACAGTGTCGGTGTCGATATCAATACGGCGTCGGTGCCGTTGTTGTCACGCGTGGCCGGCTTATCGGATACCATGTCACAGAATATCGTCGAATGGCGCAATCAAAATGGTTTCTTCCGGAACCGCCAGCAATTGTTGTCAATTCCGCGTGTCGGCCCCAAAGCCTTTGAACAGGCGGCAGGATTTTTACGCATCACGGGTGGTGACAACCCGCTAGACGCTTCGTCTGTACACCCTGAGTCCTACCCGGTGGTCGACAAAATCATTCAGCAACTCAATTGCCCTGTGTCGACATTGATCGGCGACGTGTCGCTACTACGGTCTATCGACGTGCCTGCTTTGGTAGACCAAAAAGCGGGTTTGTTAACCATCAAAGACATCTTGGCTGAACTTGAAAAACCAGGCCGCGATCCCCGCCCAGAATTTAAAACAGCGACGCTACAAGACGGTGTTGAAACAATCAAAGACCTCAAGCTCGGTATGGTTCTTGAGGGCACGGTCACCAATGTGACCAATTTTGGTGCCTTCGTTGATGTCGGTGTGCATCAGGACGGGTTGGTACATATTTCGGCACTGAGCAATAAGTTTGTGGACGACCCTGCCAAGGTGGTGAGTACCGGTGACATTGTGAAGGTAAAGGTAATGGCGGTAGATATTCCCAGAAAGCGCATTGGGCTTTCCATGCGCATGGACGATACGCCCGCTGCTGATACCGACGACCAACTCCGTACCACGCGACAGCCAAGTGGCAAGGCTGCCAGAGCACCACAAAGTGCTGCGCCAGCGAATAGCACCATGGCCGACCTAATGAAACAGGCTATGAATAAGTCGAAAAACAGACTATAAATGTGAGCAGCCGTATAGGGGCGCACATGACCTTACAGAGAGAACAGCCGTGATAAATAGACCGCATTTGGACACCGATTGGCTCGCCAGCCTGCCTGCAAAATCATTGCATTTTGTGCGCGGTATTGAAAAAGAAGGCCTTCGCGTGACATCGGATGCCCATATCAGTCAAACCGACCACCCAAAGGGTCTTGGGTCGGCACTGATGCATCCCCATATCACAACCGATTACTCTGAAGCTCTGTTAGAATTTATTACGCCCGCTATGAGCGATGATGCCGACCCTTTGGCCTTCCTACGGGACCTGCAACAATATGCCTACACCAAAATGGATCAGGACGAGCTGATTTGGCCAGGCAGTATGCCGGCAATTATTAACGACGACCTTGATGTCCGCATTGCCGAATATGGCGTTTCAAATATTGGCAAATTGAAGCATGTTTACCGCCACGGCTTATGGCATCGGTATGGCCGATCAATGCAAGCCATTGCTGGCTTGCACTTTAACTTCTCGTTACCTGATGTATTTTGGTCGCATTTTCAAGAGCAGCAAAAGAACACGGATAGCCTGCAAGACTTTAGATCACAGGGATACTTTAGACTGATTCGAAACTTCAAACGCCATTCGTGGTTGTTAATGTATTTGTTTGGGTCCTCACCTGCTATGGACGCCAGTTTTCGTCACAAAGCCCAGAATATGAACAAAGCTGGCGCGCATACCGACTATTTGGGTTATGCATCCTCTTTGCGCATGAGTGACATCGGATACACCAATAACAAGGCTCAGGAATCGCTGAAAGTCAGCATCAACAGTCTCGATGCCTATATCGCCTCAATGCG
>CAJXZL010000045.1 GCA_913063165.1 uncultured Saccharospirillaceae bacterium | reverse complement strand
AAGAAAAAAATGGTGGGCCTTCCGGGACTTGAACCCAGGACCTGCCGATTATGAGTCGGATGCTCTAACCAACTGAGCTAAAGGCCCTCACCAATAACCTCATAAACGGGCGTCTATGAAGTGGCGCGAATTATAACGAGGCAGGGGGCGTTCTGCCAGTGGTTTAACCGACAAAAGTTATTAAAAATCAGCTATTTGGTCAATATCTCGGACACTTACTGATTATCTGCGCTCATCGTATTTTGCTTTGTGCAATTAAGCCCGTTACGAATGTATCAACGAATGCGCAAAGACCGATTAACGAACAGGACTATAGTCTTGTCGTTTCCCACCTTTTGAAAACACAATTTGGTATACCTGATTTCTGCGGGCTCTAAATGTGCCGGCGCAAGAGAGTAGGTAATACACCCACATGCGATAGAATCGCCAATCATAATTGCCTTTTATTTGGTCCCATGCACAGGTGAAATTGTGGTGCCAAGCCATCAGGGTGGGGTCGTAATGTATGCCAATATTTTGAATGTCTTCTGTAACAAACAAGCCCTCGGCCGCTTGTGAGATTTGGGTCAGTGTTGGGATGACCCCGTTAGGAAATATGTGTTTGGTGATCCAATGGTCCGCGGTAATGGTCGGTTGCGTGCCACCGATGGTATGGAGTAAAAAATAGCCACTCTTTTTAAGCGAGCGGTGGGCCACCTCCATAAACTGTCTATAATTTTTAGTGCCGACGTGTTCAAACATGCCGATGGATACCACATGGTCAAATTGGGCGTTGATGTCGCGATAATCGCGTAATTGGGTAACTGCCGATGTGTCAGAATACCGGTCGTCTGCAAGCCGCTTTTGTTCGACGGAAACGGTAACACCAAGTGCATTAGCACGATAGCGCTGCCCTGCAAAGCCAATAAATCCACCCCATCCGGAACCGATATCTAGCACCGATTGGCCTGGCTGTAAATCGATCTTGCGGCAGACCAAGTCCAGCTTGTTTTGTTGGGCCTGCTCTAAATTGCTGGTGTTTGTCCAATAGCCGCAACTATAGTTGAGGCCCTTGTCTAGCATGGCTTCGTATAGTGCATTCCCCAGATCATAATGGCGGTGGGCTACTTCAAATATTTGCGACTTTCTACCCGTATTTAGGCTGTAATTGAGGCGGTGTGCGATGAGGCTGAAGGTGTCCTTCTTGAGTTGGTGGTCTAATTCCACTGACAATACCCGGTCGAAAAATTGGTCTAGGTGTTTGCATTCCCACCAACCGTCCATATAGGCTTCCCCTAAACCAAGAGAGCCTTTGGTAACCACTCTGTCGTAGAAACGGTTGTCTAGGATATGGATGTCCCAATCGCGGGAGCCGTTGATTCGGACACCCGCGCAATCTAACAGATCGGTTATAATCTCTTTGCTGTTCTTCATAGCGCCTATCCTGCTGTTAGCAATCAATTGATGAGATTGCGGCGAGGTTGAAAGCGTTGTTTTGACCCTAAGCAATAGCAGAAAAAAGCCATTAGGCAAGGAAATGGTGGGTAAAAAGCAGGCATAAAAAAACCGGACACAGGGCCCGGTTTTTTAGTATGACGATTTTATAATTCGTCGATAAAGCTTCGTAGATGCTCACTGCGGCTTGGATGGCGTAGCTTGCGCAATGCCTTGGCTTCGATCTGACGGATACGCTCACGGGTAACGTCAAACTGTTTGCCAACTTCTTCCAGCGTGTGGTCGGTGTTCATATTGATACCAAAGCGCATACGCAATACTTTGGCTTCACGTGAGGTCAAACCGGCCAACACTTCTCGCGTAGACTCTTCCAAGTTTTTGCCGGTAGCGGCATCAACAGGGCTGGCCAGTGTGTTGTCTTCGATAAAGTCACCGAGGCTTGAATCTTCATCGTCACCGATTGGGGTTTCGAGAGAGATTGGCTCTTTGGCGATCTTCAATACTTTACGAATCTTATCTTCAGGCATATCCATGCGTTCAGACAGTTCTTCTGGCGTCGCTTCACGACCCATTTCTTGCAACATTTGTCGGCTGATACGGTTCAGCTTATTGATCGTTTCGATCATGTGTACAGGAATACGGATGGTGCGTGCTTGGTCAGCAATAGAGCGGGTAATCGCCTGACGGATCCACCAAGTTGCATAGGTTGAGAATTTGTAGCCACGACGGTATTCAAACTTGTCGACGGCTTTCATCAAACCAATGTTGCCTTCTTGGATCAGGTCGAGGAACTGCAAACCACGGTTGGTGTATTTCTTTGCAATCGAAATAACCAGACGGAGGTTGGCTTCTACCATTTCTTTCTTGGCGCGACGGGCACGGGCTTCACCAATAGAGATGTTGCGGTGAATATCCTTAATCTCTGCGATCGTCAAGCCAACTTTGGCCTGTAGCTGACGCATTTTGCGCTGTGCGCGGCGTAATTCAATTTCATACTTGACGATGTCGTCTGCATATTTTGGATCATTCAGCAGGGACTCAAGCCATTCTTCGTCAATTTCGTTGCCATTAAAGCTTATGAGGAAAGGCTTGCGTGGCATTTTAATGTTGTTGACGCAGATGTTATAGAAATGCTGTTCTTGCTCACGAATGATGGCTACGGCGCCGCGTGTGCGCAGTAACAAATCGTCAAACTGGCGTGGCGTAATCTTGAAGGGTGCGAAGATAGCGCCGAGTGCGTCCAAAGCAGCAACTGCTTGCTTTGATCCACGGCCATGCTTGGTGATAACGGCATCGGTCTTTTTGTATTGGTCGGCCAATTCTTCGAATCGAACACGAACCAATTCTGGATCAATACCGGTGTCTTCTTCTTCCTCGTCGTCATCCTCAGCGTCATCTGAGTCGTCGTCTGAATCATCGCTCTTATCGCCGTCAGCCGCATCTGCGACTTCCACGACTTCAATAACGGGTTCAGGCACTTCAGGCTCGATATCGAGGAAGCTAATAATAACGTCTGATAGGCGACCGTCTTCTTCTTGAGACAGGGCATAAGCAGCCAATAGCTGTTCGACGTTACCAGGAAATTTTGCCAATGCATGCATGACATCGCGAAGACCTTCTTCGATGCGCTTTGCAATGACGATTTCGCCTTCACGGGTCAATAGCTCCACGGTACCCATTTCACGCATATACATGCGGACAGGGTCTGTGGTTCGACCAGAGTCACTTTCCACCGCAGCTAGGGCTGCAACGGCTTCTTCGCTCATATCGTCATCGCCTGATGATGTGGAACCATCAATTACCAATTGGTCAGCGTCAGGCGCAGTCTCAAACACCTGGATGCCAATGTCATTGATCATCTGGATGATTTCTTCAACCTGCTCTGGGCTAGCAATATCTTCAGGTAAGTGGTCGTTGACTTCGGCGTAGGTTAAGTAACCCTGCTCTTTTCCTTTCGCGATCAGAATTTTTAGGCCTGACTGCTGTTTTTGTTTATCTGCCATAAACAATAAAGATCCGTAGCTAGTTGAGTGAAAAGGGAAGGAAAATGTAGCCGATCATTATAGTCGAATACATAGCAATCCCGCTAGTCTAATCTGTAAGCGTAGAAACGGGCTGAAACGGCAGGATATTCGATCGGTTTATGATTTTTCCGATGCAGTTTTGTTTGAACTAGCGGGCTCGCCTGTGTTTGCGAGTGATCACGAGTTCATTAAATCTTTTTCGTTCTGCGTCCGTAACCTCTGATGTATGGTTCGTCATACGGTTTTTCAAGTGCAAATATTCTAAATCAGGTAAATAATGTGCCAATTCGGTACGATTTGTCTCAAATTCGGCCAAAATCCAGTCAGATGCCTTGGCTCCGGTACCTGGTTTGGGCAACCAGAAGTAGTCTGACTTCTCGATGGGCGACAATGCATCCTTCAATCCCCGGTCGTGTAACCAACTGCAAGTAAGATACGGTTCGCTCTGGGGTTTCTGTCGTTCTGTTAGTAACCGGTGTACTTCAAAGAGCAATTGCAAATCACCGTCTTCACTGTTCTGAAGGTTGCTATCCAGCGATAGTTGATCTAATAACACCGGCTGTCGGATGAGATTGGCTACCAATTTTTGTGCGGTCGACAGGGTAGAGCGCTTTTTGCTGGCGGTAGCTGGCATAACAATGCGTGTTTCCCGATACGGCGCTTCATGGTACACCCCTGTATCTGGCGCGCTGTTATCTTCTGAATGACTGGTCTGCTGCTGCGTTGGCGCTGTCACGGCAGGTTCACCGCGTTTTGCCACCTGCTCGGCTTCTAGCAGCGTTAACTGGTCTTCGTCTAGCCCTGTAAGGTCAGCAAGGCGTTTGATCGCAAGCGGACGTGTGAGGCTCTTGAGTGGCAGCTGTCGGATCCAAGCCAATACAGCTCTGGCGTAACGGGCTTTGCCATCGAGTGAATCAAATTGTATGCCTTCTTTTTCTTGCGAAAAGATCAGCTCTAACAAGGGGGTGGCATTGTGGATGCGGGCTTCAAAAGCCGTCTTGCCTTCCTTTTGGACCAGAGAGTCTGGGTCTTCACCTTCAGGTAAAAACAAGAACCGTATTTGCCGGCCATCTTCAAGCATGCCAATGGCCAGTTCCATCGCGCGCTTGGCGGCATTCCGGCCAGCGTTGTCTCCGTCAAAACAAAACACAACATCCGACAGTATTTTAAACAACCGTTCAAGATGGACCGAACTGGTGGCGGTGCCTAGGGTGGCCATTGCATAGGAAATACCGTGCTGTGCGAGGACCACCACGTCCATGTAGCCTTCAACAATCAGTGCGCGTGTTAACTGACGGTTGGCCAGTTTTGCCTCGTACAGTCCGTAGAGTTCTTTGCCTTTATGAAACACGGGCGTTTCAGGCGAATTCAAATACTTGGGTTTTTCGTCGGGGCTAAGCACCCGTCCACCAAAACCAATATAGCGGCCGCGTGCATCCCGGATGGGGAACATAATGCGATTGCGAAAGCGGTCATATACTTTGCCTTTGTCGCTTTCTACGGTAAGGCCGCCGAGCAGTAACAATTCTTTGGGGGCTTTTTTGGCTTCCAACGCGTCTTTGAGGTGTGACCAGCCTTCGGGGGCAAAACCGATTTGAAATTGGCGGGCAATCTGGCCACTCAATCCGCGATTTTTAAGATAGCTGACTGCCTTATCGCGTTGCTCATCCGACTTTAAATTCTGGTAGTAGACTTCAGATGCTTGTTTGAGCAGGTCGTAGAGTGCGCGTTGCTGTTTGTTGCGCTCAATGTCTTGCGGTTTTTCTTCTCGTGGAATATCAACACCGGCAATGCGGGCCAATTCTTCGATGGCTTGCACAAATTCCATGTGCTCGTATTCGGTGAGGAACTTAATGGCATCACCGCCCACGCCGCAGCCAAAACAGTGATAGAACTGCTTGTTCTGATTGACACTAAATGAGGGGGATTTTTCATTATGGAACGGGCAGAGGCCCATGTGGTTGTGACCAGCACGTTTGAGTTTGACGCGAGACGCAATGATATCCACGATATCGATTCGTGCGAGTAAGTCGTCTATAAAGTGCTGTGGTATTTTACCGCTTTCCATGCGGGACAGTTTCCCGATTCATGATTGGAAATACAAGAAAGAATGAGCAGATAAATCAGCCAAGGCGGCTTTTGACCGCCTTGCTAATTTCACTCATGTTTGCCCGACCCTGCGCCTGAGGTTTTACCAGTGCCATGACTTTGCCCATGTCGCCCATTGAGGTTGCCCCCACTTCGCTAATGGCATTGTCGATGATGACAACCAGTGCTTCCTCAGAAAGAGGTTCTGGCAGGAAATCAGAGATCACCCCCAGTTCGTACGACTCAACCGCTGCCAGATCATCGCGACCAGCCTGTTCGTATTGGCTGATAGAGTCACGACGCTGTTTTTGCATTTTGTCCAGAATGACCAATATTCGGTCGTCCGGCAGCTCGGTGCGTTCATCGACTTCAACACGGTTGATGTCAGCCAGCATGAGACGAATCGTAGAAAGACGGGCTTTCTGTTTTTCGCGCATAGCGGACTTCATGGCTTCGTGAATCTTTACTTTAAGACTCATTCTGACTCCGTGGAAGACAATTAAATTTGGGTGTCTATCTTAGTACAAACGTACCAAGCGACGGCTATCACGAGAAACCTTCTTCTGGTGACGCTTAACAGCGGCTGCAGCTTTACGCTTACGGATCCATGTCGGCTTCTCGTAGAATTCACGACGACGGACTTCAGCCAATACGCCTGCTTTTTCGCAAGAGCGCTTGAAACGACGTAGTGCTACGTCAAATGGTTCGTTCTCTTTAACTTTTACGTTCGGCATTAAATAAACCTTCGTTAATCAACCAATTTATGAGTGAACTCGCATTGCAATGCATACAAATTGAGAGGCGCAGGATTTTACTTATTTGGCAAACACAAGTAAAGGCAAAAAACAGCCGCAGGGCTTGGTGAAGGTCATTTATTCTGACGACGGCTGTAATCAGCAGGATTTTGTTTACGTTTGGACGGCTATTATTACCAATAAAGGCTTTCATGCAGTGCGGGGTGGCTTTATTATTCGCACCCACAATACACCTCTGGAGTTTTACTGAATGCGGGTTCTGGGTATCGAAACCAGTTGCGATGAAACAGGCGTTGCCATCTATGATTCTGAGGCCGGTTTGCTTGCGCATGGATTATTTAGTCAGATTGATATGCATGCAGAATATGGTGGTGTTGTACCCGAATTGGCTAGCCGCGATCACATTCGTAAATTACCCGCGTTGATCCGCACGTGTTTTAAAGAAGCGGGGTTGGCGTGGGGAGACATCGACGGTGTTGCCTATACCTCTGGCCCCGGACTCATTGGCGCGCTGATGGTAGGCGCCACAGTAGGTCGTAGCATGGCAATGGCCTGGGATGTACCTGCGATTGCAGTGCACCACATGGAAGGCCATTTGTTGGCCCCCATGTTAGAAGACAATCCCCCTGCATTTCCGTTCGTGGCCTTGTTGGTCAGTGGCGGCCATACGCAGCTTATTGATGTCAGTGGTATTGGCGACTACGAACTGCTTGGCGAGACCCTAGATGACGCTGCAGGTGAAGCGTTCGATAAAACGGCCAAGATGATGGGCTTACCCTATCCTGGTGGTCCGTTGCTCAGCAAAATTGCTGCACAGGGCGTTGCTGGACGCTTTGTGTTTCCGCGGCCCATGGTAGACAGGCCGGGACTTGAAATGAGCTTTAGTGGGCTTAAAACCGCCGTACGCAAAGTGATTGCCAGTGTTACGGTAGATGAGGTGGTATCTCCAGTAGATCAAGCCGATATTGCCCGAGGTTTCCAAGACGCGATTGTCGATACTCTGGTAATTAAATGCCGTCGTGCGCTGCGGCAAACAGGGCACAAAACCTTAGTAATTGCCGGTGGCGTGAGTGCCAACTTACATCTGCGCGAATCACTTGATGGTTTGGCCAAAAAAGAACGCGCCGTGCTGTTTTATCCTCGTACTGAATTTTGTACCGACAACGGTGCCATGATCGCTTATGCAGGTTGCCAGCGGTTGTTGGCAGGTGAACGATCCGATTTAAGTATTCAGCCGCGTCCGCGTTGGCCTTTGTCAGAGTTAAGTATTCCGGAGTCTGCATGACCGATAGCGTTTTTATTACGCAACTAGAAACAGAAGCAGTGATTGGGGTGTTCGAATGGGAGCGTTCCATCAAGCAGCGATTGGTCATTGATCTAGAGTTAATGGCCGATCAGCGTCGTGCGTCAGACACCGATGACCTGAAGTTTGCATTGGATTATTTTTCAATATCTGAAGCGGTAAAGGCCTTGGTAGTTGCCAGTAGTTACCAGCTCATTGAAAGCGTCGCGGAAGCCATTGCGCGTATGATTCATCAAGAGTTTGGTGTTGAGAAGTTAGTGGTTACTGTCCACAAGCCAGGTGCAGTACCTGATGCGACTACGGTGGGTGTCAAGATTACGCGTGACTATGGCGCGCCATTATGAGTCGCGTTTATTTAAGCCTGGGTACCAATATCGACCGCTACCGTCACATGACAGCTGCCTTAAATGCGCTCAACGAGACATTTGGCGTGGTGCGGTTATCGGCCGTATATGAAAGCGAAGCTGTTGGTTTTGAAGGTGCGCATTTTTTGAATGCCGTAGCGGCCATCGACACTGATTGGACCTGTAGCGCTCTGAATCTGTGGCTGAAAGCATTGGAAGACGGCTATGGCCGCAAACGCGATGTGGCAAAGTTCAGTCCACGAACCTTGGATGTGGATATCTTGTTGTTTGGTGACCTCACTGGCGACAATGATGGTGTGATATTGCCACGAAGTGAGATTACCTTTAATGCGTTTGTATTAAAGCCCTTGGCAGAGCTGGCACCTAACATGATGCACCCGACATTGCATCAGTCCATGGCCGCGCTGTGGGAAGCGTTTGATCAACAGTCGCAAGTTCTATGGCAGGTGCCCTTTAATTGGACACCCGCGCCTGTTGGCCAATAGTCAGTTTAATCAGGATTGACCGACCATTCAGGATGGCTCAATAGCAATAAGGTTTTTGCTTTCAAGGTAATGATGTCTTCAGACAAGCAAAAATCTGGTGGCGTCATGCCATCGTCTTCCCCCGTATCCAAAATCACTTTCCAACCGCCCATAGGGCTGGCAGGAATGACACACTCGCGTTCGCTGCTGTGTGCGTTAACCATGATCAAAAAGCATTCGTCGACGCTAACCAATTCTGTCTGGGGATCCTGAATTTTTTTGGAAATCAGGAGCATGCCTGCTTTTAAGTTTTTGTCATGCCAATTGGCAATTTCCATCGGTTTGCCTAGCAGGTTAAACCAATGTACTTCATCGCTGTGAGCGGGGCCGTGTTTGAGTTGCTCAGGGTTAAATACCAGATCGCCAAACAGCTGGCTGCTGCTGCGTATTTTAATAAGCTGTCGCACAAACTCTAGGTGTTTGCGTTGGCTGATACCAATCTGCCAATCGAGATAATTCAGTTCATTGTCTTGGCAATAGGCATTGTTGTTGCCTTTCTGGGTGCGGCAAATTTCATCGCCCGCTAAGAAGTGAACACTGCCTTGGCTTAACAGCAAGGTGGCCAGTAAATTGCGCTTTTGACGGCTGCGTAATTCGAGGATGTCGGGATTGGCGGTCACCCCTTCTTCACCATGGTTGGCACTGTAATTCGCATTATGGCCATCACGGTTACGTTCTTGGTTTAACTGGTTGTGCTTTTGCTGATAGCTCACCAAATCTTCAAGGGTGAATCCGTCGTGGCAGGTGATCATGTTCAGGCTTGCAGATATTTCCTGCACACCCTTACGAAATAGCTCACGCGATCCCATGATGCGTGTGGCGAAGTCGGCGAGGTCGGCACTGTCCGTCAGCCAAAATGCCCGAACGGAATCACGAAATTTATCGTTAATTTCATACCATTCTTCTGGAAACTGGCCCAGTTGATAGCCATTGCGTCCCATATCCCAGGGCTCTGCAATCAACTTGATGTCGTGTAATACAGGGTCCTGTGAGATCACCTTAAAGAAGGTGGAGCTGCGCGAAAAATCCCATTCCTCGCGAGCCAGACTAACGGCCAAATCGAAACGAAATCCGTCAATATGGTAGTGGGTAACCCAATGCCGCATGCTGTCCATGACCATGCGCAATACGTGTGCCTTATAGACGTTCACGCTGTTGCCGCAGCCGCTGTCGTCTACATAATGGGTCCTGTCGTCTGGGTGGTACCGATAGAAGCCGGGATCAAGGCCGCGGTAGCTCAGAGTTTGACCGACAATGGAGCCTTCCGCAGTGTGGTTGTACACCACGTCTAATACGACTTCTAAGCCCGCTTTGTGGTATTCACGAACAAGGGTTTTTAATTCAGATACGGGGTCTTTTAACGCGTAACGTGGATCTGGTGAAAAGAAATTTATGGGGTTGTAGCCCCAGTAATTGGACAGCGACAGGTCACGCAGACGCGGCTCGGTCATAAAAGAAAAGACCGGCATCAGTTGTATCGTCGTCATGCCCAGTTGTTTGATATAGCTGATAACCGCTGGGTGTGCCATGCCCAGATAGGTGCCACGTAATTCATCCGGAATATGGGGGAAATTCATGGTGAAGCCCTTTACATGGGCTTCATAGATGACGGTGTTATTCCACTTGAGTTTGGGTGACTGGGTTCCCTGCCAATCAAACGATTGATCGGTCACCACACTCTTGGTCATCTGTGGTGCCGAATCCTTTAAGCACGGGGTCATGTCTTCGCGGTTATCGCGGTCGTGGGCATAAAACAGATTGCTGGGTACTGCTTTCTTGCTGATTGACTGGGCGTATGGGTCGATGAGCAATTTGTTGGGGTTGAAAAACAGCCCTTGATGGGGCTCAAAGGCGCCCGATGCCCGAATGCCATATTTTTGTCCATAACCAACACCCGGAATGAAACCGTACCAAATACCACCCGAGCGGGCAGGCAGTTTGATGCGTAACGCTTCTCGGTCATCAACGTCAAACAGACAAATTTCTATTTGGGTAGCCTTGGGGCTAAATACGGCAAAATTACAACCGCCGTCAACGACAGTAGCCCCTAACGGACTGGGTCGTCCGCGATGAATTTGGGTTAATAACTCTGGGCTCATGATCTTAATCCTGTGCAATAAGCTTAAATACCACGGTAGCAAGCGGTGGCAATTTGATATTGATGCTCTGGGCTTTGTGGTCCGCTGGCTGATCGGTACTATCGAAAAAGGCGCCGGTTTCAAAATCGCTGCCACCGTAATAGCTGGCATCCGAATTCAAAATGAGCTGATAACGGCCGGGTTTCGGTACGCCGACGGCATGGTGGTTGTGGGTCATTGGCGTAAAATTGCTGACCACGACCAAGCAGTTTTTACGCTGTTCGTCGAATCGCGCGAAACTTAGGATGCTGTAGGTGTTGTCTGTATGGTTGATCCATTCAAAACCGGTATTGATGCAGTCGAGTTGATGCAGTGCAGGTTCTTGTCGGTAGACTTTGTTCAGATCACGCATCCAATTCTGCAGACCTTGGTGTTGGGGTTGATAGAGCAGGCCCCAATCAAGTTCGGCCATGTGTTGCCACTCGCGGATTTGACCAATCTCGTTGCCCATGAAATTCAATTTCTTGCCAGGATGGGCATACATAAACCCATAATAGGCGCGCAAATTGGCCAGTTTTTGCCAATCGTCGCCCGGCATGCGCCGGTAGATAGAGCCTTTGCCATGCACCACTTCGTCATGACTCAGGGGCAGCACAAAGTTTTCGCTATAGGCGTAGACCATCGAAAAGGTCATGTTGCTGTGGTGGTATTGACGGTGAATGGGGTCGTGCTGCATGTAGCTCAGGCTGTCGTGCATCCATCCCATATTCCACTTAAAACCAAAGCCCAGACCGCCTTCGTGTACGGGCTTGGTAACATTGGGGAAAGACGTCGATTCTTCTGCCACGGTAAATATGTGTGGGAAGCGTCCATAGAGGGTGCTGTTTAGCCGTTTAAAGAAGGCAACTGATTCATAATTGGTATTGCCACCATCGACATTGGGCACCCATTCACCGGCGTCACGCGAATAGTCTAGGTACAGCATTGAGGCCACTGCGTCGACACGAATGCCGTCGATATGAAACAGTTCAGCCCAGGCAACTGCCGAGCTGACCAAGAAATCACAGACCGTGGTTTTGCCATAGTCATAAATGTGAGAATTCCAATCGGGATGCCAGCCTTTGCGTGGATCTTCATATTCGTAAAGGCAAGAGCCATCAAACCGCGCGAGCCCGTGGGTATCCGATGGGAAGTGTGCAGGTACCCAGTCCACCAAAACGCCTATGCCAGCTTGGTGGCACCGGTCAATAAATCGCTTGAACTGGTCAATAGAGCCAAAACGGCTGGTCGGGGCAAATAGGCCGACAGGCTGATAGCCCCAAGAGCCATCAAATGGATACTCAGACACCGGCAGTAGCTCAATATGGGTGTAGCCCATGTCTACGACGTAGGGAATGAGACTGTCGCCAAGCCTGTCCCAATTTTGAACCCTATTGTCGTGCTGTCGCCAAGACCCGGCATGACACTCATAAATGCTGATAGCCTCACGGTGCCATGCACGAGGGGGTTGCTGCTGCCATTGTTGGTCTTGCCATTGGTAGTGATCGTGATCCGAAATAACCGAAGCGAACGATGGGTATTGCTCATGAAAATAGCCATAGGGGTCAGCTTTGAGCGGCAGGGTGTTGCCCTGTGCGTCTTTTATTTCGTACTTGTACAGATCGCCGACCTGCAGCTCAGGAATAAACAAACGCCAGATACCATCCTGATTGCTGGCCATGGGCGCCCGCCGACCATCCCAGTCGTTAAACGAGCCCACAACCGACACTGACCGAGCATTGGGTGCAAAGACTGCGAAACGAACGCCCTTGACCTCACAGCCGTCAAGGCCGTATGCCAGACAAACATGTGCGCCTTGATTGTGATGTAGGGTGTCGCCATCGTGGCTGAAATCGGTAAAGGTGCGTTCTGCAAATTGATAGGGTTCTACTAGGGAAAAGGTCTGGTCACCACGCTCAATGAGCAAACGGTACGCGCATTGTTTAAAGCGCTTGTTCCATTGGAATTCAAACAGACCCGCGCCATCAACGGGTGACATGGTACCGATGCGCTTGTTGTCACGCGCCCGCAATACAGAAACCGCCGTAGCACCCGGAAGCCAACTGCGAATGAGCCAATTACCTTCAGGTGACTGGTGCCAACCTAATAGGTCAAAAGGTCGGGCGTTCATCGCCAGTGATAACAGGTGATGCGCATTCATGATGGCTCCTTGCGATGTGGTGTAGTCAGCCTGAGATTGGTGAACATATCCCTTAAATGGCTGTTGCATTGTAGGGTACCCCCTGACGAATTGCCTGTCTGGGGTGTCGACCTAGCGAATATCGACCTTATTCTAAGTCAGTGGCGGGTAAATGAAACCATTAATTAGGGAGCGAGCGGGGTTTATTGAGAACAGGCTAGCAATACGGGCGGTATCGCTAGCCTAGATAATTAGCGGGGTTGCTGCAGACGCGCAATGCGGTCTTCAATGGACGGGTGTGATGCAAACAAGCTGGACGGTTTGCCGATAATGCCAAAGGCGGTTAACTGTCCTTCTAGTTGTGACGGCTGGCTAGTAGACAGGCGCTGTAGCGCGGCGATCATCTTGTGGTTGCCCACCAGATTGCCTGCACCCGCATCTGCCCGGTATTCACGTTGGCGGCTAAACCACATGGCAATAATGCTGGCGAAAACCCCAAACACTATTTCGGCGACAAAGGTCACGGCCATGCGTGCCAAAAATCCCATGCCTTGGCCATTGTTGTTGTTTCCACGCATTGCGTTGTCCACTATGCCGGCAACGATGCGCGCAAAGAACATGACAAACGTATTGAGTACGCCTTGAATCAACGCCATGGTCACCATGTCGCCGTTAGCAATATGGCTAATTTCATGTGCCAATACCGCTTCTGCCTCATCCTGATTCATGTGACCCAATAATCCGGTGCTGATGGCAACCAAAGAATTGTCTTTGCTAGCGCCTGTCGCAAAGGCGTTGATGTCGTCAGATTGATAGAGAGCAACTTGGGGCATCGGTAAATTGGCTTGCCGTGACAACCGGCTTACTGTGTTAAATACCCAATGTTCGGCGCTGTTGCGAGGTGTTTCAATGACTTGTCCTCCCACGGAGCGCAGGGCCATCGATTTGGACATATACAGTGAAATAAAAGAACCACCCACGCCAAATACCGCACAAAAGATCAATAACGTGGTGGTATTACCGGTCACGATACCGAAGGCTGGCAAGACGATATTCAAGAACAAACCGAGGGTGGCGACAACGACAATGTTGGTGATTAAAAACAAAAAGACGCGGTTCATGCAAGGTTTCCGAATTCAATTGAGACAGTGGCTATGATGGCGATATTGTGGCGCTATTCAACTGGTGTGAATCAGATTTACGCCTCTTTGACACTGCAGGTACGCAACGTCAAAGAGACAGGGCCTAGACTACTTGCGATAGGCGTTTCCAATTAGGAAGAGTCCTAATAGGGCCATGGGTATGGATAGCAGCATGCCCATGGTGAGGAAATCCAAAGCGAGGAATCCTAACTGGGCGTCTGGGACACGGAAAAACTCGGCAGTGGATCGAAACACGGCATAACCGATTAAAAACATGCCGGCGACAGCACCCGGTGGGCGCTTTTTGCTTGAAAAGGCCCAGACCAACACAAAGAGTAAAAAGCCTTCACCGAATGCTTGATACAGAGGTGATGGGTGGCGGGGCAAATTGTCGACAGACGGAAAGATCATACCCCAAGGCACATCAGTGACCCGTCCCCACAATTCTTCATTGATAAAGTTACCAATCCGTCCAAACATCAGTCCGGCTGGAAAGAGGGGCGCGACGAAATCGGCAGTCACCAGAAAGGGCTTTTTGTATTTGCGTCCAAACCACCATAACGCACCAATAACACCCAAGAGGCCGCCATGAAATGACATGCCGCCTTGCCAGATACGCAGGATGTAGGTGAAATCCTGCATCCAATATTCCCAGCCATAAAACAGCACGTAGCCGATGCGGCCGCCTAGAATAACGCCCAGTACCAAATACACCAAAAAGTCGTCAACCTGCTCTTCTGTCCAGCCACTACCCGGCTGGCGGGCACGGTACTTGCCGAGCCATAAGCCAGTAAAAAATGCAGCGACATACATCAGGCCATACCAGTGAACAGACAGGGGGCCGATGGACAGGGCAACTGGATCAAACTGAGGGTGCGTAAACATGATCAAAACTCAACATTAGGATGGCGACAGCTTAATGGCTCAGGTCAGCTGTCACAACCAACAACAGATAGATTTACGCGACTTATACGCCCCATTAAAAACGGTCGCGGCCGTGCGGCATTTGATAGTCAAAAATAGGGCCCGCAGGCACAACCCGGGTTGGGTTGATGGTGTCATGGCTGAAATAATAATGTCGTTTACAATGCTCAAGGTTACAGGTTTCGGCAATGAGCGGCTGTTGGTATAGGTCGCGCAAATAGCCGCTGAGATTCGGATAATCGGCAATGCGTCGGATATTGCATTTGAAGTGGCCGACGTACACCGGATCAAAACGGTATAGGGTGGTAAACAAGCGCCAATCAGCCTCAGTGATCTGGTTACCCGTGAGATAACGCTTATCGGCAAGTAGGCTGTCGACCCAATCTAATGCATCAAACAGTTTTTCGACGGCTTCATTGTAAGCATGTTGGGTGGTCGCGAATCCGGCGCGGTACACACCGTTGTTAATGTCGGCGTAGATACGGTTGTTGATCGTATCGATTTCGTCGGTCAATGCATCAGGATAAAAATCGAGCGTATTGCCCGTCAACCCGTTAAAGGCGCTGTTAAACATGCGAATGATTTCAGACGATTCATTGCTGACAATGGTGTTGCGGTGCTTATCCCACAATACGGGTACCGTAACCCGACCGGTATAGACTGGGTCCGCTTGCGTATAAATCTGGTGGTAATAGCGAAATTGAAATAAATGGTCTTGTGTGTCGACGCTAAACCGTGCAGCCTCATCGCCCTGAAATATCCATCCTTTGTCGAGCATGTCGGGGTGTACCACCGATATATCAATGTGCTCTTCAAGACCCTTGAGGGCGCGAAAAATCAGGGTCCGGTGCGCCCAAGGGCAGGCCAATGACACGTAAAGGTGATACCGACCTGATTCAGGTAAAAAACCGCTGCGACCGGTGGGGCCTGCTTGGCCATCGGCAGTTATCCAATGACGAAATTGGGCTTCGCTTCTGACAAAGGCTCCGTCAGATTTTCCAGTGTCATACCACGTGTCGTGCCACTGTCCATTCACCAATAAGCCCACAATACCTCCAAAAAAATACAGTCATAGAACTGATTTCAGTCTAATGCAGTGGCGTGTATGCAGCAAGTCTACTGCGAAAGTGCTTCTTTGCAGTAGCAGGCAATAACAGGCAGTAAAGGGCTGCGACAGGGTTGGTCTTTCGGGGTGTCAATGCGGAGCGTTGTGG
>CAJXZL010000044.1 GCA_913063165.1 uncultured Saccharospirillaceae bacterium | reverse complement strand
TCACCGTTGTCGGGAAAATTTTATGCTGAAACCTATCTTCCCGTGTATGCAGGCCACGAAGGTCAAGAGATTGTGGCTGTGTTGGAACTCTATCTCGATGTATCAGAACAAATAGCGGGATTTCGTTCGGTAATGGTGATTTTCGCGCTCATTGTGGTTCTTATTGTATTTTTAATGTACCTATGGGGACGGTTTCTGATCTCACCTGCAGAACGATTGATGCGTCTTCAGCATGCGCGTCAACAAAAACTGCGCGCAGCCATTGAAAAAGCACCTATTGGCATCATTCTGGCCAATGGTTCACCTGAAAAAAATAAAATAACCTATGCCAATGGTGCCGCGGGTCAGTTGCTTAAAAAAGCGCCAAAAACCTTTATGGGGCGTTCAATTTCCGACGTGATTACGGAGATGGAGAGCGCAGGCACTAGCCATTACAGCACCCAGGCTAACAGCGCATTTACCTCGATAACGCAAGTAAAGCCCAAACACAAGACCGGCATGTCAGCACGGTGGTTAGAACTTATTGTCGGCGCGGGCGCTTTTAAGGACTCGAGTGACAATGATCGGCCCTTTGTCATCACCATTGTGAGTGATATAGATGACCGCAAGCAATCTGAAGCGCGGCAGGCCTTGTTGTCAGAAGTGGTTGAGAAAAGCATTAATGCTATTGAGGTGCTCGACCAGGAAGGGCGCTTTGAATATGCCAATAAAGCCGCAGAAAGCCTACATGGCGTTAAAGGTGCCGACATTATTGGGCATACACCCGAATCAATGGCATGGCTAGGTGACAACCCTGATGATCTATACCGACAGGTTGATAAGGCCATCACTTCTGGTTTGACCGCCAACGGGACCTTCACAAGTAAGAACGCACAAGGTGGCACCACCTGGTTAGAATCTTCAGTCTTCAGAATTCCGGGCACTGATCTTAAAGACAGTAAAACCGTCGTCATCCAACGAGACATAACGGACCAGCTCTCTGAGCGTTTTGAATCCCAAAAGTTGTCATTAGCGGTTGAACAAAGTACCTCAATGATCATGATCACCAACTGTGCAGGCGAAATCGACTATGTGAATCCCAGCTTTGTTGCGCGCTCGGGTTACACACAAGAGGAGGCACTTGGCAAAAACCCTCGGATATTACAGTCCGGTTTAACCCCTACTAGCCAGTATAAAGACTTATGGAAACACCTGAACTTGGGTAAACCTTGGCAGGGTGAAATGTTGAACAAGTCCAAAAATGGCGAACCCTATTGGGTCAACCAAAGCATCTCCGCCTTACGGGACGCACAAGGGAAGGTAACGCACTTTGTCGCTATATTGGAGGACATCACTGTCCAAAAAGAAGCGATTGACCGTCTTAACTTTTTAGCGATGCATGACGATCTGACCCAATTGAATAATCGGGTAGCGTTTAATCAACGACTGGAGTTTTTACTCGACTTTTCTGCAGAAATGCGGCCGCAATGTGCGGTGCTCCTCATCAATGTTGATCGATTTAAAGAAGTGAACAGTGATCTTGGCCACGAAATGGGGGATAAGGTTTTAGTCGAAATCGGCAGGAGACTCACGACAGTCTGCTCTCGCCAAGATTTGGTTGCACGATTGAATGGCGATGAGTTTGGTGTCATCAGCACGCAGGTGTCTGGTCAAAATGGTGTATCTGATTTGGCATCGGCATTGATAGCAGCCGTTGCCCAACCGATTATTATTGAAGGAATTAGTGTTCGGGCGTCAATTAGTATTGGGGTCGAGATGTTTGCTCAAGATATTGAAGATATCGACACCATATTGCGTCATGCGGAATTGGCCCTGTATAGCAAAACCCTAAGAACAGGCGGTGAGTACTTTTTCTTTCAGAAAGAAATGGATGAAGAAGTGGCGCGGTATCGCAGTTTGGTGGTCGATATGAAGGATGCCCTCGAGCAGGGTGCCTTTATCTTGCATTACCAACCGGTAGTGCATCAACCGACCGGAAAAATTCGTTCGATGGAAGCCTTGCTCCGTTGGCAGCATCCCTATCGGGGGTGGATAAGCCCTGTCGAGTTCATTCCTATCGCTGAACAGACCAATTTGATTGTGCCGCTGGGTGCCTGGGTATTGCGGGAAGCCTGTTTACAGATTAAACGTTGGTCTGAACAGGGCTGGGATATTCCGATTGCCGTCAATCTGTCGATTATTCAATTTAGAGGTGGGCAGCTCCACTTGGATGTCGAAAGAATCATAAAAGAAACCGGCATCGAACCTCAATTACTGCATCTGGAGATCACGGAGAGTGTTGCGATTGGCGCTACCGAAGATGTGTTGCCAAGTCTGCATTATTTCCATGACCTTGGTATTGAAATTCTCTTAGATGATTTTGGTACAGGATATTCGTCATTAAGCCAATTGAGAAGTCTGCCCATTGACCGACTAAAAATTGACCGTAGCTTTTTAAAGGACATCCAAGAAGATTCAATAGATGACCGTGTCATCAAAGCGATTATTGAGTTGGGTAAAAGTTTGGATAAACATGTCACAGTTGAAGGCGTCGAGACGGAGTTTCAGAAACAGGTGATGGTCGATTTAGGCTGTGTAGATTTTCAAGGGTACTATTATTTCAAGCCCATGAGCGAAGCTGATGCAACCAATGTTTTATTGGCCCAGATGTGAGGGATTCGGTAGGGCTACCCTGTATGTAGTTTGGAAAAGGCCAACAACTGAATCATTGGTGTTGGTAATGATTGGGTTCACTGTTTGCCCTGGGTTATGATGGAAAAAATCTAACTGAAATACGACCATGAAAACACCGCTTATCACGCCGGCTGGCATGGCTGCGCTCAAATCTGAATTGGATCAATTATGGCGTATTGAGCGTCCAGATATTACGCGGAAGGTCACATGGGCAGCTGGCCTTGGCGACCGAAGTGAAAACGCAGACTACCAATACAACAAGCGACGGCTTCGAGAAATCGATAGGCGCGTACGGTATCTGCGCCGCTGTCTTGCAGATCTCAAAGTCGTTGAATATAACCCGCAACAGGCGGGAAAGGCTTATTTCGGTGCTTGGGTATCGGTAGGCTCTGAGGTCAATCAGTGCCTGCAATTTCGCATTGTCGGCTATGATGAAATATTTGGGCGGCAGGATTATATATCGATCGACTCACCTATGGCTCGGGCATTACTGGGAAAGTCTGTGGGCGACTGGGTTCAGGTCACCACGGGTTCCGGCATACAGGATTGGGAGATTACAGACATACACTACGACCAATAAGCCTAATGCCAGATTCTCACTCCCTTCTTCGCTCAGTGCCAATACGGTTATAACTTACCGGCTAGCAGTGCTTTGGTATGAAATCGCGCAGGATTCAAATGGTCCGCGATTTGCTTACCGACCGGTAATGGATCGCCGTGAATCATACTGGCAACAATCTCTCCAGATAATAACGCTGACGACAATCCGCGTGACCCATGAGCGACATTACAGTACAGACCCGACACTGGCTGTGACGTTTCTGGTACCTGCTTCTTGAAGCGATACACATGACGATAGCGTTCAGTTAAGACTGCCCAGTCAGGAACAACGCCCACAATTGGCATGTAATCGGGAGACGTACAGCGAAATCCTACCAAGCCAAAAGCCACTGGCATGTCGATCCAGGTATTTAAAGCGGGAAACTGTTCTCTCAGCTGTTGCTGATTGGCTTCATTGTCACTGTCTCTTGGTGCCGATTCGAAATCATTTTTCTGAAAAGTAGCGCCAAAGTTAAATGACTGGCTGCTGTTAGGGGTGATGTAAACGCTGCCACAAAGCACGGTTTTAATTGGTAACTGTTGGTGCTTGGGTGGCACGGTAAAGGTTTTTTGCCCTCTGATCGTTTGGGTAGGCAGCGCCTGTAACTGAACAAAGGATTTTGCCGTATATGAACAGGCTACCACCACCGCTGCATAGGGACCATGTTGCTTGTCCTTACTGTCCGTTACCATCCAGCCGTCAGGGCCCTTCGTGGTGGCAATCACCTCGGTGTTATCGGTGACAACGGCACCCTGCAGTAATTGGTGGCACAGGGAAATAGGATTAACCCAGCCACCCTGCGGAAAGTACAAGCCTGAATGCGATAGAGATACGCCCGATAGCGTGCTGCTTTGCGATTGGCTGACGCCTTGAATCAGGCTGTCTGGATAAGGGTGGTCCTCTAAGAATTTCTTTTGACGCCTTGCTTCCGTTTCGTTAAAAGCGGTTTGTATGACGCCACAGGCATCCCATTCCACATGGGGCATGAGATTCAGTTGCTGTGCGCTGTAGAGGAATCCCTGAGCGTAAAATGCGCTGTGTGGGTTGTAGGAGGCTGATAGCTTTACGTACAAAACGCCCTGAATGGTGATAGGCGGTGGTCCTGCGCTAAAGTCTTGTTTTTCAATAACGTCAACAGCATAGCCCCGACGGATGAGTGCCTGTGCCGTGCTTGCCCCTGCAATTCCAGCGCCAATCACTGCAATGGGTAAATTTTGCTCGGTGACCGCTTTTGTGTCATAGGCAAACCACGGTGTGAGGTTGCTAGGCAATGAAGGGCCGCAAGTACGGAAATGGCCAAAGAGCGTGTGGCGCTTTAAGCCAAAACCAGGCACCTTTTCGACGACAAACCCAGCGCGCGATAAGCCTTCCTTCACTTGTTGTGCCACGGTGAATGTCGACACAGTGGTATGCTCATGACTATGTGCAGCCATGGCGTCAAACAGTGATTGTTGCCACATATCTGGATTTTTAGCAGGTGAAAAACCGTCTAAAAACCAACAGTCTACCTGTCCGACTAACTGATTCATGCCATGAGTGGCGTCGTCAAAAATGAGTGTAAGGTCGACATCGTCTAAATGAATCCGATGAAAGCCGGGTGTTAAATCAGGGTATTGCGCCAACAGCATGGGTGTGATTTCAGAGAACCCTTCCCAATACTGCCATGCTCTGATGAGGTCGGGTTTGGTAAGTGGGTGTTTTTCAACGCTGACAAACTGCAAGCGCGCCGTGGATGGTATGCGCCCGTCTGCCTTGGCTTTGCGCCAGGTCGACAGTGTTACAAGGAAATTGAGTCCCGTTCCAAATCCTGTTTCAGCAATGACAAAAGCACGTGCATCCGTGAGTGACGACCAGCGAGCAACCAGTGCATTGGCTTCCACATACACATGTTGTGCCTCATCCGCCCCCCCTTGCAGTGAATGATAGACGTCCTGAAAATCGACCGCTGTCAATGTGGTGGCGTTGGACCAATCGATATGTGCCGGAGTGATTTTAAAAGCCATAGGGGGATGATTCTTGTGCCGTGGTGTGGTGAACGTGCAGCAACCCTCAGTTGAAGGCCGCTGCCAGAGAACGGTTCTTAATGAACCGTGACGCTGTTGATGACAATGGGTGCAGTAGGTACGTCAGAATACGGGCCCTTACGACCAGTACTCACCTGTGCAATACTGTTAATAACATCCATACCCGAAACTACTTTTCCGAATACCGCGTAGCCCCATTTATCGCCCTGCTGGTCTAAAAATAGGTTATCAGCGTGATTAATAAAGAACTGTGAAGAGGCTGAATGCGGTGAGTTGGTGCGCGCCATCGCAATGCTGCCTGTAACGTTACTTAGGCCATTTTTTGCTTCATTTTCAATGGTTGCCTGCGTTTTTTTCTGACTCATATCGGCATTGAAACCACCACCTTGAATCATAAAGCCCGGTATGACCCGGTGGAATATAGTGCCGTCATAAAAGCCACTCTGGGCATAGGCTACAAAATTGGCAACGGTGATAGGTGCCTGCGTTTCGTCCAACACCAATTCAATATCGCCATAATTCGTGGCAATGGTAACCGGCGTTTCTGCCTGGGCCATGAAAGGGAGTAGGGATGCCAAGGCGAGGGTGATAAAACGTTTCATGGTGCAGTTACCTTTATGAGTTGTTGTTGCCAATTCTGAAAAAAACCACGGGGTAAAACCAAGTCAGCTGGTGTGAATCGGTCGAGCTGTTCTAATGTGTACTGGGTTGAAACATAGAGTTCCCATTGCACCACAATGTCATCCGCTATGCGCACAATGGGATCATCTATGTTATTAGCAGATGGATTAACACTGAATGCGGCACACCACTCAATAATTTGCCAATGGCAATAATGTGACTGGGTGCCCTTTGCTCCTTCTGCCACCACATGGACTAATGAAGCAAGACTCTGTGGTAGGTCAATGTGGTGGTTATGCCATACCATGTTGTTTATGCCCAGCTGTCACTGCGACGTGTCGGTTTACCCATACGCGCAAGCACCAAGCCAATGATCAGACCGAAGAAGGCGATAACACCACCAATCATCCAGTCGCGGGTCCGGTTAGATTCAGACAGGTATTGGTTTTCTATTCTAAGAATATCCAACTCGGTTTTTAATTCTTGGTTCTCGAGTAGCAATTCGCTGTTGGTTTGGTCTACAGCGATCACATCAGTCGACAGCATTTTGATATTATTTAATTCTTCTAACAAGGCATCGCGTTCTGCAATGACGGCATCGTTATCTGCGGTTGGCACCGTAGCCTCGTCGACTACTGGGGCTGGCGTTCCATTGGCAAGCTGGTCTTTAAGCGATGCGATGGTCTCAGTGGCTGCAGCTAACTGGTCTTTGGCAATCAATTTTCCGCTGATATAGCGTGTAGGAATCCAGCCTTCAAGTGGTTCGCCTGTTGACAGGGTTACCTGAGTCCACAGATTGTCTTCTGACTGTCCCATTGCGGACATCTTGGTGCCACTGGGCATACTGGACTTGACCACCCGGTATTCGTTACCTGGGCCACTTCTTAGCGAAACGTAAATCGTATCAATGATGTATCGGTCGTTTTCATCAGCCCATGTCAGGGTAGCTGAAAGGCTAGTAATAAGGCCCAATACAAGGGGAAAAAGTAATGATTTCATGGTGTCTTTTCCTACAAAAATTATGGCAATACTTTCTTAAATGGTTTCACTCGGACATTTTCATACACGCCAGCAGCGATGTACGGATCTTCCGATGCCCAAGTTTCAGCGGCTTCTAGAGACGCAAATTCTGCAACGATCAAAGAACCAGAAAACCCTGCGTCAGGATTATTGTCATCGATAGGGTGAGGGCCTGCCAATATTAAGCGGTCTTCTGCTACCAGTGCTTGTAATCGTGCAACGTGAGCCGGTCTTGCCGCAAGGCGTTCTGACAGGGTGTTTGCTTTATCTTCGGCAATTATCGCGTAAAACATGATAGCATTCCTTGATGTGATTCAGAGTTTCTGTTGTTCTTCAGCGGGTTCTTGTATATGGCGAGCCAAGTAAACGCCCTGCAGTATACCGAACAAAAGTGTCAGACCTAAGATACCGTATAATTTAAAGTCTACCCAAGTGGCTTCTGAAAAATTGTAGGCCACTAACAAGTTAAGTGATCCGCTGACAATAAAGAATAGGATCCATGCCGCATTTAGGCGACGCCAAATAGGCTCGGGTAATATGACCTGACCCCCAAGCATCCGTTGAATCAATGGCTTCTTTTGGCCGATGACATAGGACAGCGCAAATGCAGCAGCAAATAACCAGTTAGCGACGGTCGGCTTCCACATAAAGACCATTGGGTCATTGAGAATAATAGAGGGTACACCGAGTACCAAAATGACCGCGAGTACCACAAGGGTCATTTTTTCGACTTTTCGGGTCGCAAACCAAGTAATCAGAATTTGCACTAACGTGGCGACAATGATGACAGAAGTTGCCAAAACAAAGGCTTTGGTATTTTGTAAGGTGACGACCCAATCATCGGATAGAATGGGCGATATAAACTGGATCGCTTTTTCAGGCATTTTATAAACGATAAAGAACAGAATGACGGGAATGAATTCGAGAAGTTTCATGTATTGGTTTCAGTGCGTGAAAAATGAGGGGCTATGATAACAACTGAGTCGAACAACGCCAATGGCAGATATGTAAATGCTGATTTGCATTGCCATACCAATCAATCGGACGGCACGTTGCCACCGGATGAATTGTTGGCGAGGGCCATTGCACAAAAAGTCGATATCCTGTCAATTACTGACCATGATACGACCGCAGCCTATGATGCCATTTTACCCGCTGAAACACTGCCACTAAAATTGGTAAGTGGCATTGAGCTCAGTACACAGTGGGCGGGTGTGGCCGTCCATATAGTAGGGCTGGGTTTCGACATCGAAGCGATGGCGCCTACCGTTGCTTCTCAGGGCAATGTGCGGTGGCAGCGGGCTGAAAAACTGGGTGCTTTATTAGAAAGAAAGGGCATCGCGGATGCGTTAAATAGAACCATGGACATTGCCCAGGGTGCGGTGCCAGGGCGGCTGCATTTTGCCCGCCTGTGTGTATCAGCGGGGCTCTTTGCCACAGAGGCCGATGCTTTTAAGAAATTATTGGGTGCAGGAAAGCCCGGAGACATAAAATCGGGTTGGCCTGAAATGGAGCAGGCTGTACACTGGATCCAAGATGCAGGGGGCATTGCGGTAGTCGCCCATCCGCATAAATACGGTATGACCAATTCAAAACTGAAGCGGTTGCTGGATGATTTTGTAGATGCCGGTGGACGGGGACTTGAAGTCAGTGGCACGGGTACCGATAATCAAAAACGCCAATATTTGGCACAATTAGCGATTCAATACGGTTTGTTGGGCTCTCGCGGCAGCGATTTCCATTCACCACAGCAACAATGGTGTGATTTGGGACGCGTGGCAGCGCTACCAGACGGTGTTGATCCTGTTTGGAATCACGTGGAGTTTTTAAATTAAATGACGCAATTTTTAACCATTCATCCTGAAGATCCACAAGATCGCTTGATCAAAAAAGCGATTGAAATCGTCAGAGCCGGTGGCGTAATCGCCTATCCCACGGACTCAGGGTATGCGCTTGGATGCCGTATGGGTGATAAGACAGCGTTAGATCGTATTCGTGACATTCGACGCATCGATGACAAACACCACATGACACTCATCTGCAAAGATCTCTCAGAACTTTCAGTCTATGCGCGAGTCGATAATGCAGCGTTTAGAATGATCAAGAACAACACACCGGGCGCCTATACTTTCATTTTAGAAGCCAGTCGAGAAGTACCGAAACGACTGATGCATCCGAAGAAAAAAACCCTTGGATTGCGTATTCCTGATGTACCTATTATTCAGGCCATGTTGGAAGAATTGCGTGAGCCGCTGCTGAGTTCATCGCTGATTTTGCCGGGTGAAACCGATCCAATGGTTGAGCCTTACGATATTAGAGATACATTGGAACATGCCTTAGATTTGGTGATCGATGGCGGTTACTGTGGCATTGAACCCACCACCATCGTCAGTCTATTGGAAGACACGCCTGAAATTATTCGTGAAGGTTCGGGCGATGTTTCACCTTTCTTATTTTAACCACAGGTGCTGGACGCTCAGCGCTGTATGGATGTGTAAAAAGGCTTAAGAGAGCACAATGACAACGGATAATGAATCTACAGACACAGGGTCAACACAGGCGACGCAATTCGCCCCTGTTGACACCGCAGTGCCATCGGAGGTGGTAGGCCAGACCAAAACAGCGGCGCAGCAGTCAGAAATGCCGTTTGCTGTGGTGTCTGGTAAAGTGCTGACCGAAATGCCGATGGATTTGTATATCCCTCCGCAGGCACTTGAAGTGTTTTTGGATGCGTTTGAAGGACCGTTGGACCTATTGTTGTACCTGATTAAGAAACAAAACTTAGACATTTTGGCGATCAATGTTTTAGAAATCACCCGACAGTACATGAAGTATGTCGAAATGATGCAGTCGATGAACCTAGAACTCGCAGCAGATTATCTGGTAATGGCTGCCATGTTGGGTGAAATTAAATCACGCATTTTGCTGCCGCGCCCCGAGTCTATGGACGAAGAGGAAGCGGATCCGCGGGCGGAATTGATTCGACGGTTGCAGGAATACGAGCGTTTTAAAACCGCAGCTGAAAATTTAGATGCATTGCCTCGGTCGGGTCGCGACTTTTTCGTGCGCGCGCCAAACAAGCCATTGCCAGCAACGCCCAAAGAGCCAGAGGTGGCGCTCAACGATGTATTGATCGCATTTGGCCGTATTATTGGACGCTCTGAAATGTTTGAAAAGCATCAGATTACGCGAGAAGTGTTGTCTACACGTGAGCGTATGAGCCAAGTATTAGAACAGCTCAAGGGGCAGGCGTTTGTCCCTTTTGTGGCGTTATACAAAGAATCTGAAGGACGGCTAGGGGTTGCAGTGACCTTTATTGCTATTATGGAACTCTGTAAAGAGGGTCTCATTGACCTCATTCAAAATGACACTTATGGACCGATACACATTAAGGCGCGCGCACTATGACTGGTTCTGACCACCCCAATTTAGATCAGGTTGATGACGCACTCACGACTGAAGATCTGTTGATGCCAAGTGATGCAGACGCAGAAGCGATCAACCCAGATTGGCAAGAGCCCGATGACAGTTTAGACGATGGCGATCGTGGTGGTGAACTTGTCGATACCGATCATTTGGATGATGCAAGCCAAACCTCTGCAGCGCCCGCGCCTACAATGGTAAGCGACGCAGATGACAGCAGTGAAGTGGTGACTGGTGAGCAGCGCATTGAACCTGAAGACTTAACTGACGATGATTGGGGTGGGTACGCTGACACTGAGATTCAACCTATTTTAGAAGCGGCATTATTTGCTTATGGAAAGCCCCTATCAATTGACCAGATGGGCCTTTTATTTCAAGAGCGTGAGGATGCACCCACCAAGCGGTGCTTACGATATTGTCTCCAATTATTAACCGACTGGTATGTGGGTCGTGGCGTTCAGTTGACACAGGTTCGGTCGGGATATCGGTTTCAAACCGCCAATAACTATGGAACTAAGATACAATCGCTGTGGGACGAGCGTCCGGGTAAATATAGCCGAGCGACTTTAGAAACGCTGTCATTGATTGCCTATCGCCAGCCCATTACGCGGGGTGAAATTGAAGATGTACGTGGCGTGTCTGTCAGTTCGCAGATTATCCGTGCCATGTTAGAGCGTCAATGGATTCGTGTGTTAGGGCACCGTGATGTGCCTGGCCGACCGGCGTTGTTTGGTACCACAAAGGAATTTTTAGACTACTTTGGATTGGCATCATTGAGCCAATTGCCATCGTTAGCGGAAATTCGAGAGTTTGACGACCTGTCACCAGAGTTGGATTTTGACGAGTCACAACAGTCAGCCTCAGAGGGTGGCGTTGTGTCGGAAGACTTTGGCTTTGATGAGCCTTATGATGGCTTGGCAGGGTTAGAAGATGATCTTGCCCGTGATCTGGCCGCCAGTTCTGCGGTGAATGACCAGTTTGAAGCCGCACTAGCGGCTGAACATCAGGCAGCACAGGCACCCGACTTACTCGCGAATTTAGATGACGACGACGAAACGCCGTCAGAAACCATGTATACCGATTTAGAATCAGCACCACTGACTGAATTGGAGCAACAACGTATTATTGAAGAAAAGCTGGCCAAGCAAAAGGCCCTACTTGAACAAACAGACAAAGAAGATAACCATGAATGACAAAAGCAAAAAACCAGTAGCCTCTTCAGGGCCAAGCACCGAGAAAATTCAAAAAGTCCTTGCCAATGCAGGCATGGGGTCCCGTCGTGAGATGGAAAAAGCGGTTGCCGATGGACGGGTGATGGTAAATGGCGAGGTCGCTAAATTAGGCGACCGTGTCGGTCATTCAGAACAGCTGTCATTGGATGGTCGACTCTTGAAGACCGATCACCACAAGAAAGTGCGCCGTGTACTGATTTATAATAAGCCTGAAGGTGAAGTGTGCACCGCTAAAGATCCAGAAGGTCGCCCGACCGTGTTTAGCCGCTTGCCAAAAATTCGCGGCGAGCGATGGATCAATGTTGGCCGCTTAGATATCAATACCAGTGGGTTGCTGCTATTCACTACGGACGGCGAATTGGCTAACAAATTGATGCATCCTTCAAGTGAAATCGACCGAGAATATGCGGTACGTGTCCTCGGTGATGTGAATATCGACATGATTAACCGTATGCATGAAGGCGTAGCGTTGGAAGACGGTATGGCCCGTTTTACCGACATTCAAGAGTTCGGCGGCAAAGGGGCTAACGTCTGGTATCACGTGGTATTGATGGAAGGCAGAAATCGCGAAGTACGTCGATTGTGGGAAAGCCAAGGTGTACAGGTGTCACGATTAAAGCGTGTGCGTTATGGCAATGTATTTATGGACCCTGATTTGCGTGCAGGTACTTGGCGCGAAATGGAACGTAAAGAAGTGGATTTGCTCGCACAGTCTGTTGGTTTGCCTGGAAAGCCATGGGCGTCTTTATATTCCAAAACACCTGACGGTGAGCGCCTCAAAAAGAAATCCGAAAGCCAGCGTACGCGACGTCACGCATAAAGTAGGATCCAGACACAGCAGCGATCGCCTGCTGTGTCTAATAATAATAAAAATCGGTGAACCGATAGTACAATCGCAAGAATCGGGTGGCACGGTCTGTGTCAATCCCAGCATACTCGATCTCTGACCCATCCTAAGGATTCGATATATGTCTATACCCAGTGTTTTGCGCCTCTTATTACTTGCGGCAATTTGGGGCGGTTCATTCCTGTTTATGCGTATTGCGGTGCCTGAGTTTGGTCCCATGCCCGTGGTAGAGATGCGTGTGGTGTTGGCTGCTGTGTTGCTGTGGATGGTAGCCAGAATCATGCGAACGTCAGAGTCACTGCTGCCACATTGGCGCCATTTCCTGATTATTGGTTTTTTAAATACCGCGCTGCCCTTTGCGCTTTTTGCCTATGCGGCTCGAGAGATTTCGGCATCTTTGTTGGCAATCGCCAACTCCACAGCGCCACTATTCGCCGCTGTCATGTCAGTGGTGTTACTGCGCCAACGGCTCAATCCACAGGCTTGGATCGGATTGCTGTTGGGTGTGGTGGGTGTTGGTTTGGTCGGCATTGACCAAATGCAATTGCCACCAGAAGGGCGACTGGCTTTTATGGCCGGATTGGGTGCAGCCTGTAGCTATGGTTGTGCGAGTCTCTATACGCGCTACGCCGCCAACACAGCATCATCGTCGGCAACCGCTCAGGGTTCTATGTGGGCTGCGTCAATGTTGGCGCTACCCCTGCTGCTAGTGAGCGATGGCGTGCCGACTGCCTTGAGTACCATAACGCCCGTTGCTTGGTTTTCTGCATTAATGCTCGGCCTGGTCTGTACCGGTTTGGCCTATATTCTGTATTTTCGCCTCATCCATGATGAAGGCCCGGTACGCGCATTATCAGTCACCTTTTTGATTCCCTTATTTGGCATATTCTGGGGTTGGCTCATACTCAACGAGCAGGTAACGTGGCACATGGTGTTCGGAGTGATATTGGTCTTGTTAGGTACCGCTCTGACGAACGGGCTCCTGCGTTGGCCTCGTGCTGCGAACGCACAGTGATGACATCCGCTGCGGCAAACCAAGCCTACCCCGTCATTGCAGCTGCAATTCGCTACATACAGGACAGTGCGCCCCGACAACCCGACTTGGCTGGCTTAGCAGACTATACTGGCTACAGCGCAGACCACCTGCAGCGGATGTTTAGCCAGTGGGCGGGAATATCGCCCAAACGGTTCCTACAATTCCTCACCGCTCAGTTTGCACGGCAACAGTTGCAACAAGGACGCGACGTGTTATCGGTATCTATGGCCGCCGGGCTCTCTAGTCCAGGCCGACTACACGAGCTTATCGTGACCCTTGAATCGGTGACACCAGGCGAATTAGCAACCGGCGGCGCAGGCATTACCATCACATGGGGCGTGGCAACCTGTCCCTTAGGTGTGCTGTTGGGCGGTATCACTGAACGCGGCGTCTGCTTTTTGCGGTTTATCACCGACTCAGAACAAACGGCTTTTAACGAACTCAGTGAACAATGGTATGGTGCTGCATTCGTGCGAGATGATAGGGCGCTTACCGCGTTGTCAGCGCAATTGTTTGGCCAAACGCCAACAGGGCAATCGGTTTCGCTACTTGTTAAGGGCACCAATTTCCAAGTGAAGGTGTGGGAAGCATTGTTGCGGACGCCGATGGGGCATGTAACCAGTTATGGCGATTTAGCGGCGGCAAGTGGTTCCCCGGGTGCGAGCCGAGCGGTAGGCACTGCGATGGCTTGCAATCAATTGGCGGTGTTAATCCCTTGTCACCGCGTGATCAGAGAAAACGGGGTAATTGGTCAGTATCGCTGGGGTTCAGAGCGGAAGTCGGCATTGTTGCTATGGGAGCATGTGCAAAGATTTGGCGCTTAACAACCGATTGTTTGTAGGTCACAATCGCAACAGTGATAATCAGTGAGTTTTTTTCAGCCTATGGATTGTGTGGAACTATGAAGGATTTAGAAGATATTCGAAGAGAGTATTTGAGTGGTGGACTGCGCAGGAAAGACTTGGTGGCAGACCCAATGGACCAGTTTAAGCAATGGTTGTCGTTTGCGATAGAACATAAAGCCAGTACAGACCCTACCGCCATGGTACTAGCAACGGCTGATGCAACGGGTCGTCCGAGCCAACGCATCGTTTTGTTAAAGCATGCTGACGAAAAGGGGTTTGTGTTTTACACCAATCTCGGCAGTAAAAAGGCCCACGACATCGCAGAGAATGACCACGTTTGCTTGCACTTTGGTTGGCTGGCTTTTGACCGGCAGGTCATTATTTATGGCAAGGCCGGCAAATTAGCGGTTGCCCAAGCGGCACAGTATTTTATGTCACGGCCTAAAGAAAGTCAGATCGCCGCATGGACCTCCCATCAAAGCCAAAAGGTATCAAGTCGTGCGCTATTGCAGCAGGCATTTGAGCAGATGAAGACGCGGTTTGCAGCAGGTGAGGTACCCCTGCCGTCATTTTGGGGCGGGTATCTCGTAGAGCCTACAGCGATTGAATTCTGGCAAGGCGGCGGCAGTCGCATGCACGACCGCTTTATGTACCGTAAAGCGTCCGACGGCACCTGGACCATTGAGCGGCTGCAGCCCTAAATCAAACCCGGGAATAGGCGGTTGGCATTGGCCTCTAAGTGCGCGAGCATCTCATCCACTGCCAAGGCTTTTTCGCTGGCCATGCGCTGTACGATAAAGGGCAGGTAGCAGGGTGCGTTTTCTTTTCCGCGATAGGGCACTGGTGTCAAATAAGGGGTGTCTGTTTCCACGACCATGCGATCCAGTGGTGTTATTTTTAAGACGTCCCTGACATTTTCGGCGCGGTTAAAAGTAATAATGCCATTAAAACCGAGCATGAAGTTTTCTGACAAACAGTATTCAGCCAATCCTATGCCTGATGTGAAGCTGTGTATGACGCCTTTAATGGCGCGAGTGCTAGCAAAGTTTGCCAGGATCGCTTGGGTATCGTCGTCGGCTTCGCGGCTATGAATGACAACAGGTAAATCCAAATCAGCAGCAATTTGTAGCTGTGTCTCAAAAACAGTTTGCTGCACTTTTTTCTCGCTATAGCCGTAATGGTAGTCCAGGCCAATCTCTCCCACCGCCACAACACGATTTGCCGAAATACTGTCTGTTCGGATGCGAGTCATCACATCCACGTCTGCTGATTTTGCATCATGGGGATGGATGCCTAGGGTGCACCACACGTCGTTGTGCGCACCTGCAATTTCTTTAACCCGATCCAAGTTGTCCGGCGCGGTACCAATGGTGACAAAGCGATGCACGCCCTGTGCGCGTGCGAGTTCTAAAGTCGCAGCAACGGCCTCTGGCGCTAGAAAATCGAGGTGGCAGTGGGTCTCTGTAATCGGAAACCCTAGCTGTGGGATCGGGTGCTTGCTGTGTGTCATATGAAAACCTATTGGGGCACGTTAAGTGGTTTGCGGTGTAGGCACTTGCTTACTAGGCCACGGGGCAATCAATTGCCTGTCCATGAATGTCCTGACTGAGGTGAGACATCAAGTACAAATAGGTCGGCATAAGGCTGTCTGCAGGCTTGACGTCTTGTGGCATTTCAGCGGGGTAAGCGGTGGCGCGCATATCAGTGCGTGTGGCGCCAGGATTTACGCTGTTCACCCGTATCGTACTGATATTTTCTAATTCGTCTGCCAAGACTTGCATCATGCCTTCAACACCGAATTTAGAGACGGCGTATGTCCCCCAATAGGCCCGGCCTGTTCTGCCGACACTAGAGGAAGTAAACAAGATACGACCGTGGCTGCTGCGTGAAATGATGTTTTGGAGCGTTTT
>CAJXZL010000043.1 GCA_913063165.1 uncultured Saccharospirillaceae bacterium | reverse complement strand
AAAAACGGCGGCGATGACAGGCTAGAATGCCAAGCTAGGTGTTAAACAGAAGGCTAGGTGCTAAACATGAGGCTAGGCCATGGTGCCTAGGCCGACCTTCTGCACCAACTCGGCAACGCGATTGGCGTAGCCCCATTCGTTGTCATACCAAGCATAAATCTTTACCTGGGTTTTATTCACCACCATCGTAGAGAGGGCATCCACAATGGTTGAGCGGGGGTCGGTGCGGTAATCGATCGACACCAAAGGCCGCGCTTCATAGCCAAGAATGCCCGCCAAATAGGTATCAGCCGCTTCAGACAGCCAACCATTCACTTCTTCGGCCGTTACTGGTCGCGCCACTTCAAAAACACAATCAGTTAAAGACGCATTGGCCAAGGGCACCCGAATGGCATGGCCGTTTATTTTCCCTGTGAGTTCAGGAAAAATATGGGTGATGGCCGTTGCGGAGCCTGTGGTGGTAGGAATAAGACTCATGCCACAGGCGCGTGACCGCCTCAGATCGGCATGTGGCGCGTCTAAAATAGTTTGGGTGTTGGTAATATCGTGCACCGTGGTAAATGAGCCATGCACAATGCCCACTTGCTTCTGAAAGACTTTAACAACGGGGGCGATACAATTCGTGGTGCAAGATGCTGCCGTTACAATGGGATGAATGGCAGGGTCATACAGGTGGTCGTTCACCCCCATCACCACGTTGAGCACACCGGGTTCTTTCACTGGTGCCGTCACCACCACGCGGGTAACGCCTTGGTCCAAATAGGGTTGCAGCAACGCTGCCGTTTTCATCTTGCCTGAGGCTTCTATTACAACATCACACCCAGACCAATCAGTGTCGTCGATGGCCGTATTTTGACTACAATGGATGCGGCTGTCATTGATATGAATCTGTTCACCCGAGGCAGTCGCTTCATGGTGCCAACGGCCATGCACCGAATCAAAATTTAATAAGTGGGCGAGGGTGGCTGCATCGCCAGCGGGATCATTTATGTGAACGATTTGAATACCCGGCATGTCAAAAGCGACCCGACAACTGAGTCTTCCCATGCGGCCGAAACCATTAATGCCCACTTTTAATGTCATCACAACCTCTCATAGATGGCGGTAATCGCCCGTCCTAAAAAATCCAAGTAATCAATAGCCAAATCACCACAAAAAAAGCGAAGAACGCTGGCAACACGAACTGTAATTCGCCTATCAGTCCATCGCCTGCGCCTAATGCGAACAGCAGCAAAACCACAATGGTGGCAAAAAACGCGATAATGGCGCCTGATTTAAACCCCAGTCCGGGCGCGAAATGCACGGCTGCCATATCGGTGATCATGGGCAGTAGCAGCAACACGGCTGCCAATAAAACCACTACCAATACCGTCAATACCACAAACAGGTTGCGGGTATCTTTTTTGTCCTGTCGGTCTGTTTCGCCCACCATGGTCATTACGCCTTATTTTGTGCGTTTCTAATCAGTTCTCTGACTTCATTCGGGTTAGGCATGCCCAAAGCGACAATTTCTGGGGTGTCGCCAGCGGTATAAAGCTCAATTTTGCCTGTACCAAAAATTCTGTTACCAAAGGTTTGGTGTACTTTAACGGTACGAATACTGTCGATATTGACCTCAGAACGGGATTTGCTCAACAACCCTTTCTCGAAAAGGACATCAGTTTCGGTCACAGTCAATTTTGAACCTTTGTTACGCAAATGCCACACCAAGAAAATGATGATGCCAACACCCACAGGCACCAGAATGAGTGAAAAAATAAAGGCAAATGGGCGGTTCTTAAACATCACGGGGTGCTCAGCGTACAATTCTTTCATGGTATGGTCTCCTGTTAGCAATGGGATATGATGACGTATATTAGCTGTGGCTGCCACCCGATGTGTGGCAATTGGATAACTGAACCATAACAGACCTGTGAGAGCACCCATATGCCCCCCTTTGCCAACACGCCACGACCGCCCTATTTTGCGGTCATCTTTACCTCGACCCTGACACCACATGCCGCAGGGTACGACGACATGGCACAGAAAATGGTCGCATTAGCGGCGCAGCAGTCGGGGTTTCTGGGGATGGAGTCCGCGCGAGACAGTGTTGGGATGACGGTGTCCTATTGGTCAAGCCTAGAGGCCATCAAACAGTGGAAGGCACAGGCTGATCACCTCGTGGCACAGCAGTTGGGTCAAGCGCGATGGTATGAACACTATTGCGTGCGGATCGCCAAAGTGGAGCGCGACTACCGGATGTAACGGTGGCAGGTGCGAGTGGCGCTAAGATGGCAAAAGGTCACAGGCATGTTCTGTCGCGAATACCAAAACTGTCCTGCCATTGATTGAACACAATTCCCTTTTTCGTCCGGGGTGATTACAATCAAGTGAATTCGCCGTTTTACGTTCAATAGCCCGATATAGTCGACCCCTTAACGCGCTTTTTTAGACCTGAAACGGATTTGATAGTGACCGCATTTTTTGAGGAACGGTAAATGGCTGCGTTCGGAACGCTTTTTCTGCCAGAAATGGCAATTTCATGGTTTGATGGCAAGGCATGGAGCCCTGCTGAAATGGTTGCCAGTGACAGTATTCAAATGCACCCAGGTGCCCACGTATTGCATTATGCCAGTACCTGCTTTGAAGGCCTCAAGGCTTTCCGTCACGATGATGGGTCGGTCAAATTATTCCGCATCGACAAGAACATGGCGCGATTTGAGCAAAGTAGCCGTTTGTTGGCTTTACCGCCTATCAATCCCGCTGCAGTTAAAAAAATGATACTGGACAGCGTTGCACAATTTGCCGCTGATGTGCCAGAACCGCCAGGATCTTTGTACGTGCGGCCTACCCATTTTGGTACTGAGCCGGCGATCGGCAAAGCGGCAGCACCGTCTGCTACCTCGTGTTTGTATGTGTTGCTATCACCAGTAGGTGATTATTTTGCCGGTGGTGATGCCTGTTTGCGCTTGTTACTGGATGAAACCGGTATGCGCTGTGCCCCACACAATGGCATGGTCAAAGGCGGCGGCAACTATGCCAGTGCGTTGCGACCGATAATGAATGCCAAAAATGACCACCAAGCCGATCAAGTATTGTTCTGCCCTAATGGTGATGTGCAAGAAACCGGCGCCGCGAACTTCATCCTCATTGATGGCAATGAAGTGATTACCAAATCACTCGACGAAAGCTTTTTGCACGGTGTCACCAGAGACTCGATTTTGACCCTAGCCCGTGACTTTGGGATGACAGTGACCGAGCGTAACTTTAGTGTGACCGAACTACTTGAGCGTGCAGCAAAACCCCATTGTGAAGCTGCGTTATCAGGCACTGCGGCCGTATTAACCTCAGTAGGCACCCTGATACATGATGGGAAAACCTACTCGGTGGGTACTGGTGGTGTTGGGCCAACAACGCAGAAACTGCGACGCGCACTCAATGACATTCAGTGGGGCAAATCGGAAGATGTTCATGGTTGGCTAACCGACGTCACAAGTTAACCAGTGCGTGCGCCGTTAGTGAACCTGACGGCAGACTATCAGATTTGATGCTATACTTTTGAAAAAGGAATTTTATTGCAGTTGGGGCAATGGCGCGGTGCTGCTGCCCAAGTACTGTAATCACAAGGAGCCCGTATGCGCGTCAGACCATTAACACCCCACGATATTCCCGCAGTTTTGAACATCAACCGTGTTGGTGCGCCCGGTGTTACGTTTTTAACTGCCGATGAAATTGATCACATGAAGTCTCAGGGATTCCATTTTTGGGTGATCGAAGACATTGCAGGTGTCATTTTGGGATACCTCAGTGCATGCCAATATCCTGAAAACCCAGACACCAGTGAATATCAAGGGGAAGCCTACCTGGCTTTACAGGATGTCATTCAGGGCCCCTTTTTATATGTCGACCAAATAGCCATCAGAGCGTCGAACAGACGCCAAGGGCTCGCGAAAATCCTCTATAGGAAAGCCGGTGATTGGGCCCTGCAATGTAAATTGCCTATTTTGGCCTGTGAAGTGAATGTGCAACCACCCAATCCAGTTTCCACCGCTCTTCATCAGTCTCTCGAATTCAAGCCACTTAAAAATATCAGTGTAAGTGATGGCACCGTTGTTTGTCTCATGTCGAAAGAACTGACTCCATACGACAAATCGGCCCAAACACCATTGCCGCTTATCTGGGAGCAGGAAGGCAAAAACTTTTAGGGAAACCGCTAATTAACGGGCTCTTTTCGGTTTTACGAGAGGGCGACCGTTACAAATCCCAGCCCCAGAACGGCCAATATCAGCCAAAATACAAGCTTGCCGCTTTGGCGGGCTGCCGCAAGATCGGCTTGGTGTTTGTTGGATTTTTTTGATGTGTTTTTTGCTGCTGTGGCCATGTTGTGCTCCTAAAGACCGATAACAACTGAGGTTGATGGCGGGCGGAACCTGCCCTGAACCCGCTGCTTTAAGACACTATATTTACGCCTAAAATGGCTTTTATCCCGTGACCTGCATCACCTTTCAATGTGAAATATTCCGGCGGTTTTAACGCTGACCCAATTGACGGTTTCTAAAATAGGGCTATGCTTATATCAGGCTAATTAAAGGGATCAGAGGATCTGCTACTTTGCCGACAAAGGTAAACAAAGGCCATTGTGCCGATAGACGACGGGTATAGCCCTGGAGTGTGTTCGATGAGTAAAGAATTCAAAAATCAAAAGAATGAAAAAAAGAAAGCGCAGCATTCTGCTAAAGAAAAGAAAGCCATGAAACAGTCTAAGAAGAAGGGCACAGGGCACCTTTTGGGTGAGTAAAAAACGATGCCTACGAGGACAAGCGGCGTAGGCACCTATTTAGCACTATCAGTCTCGCCAGTTATTCGGTTGCGAATAACTGCTTTTCTATGTCTCTAAAAGCCTTAAATTCTAGCGCATTCCCAGAGGGGTCTTGAAAAAACAAGGTCCCTTGTTCACCAGGCTTTCCCTTGAATCGGATGTAAGGCTCAATTAAAAACCCATCAAGAACCTGCTTGAGCCGATCAGCGAAGCGCTCCCAGTCGTCAAACGTCAACACCACCCCAAAGTGAGGTACAGGTACCCCATGACCGTCGACATGGTTGGCGATGCTATTCACACTGCCCGTTTTGCCAATAGCTGGATTTAGGTGCACCACAAATTGGTGGCCAAAAAAGTTAAAGTCAATCCATTGGTCAGTACTACGCCCCTCTGGAAAGCCCAGTTTCTTGCCATAAAACTCACGGGCTTCCTCTATGTCTCGTACCGGCACTGCTAAATGAAAGGGAGTCAACGCCATCTTAAAATCCTCTTTGTCAGGTTGCGCTTATAAACTGTGATCAACCACCAAACGCCCACGTACCGTGCCCGCTAGCAAATCAGCAGCGGCAGTGACCACCGTTGACAATCCAATGGTATGGCTGATGCTGTCAATTTGCTGTGCATCAATCAACTGTCCTAAACGGTTCCAAGCTTCAATGCGATCCGCTATCGGGCGCATAACACTATCAATACCCATTAACGACACGCCACGCAAAATGAACGGTGCAACGGTTGAGGGGAAATCCATACCCTGTGCCAGTCCGCAAGCGGCAACACTGCCACCGTATTGAATGCCAGCGCACACATTGGCCAAGGTATGGCTGCCGACAGAATCAATCGCGCCAGCCCATAATTCCTTGCCCAATGGACGGCCTGGCTCAGAGAGCGTCGCTCGGTCTATCACGTCACTTGCACCGAGGGATAAGAGGTATTCGCTTTCTTCTGGGCGACCTGTAGAGGCAATAACGCGGTAGCCCAATCGAGACAGCAAACTAATGGCAAAGCTGCCAACGCCCCCATTGGCACCCGTGACTAAAATCGGGCCTTTTTCAGGCATAACACCCTGACGTTCTAGTGCGATAACGCACAGCATCGCAGTATATCCGGCAGTACCGATGGCCATGGCTTGTTTGGGAGTGAATGCACTGGGCAATGGAATGAGCCAGTCGCTCTTCAATCGTGCCTGCGTCGCCAATCCACCGCAATGGACCTCACCGACACCCCAGCCGTTCAGCAAAACTGCATCACCTACTGCAAACTGATCACTGTCTGAAGCGGTCACGGTACCCACTAAGTCGATGCCTGGTACCATAGGAAACTTGCGAACCACAGGGCCCTTTCCAGTGATCGCTAACGCATCTTTGTAGTTGATGGTGCTGTGGCTGACGGCAACCGTCACATCACCCTCTGGCAACACGCTCTCTTGAATGTCGGTGAATTGTGCGCGATAACCTGCGTCGTCTTTTTCGATTAGTATGCCTTTGAACATGATGGACTCCTCTGCAAATTCCACAACCAATCACCCCAGAATGTGCTCTGGGGTGATGTTAACGTAAAATAAGTGTACGGATTTTATGCAAGGAATGTTATCTGTTAGCCCAATGTCTAATCATTATCCGGTTCAACAGCCTCTGGTTTTGCCTTTTGAAACCGTTTCCTAAGTAACGGGCCAATTAAATAGGGCAGCATCAAACCAGAGATAGACATTGTCCACAGACCGATAGCCAAGGGGCTGCCCCACAGCACTGCCCAAGAACCATCAGAAATGACCAAGGCATGTGACAGATTCTTTTCGACTTCAGGGCCTAATAGCAATCCTAGAATGATCGGAACGATCGGCACTTCGAGTTTTCTGAAAATATAACCAGCAATGCCAAACACCACCATGAATTTAAGATCAAAGGTGCTGTGGCTGATGGAATAGATACCAACAAACGCGATCATGGTCACAATCGGTAGCAAGTAGTGGGTTGGAATAGAGAGTAACCGAACGAAAATGCCAATCATCGGAATATTCATCACCAACAATACAAAGTTTCCGATCAATAACGCAGCAATCACCCCCCACACAATATCAGCGTTCTGGGTGAACATGAGCGGGCCGGGGGTGACGTTAAGTGAAATGAGCATGGCCAATAACACGGCGGTAGTGCCACTGCCGGGTACACCCAAGGTGAGCATGGGTACCAATGCGCCTGAGGATGCGCCATTGTTACCGGCTTCTGGTGCGGCAATGCCTCTAGGGTCGCCGTTGCCAAAATCGCCTTTCTTACCTACCACCTGCTTTTCTAAGGTGTAGGCGATAAAGCTACCCAAGGATGCGCCTGCGCCAGGCAAGACACCTGCAATAAAACCCAGCGTACCGCCACGTAGCGTCGTGGGAATCAGCGCCACGATTTCTTTAAATTTCAATTTTAGCTTTCCCACCTTAATCTGCTCTCGCAAACCATCTAGGTGGTGTTCAACAAACAACAGTAATTCGGTGATAGCAAAAAGACCGACAATGGCCAGAATGAAATCGATGCCCTCAAATAATTTCAAAATACCAAAGGTGTAGCGTTGAATGCCGGTAGACATGTCCATACCTACCGTGGAAATCATTAATCCCAATATTGCAGCGACCAAGGTTTTAATGGGGTTCTTACCCGTAATGCCACCGAGTGTGGCAAAGGCCATCATGAACAAGGCAAAATATTCCGCTGGACCAAAGCTAAGTGCAAACTTCGCTAGCACAGGCGCCAGCAAAATTAGTCCTATGGTGCCCAGCAAGCCACCGCCAAAAGAGGCCAAGGCCGAAATCGCAAGTGCTTCAGCCGCCTTACCCTTTTGGGCCATGGGATAGCCGTCTAAACAGGTCATCATGGCCGGCTCGTCGCCCGGAATGTTGAGCAAGATAGAAGAAATACGGCCGCCATACATGGCGCCAGCATAAACAGAGGTAAGCAAAATCATTGCTGTATCAGCGGGCAATGCCAGTGAAAAAGCCAGAGGAATGAGAATCGCTACGCCGTTGGCAGGTCCTAAACCGGGCAATGCGCCAATTAGGGTGCCGACAAATGCACCGATCACGGCAAACATAATGTTTTCAGGTGCCAGTGCCACGCCGAAACCATCAATGAGAAAGCCTAAGGTTTCCATTACTGCACCTCAAAAATGCCTGATGGTAGCGGAAGCGACAACAGGTCGTTAAAGATAAAAAATACGCCCACTGAACAAATGGTGGCGATAATTAAAGTTGTTTTAATCGGTGCGCCCATGCGCCAAGACAGCAATGAGATAGCCACCAACGACGTGAAAATAAATCCCAGCACTTCGATTAAAGCCGCATAAGCGAATAGCACGCCAATGGCGAACAGCAGTTCAAGCGCCGATCGGCTGTTGGGCCATGCATTATCAGGGTCAGGTTTGACCATCAAGTAGAGGCTGGTAATGCCGAGTGCGACGGCCAGTAGCAACGGAAAGGTGTCTGGGCCTACAGTTTCGTGCGTTCCAAAGGGTGCTGGCCACTGTTGGGAGCCCCAGCCATAGGCTAGGGCAAGAACCAACAGGGAAAGACCCAAGAGTCGATCCCCGATTTTTGTCATTTTAACAATCCAATCTCAATTGATAGCTGTTCGATATCGGCCACTTGCTTGTTAACAAAGGCTTCAAATTCGTTGGCTTTTGGATGGAATGGGATGAGGCCATTTTTAACCATAACGGCTTTCCACTCAGGTGATGCGTATAGTGTTTCAATCGCATTAACCCAATAGTCTTGCACGTCTGCAGCGGTGTCTTTAGGCATATAAAATCCGCGCCAGTTTGGACCCAAGGCATCGATGCCCTGTTCGCGCGCAGTAGGAATGCTAGAGAACTTGCCAGGTAAGCGCGTTTCAGACAACACAGCAATCACACGTAAATCACCTGATTCCCAGAAACCTGCCGCTTCAGAAATGTCACCCGTGAAGGCGTCAACGTGACCACCGATAACCTGAGTTAGGGCTTCACCACCATTGTTGTACGAAAGGTAAGGCACGCTAGGTAAGCTGCCAACGCCAGCTGCTTTCGCTGCGATTAATACTTTCAAGTGATCCCAACCACCGTTTGCAGAACCACCAGCAAACTTCACTGCGCGTGGATCCTTTTTTAATGCAGCCATCAATTGGTTTAGATCGGTGTATGTAGAGTTTTTACCCACCGCAATGACACCGTAGTCAGCACCTAATGCGCCTACCCACTTCACCATACTTGCGTCCATGCCCGCAAATTGGCGCTGTGCCAAACGGGTGGTGGTAGCAGTAGATGCGGCGACGAGTAAGTTGGTGTCGTCGTTACGCTTGCTAATGACATGAGCAAAGGCAACGCCACCGCCAGCACCCGCCATGTTGGTGGTTTGAACGGCACCGGGAACCAGTTTTAAGGTTTCGAGCGTGTTACCTACGCTACGGCAGGTGAAGTCCCAACCGCCGCCTGGACCTGCAGGGGCAATACAGTCAACCTTGCCGCTAGGCTCCCACGCAAAGGCGAGAGAAGCACTCAGTGTTACCGCTGCGGCAGCAAATAACGTCATTGGTTTTTTGAAATTCATTTTTAAAGCCTCTTATTATTGGAATGGCAAAAACAAAAATACCGACGAATGAAATCATCAAGTCGGCATAACATAAAAAATGTGGCTTGCAGGTGCTAGTTTCTGTCCTTATTGTGATTAAAGAACATTAAATGAATAAAGTGCATTTTGTTTACGATGCCAAAATCCGTTTTTGGGTACACTTTGTTCATACAAAAAAATAATAAGAATAGAGGGTAACTGGTGAAGCATAGGTGGCTGCATTATCGACATTTCAAATTAAACACGCGATTGATTGCAGTGCTCTGTTTGATGTCTGCTTTACAAGCATCACTCATTGGTGGCTTTGCGTGGTACCAACTCCGAGAGTCCTTGGATAATGAAATTGGAAACAGGGCGTTAAATGTATCCAAAACAATTGCTGCTATGCCTGATGTGATTCGAGCGATTGAAAAAAGAGACAGTACGACACTCAATCAAATCAGTAGCAAATTGGCCGCGACCAACAATGCCCTATTTATTGTGATCGGAGATAAGAACGGTATTCGATTGGCGCACCCCAATCCCGACCGCATTGGCAAATCAATGGCCGACGATGATGGCGATACGGGTGATACAGCCCTCATTAATGGGCAAGGCTACGTGGATAAAGCGCTCGGCAGCTTGGGGCTGTCTATGCGTGGCAAAGCCCCAGTCTATGATGAAGCTGGCGAAAGCATCATCGGCATTGTCTCCGTCGGATATTCGTTGTCACAGGTGCAGTCCGCTATTAATAGTTATACCCGTTGGCTGTTTGGTGTGCTGTTTGTAGCTTTAGTTGGCAGTGTATTCGTGGCAATCGTTATTGCGCGGCGTTTTAAACGAGAGATTTTCGGTCTTGAACCTGACCAAATTGCCCGCCTGTTTGAAGAACGTGATGCCACATTAGAGTCGGTGCGCGAAGGTATTATCGCTATCAACAGAGAAGGCCTCATCACCACATTCAATCGCAACGCGATTCATACGCTGGGTTTGGATAGCTCGTCAGATATTATCGGCAAATCCATCAGTGATGTCCTGCCAGACAGCGGCATGCTGAGTGTTTTAGAAGATGGCGAGCCTCAATTTGATCTTGAAATCTGGTTGAATTCCCGTGCCATGATCGTCAATCGCCTACCTTTGAAACAGGGAGAAGAACTGATTGGGGCAGTCTCTAGTTTCAGACCGAAAAATGAAGTCGATTTGGTGAGCGAAAAATTAAGTCGGATTCAATTATTTGCCGATTCGTTACGGAGCCAAGCCCATGAATATTCTAACAAGTTGCACACCATTGCCGGCTTAATTCAGTTGGGGGCAAACGAAGAAGCCCTGCGCCTGATTACCCATGAAACAGCCGATCACCAGTCGTTTATTGAAGGGCTAATGGACGCGGTGACAGACCCCTTGTTGGCAGGGTGTCTCATTGGGAAATACAACCGTGCTCGTGAGCTGGGTTTGCATTTACAGGTCGAACGCGACAGCCAAATGTTGGAGATCCCCCAGCAACTCTCCAGCGAACAGTTGGTCAGCTGTCTGGGTAATTTGATCGACAATGCACTTGAAGCCACCCGATTGCACCATGGCCCCGAGGGCGTTGTGTCAGTGAGTATGACCGACCTAGGTGATGACCTGATTTTTGATGTTGTGGATCAAGGTGGCGGTTTGAGTGTGGAAGCACAGAGCAAGATTTTTGATAAGGGTTACAGCAGTAAAAATGATAGCAATCACGGCTTGGGTCTGTATTTGGTGATGGATTATGTAACCAAACATGGTGGAAACATTGAGGTGCAGAGCACGCTGGGTACAGGGTCTCGTTTTACCCTCTACTTGCCTAAACGGGCGATGCTAAAAGGAGAGGCACCATGACCGACAACGAACAGAGGGTGCGCGTAGTCATCGCTGAAGATGACCACAAAAATGCTGAAATCCAACAACGGTTTCTAGAACGAATGCCGCAGGTGGAATTAGTGGGTGTGGCCCACACGCTGCAAGAAGCCGAAGAAATTGTGGGTGTGTTTCACCCCGACTTGATCTTATTAGATGTCCATTTTCCAGAAGGTAGTGGTTTAACCCTTTTGAAATCCTTGCGGATGGCCAATGAGGCAACCGATGTCATTCTCATCACGGCTGCACAGGAAGTGGCTACCCTGACCACAGCCATGCGTAACGGTGTATTTGATTACATTTTAAAGCCAGTCAATTTTTCGCGTTTAGAATCTTCGATACAAAAATACATTGATTATCAATCCAAGCTCTCGGCCATGGGATTGGTGGCCCAGTCCAATGTCGATGACCTACTACATTCAAATAAGACCGATGCCACAGCTCAGGTGCGTCTGCCCAAAGGCATTGACGCGCTCACCCTAGATGCCGTACGACAGGTATTTATGCCAAGCAGTGACGCCATGAGTGCAGAAGACGTGGGGGTTGTCATCGGAGCCAGTCGCACCACGGCGCGCCGGTATTTGGAGTATTTGGTATCCACGCGAGAGTTAGAGGCCAAGGTCCGGTATGGCACGGTTGGCCGGCCGGAGCGACATTACAAATCCGTCAGGTAATACCAGCGCCAAGATGACCGCATTTCTTTACAAACAGGAGTGGCGGTATTTGAAGGCCAACAACGTTATTCAAAATGATACTGGTTATCATTGCAGCCGATAAAGTGCAGGTTAAGTGAATACAATTGCTGTGTTTGCCCCGCACTGACCTGCTATTGATAGGAAAACGCACATGAATTGGCTGAGTAATAAACAAGTCTTAGCAACATCCTTACTCGTATTGATGATACTGATGGTTCAGACCCTGGGTATTCCGGGTACCGACTTAACCGTGTCGCAAAGCATCACCGCTGCCATTCTCATTATTGCCGCCATTCTGTGGGTCACTGAGTGGGTGTCTTTGTTTGTGGTCAGCTTCCTAATTTTGGCTTTAGAATTGGTCTGGTTGATGCCAGCACTGGAGGCCGATGGCATTACCGTTGTCACTGCGTCTTTTTTTAGCCCCTTCTTCTCCAACCTTATCTTGCTGTTTTTGGGCGGCTTTGTGCTGTCTTCATTGATGCAGAAATATGGGCTCGATATTCGCTTTGCCCAGTGGATTTTACGCCAGACCAAGGGCAATCCGTCACAAACCCTATTGGGTATTATATTGGCCTGTTCGTTTTTGTCGATGTGGATCAGTAACACCGCGACCACCGCCATGATGCTGACCATGGTGTTTCCATTGGTAAGGCGCATTGCAGACAATCAGCCATTTAGAAAAGCACTGGTATTGGCTATTCCGTTTGCCTGTAATCTGGGCGGCATCGGCACCCCCATCGGAACACCACCGAACGCCATCGCGCTGACCTATTTGGCGCAAAAAGGCATCACACTCAGTTTCACCCAGTGGATTCTTTTGACCATGCCATTTTTGATCATCTTCCTATTGATGCTGTGGCAGGGGTTGCTGCGTTTGTATCCTGCAGGTGATTTGAAATTAGATATACCCGAACGTGTGGTCGGTGATTTTACCGGCAAACATTGGTTTGCCTTGGCGGTGTTTATTGCCACAGCGATCGGTTGGCTTGTGGGTGGCAATTTTGGGTACGCCACCGGCACCATTGCGCTGTTTCCCATCATCATCGTGTTTTGGTTTGGGCTGTTGGATACCAACGATTTTAGAGGCCTGCCATGGGACGTGTTGTACATGGTGTCCGGCGGATTGGCATTGGGTGTCGCCCTTAATGTAACGGGCTTAGGGTCCGTGCTCGTCAATTTGCTACCCCTTGGCGCATCGCCTTGGACACTCATGGCAGTGGCTGGCTTGGTAGCGGTCGTGATGTCGACCGTGATGAGTAATACTGCCACGGCAGGACTTTTCATTCCCTTGGTAATGAACCTCGATTTTGAACAAGATTACATGCTGGCTTTGGTGCTCACACTGGCGCTGATGTGTTCTATGGCCATGGCATTGCCTGTCAGTACGCCACCCAACGCGATTGCCTTTTCGTCCCGCGCCATCAATACCAAAGACATGGTGATTACCGGTGGCTTGATATCCATCGTAGGCTTTGCAATTGTGATGGCAATAGGGCCATTATATTGGGCATGGATGCTTACTTGGATCTAACCGTTAGCCAGTGAAAAGAGGGAGTCTTTATGGAATTGCATATTCAGAAGTGTCAGCACTGCGGGAGCCGCAATCTTCGTAATATTCTGTCGCGTCAGTTAGAGCAAAGAGTCTACGTCCAGTGCCGCGACTGCAAACAGTTGGTCGCGCGATATGTTTTAGCCAAGGGTGGTTATCACCATGTGGGCAAAGGCTTCGAAAGCTTTTTGCGTTCGGTGGAGCGCGACGGCGGATTTTCAAGTGCGCGATCCATTCAGTCCGATTTTGATTCTCTTGAACAATCAGTAAAAGAAGAATTTGACGCTTTGCTATCGGATACCAAAGAAAAATACGGCGATGACATGCCCTGAACTTTTGGTGTTTCAAGAGCAGGCTGCATATTGGTGGTGACATTTTCCTCAATTCGCAGACTTGATACAGGGTTGATTCTTCACAAAAGGATTGTTGTCAAAGAATGGAATTGAAACCAGGCTCACTAGGATTTTGTTGTGCATTACTCAGCGTTGGCGCTGTGAGTGACGTGCTGCCAGGTGATTTTCACATTCGTATTGACAACTTACATGGGCTGGGCGGTTTTGTCTGGGCTCACGATGCCTCCAGCAGCAATCCTACCTATGGCGATCCGACCTCTGAACTGACCTACAAAAATTCTGCTAGCAATGTTTTACGTCTGAGTATCAGTGCACCGATGCCGAATGAACGCCTAGCACATTATTGGGTATCCTCTGGGCAACTTGCAGGCGGCTCCCTGCGTGACAAAGACTGGTACAGCGATGCCCATGCAGAGGCTTTGGTGGGGCCAACGTTGTTTTCTGATACTACCAGCGACTTGAATTCAGGCGATTATTTTGACATTGGCCTGTCTATCAGTCAGCCCGTCATCGAGCGACAAACCAGTACGTTATGGTGGGTGTTTGATGCAAGCTATGTGACAGAGCAACTACATGCGTATGGTGCAACATTATTGGCTGATCCCTATGCTGATTACACCGTGTCAGTGGGCAGCGAATTGGTGCCTAGTACCCAAGCGGTCATATCGCAAGAGTTTAGTTTTGCTAGCCTAGGTATTGGTATTCGAGCTGAGTGGGCGCCAGCTGCTAGATGGCTTCTTTCAATGCAGGGCATGGTGCGACCATTAGTGAGTCTCTATGGCGAAGACGTGCACCACTTGCGCACCGATTTGGGGCGTCCGTCCGTTATACATCGTGGCGTCGGCGGCGGTGTGGCGGGTACTGCCAATCTAACCTACATGATAACGGACCGCTGGGCGGCAATATTGGGTATTGAATCTACCACGATGGCACTCTGGTCCGGCAATGCCACTTTATACACATCAACTGGTTATCCGACCCAACCCTACCCATTGCGGTCATTCGATTATCATCGAGCACAGTGGCAGCTAGGCGTGCAATACCGCCTTACCCGATAATTCCGATCCGATTGCGCACCCAGCCGACAATGACTCCCTAAATCATCAAGAATATGCGATTTTCCTAATAGATTCATTTCGTGACACCGGTCACAAAAAACATTCATTTGTGTGACTTAGCATACAAAAACCTCCGAAAATTGGCTGTATTTTGTCCAAGAAAAGGCGCATATTGATCTGTGTCAGCATTATGGATTGTCGTTTGATCTATTTGCATTGGTTGCTGTATTGGCTGTTATCTGTCATTTGGATGCAGGGAGTGCAACTTAACTATGTATTCAGTTACCTTAGGATGTTCACGTGGCCGAACTTTTATTCTATAAAAAACCCGTAGTACTCAACCGAGACGCCCACCGTAAGCTGCGTTTTAAACCCGTTATCGATTTTTCTTTCTCAAAAGATGTGAATTCCGTGCCGCTATTGGCCGTAGAGTTTTTTGAAGCCAGCCGCGACTTACCGGTGCTGTTTAGTAAAGACGATCAGGGCCATTATTTCCCAATCGTTTTAATGTCTATGCGCAATGACGGCCATGATCTGGTGAGCAGTAAAGGTGTCTGGCTAGGCCAGTACACACCCGCCTTTGTGCGTCGTTATCCCTTTGCACTCACTGACAATAAAGACCTGTGTTATGACAGCGAATACAAAGGCTTGTCAGAAAAAGGCAAGGGCGATCTGTTGTTCGATGAAGACGAAGGTAAAAATACCGAGCACCTCGATAAAGTGATCGCCTTTTTACAGAACTTTGATGCTGAACATGCCCGTACCCGTGATTTCTGTACGGCAGTTGCCGAAAAAGACCTGTTTAAGCCTTTCGTTTTGCAGGTAATGACGCCTGACAATAAGCCGTTGCGTATGGAAGGTTTGCACATCGTCGACGAACAAAAGATGAATGCTTTAGAAGATGCAGATATCACCGATTGGTTCCGCAAAGGCTATTTGGCCTGGGCTTATGGGCACCTGCATTCTCTGGGTGCCATTAAGCGCCTAGCAGAACAGCTCAATACCAAACAATAAGAAAGAACAGCACGAGCCCGCCACTACTCTTGTGGTGGGTATGTGTGATTAAAAGCAGTAAAAAAATAAACAAAACGAACTCTTGTCAGCAACAAGAATGAAAAGACAAGTGGCTGGCACCGCGTTCACCGATGATACCTTACCTAGGTCATGCCGTTATGAAGTTTATCCGTAGCCCACTAGCACTAGCGATAGCTGAGACTCACCACAAGAAAACGCTGAGGCGTTCAGGTTGGGTGGGGGTGCTATCGCTCACTGCAATGCAGGTAACGGCTGCGGCTCCTGACATAACGGCTGGTACGACAGTTGCCACACACGACCTCACCCAAGTCGGTAATACTGAAGAATATAACATCACCAATAAAAACTTGATCAATGGTATTCCGGTCAATATTTTTTCAAATTTCAATGTGGGCGCTTTCAACACAGTCAATTTG
>CAJXZL010000042.1 GCA_913063165.1 uncultured Saccharospirillaceae bacterium | reverse complement strand
TCCTCACATTGTGATTCATTAGCACAAGTATTGTGAAGCGTGCTCGATTACTCGTGCTTTCATCAAAAAAAGCATTCTTCTGGAAATGCAGAAAAGGATATAAGCAATAGAAATGTTATTGGTAGCTTCATAGGCATTTAAGGCTAAAAGTACGCGCGCGGCAGTGTTTACCTGGCTTGCGCTGTTAAATGCGTAGTTGCCAGATCAAAAGCCAGTCCAATGATCTACAAGATCAGAATCGCGCGCTTCTATTTTCCAAACATTAACTATTTTCTGTTTGTGAATAATATAAAAGACGCTGCCCACGCAATTTTTATTAGAATTCCTTAGGGGCATAGCCCGTCACAACTTTGACACCGATCTCACGACCTACTGCAGTCAATGGGTGCACAACAATCAGGCCACGCACGGATTTTTTTAATTTCCCCATGTCTGCTTGTTCGGCTTGGGTTAGCGGGCGGTTAAAGGCTAGAGCGGTAATGCTACGGCCTTTGCTGCTATTTTGACGTGTCTGTAGTTGTTTGTAACTGGCAATTTTTTTGTTGGCTTTGTCCAGCTTACCTTGAAAGTAAATAACTCTTTCTTGGTCGTTACGCTGCTGTGCGGCTACTAGTTTGTTTTTACAAACATCGAGTTGATTGTTCAACTTCTGCAGATCGTTCTTTATATTCATGGGGGGGGTACCGTATAAACTGCTCTATGAATTTCGTGAGCAGTCATTGTAACAGCTAGTGAGAGAATGAGATGCAAATAACAAAGGCCTGGCCACAATCAATGGGTACAGGGTCATTGATGTGCTGTGTATTTTTGGCCTCTGTGAACACCTAATTTCACTAACTGTGAACACCAAATGTTGCCTAGCCTGAACGGCTTTACCTCCTTGTGATATTTAAGGTAGAGATGGGCGTCCTAGTTACTAATCATGCCTAAGATCTAGCCGTTAGTCCTGTGAGCCGTCAACTCGGCCAAAAGCCAATGCCCAACCCGATGGCACCAAATACCACAGCAAAAATACGGTCGAACCACTGTTTTGAATTGAAGTAAGCCGTTCTTACACCCGCACGGGAAAACAACAGGGCATAGAGCTGAAATACCACCAAACCCTGAAACACGATAATGAAGTTGAGCAACATAATCTCAGATATCGGGGTGTTCTGTGGAATGGCGATGGAATATAACGAGACAAAAAACAAGATGGCTTTCGGGTTGGTCAGGTGCAATGCCACACCGCGCCAATAGCTCTGAGCCCAAGTACGACGTGGGGTAGTCGGTTGGGTTGTTAATGTGGTCTTGGTCCGTGAGGCCATGGCTGATTGCCACGCCATCGTCAACAAATAGGCGGCGCCCAAGTACCGCAAGCCGGTAAATATCCAAGGCTCGGTCATCATCAATGCGCTAATGCCAAAGGCGGCCGACAAGGACCATATCAGCGAACCTGTGGTAATGCCAAAAGCAAGGACAGCACCCTGCTGCCGCCCCTGTGACATAGAGGCATTGGCTACCGCCAAGGTCGCTGGCCCCGGGCTAACAACCGCCAGAAATGCAGCAAAAATAATGATACCGTAATTCACTTCCACCCAGACCACACTCCTTGAATCGTTGTAGTGTCACCGTTGAACCCGCAACGGTTAATCTCAGCCCTGCCTAGCGCCTTATCGTTAATGCATTGGTTACCAATAGCGGGGAGTATATAACACTGCTGGCAGCGGAAAGGCACGTACTTTCAATCACAGGTATACGAATAGCCAACCACGCGTCTGCTCAAACACCATGCGGAATGTGGCAAGGCGATGCACAGTGTATGGTCGAAGATCCTCATTGGCACCGTTCGGCTGAACAGCACCCATAAAAAAACCCAACGGTCAGACGGTGTCTCAGCGCTGGGTTGTGCTTACTGTGTCGGACGGTGCTTTGTTACTCTACCGTTACCGATTTTGCCAAGTTACGCGGTTGGTCAACGTCGGTGCCCTTGATGATGGCGACGTGATAGCTCAACAACTGCAAAGGAATGGTGTACAACACCGGTGCCATATAGTTGTCGATGTCGTCCATCTCGATCACTTTAATGCCGTCCATGTTTTTAAAGCCGGCATCTTTATCGGCAAACACATACAGCTGACCGCCACGGGCACGGACTTCTTCCATGTTAGATTTTAGTTTTTCTAACAGGTCGTTGTCTGGTGCTACCACGATCACGGGCATTTCAGAATCGATCAAGGCCAATGGTCCATGCTTCAATTCACCTGCCGCGTATGCTTCAGCGTGAATGTAAGAAATTTCTTTCAGCTTTAATGCACCTTCCATCGCAATCGGGTACTGGCTGCCACGGCCTAGGAACAAGGCATGGTTTTTGTCAGCAAAATCTTGCGCCAAGGCTTCAATTACAGGGTCGAGTTTCAAGGCGTTTTTGATCTGCGCCGGCAACTTCTCGACACCTAAGATCAAGCGATCGAGCAGTTCATCGGAAGCACCGCGGTATTCTGCGATTTTGATGACCAACAGCATTAAGCCGACCAACTGTGTGGTAAAGGCTTTGGTAGAGGCCACGCCGATTTCAACACCCGCACGCATCATGTAAGCCATGTCGCTTTCACGTACCAAGGATGATCCCGCCACGTTACAGATGGTTAACGAGGCTTTGTATCCCAGTTCTTTAGACAGCATGAGTGCCGCCATGGTGTCGGCTGTTTCGCCTGACTGTGAAATGGTAATCAACAGGGAATTGGGTAGCACCACTGATTTTCTGTAACGGAATTCAGAGGCAATCTCAACCTGACAAGGAATACCAGCAAGTTCTTCAAACCAATAGCGCGCGACCATCGCCGAGTGATACGAGGTACCACAGGCAATGATCTGAATGGCTTCGATGCCCTTCAAAATTTCTGGCGCTTGGGTACCAAAGCTTTCAGCGATCACGCGGTTGTGCGCAATACGGCCTTCTAACGTGGCGCTGATCGAATCAGGCTGCTCGTAAGTTTCTTTGAGCATGAAGTGGCGGTAACCACCTTTGTCACCTACGTCGTGTTTTACTTCTGAATCTTTGGCGACACGCTCAACCGGGTTGTTGTCTTTGTCGAAAATACGCACGCTGTGACGGGTCACTTCGGCGACATCACCTTCTTCTAAAAACATAAAGCGGCGAGTCACAGGCAATAAGGCCAACTGGTCTGACGCAATAAAGTTCTCACCAATACCCATGCCTACTACCAAGGGTGAACCTGATCGGGCCACGACCATCACACTTGGGTCGCGAGAGTCGATTGCCACAGTGCCGTAGGCACCGTCTAACAATTGACGTACCGCCAACATGGCTTCTACCAACGAGCCGCCTTTTTTGAGCTCGCGGTCGAGCATGTGCGGTATCACTTCGGTGTCTGTGTCAGAGGTAAAGACGTAACCTTCTGCTTTGAGTTCTTCACGCAACGCATGGTGGTTTTCAATAATGCCGTTGTGAACAACCGCAATGTTCTTGTTCGACACATGCGGGTGGGCATTGGTTTCGTTTGGCTTACCGTGGGTTGCCCAACGGGTGTGTGCAATACCGGTACCGCCAGCCAATGGATCTGCTTTCAACGCCCGCGCCAATTCATTGACCTTGCCGACACGGCGTACGCGTGCCATGTCACCGTCATGCAATATGGCTACACCAGCGGAGTCATAACCGCGGTATTCAAGTCGACGAAGCCCCTCAACCAAGATGTCGGATACGTCACGTTGTGCTACAGCACCTACTATTCCACACATATTTTGTCCTCTCGCCGGATAGCCCGGTCGTATTATTATTGAATATTGGCTTTGACAACCATGTCACTGAGTTGATCTAAGCGCTCAAAACACCGATGTACACCAACACCAACCAAATCAGATTCTTTTGCATCGGCGGTAAATCCCCACACCTGCATGCCTGCATTGAGTCCTGCTGTCGCGCCGATAATCGAATCTTCGATCACCACGCAGTGTTCGGGTGCTATGGCCAATTTGCTAGCAGCAGCCAAATAGGCACCGGGGTGCGGTTTTGGCATGTTCAGCGCTTGACCACTAAACCGCAGGTCAGACGCAAAAAAGCGGTCGAGCCCTGTGGCTTCAAACTTAAAATTCATGTCGTCCCAACCGGCGTTGGTGACCACGGCAAAGGGCAAAGTCAAACTGGCCAGCATCATTTCTGCACCCGGCATTACCGGTTTGGTGTCTTTCACGCGTTGGCGAAAGCGTTGATTCCACACCAATGACGCTGCATCCCAATCGCCCACCTTGCCTTCAAAATTGGCTTCTAGCCAGGCTTTCACTCCGGCTTCTGTTCTTCCCGTGAGGTGTAAACGACAGTCCTCATAGGTCATTGGTATGCCGGCTTGCTGTAACAGTTCGGCATTAATCTCATTAGCCATACGCTCTGTGTCCATCAGGACGCCATCGCAATCGAACAAAATGGCTTTGATCATTTATGGTCCTTAACGGGACGTTTCCAACTGTCAATGGTGACTTGTTTTGCGCGACCGATGGTCAATTTGTTAGCAGGGATATCTTTGGTAATGACCGAGCCTGCGCCCACAAAGGCACCTTCATTTAAGGTCACTGGCGCAACCAAGGTAGAATTTGAACCCACAAACACATTGTCATGGATGGTCGTCACATATTTATTGGCACCATCATAGTTACAGGTAATGGTACCCGCACCAATGTTTACGCCCTCACCCATGACCGTGTCGCCAACATAGGTAAGATGATTCACTTTAGAGCCTTTGCCTATATGGGCTTTTTTGATTTCTACAAAGTTGCCCAGCTTGGCCCCATGTTCTAGCACGGTACCCGGACGGACACGGGCAAAGGGACCTACATTACAAGACGTTCCAATGACCGCGTCTTCAATCACGGTGTTGGCTTCAATTCGCGTACCGTCACCAATGGTGCAATTTTTAAACACGCAATTAGGACCGATGCTAACGTTATTACCCAGTGTCACAGTGCCTTCGAATACCGCATTGATGTCGATATCGCAGTCTTGACCGGTCGTAACCGTTCCACGCACATCAATGCGTGCTGGGTCGGCGAGGCTCGCGCCATTGGTCATCAGCACATCAGCCTGTTGGCGCTGATAAAAGCGTTCCAATTCAGCCAACTGCAGGCGGTTATTCACACCCAGGGTTTCTTCAATCTGATTCGGGTTGACTGTTTCTACGGTCAATCCCGCTTGCACTGCCATCGCAATCACATCGGTGAGGTAGTATTCGCCCTGTGCATTGCTGTTGGACAATGTTGGTAACCAATCGTGCAGATGGCGCGACTCTATTGCCAAAATGCCGGTATTGATTTCTTTGATGTTGCGCTGTGCATCAGTGGCGTCTTTTTCTTCGACGATAGCGGTTACCCGCCCTGCCTCATCACGCACGATACGACCATAGCCTTTTGAACTCGCAGGTATGGCAGTAAGCAACCCCATGCTGGTTGGGGTGACTTTTTCTAATAAGGATTCTAGGCTGTTGGTTGCCGTGAGCGGCACATCACCGTACAACACCAACGTAATGCCGTCTTTCGACATCACTGGCAACGCTTGGGCAACCGCATGTCCGGTTCCCAACTGTTCCAATTGGTAGACTAGGTTTACGTCAGTGCCTGCAAAATAAGACTCAACCGTTTCTGCGCCGTGACCGATAACGACATGAATATCCGGCTGCTCACTGAGGGCTAGCCTTGATGCAGTATCAACCACATGTTTTACAAGAGGACGACCTGCAAGCGGGTGCATGACCTTAGGCAGGGCGGACTTCATTCGTGTGCCTTTACCGGCAGCGAGAATTACAATATCGGTTTTCACAGGGAACTTCCGTTTTTAGTGAGGTGAACTGGTTCACATCATGTTATGGGAAATATGGGGCGTTCACCAGTATTTTTGCCCCGTAAACCACCATCTAAGGTAACATCCCATTAAGGCGACCGGGGGTTAAGACCCATCAAGTTGCCGCTAACTGGTTCACATTATGGCACAATAAACGGAAATAGTGGCAGTTAATTAAGGAGTATTTCGATGGTTCATCCTAAAATTACGGAATTTGGCGGTTGGGTATCTCCCTTTTCTGCCGATTTAGTCACCGCCAATAATCTACGAATCAATAGTCCACGCGTCTATCGAGGGTCGGTTTATTGGGTAGAGCAGCGTCCCAGCGAAGGTGGCCGTGCGGTGCTGATGCGTCAAACCGATACGCAAACCCCTGTCGATGTAACCCCTAAAGGTGTCAGTGTTGGCAGTCGTGTGCATGAATATGGTGGCGGCGAATACTGCTTTGTGGACGATACCGCCATCTATTGCCAATTATCGGACCAGCTCCTGTATCAGATCTCGCTAGCACAACCCAGTGCAGAACCGCGCGTGATAACGGCCGACAACGGTTTGCGATATGCCGACATGGTCTATGATGCGCCGCGTAACCGACTGATCGCTGTGGTGGAAGACCACCGACAAGCTGGCCCGCCTGTGAATAGCTTAGCCAGTGTTGATCTAACATCCGGCGCCACGGCTGTCCTAGTCTCCGGTGATGACTTTTATGCATCGCCTACGGTGAGTCCTTGTGGACAGTTTTTGGCCTATTTCTCTTGGAATCAACCCAATATGCCTTGGGATGCCACCACACTGTGGCGCAAGGATTTGTCGAATGACGCCCCTGCTGCTGCCGTCGCTGGCAACGGCAATGAATCTGTTTGCCATCCTCAATGGTCTCCCGACGGACGGTTATTTTTTGTATCTGATCGTTCAGGTTGGTGGAATTTGTATACCTGGTCAGCCAATACCGTGACCCCCGTGTGGCGAGACGAAGCTGAGTATGGCCTGCCCCATTGGCAGTTTGGTCAGCACACCTATGCCTTTGCAGACGCAAACAGGATAGTGGCTATTCGTTCGTCCGATGGACGTCAAACCTTGGTTACTATGACGCTGGATGACAACGGCGTCGCAACCCAGACCCAGGCACTGACATTGCCCTATAGCACCTTCAATAATCTCACCATTCACAATGGTCTCATGTGTGTTCAGGCGGGCAGTGCTATTGAAAGTAGCCGTGTTATTGGCCTACAGCTAGATAACGCGGGCCACCATGTGGTGCGTACTAGCAATGACCTCGTCGTGGACCCTGCCTATATCTCACAGGCAAAAGCCATAAGCTATCCCACTTCCGACGGCGACACAGCCCACGCATTTTTCTATGCACCCCAGAATCCTGATTTTATCGCACCAGAAGGTAGCCTGCCGCCGTTGGTGGTGTTTTTACACGGTGGCCCTACCGGCGCTACTTCTGCTGAGCTAGATGTGAGGAAACAGTTTTGGACCAGTAGGGGTTTCGCGCTATTGGACATCAATTATCGTGGCAGTACGGGCTTCGGCAGGGCTTATAAAGAAAAACTCACAGGACAGTGGGGCGTTGCTGATGTCGCTGACTGTGTTTTTGGCGTTGACCATGCGGTTGCCTTGGGTTGGGTAGATAAAAACAAGGTGGCCATTCGTGGTGGCAGTGCAGGCGGATATACCGTACTCGCGGCCCTGGCCTTTACCGACAGATTTGGCGCGGGTGCAAGCTACTACGGTATCGGTGATTTGGAAACGTTGGCAGGTGACACCCACAAGTTTGAAGCACGTTACATGGATGGTCTGGTAGGGCCATATCCTGAAAGCAAGGCGGTATACCAATCCCGCTCTCCAATCCATTCGATCGATAGGATCAACTGTCCTGTCATATTGTTTCAGGGATTGGATGACAAGGTGGTACCACCCAACCAAGCCGAGGACATGGTGACTGCCCTTAAAAACAAAGGTGTTCCTGTTGCATACCTCACCTTTGCAGGTGAAGGCCATGGCTTTAGACAGGCAAAGAATCTTAAAAAGGCTCTCGAATCCGAATGGTATTTCTATGGGCGCGTGTTCGATTACGACGTCAGCGGTTACAGTGAGCCTTTTGATTTCTGATCCGAACAAACCCTCACACACTAGGTTGTTCATATTAGGGGTTTCATAGATAGCAGCACCAGTGGGTGCTGCGTGCTCTTGTGGGCAACCTTGGCTGGCTATCGGTACTTATTATTGAAACATGCACTGGGTGAGTTATCGCTTCCTTCTGATCGCCTATCTTGGGACCCTAATACCCTCGCATTTTTCTTTTGCAGATCAGCAAGCCAACCCATCACGTCGGGTATTCGGCTACGTGGTCGGCTTTTAGCCTATTTTCAGTCTTTTTGAAAACTTGATAAGCATCAAAGCATGATCAGTTTACTCCATGGCGCTCATCTAAGGGTCTATATTTACTTATAGATAAGCTTTTGGAATTAATGGTAGTCTACTTTCGAATTAATCAACGGAACTGCTAAGACAGGGTGCACTGAGTGGCAGAGTTGTTCGATGTAAACATGCAGTGTTGATACACACTTAACTATTGGAAGGACTCTTAATATGAAGATTTTTAAATTGGCGCTACCCTTGTTAGCCTCGTTTGGCTTGTTGGTGTCAGCAACCGCTATCGCAGATACCACCGAAGCCTACAAAATCAGCCATGGTGGTAAGATATACGATAACTGGGCAAAAACCTTGATGGTCGCGTCTCCAACGGAGACCCATCCGTCCTATCCTGCAGTTTCAGGAAGGACTGGCGACGGCACATGGCGTTGCAAAGAATGCCACGGTTGGGATTATAAAGGTGCTGCTGGTGCCTACAGTTCTGGTTCACACTTTAGCGGCATAAAGGGCGTCAGTGGTGTTGCCGGAAAATCTGTAGACAGCATTATGGCGATTATCCGTAACCAGACTCACGGCTACACCAAAGCCATGATTTCTGACGAAGCATTGTCAAACCTGGCCTTGTTCCTATCTAAAGGCATGTTGGATCCTACACCTTACGTTGCCATGCCAGGCAAGATGGTTAAAGGTGATGCAAATCGCGGCGCTGGATTGTTTGAAACCCTGTGTGCTGGTTGCCATGGACTCGATGGAACCCTGATAAACTTTGGCAGCAGCGATAAGAAAGAGTTCGTTGGAACTGTTGCAGCAGGAAATCCATGGGAAATGATGCATAAGCTACGTTTCGGACAGCCGCTCACCCCCATGCCTGCATTATTGGCTTTACCCAATCAGGACATGTTGGACATCCTAAGTTATACGCAGAGCTTGCCACAAAAATAAGGTGCGTTATCCCATTTAAGCAGCCAGTTGGCTGCTTTTTTTGTGCAGCTAGTACGTATTTAGGACAAAAAAAAAGCAGCCAGATGGCTGCTTTTTCGTGCTGTCGCTCGCTTAGCGCTTACGACCTGAACGTAGCTCTTCAAGAATTCGCAACTGAGCAGTTGCAGCAGCCAATCTGGCAGCTACAGCAGCAAATTGCTCATCCGCCTGATGCTCGGCCAAATCATTAGCTGCTTTGGAGCGGGCTTCAATGGCTTGTGCTTCGTCAATATCACCTGCACGCAATACCGTATCTGCCAAAATGGTGATGCTGCTAGGCTGTACTTCCAGGAATCCACCTGAAACGTACATCACTTCAACACTTCCATCTTGCATGGTAAGGCGTACTGGTCCTGGGACCAGTGACGTCAACAGAGGTGCGTGGCCAGGTAAAATACCCAGCTCACCCAAAGTACCACGCGCCTGTACCGATGCGATGAGACCAGAGTAAATCTGCTCTTCAGCGCTAACGACATCGAGATGTACGGTCATTGACATGACTCAATACCTCCTGGTTAGGCGTTTTTACGCTTATTGAAAGCTTCAACCACTTCTTCGATAGCACCCTTCATATAGAAGTTCATCTCTGGAATGTGGTCATACTCGCCTGCCAAAATTGCTTTGAAAGAGCTAATAGTCTCTTTCAATGACACGTACTTACCAGGTGAACCGGTAAATACTTCAGCAACGTGGAAAGGCTGAGATAAGAATTTTTCAACTTTACGTGCACGGGCTACCAACTGCTTGTCTTCTTCAGACAATTCGTCCATACCCAAAATCGCAATAATGTCCTTCAGTTCGTTATAACGCTGAAGCGTCTGCTGAACTGCACGAGCAACATCATAATGCTCCTGACCGATAACCAACGGATCCAACTGACGTGACGTTGAGTCCAATGGGTTCACCGCAGGATAGATACCCATGGAAGCGATCTTACGATCCAATACCACAGTGGCGTCTAGGTGTGCGAAAGTGGTTGCTGGAGATGGGTCAGTCAAGTCATCCGCAGGTACATATACTGCCTGGATCGATGTGATCGAACCCGTCTTAGTAGATGTAATACGTTCTTGCAATGCGCCCATTTCCGCTGCCAATGTTGGCTGGTAACCTACCGCAGAAGGCATACGGCCTAGCAGTGCTGATACTTCTGTTCCCGCCAAGGTATAACGATAGATGTTGTCAATAAACAACAGTACGTCTTTACCTTCGTCACGGAACTTCTCAGCCATGGTCAAACCAGTCAAAGCAACACGCAAACGGTTTCCTGGTGGCTCATTCATCTGGCCGTATACCATCGCAACCTTAGACTTCATAGGCTCAGCAATGTTTACAACGCCTGATTCCTGCATTTCGTAGTAGAAATCGTTACCCTCACGAGTACGCTCACCTACACCAGCAAAAACTGACAAACCGCTGTGTTCCAAAGCGATGTTGTTGATCAATTCCATCATGTTTACGGTTTTACCAACACCCGCACCACCGAATAGACCAACTTTACCACCCTTGGCGAACGGGCAAACAAGGTCAATAACCTTGATACCAGTTTCCAACAACTCCTGTGAGTGCGCCTGTTCAGCATAAGTAGGGGCTTTACGGTGAATAACCGCACGCTCCTTCTCGCCGATAGGGCCTCTATCGTCAATTGGATTACCCAAAACGTCCATGATGCGACCAAGAGTTTCGTGTCCAACAGGAACTTGAATGCCCGTGCCAGTACCCGAAACTTCCAAGCCACGGCTTAGACCTTCAGATGAACCCATGGCGATGGTACGTACAATACCGTCGCCCAACTGCTGCTGTACTTCAAGCGTCACATTGTGCTTGTCTACTAACAGCGCATCATACACTTTAGGTACCGAATCGCGTGGAAATTCCACGTCTATAACAGCGCCAATGATCTGTACGACCTTTCCGCTACTCATGATTTCTGTCCTCTAAACTATCCGCAAATATTTAGCCAAGGCTACTTTTCCACCACTTATACAGCGGCGGCCCCACCTACGATTTCAGAAATTTCCTGAGTAATCGCAGCCTGACGTGCTTTGTTATAAACCAACTGAAGTTGGTCGATAATATCACCGGCATTATCGGTGGCAGCTTTCATAGCCATCATCCGGGCGGCCTGTTCGCAGGCATTGTTTTCAACGACTGCCTGATATACCTGAGATTCGATAAATCGAACCAACAAGCCATCGAGCAATTCACGCGCTTCAGGTTCGTACATATAGTCCCAAATCTGTTTGCGCTTGCTGTCGTCATCTGCGCCCTTCAGCGGCAACATCTGGTGGATGATTGGCGTCTGGGTCATAGTATTAATAAAATCGTTGTACACCAAAAACAGCTTGTCGATTTCGCCTTCGTTATACTTGTCCAGCATAACTTTGACGCCACCAACCAAGTCTTCAATTTCAGGTTTCTCGCCTACGTGAGTAGTCGAGGCAACAACACGCGCTCCCAGGCTCTTAAAAAAGCCGCTGCCCTTAGCACCAATGGCGCAGATGTCGACACTGACGGACTTTTCAGCCCAGCCTTGCATCTCTTTCATTACCTGCTTGAATGCATTGATATTCAAGCCGCCACACAGGCCACGGTCTGTAGATACAATGATGTATCCCACACGCTTGACCTCGCGCTCCTGCAAAAACAGGTGGCGGTATTCGGGATTAGCGTTAGCCAAATGGCCAATCACGTTCCGAATTTTATCGGCATAAGGTTTACCGGCCTTCATTCGGTCCTGAGCTTTACGCATCTTACTCGTAGCGACCATTTCCATAGCGCTCGTAATTTTCTGCGTATTTTTAATGCTTCCGATCTGAGAACGAATCTCTTTTCCGGCTGCCATAAATTTACCTCAGTCACAAACAGGTCGGTTACTGATAATCAGTACCGACCAGCCTTGGGTTACCAAGTCTGTGTTGCCACAAACTTCTCTAGCGCAGCTTTGAAAGTACCGGTTACGTCGTCGTTAAACGTGCCGTTTTCAACCAAGTCTTTCATGAAATCTGCGTGCTCTGCATGCATGTATGCGTGCAAAGAACGTTCGAAGTCGAGAACTTTTTCGACTGCAACAGACTTCAAAAAGCCATTGTTTACTGCATAAATTGAGATAGCCATTTCTGCGATAGACATCGGAGAATATTGCTTCTGCTTCATCAATTCAGTTACGCGCTGACCATGTTCCAACTGTGCTTTGGTCGCTTCGTCCAAGTCAGATGCAAACTGAGCAAAAGCTTCAAGTTCGCGATACTGAGCCAATGCTGTACGGATACCACCGGACAGTTTTGACATCAACTTAGTCTGAGCCGCACCACCTACTCGAGATACCGATACACCCGCGTTCATAGCAGGACGGACACCCGAGTTAAACAGGTTGGTTTCTAGGAAGATCTGACCATCGGTGATTGAAATCACGTTGGTTGGTACGAACGCAGATACGTCGCCAGCCTGTGTTTCAATGATCGGCAATGCGGTCAAAGAACCGGTTTTGCCTTTCACTGCACCGTTAGTGAACTTCTCTACGTAGTCAGCATTTACACGGGCTGCACGTTCTAGCAGACGAGAGTGTAAATAGAATACGTCACCTGGGTATGCTTCACGACCTGGTGGTCGACGTAGCAACAGGGAGATTTCACGGTAAGCAACTGCTTGCTTAGATAGGTCATCATAAATGATCAACGCATCTTCGCCGCGGTCACGGAAGTATTCACCCATGGTACAACCACCATAAGGTGCTAGGAATTGCATCGACGCTGGTTCAGATGCTGATGCAGACACGATGATCGTGTGTGCCATAGCGCCATGCTCTTCTAACTTACGCACTACGTTAGCAATAGTAGATTGCTTCTGACCGATAGCGACGTACACACACTTAATGCCAGTACCTTTCTGGCTAATAATGGTGTCGACTGCCATCGCAGTTTTACCTGTCTGACGGTCACCAATGATCAACTCTCGCTGACCACGACCGATTGGCACCATGGCGTCAACCGATTTGTAACCCGTCTGTACTGGCTGGTCTACTGATTTACGTGCGATAACACCCGGTGCAACTTTTTCAAGTGCGTCCGTCATGGTGGTACCCAACGAGCCTTTCCCATCAATAGGGTTACCCAGTGCGTCTACGACGCGGCCCAACAATTCTGGACCTACAGGTACTTCAAGAATACGACCGGTACATTTAGCCTTTTGGCCTTCCTGTACACCAAGGTAGTCGCCCAATACGATTGCACCTACGGAGTCACGCTCCAGGTTCAATGCCATACCGTAAAGGCTACCTTCGAATTCGATCATTTCACCGTACATCACGTCAGCTAAGCCGTGGATACGGACGATACCATCGGTTACACCGACTACAGTACCTTCGTTTTTTGCTTCAGAAGAGACATCGATACCCTCGATGCGCTTTCTGATAATGTCACTGATTTCTGAAGGATTCAGTTGCTGCATGCCTGCTTCCTCTTAGGAATACATTGCTTCTGCTAGCTTCGCGAGCTTGCCAGTTACAGAGCCGTCGATCACCATGTCGTTTGTGCGAATTACCACACCACCGATCAAAGTTGCATCAACTTCGGTAACTAGCTGAACGTCGCGTCCCAGCTTGTTTTTTAGCTTCTCTTTCAAAAGCGCTTCCTGCGTAGCCGTCAGTGCATAGGCACTGGTTATGGTTACGTTGGCAGAATGCTCTTCGTCAGCCCGGAATTTTTCAAAGTGCGTTACCACGTCAGGCAATAAACCTAAACGCTTTTGGTCTGCCATAGCAGCCAACAAGTTTTTGGTGGCAGCAACCGCTTCGGGTGCCAATTCCGCCAAAATCGCAACATTCGATGCGCTTGTTGCCGCTGGGTTACCCAACGCCTTTTGAACTTTATCATCCAGAGAAACTGCTGCCAGAGTCGCTAGCGCGTCAGACCACGATGCTAACGCTGATGCAGCCTTGGCTGCTTCAAACGCTGCTTTCGCGTAAGGTCGTGCTAGTGTGCTTTGTTCAGCCATCGTGTTTCTCCTTAGAGTTCTGCGGCCAATTTATCCAACAGCTCATTGTGCTTCGCAGCATCAACTGAGGACTGTAGGATTTTCTCGGCGCCGGCTATTGCCAGTTCAGACACTCTCAAACGCAGTGCTTCTCGGGCTTGAACAGTTTCTTGCTCAACCATCGCTTCGGCTGCTTTTAGAATCTGCTCGGCTTTCGCTCGTGCGTCATCTTCAGCTTCCTCAACGATCTGTGCAGAACGCTTGTTCGCTTGCTCAACAATTTCCGCTGCCTGTTTTTTGGCATCGCGTAGTTGGTGAGCTGCCTTATCTTGTGCCAACTCTAAGTCTTTGGCAGCTCTATCAGCTGCACTCAGACCATCTGCAATTTTCGCCTGGCGCTCTTCCATCGCTGAAATCAGCGGTGGCCATACAAACTTAGCGCAAAACCAGACAAAGACAGCAAAGGATACGAGCTGACCAATCAATGTTAGATTGATATTCACGGCCTATACCTCTTGGTTTCGGTTACACATGTTTAATCTAAGCATCCGAAAAGAGATTAAGCGACTGCGAAGATCAAGTACAAGCCGATACCAACAGCAATCATTGGGATCGCGTCAACTAGGCCTACTGCCAAGAAGAAACGGCCCTGAAGCATTGGTCCTAGCTCAGGCTGACGTGCAACGGCTTCCAACAAACGGCCGCCCAATACACCCATACCAATTGCTGCACCAAGTGCGCCCAAACCCATCATGATAGCCGCAGCTACGTAGATCATTTCCATTTTTTTCTCCTGATTATCGTCAAAACTAATCGTTACTTTACGTGTTTTTAAGGTTTTAAAACCCATTTTCTACGGTAGGGTATTGCTACCCAGCCGTGGAATTCTAGTGATCTTCGTGAGCCATACTTAGATATACAATCGTAAGTACCATGAAGATGAAGGCCTGTAGTGCAATAATCAAAATGTGGAAAATTGCCCAACCTAGCTGCATGAAGCCCGCTAGCACGCCCAATACCATACCTGCTGAATACATGATTGCGATCAAAATAAAGATCATTTCGCCAGCATACATGTTTCCGAACAATCGCAAGCCCAATGAAACCGGCTTGGAAATCAAGCTAACCAATTCTAAGAACAGGTTGACTGGAATAAACAACGCCTGAACGGCAGGGTTTTTGAAGCTAAACGGCATAAACATCAATTCTTTGAAGAAGCCTAGGCCCTTCACTTTGATGCCATAATAAATCATCAACATAAAGACGCCGATCGCCATGCCCATGGTGGCGTTAGGATCGGTAGAAGGAACGATCTTCATATACCCAATGCCTGCCAACTTGGCCAACTCAGGTACCAAATCGACTGGCAACAAGTCCATAGCGTTCTGCAAGAACACCCAAGCAAAAATGGTCAGTGCCAAGGGCGCTACAATTTTGTTTTTGCCGTGAAAGCCATCTTTAACTTGTGCATCAATAAAGTCGATCGACATTTCTACAAAGTTTTGAAAGCCAGTGGGTACGTCTGTAGTCACGCGCTTTGCAGCCATTCTAAACAGAGCCAAAAAGATCACCGCCAAACCGATAGACCACACCATGGTATCAACATGGATTGCCCAGAAGCCCATATTGGCAGCTTCTTCTGCACCATGGGCAAAACCCCAGCCATGGTCGCCTTTACCAAAGGTCAGGTTGGTTAAGTGGTGCTTAATATACTCGTTCGACGTTAGGTTTTCGGTTGCCATAGTCGTTTATTTCCTCATTTACCGCGTAGCGGTCGATTAATCAAAATTGGGTAGACGATCCAACTGCCCATCTGTGCTAACAGATACCCTATAAAGAGGGCCGGCAAATGAACATCGGTCCAGAATCTAAAAGTAAGAGCGAGGCCGGTTGCGAACAGCAGCCACTTTCCTACAAGACCCTGGTTTGTACTAATAAAGGTGTGCTGAATTTGTGCAGCACCGCGATACCGAAACGCCCGTATCGCTAAATATGTTTGGGGCAATATGTGTAACAGAGCGCCTGCTGCAAACGCCAATGCTACCGCTTGACTCCAAATGGCCAGCGCTAACGCCACTGACAAAACCACCCCTGCTTGCCCAAAAAACAAGCCTGCAAAAGCAGGTTGGGGTATGGTTGAACCCTTGCGCTGACGGTGTCTCAACGTGCTTTTAGATCCCGTCATGACACACTTTTTGTCAGATGCATAACTGCCGTGGTCGCCATCGCAAACCCCCTATGTGGCAGTACCGCCAATTTAAAGCCGCCAAAGTATAGGGAGTTATGCGACGATGTTCAATAATTGCCATGCTTTGAATTGAAAATTCTTGCTGTCTTGAATGCTTTCAAGCCCGCCAATTATGGCTAGATTTCCGTTTTATCAAAGTGCTTTTTACTTTCTATCAGGCTGGCACAGGGGTACATTAACTGCATTATTGCATAACTATAGGAGTTTGATCCATGTCACACCTTGCAATTATCACAGGCGCCACGAGTGGTATCGGCGCTGG
>CAJXZL010000041.1 GCA_913063165.1 uncultured Saccharospirillaceae bacterium | reverse complement strand
CTTCACCCTTCGGGCAGCAGAGCTGTCTTAATCGACACTTTGATTAATGATTCAGGCCTACGGCCTTCACCCTTCGGGCAGCAGAGCTGTCTTAATCGACAAGTCGATTAATCGAACCAGAGGGTTCTCATCAACTCTCTCACCAAAAAAAGACCAAAAAAAACCCGCACAAGTGCGGGTTTTTTACTATTTATGGCGGTGAGAGAGGGATTCGAACCCTCGGTACGTTGCCGTACACACACTTTCCAGGCGTGCTCCTTCAGCCACTCGGACACCTCACCAAAAGAGGCGCGTACTCTAACCGAGAGTGTCTTTTAAATCAACAAATTAGCCCGAATTCGCCAAACAATTACCCAGTGATTCTAGGTCTATTTTGCTTTGAAAAAATCCGCCGTATTTAAGGCTGGCAGCACCTTTCGCTCACCTGCTGGCGTACCTAAATACAGATACCCTACGATGGATTCGCCTGGGGCGAGTCCCATCAATTTTAAGATACCAGCATCATAGGCCAACGGTCCTGTGCGCCAAATACCGCCAAATCCCAAAGATTCTGCAGCCAACAACATTTGATGGATGGCGCAGCCTGTCGATAAAATTTGCTCTATGTGAGGGATTTTAGGATGGTCGATGCCTTTACAAATCGCCACGATTACCAAAGGTGCCCTGCGCAGGCTGTTCTGAACCTTTGTCATTTCAGCATCGGTCGCCAACGGATTGCTGGTAAACATAGTATCCGCCATGTCCAATGCCCATGTTTTACGTCGATCGCCTTCAATCACCAAGAAACGCGACGGCTTTAACATGGCGTGATCAGGAGCCCTCAATGCTGCCTGAAAAATACGTTCGCGGTCTTCACCTTTCGGTGCAGGGTCCTGAAGCTTGGGATAACTGTTACGATTCAATAAAAGGTCTATTGCCTGCATTATACTGCCCCATATTCAATTCGAATAACGCTACTATGGGCAATGTCTCTCATAGAAACAAGCCACTATAGGATGTTTTAAAACAAATTTATTCAGTTAAATTTATCTGACATATATCGGTATAAAATGAATCAATTAAACCCTGTAATTATGATATGTTACTGTTAAGGATAGCAGTGTTTCAGTAGCGCAATTGCACAATTATTGGAAGATGTCAGTGTTATGACGAAAAACATAGCAGGTCAAAAGGGTAGGCAACCGGTTAAGGCCATCAAGCTAAAGTCAGCGGAGCCAGTCAACCACGAATATCATCTGCGGATTATCGCGTATTTAACGTTAGCGGCTGCTACCGTTATTGCCATCAATGAAAACTCCATACCTGGATGGGCCGGACTGGTCATGGGATTTGCATTACTGTATCCCCATGTGGTCAATTTTGTCTCGACACCCTTTAGAGAAAAGCATCAGGACCGCATCGATTATGGCTTGGTATTACTCGACGGCCTATTCTTTGGCGCCATCATTGTGATGCTAGGCATACAGCCAATACCTACCATGCTCATGGTCATCATGGCCAACGCATCCTTTATCACACGAGGCTCGAGAAAATTCTGGTTCTTTGGCATCATGTCAATGTTCCTAGGCGCACTAGCTAGCTGGGCAGCCCTTGATTACTATGGACTGATGGCGGCATCACCAGGCTCTGAACTTATCAACTACACCTTTGTCATTGGGGCTGGCGCTTATATTGCGATGAAATCGATATATGGCAACCTGCAAACCCGCCTACTGAAAAGAACCAGTGATACGGTAGAGCAGCAGCGAGAAAAATACCGCGACCTCTCTATCAAGCTATCTCGTTACGTTAGCCCCCAAGTATGGCAAATCATCTTTGCTGGAAAGAAAGATGTGAAGCTTGAGACCCAGAGAAAAAAGCTGGTCGTGTTCTTTTCAGATATCAAAGGTTTCACCTCATTATCGGAAGAAATCGAGCCTGAAGAGCTTACCGGGTTGCTAAACAATTACCTGACTGAAATGTCAAAAATCGTATTGCGACACGGCGGTACCATCGATAAGTTTATTGGTGACAGCGTCATGGTGTTCTTTGGCGACCCAGAATCCAAGGGCACAAAGAAAGATGCCATTGCCTGTGTATCCATGGCCATTGAAATGCGACGCCATATGATTATTTTGCAACAACGCTGGCGGTCACAGGGCATTAAAACGCCACTTGAAATTCGCATGGGCATAAACACCGGTTATTGTACGGTAGGTAACTTCGGTGCTGAGAATCGTATGGATTATACGATTATTGGGAAAGAGGTTAACTTGGCCAGCCGCCTAGAAAGTGCATCTGAAGCCGGTGAAATTTTGATTTCCTATGAAACCTATAGCTTGGTGAAAGAAGTCATTTCTTGTCGTGAACGTGGACAAATTCAGGCCAAGGGATTTAGCAAACCCATAACCGTCTATCAAGTTGTCGACTTCCGGCGCGATCTAGGAGCGCACCAAACCTTCACGGAACATCAGTTTGATGGCTTTACGCTGCAGGTCGATTTGGCAAAGGTTAAAAATTACGACAAAGATCAAATAGTACGCGCCTTAACAAAAGCCCATCAGACCATCACCAAGAAAAACTTCTAACTGGCGCGGAGACCTCCTAAATGGGGTCACGCACGCCATGTCTCAATGTAACTGTTTATTGGCGCAACAACCTGACATTGTCGAAGACGCTATTTTCAGTCGATCGGTAGGGATTAATGTCTAACCCGCCACGCCTGACGTAACGCGCAGACACCGTCAGTTTCTCAGGTGCAATCAAGGCTTGAACATCCGTAAATATACGTTCAACGCACTGCTCATGAAATTCGGTATGCTGGCGGAATGAAATAATATAGCGCAACAGGCTATCGTGTTGAATGGGTCGACCAGCATAATGGATAGACACGGAACCCCAATCGGGTTGTCCAGTAACAGGGCAATTAGATTTCAATAGGTGACTGATCACCTGCTCTTCTACATAACCTTCAGCGTCTGCTTTCAATAATTGGGCATCCGTCATATAGGTATCTACGGCAATATCCAAATCATCGATACAGACCTCTGTTGCATCAACCACTTTGCCATAGGCTGGTATGCGGTCCAAAGGACTCAATACAACGTGCACCGCGCCATCGGCACAGGCAGACAGGTCTTTCTCTAAGACCTTAACCACTTGTGGCCAGCCATCAAAATGGGTTTGGTTCAGTGAATTCAAATAGAGCTTGAATGACTTAGACTCAATGATGTGGGTAGAGGTTGCTGGAATGCGAATTTCTGCAACAGCGACCTGAGGCTTTCCCTTGCTGTTCAACCAGGACACTTCCCAGGCATTCCAAATATCAACCCCGACAAACGGGAGTTGGCCGGTAATCCCCAACTCGTCACGCTTGTCTTGACGTGGTACTGGAAATAGCAATTCTGGTGCATAGGTATCGACATAGGCAGAGGTCTTACCCAATGGTGCATGATCTAAACTGTGTTGCATATTTACGCCCTCAAGCCGATACCGCGATTAAGAAGATAAAGCGCCCAGCTAAATAGGGCTATTGTAAATACCAAGAGCATGCCAAAGGCCACCCAAATATTAATGTCCGAGACGCCTAGAATGCCAAACCGAAACGCATTTACCATATACAGGATGGGGTTCAAATGACTGACGGTTTGCCAAAACTCTGGCAACATTTTAACCGAATAGAATACACCGCCCAGATACGTAAGGGGCGTCAAAATAAAGGTAGGTACAATCGTGACGTCGTCGAATTTGTTGGCAAATATGCCATTAATGAGCCCACCAATCGAAAATACAACGGCAGTAAGCGTAATAACTGACACCACCACGAAGATGTTGTGTACCTGCATCGATGTAAAATAAAGTGACAGCAAGGTAACGATAGCACCGACAATTAAGCCACGTGCAACACCGCCCAATACAAAGCCCAGTAAAATCGTGAAATTACTTACGGGTGCGACCATCATTTCTTCAACACTGCGTTGAAACTTATTACTAAAAAATGATGAAGACACATTGCCATAAGCGTTGGTGATCACCGACATCATGATCAGTCCCGGTACAATAAACTGCATATAGTCAAATCCACCCATAGTGCCTATACGGGCACCTATGAGGTTACCGAAAATAATAAAATACAACACCATAGTGATCGCAGGCGGCAAAAGTGTCTGCTGCCAGATGCGCATGAAACGCCGTATTTCTTTGTGGGCAATGGTTTTAAGGGCGATATAGTTAATCATGTATTGTCTCCATGAATAAGGTCTACAAACACCTCTTCAAGGCGATTGTGCTTGGGTCGAATACTCAATACTTCGCCTTGCAATGATCCCAGCAACGCGATGACTGGATTTAACGGCTGGTCTTTTATTACATCAAATTCGACCTGTGCATCGCCCACGATGCGAAAGTTATAGGGGGTATTTTCTGGAATCGATATGGGGTTGACCAAGTCTGCTACAAAGGTCGCTTTCTTTAATTGTCGCAGTAGATCGTGGGCACTGGTGTTCGCAACGATTTCACCTTTATTAATAATCGCGATGTTGCGACACAGGGCTTCAGCTTCTTCCAAATAGTGTGTCGTCAAAATTATGGTGGTACCCATCGCATTAATGTCTTCGAGAAATTCCCACATCGTACGTCTTAATTCGATATCAACACCGGCTGTCGGCTCATCTAATATCAACAACTTAGGCTCATGGATAAGTGCGCGGGCAATCATCAGTCGTCGCTTCATACCGCCTGACAACATGCGCGCCTGCACATGACGTTTCTCCCAAAGATCCAGTTTTTTCAGGTAGTGTTCAATACGGGTCTTTGCCAAGGGTGCTGGCATACCGTAATACCCAGCCTGTTGTAAAATGATGTCATAGACTTTTTCAAAGGCATTGAAATTAAACTCCTGCGGCACAACGCCTAACAATCCCTTCACCGCCATTCGATCAGTATCCAAATCGTGTCCAAAGACAGATACCGCACCAGAGGTTTTGTTGACCAAAGATGACACGATCCCCAACGTTGTCGACTTACCAGCACCATTTGGCCCTAGCATGGCGAAAAAATCACCCGCTTTTACCGCTAAATCAATGTTCTTAAGCGCAACAAATCCATTGTCATAGGTCTTGTTAAGTCCTTTAATGTTTAAAGCGAGGGTCATGTCACTATCCGTCATTGTGTTGAGATTGTTACTATGGGGCTTGCACCAAAAATATCAACCCAGAGTGGTCCAGCACTGGCTAATAACCGTACCCTAAAGACTACTGAAAAAGAATCAGTCTGTCGGGTATTGCATGGGTTTCAATTGGCGGTTAATCGAAAAACAATGGGGAGAATAGGCTGGTGAACAGGATTTTAATCACAGGTGGCACTGGTTTCCTTGGCAAACAACTGGTGCGCCGATTGGTCGAACGCGGCGACACCTTGATAATGTTGACCCGACAACCACAGGAAAATTCCGAACAAATTCACTATGTGCAATCCCTCGATGACATCCCTGCCACCACCATCATTGACGCCTGTATCAATTTGGCTGGCGAACCCTTGTTTAACTTTCCTTGGACAGCTAACAAACGCAAACGTATTTGGGATTCACGCATTAACACCACTACCGCCCTAACCCATTTAAATCGACGACTCGATCAACCGATCGCAACATTATTGAGTGGCTCTGCATCGGGGTATTATGGTGATAAGGGAAATTTATCAGTCAACGAAACAGCAGATCCGGGGCAGCATTATGGCGCAGAATTGTGCCACCGCTGGGAATCTTGCGCCCTTGAAAATAGCCAACTCAATACCCGCGTTTGTCTATTGCGCACGGGCATTGTGATTGGTAAAGGTGGCGCATTACAACCCATGTTGCCAACGTTCAAATTCGGCCTTGGGGCTTCTATTGGATCGGGAGAACAGTTCTGGCCATGGATAGCCATAGAAGATTGGGTATCTGCTACCCTATTCTGTCTAGACCATAAAACCATGACTGGCCCGGTCAATATGTGCGCGCCTCATGCGGTTACCAACAAAGCCTTTACCCAATTACTCGCACAGGTATTACATCGTGTCCAGTGGCTACCAGGCATCCCTTCAGGGCTCCTGCGTGTCATAACAGGGCATAGCAGCGATTTACTCACCGATAGCGTCAACATGGTGCCAAAAGCGTTACAGGATGCGGGGTTTAGTTGGGCAATAGCAGACTGTCGTGAGGCATTAGCAATAGCGGTGGCGGCCGCAGATCAATAGCGGCCGCTGAACTGCAATCTCACTCAGACGTCAGGCGCTGTTGCGTTTCAGGATCAAACAAATGAATGCGTGTGGTGTGCACCTCCACACTCACTACTGAGCCCACGGTATGGGTATTGTGTGCATCCATTTTTGAAATCAACTGTGTGTCACTGCCTTCAATCGCCATATGCACAATGATTTCGTGACCCAAGGTTTCAATAATTTCGACCGTGCCTGACAATGCGGCTGTATTGTGCCATTCATTCTCGTCTACTGCCCTCACGTGTTCTGGACGAATGCCAACCAACAAAGATTTTCCCTTATAGGCGTTTGCCGACGCGATCCATTGCGGCGGCACTGGGATTGACACCGATGGATGGCGTAGGGTTTTACCGTCTTCGTCTAATGTCATGCGCAACATGTTCATATTGGGCGTTCCAATAAATTGTGCTACGAAGACATTTTGAGGCGCATCATAAAGTTCAAGTGGCGTACCTACCTGTCGCAACTCACCGTCGTGCAATACGGCAATGCGATCACCCATGGTCATGGCTTCAACTTGGTCATGGGTTACATAGACTGCAGTGACCGCCAAGCGCTTCTGAAGCTTGCCAATTTCAGCTCGCATTTGAACACGTAGTTCAGCATCCAAATTCGACAATGGCTCATCAAACAAGAATACAGATGGCTTTCTGACAATAGCCCGCCCGAGTGCTACTCGCTGTCGCTGACCGCCGGATAACGCCTTGGGCTTTCGATCTAGTAATTCGGTGAGCCCCAATGTTTCGGCAGCATCATGAACCATCTTATGGATTTCATCCTTAGGCAATTTTCGCAACCGCAGCCCAAAGGCGATATTTTCGAATACGGACATGTGGGGGTATAGGGCGTAGCTTTGAAACACCATCGCGACATCGCGGTCCTTCGGGTGAACCGAATTGACTACCCGATCGCCGATTTTCAGATGGCCGTTGGTAATTTCTTCAAGGCCTGCAATCATGCGAAGTGTTGTAGATTTACCGCAGCCGGAGGGACCCACCAATACCATGAACTCTTTGTCTCGAATATCCAGATCGAGTCCACGAATAATATTGACGTCGCCATAGCTTTTGACCACTTTTTCAAACGATATGCTTGCCATTGGGTTTTGTGCTCCCGGTTTCGTTAAGTGTTCGATGCGCTCTGGCTCTGCAGAGCGACCAATCCATTGTGGCGATAAAACCCACGTGATAGACCGCTGACTACTAGCGGCAAATCGACTCAAATTCAGTTTAGCCTTTTTTTTACAATCAGGGCAAGCAGGTCAGAATTCGCGGCATCATTCAGCCAGTCTTGTCCGATTTAAACCCTCACAAAATTGTTTTGACTGACTATTTGAAAACAAGGTCTCGATATTCTCGGTCATTTTTCTACGCCAATTGGCATATTCAAGACTGGTGCCTGGTACATTGACCGGCGATTCAATTAACAACATATCTTCCAGTTGCACAGCGACCAATTGTGTCGGTGTACTGGCAAGATACTGGTGGATCGCAGCACTCAATGTCAGGGTCATACCTGATGTTTCCAACGCGTCATCACCACCCATTGCCTGCCAAGCAGCCTCAGACAAAAATCCAGAGGTCTTCAGCGCTGTGACCACCTTGTGCTTCGCCAATTGACGCCGCTGTTGTTCCAGCTGGTAGACGCTGTTATCGACAAACATACCCAAGGATTGCCTCAATGCCAGGTCAGCACCCGACCAAAAGGCTGTTAGCGTCGGCATGTCATGATTGGCCACTATCGCTAAGGCCTTATTTGGATAGTGACTGGGTAATGTGCAACCCATCTCGTCCATTTCAAAATAAAACACCTTGTTCGAAAATAAACCCGCACGCGGGAATGCGGCTTTTACATTGTCGGGGACAGTGCCCAGATCTTCGGCTATCACCAGACATTGCTGTCGTTGGCTTTCTAGTAACAGGATGCCAAGTAAGTCTTCAAGTGGATATGCGACATAGCAACCCTCTGCTGCCGTTTGACCAGGCGGACACCACCATAGGCGAGCCAAAGCCATCGCGTGATCTATACGCAAGGCACCACATGACGCCATATTACTGCGAATTAATTGAATGAAATGTTGATAATGTGTTGCGGTCATGTGCCAAGGGTCTAGCGGCGGCAAGCCCCAGTTTTGACCTACAGGCCCCAGTGCATCTGGCGGCGCGCCGATACTTGCCTCTAAGCAAAATGCGGTAGGGTCCTGCCAAACCTCAGAACCACCACGATCTGCACCGACCGCTAAGTCTCGATATAGCCCTAGCGCCATGCCAACGGCATTCGTTTTCAAGGACGCGGCTTCCAATTGTTCAGCCGCCACAAACTGCAGGTACTGATACTTCTGAATGGCATCCTGTTGACTAGATTCAAACGCCAACACCTCGTCAGACTGCCTATCCTTGTAGGGGGAAGCCCATTGTGGCCAACCCCATTTATCAGCATCCAAGTGATGAAAGTGCGCTAACAGGGCTTCAAATAAGCAATGGGTTTGCAGCGCCTCACCGCCCTTCTCAACAAAGGCCAAAAACTTTTTCGACCGGGCTGTACCTAACGCCATGTGGGTATTCACAAAACTGTCAAACATCAAATCAAATGCATGCCATTTCAATCGATGAACGGCGCTGTAGTCTACTTGTTTGGTGTCCCGTGCGGCCGCCAATGCTTCGCACACCGCAGCACTGCTGAACCACGACTGGCAGGCTTCCGATACGCGGAATTCTGACACCGCTTCAGGGTCAATATAAAGGACATTCAACATACTGCGATTAGACGGACTGTAAGGGCTGGCATGCTCTGGGCTAATGGAATACAAAGCATGAAGGGGGTTAAGCCCAATAAAACCAGCACCTTGACTAGCCGCCTGTTCAATGAGCGAGCACAAATCAGAAAAATCGCCCATGCCCCAATTGCGAGCGGTCCGAAGTGTATAGAGCTGAATCGAAGGGCCCCATATTCGCTTATCACTGGCTAATGTATCGGGTATAAATCCACTTTCAGGGGTTTGGATCAATGCCGCTTCATACACTGAGTCTCCCCATCTCACCGTTAACTGGTGATAGCCTAGGGGAATGGCGTCAGTAAACGGCACCTGATAATCAGCCCATGCCAATTGGCTACTATCGTCTGACTGGTTTTTATCCGTTGACAGCGCAATGGGCACACCAAAAACAGAGGAGCCATTCAATTGGCCACCCATTTCAAGTGTCACTGTCCAGTCTAAGGAGTGCCCTTGAGCCTCAAGCGCAGCACGGCAGTGAAATCCAAAGAAGCCGTTTGGCCTTAATACGATAGTGGTGGGGATTCCGTGTTGAAAAGTCTTGAACTGGAGGTCACGAACGGCTTTCTGCAGCGCCTCACCTTCAGTGTCATAGCCCATGGTACGCAATATTCCCGCTTGGCGTTGGATGGGAACCGAGGCGAAATTTCCTTTAAAATCGATATAGTCAGGTGATAGTGCTCTTAATTCAGCAAGAAGGCTGAGTGCCGCAGTTGTGTCCATCGTAAAACCTCAAATATCACCAAGGATTATTTATATCAGCGTATTAACCTATTTAGGGTTCCAGTGGTGCAGACGATCTGGTTACTGAGCGTTCAGTCGATTCATCGCATCGCGCGCGGGATCAAACCCTTGATCTGCAGCCATCTGGTGCCATTTCATTGCTATTAAGTAAAATTCAACCAATTACCATCAACCTGCTCAGCTGCGTCGCGTTAATGAATAGAACTGGCATCATCATTGTCATCATCTAACGCCTGATCCTGTCCTGAAGCAATCAGAAACGCCATTGCATCCCCTACTCTTTCAGTCACCGTATCTGGCGTTTCCAAATAAAACTGGCGCCACGCTTTTCCACGAACATCGTTATAACGGTCACTGTCGTCAGGATTGTGCTTTAGCCAATTGAGGCGCACCGCATAGCCTAATATCACTTCTACCGTTAGGTAACTGCGTAACGACATTTCTGTATTCCATATCAAAAACTGCATCATTCCATACAGGGCTTCAATGGTCATTTGGCGATACGAGGGAGACTGAATCTGGTTCAGCATTTTTTCAAAAAGATGCACAAATTGGCCTTCACCTGGCGTCATTGAGCCTAAAACGGTATCGGAATTCATACGGGTCTTTCTATCGAACCGATTGCCCAAAACCAAGCCCCGACTGCGCTCTAATAAGTGCCACAGACCGAGATAAAAAGCCTCATTTAAACGCGGCATCAAACCCTGGATTTCGCGCCACTGAAACCAGTCTGCAGCGTCACCTAGCTTGGATTCACTGGAATCCAATATTTTGATTGCACTGGGTGCCTGTCCCGCTGGCTGGACATTGCGTTCTACTTGTAGTCCTTCCGATGCAATGAGCTTCTCAGAGTAATGCTCAAAATTGAATACCACGCGCCGAACCTGTTTTTGAAGCTGCGATGGAGACATATCACACAGCCGATCAAAAGCCTCGGGGGCACCTAAATCATTATTTCTGGCCAATCTCGATAGAATTAGCTGCAAAATTTGGCCAGTACGCAGGGTAACAATACCCGAAAAAGCATGGGGATCGAAGCGCAACATCATCGCCAAATAGACAATAATTTCTTGATTAATAACGCCTTCACGTGGGTCATAGCCCGTGTTTTTCTTCAGAATATCAATGAGATCTGCATTACCCATTGGGTGACTGATTTGCCCCAAGGCATCAAATGAGCGCCCTGCATATAGAATTTTCTGGCGCGCTAATATTTCAGCGACGGCTGTTTCCATGCCACTAAAGTAACGATCCAATAACGCTGCTGATTTTCTCACTATACGCCACAACCTATTTTCAGTGGCCCGATGATACATTTCATCTATTAGGTCACGTAGGCTCATACTGTGATTGGGGACATCCAATGGTTGGTCTAATTCGCAGGTCACTAGCAACTGCTCAATAGCGTCTAATTGCTCAAATAGGTTCTGGGTTTCAAATAACCTAGCCACTAACGCTGCTTCAGATTGCATCGGTTCTAAAAATGACAAAACGGACTCAGCCAGCGGCTGTGTTTTGGCAACATCAAAAGGTAGCTGCCACTGCGGCGGCGGCATAGCCACGATGGGGCTGGCATTCACATCGGTAGGCAATGTAATGGCTTTAACGATGCCCTGCGACATGGCGTCATTTACCGATACTGCATTTAACAAAACTGGGCCACCGGCACCTCTATTCAGTGCCGTCACAAATCCAGCCAATGCCGCACTATTGTGGTCGGCAACATGGGCTTCAGTCACCCAAATGACAGACATTGGTGATCGATCGCTGCGCCAATGACGAGCAATATATTGCCAATCCGAGCGCAGGTTTTCGAACATCAATTCGACATCATATGACAGATAAGAATCTGCATTTTGAATATTGGACTGGATTAAATAGTTGGTATCGTGGCATCGATAGGCAATCGCCGTTTCCATCGGACGTGGGATATCGTTTGGCGCACCAGACAAGGAAAGTCCTTCGTTGGCTCCGACGCCTCTATGCAGCAAGCCAAATTGACTGGCAGAAATACACTTGGCTGGTGCCATACTGTCTAGTGTATCGGCCAGTATTCCCAGTGTAGACAGGGTATCTCTCACCGCCTGTGTCTCTGCAATCACCACGATATTCAACAGTACTTTTTCGTTTTTCGGTGTTTGGTTTCTCATACCAACAGGGTCCACGTCGTCAGCCGACAGCCAACCCCCGTCTAACAGCAATCCGAGATAGTAAAGACTCTGCGCCCACACCAATGGCAAATTGGCATTAGGGTTTCGTGGTTGAGACCCCGGTTGTTTCTTTTCAGCAGCCAACTGATGACTCTGCAATTGGTAGAGTTCTGGCAATAAAGCGTATCCCTCTTGCATCACCAACGTGCTTTCGATGCGTCGCTTATAATCCTGCGCCACGGTTGGTTGGGCTCGTAATAAGGCAGTGACATATTCATAGGTCAAAAACAACGGCCATTCACATTCAATGTCTTCGAAATTTTTCAATTCTTGCGCGTTATAATGCAGTCGGTGTTTGTCTTCTAACGGTGTTTGGTGACCATCCAATAAGAACCGTTTGCAACCATAAGGCCCTAACAGACTGCGGCGAATTTTATGCGCTGTTTTATCCAACAGGGCTTCTGATTCAACGGCGAAGGCTGGGAAACCGATGATGCTCAAGCAGGCCGCATCGACCTCTTTTGACAAAGACTCACGCGGCAGCAACTGGTCCAATGTCATACGACAGCGGGCAATCTCGTCGTCATTAACATAGAAATAATGCGGGATTTCCGAATCTAACATGTAAAACGGGGTGCTGTGCATAGCCACAAGCGCTGACTTCACCATACCGATCGAGCTAGCATGAAGTTCTCGTGTGCCATTATTTATCTTGTTGCCGCGTTCCCATATACCAAAATCGGGCACCTGGTAGCCCTTGGCAATGTAATAGATCAGATTTTGAGCAAAATCCCGTTCTTCAACCGATTCAATAATGGTCAAACCTGCAGATGACATTTGTGCCAGTGACAACAGAAATAATGAGGTTGCATCGACCTGTAGGTGCCCCCACTGATCATCACCCACCACCACATCACCGGTAGCGGTATCGTATTTGGCATGCAGCGCATCCATAGGATCATGGGTATTTTTAAAGCGCTCGACTTTATGAGATTGCTTCATCATCGCTAACAGCAACCCACGCATAGCCTGCACAACGATGCCGCCATAATAGGCAGCGTCTGCTGCACCCTCTGTCTGATGCGAAAAATGTTGGTGGAGGCCGAAAATGCTCACCAAGGTATACAGGTTATCCCGCACCCAGGCGTCGCTATAATCTCCATGCTCATTTACTGCAGTTGACGCTGGAAACAGCCCAGTATCGGGATTTCGACGCGCGATAATGACTTGATCAATACCCTGTTTGATCTCTGCAAAAGTGTTGGGTGATACGACTGACAACGCACAATACTCCTAACGCCAGTGCCCATGGGGCCACTGTTTGATGCCGCAATGGCACCTAATTTGGACAAGCAACGAGGCTATGCAATTACATAGCCAATTTCTGTCTTAACACCACAGCAGCGCCCAATAGCCCTGGTTGTGTACAGGTTATGATATAGGTAGGGATAGGCATGACGAAGGTCGACAATCGTGCCTTGGCCATAAACCGTGCTCTAAACTGGCTTTGTTTTACAAAGGGTATCATCCGCGGCAGAATACCTCCGCCCAAATAAACACCCCCTCGCGCCCCATACATCAAGGCTGCGTCACCTGCAAAGCTGCCAAAAATAGCACAAAACATCAGCAAGGCTTGTACGCAAATGGGATCTTGATGCACCAAAGCATTCTCACTGATTTTCTCGGCTTTCAGACGCAAATGTACGCCATTCGACTTAAAATGTAATGCTTCAAAAATATTCTCAATGCCCTGTCCTGATACCAACCGCTCAACAGAAACCCGGTGGTGTTTTTGACGCAAATAATCAAAAACATATTGTTCCTCATCGTCCAACGGGGCGAAATGGATATGCCCGCCCTCACCTTGAATAGTTATTGGATGGCCTGCTGCGTCAAACACCAAGGCGCCAAGGCCTAATCCAGTACCGGCACCAGTGACTACCAAGGGCGCATTGGCCACTGGCGTACCCTCACCGATGGCCACTGTTTCGCTGGGCGTAAAGGACGGAACCGCACTCGCCACTGCGTAAAAATCATTTATGAAAACCAAACTATCTAAGCCCACATTTGACCTAACCGCTGACACACTAAAAACCCAGTCAGTGTTGGTCATCTGAATGGTGTCTTGATCGGTTGGACAGGCAATAGCCAGCACTGCATGTTTTGGACGTTCTATGGAATCGGGCAAACAATTCAAATAATGCATGATCGCATCGTCTATCGTGGCAAATGCGCTGACTGATAACGTGGCTACATGCACAACGTCGCGCAGGTGGACTGCGGTCGCCAAGTCATGTAATGGTGCCAATGCAAAGCGCGCGTTGGTGCCACCGATATCAGCGACCAAGCCGTATTGATTGTCCACTCTAAACCCCCAGAAAATTCCAATAAATTCGTGATATATGTCCGCCATAATCGCGCGTAATGCCGCTTCATGGCCGTGTCGATTATAGCAAAAAGTGACCGTAAACCGCTATGGATTACATGGCCACCCGATGAAAGAATAAAGCATATCAGACCAGCTGCAACGCGTATTCATTCACACAGCATCACTGACATTATTTACCCCGATTGCATATAATTTGCCGGCGGTTTTGACAGTTTCATATAATCACTTGAGAATAGCACCTATCACTCCCCTATGAATGACAACATCATGCCACATAATTTGTTAGAGAGACTGCAGTCGCAACAGGACCAATTAAGCAAGTCCGAACGTCGGGTTGCCAAAGCCATTCTTGCCGATCCAATTGTTGCGATTCGGTCAAGTATCGCTACCTTGGCGAAAGTCGCCGAGGTTAGCGAGCCCACGGTTAATCGCTTTTGCCGCTCCATGCAATGCACAGGTTTCCCAGACTTCAAGCTGCACCTAGCACAATGTATTGCTACTGGCGCACCTTATGTCAGCAGAGATGTTGAAGTGAATGACGACGCAAAGGCCTACATTACTAAGATATTTGATGGCACACTGAGCGCACTTACGGATGCCCAGAGAAGTTTGAATAGCGCCAAAGTGGCCACTGCCGTCGATCGCCTCGCAAAGGCGAAGAAAATAGAATTCTATGGCTTGGGCGGCTCTGGCTCGGTGGTTATCGATGCCCAACACAAATTCTTTCGCCTGAAAACGCCTGTTGTAGCCTACACCGATGTGCTGATGCAACGCATGTCAGCGGCGGGATCATCCAAGGGCGACGCCATTGTCATGGTGTCCAGCTCTGGACGCACCAAGTCGTTGGTAGAAACTGCCCACATCGCTAGAGACGCAGGTGCCTGGGTAATTGGTATCGCGCCACCTGATTCACCTTTGGCAAAAGCGAGCAACCTCTCAATTGATCTCGAGACACCTGAGGATACGGATATATATACCCCAATGACATCTCGCATTTTGCAGCTAATCGTCATCGATATTTTAGCGACGGGCGTGGCATTAAAACGAGGTGCTGAATTTCAAAGTCATTTGAAAAAGATCAAGGACAGCATCGGAGACACACGTTTTGCAGCACCAGAATAGCCAGCTATTCACGTCAAATGCAGGTTAGCCTGAGTTTTGTGGGCTATATTAGATAAAAATGCGCATGTATTCTGGGCTGATAGGTGTTTTATTTTCTCCCAACCCCCGATGAGCCAGATCTAATTTTTTGGCGCTACATGGCCCATATTACGCGCCCTACAGGGCAACTGAACAGGTCAAGTAAGATACAGCAAGCGCACATAGTCGCCACATTATGTAATTTAATTACATAATTTAGTGATTTGGCGCTATGAATTGGACAATAAAAGCCATTTTTAACTTTAAAATGTAATTAATTTACACTACTATTCATACAAGCAAGGCAGCAACATTGCCTTATTTTTCGGTTTAAAGGAGCACAATCCGTCATGTCAAAAATTCGTATTGCTATCAATGGTTATGGACGTATCGGCCGAAATATCTTGCGCGCACTATATGAGTCGCCACAGTTTGCATCACGTATCCAGATTGTAGCCATTAATGATTTGGGCACATTGGAAGTGAACACCCACTTGACCAAGTACGATACCGTGCATGGCCGCTTTGGCGAAAAGGTACGTCAAGAAGACGGCGCTATGTTCGTCAATGATGACAAAATTTTGGCCTTTAGTGAGCGCGATCCAACGCTATTACCTTGGGCTAAGTTGGGTATCGACATTGTTTTTGAATGTACCGGTATTTTTACCAGCAGAGAAAAAGCCAACCTGCATATTCAAGCCGGTGCGAAGAAGGTGTTGATCTCTGCGCCTGCTAAAGGTGAAGTAGACGCCACCATCGTTTATGGCGTTAACCAAGATGTGCTGACGGCTGATATGACCATCGTGTCAAATGCATCTTGCACCACCAACTGTTTGGCGCCAGTGGCTAAAATCCTTAATGATGAGTTGGGTATTGAAAGCGGCTTGATGACCACCATTCACGCCTATACCAATGACCAGCGATTAACAGACGTTTATCATGGCGATATGTATCGCGCCCGCGCCGCGGCGTTGAACATGATCCCGACAAAAACGGGTGCTGCAGCAGCGGTAGGCTTGGTTGTACCTGAACTTGCAGGCAAGTTTGACGGCATGGCTGTTCGCGTTCCAACAGCCAATGTCTCTTTGGTTGACCTAACCTTTGTGTCTCAAAAAGCCACTACGCCAGCAGCGGTGAATGCCTTGATTGAAGCCGCCATTGCTAAAGACCCAGCGTTGGCAAAGGTGTTAGATATCAACTATGAACCTTTGGTATCAAGCGACTATAATCACAGCGCGTTTTCGTCTAATTTTGATGCGAAGCAGACCCGTGTTCAGGGTAGCCTCGTAAAAATTATGACGTGGTATGATAACGAGTGGGGTTTCTCTAACCGGATGTTAGACAACGCCATTGCATTGATGGAAGCCAAATAATTTGGCAGATACTGCAGCGCCATTGCTCGCAGAATCACTGCTTTTGCGGTTATAGCAAAAAGCAAAATCCTGTTTCAGCGGCACCTGTCTTCATGGTGCTTCTGGAACTTTTTGTACTTGGATCCACAATATTAGTGACACCATTAACAGGAAGTCACTGAGATATCGGACCAACAACAGAGTGAATGAAACAATGTTAAGACGCACCAAAATTGTAGCGACGCTAGGACCAGCAACCGACGACAAAGACGTACTGGAAAAACTCATTTTAGCGGGTGTTAACGTTGTTCGACTCAATTTTTCACATGGATCTGCTGAAGATCACAAACTACGCGCACGCATGGTTAATGAGATCGCTGCGAAGCACCATCTGTATGTCGCAATTTTAGGGGACCTACAGGGGCCAAAAATACGTATCGCATCCTTTGAAAATGGCTCAGTGCAATTGACAGAAGGCGACGAATTTACCCTTGACCTGTCACTGGACAAGAATTCAGGGAACGAATCTACAGTAGGCGTTGACTATCCTGCACTTGCCAAAGATTGCCAAACCAACGACATCCTGCTGTTAGACGATGGCCGCATTCGCCTCCAGGTGGTGTCTATCCTTGGTAAGCGCATTCACACCAAGGTCGTGTTGGGCGGCACACTGTCTAACAACAAAGGCATTAACAAATTGGGTGGTGGCTTATCGGCAAAAGCACTGACCCAGAAAGACCGCACCGACATTGTCACCGCATCTGAAATCGGTGTTGATTATGTCGCAGTCTCCTTTCCTCGCTCAGCAGACGACATGTTACTTGCCCGTAAATTACTACGCGAGGCAGGATCTGATGCAGCAACCATTGCCAAAATTGAACGTGCAGAAACAGTCAATGACAAAGCCTTACTAGACGAAATTATTTTAGCGTCAGACGGTGTCATGGTCGCTCGCGGTGATCTCGGCGTTGAAATCGGCGATCCTGAATTAATTGGTGTGCAAAAGCACATCATCGAGCGCGCCCGCGTACTCGACCGCACAGTCATCACTGCCACGCAAATGATGGAGTCGATGATCAACAACCCGTTCCCAACACGTGCAGAAGTATTTGACGTTGCCAACGCTGTATTGGATGGCACTGATGCCGTGATGTGCTCTGCAGAAACCGCTGCTGGCCTCTTCCCCGTTGAAACCGTCAAGGTCATTAACGACGTGTGTATTGGTGCAGAAAAGGTCAGAACGACACAGTTGTCGAATCACCGAATCAATGAAGAATTCAAAGAAGTTGACGAAGCCATCGCCATGTCGGTGATGTATGCCGCAAACCACCTAAAGGGTGTTCGGGCAATTATCAGCTTTACCGAATCAGGGTCAACCCCGTTGTGGATGTCGAGAATTCGATCTGGCATGCCCATTTTTGCATTCTCAAACCGAGACGCGACGCTGAGAAAAGTGGCGTTATATCGTGGGGTAGAGCCGATTAAGTTTTCGTCAACACAATCCGTCCGGGAGCTTTATATTAAAGAAGCCATTGCTTCGTTGGCACACGATGGTTATGTCAGCGAAGGTGATGTGGTGATCGCTTCTATTGGTGCTTTTGGCCAACACGGCGGCACAAACTCAATGAGAATTCTAACCGTTGAAGCAACTGAGCATTAATGCGAACGACGTTGCCTAGCCTATTGGTGGGCAGCGTGTTTCAATTTTAACCACTTCGTAAGTGGCGAGGATATTTTATGGTACATGACTTAGACCCTATTGAAACTCAGGAATGGATGGATGCATTGGTATCTGTTATTCGTGAAGAGGGAACAGACCGAGCGCAATACTTGCTCAAGAAACTGTCCGATCAGGTAACTGGCGCCGGCACAACGGTACCCTTTGCGTTGAACACACCTTTTCGCAACACCATCACGGTTGATCAAGAGCCTAAATTTGCCGGCAACCCAAAGATCGAGCAAAAAATCCGTAACTGGATCAACTGGAATGCTGTTGCCATGGTGGTTAACGCCAATAAAAACGGTGATGACCTCGGCGGCCATATTTCTAGCTTTCAGTCCTCGCAGACTTTATACGATGTGGGCTTCAACCACTTCTGGCGCGCACCAACCGATTCACACCCAGGCGACCTCGTTTATTACCAAGGCCACATTGCCCCTGGTATCTACGCACGCTCATTTGTTGAAGGCCGACTCACAGAAGAGCAGCTGACCAATTTCCGCCGCGAAGTCGATGGGAAAGGACTTTCTTCTTACCCACACCCCTGGTTGCTGCCTGACTACTGGCAGTTCCCAACGGTATCTATGGGTTTGGGCCCGATTCAGGCGATTTACCAAGCACACGTCATGCGGTACATGGAAAATCGTGACAAAGTTGAAAAAGGTGGTCGTGTTTGGGCATTTTTGGGCGATGGCGAAACCGATGAGCCAGAATCATTGGGTGCGATATCATTAGCCGGCCGTGAAAACCTCGATAACTTGGTGTTTGTTATTAACTGCAACCTCCAACGACTCGATGGCCCTGTACGGGGTAACGGTAAAATCCTGCAAGAGTTAGAAGGTGTATTCCGTGGCGCAGGCTGGAATGTCGTCAAAGTGGTATGGGGCAGCGGCTGGGACAAGTTGTTGGCCAAAGACCACAAAGGCATGTTAGCTAAGCG
>CAJXZL010000040.1 GCA_913063165.1 uncultured Saccharospirillaceae bacterium | reverse complement strand
CCTTGGTGGCGGAATATCTCGGCTTTCATCAAATAGTGTTCATCGGTCTGTTCATCTAACAAGTATTCCAAACTTAACAGGTTATCGCGCCATAATTCGGTTTTTCTTGCCTTCCAATCGAACGGCGGGGGATTAGGCAATCGTTGTGGGTCGTTGCATCGCCACCATGCCAAAACGCGCGCCCGTATTTCTTGGTCTTTATCTTCAAAGAAATCGGCACAAAATGCGTCATAGTAATCTTGCTCTGTGGGTACTGATACCAGAGGTACGGGTATCCCTTTTCGGATTAAGGGCCCAGTCCAATGACTCGTTGGTTCACAATCATGGCACGCCTCGGCGGTTTCGAGCCAAAAGCATTGGGCGCAATGCGCGCACTTTGCAATGTCTGGCGGCAGGGGCATCATCGGAGCAACTTGCTTGCCGTCAGACCAACGTGTGGCGCCGCATGTGTTACCAGAAGACAGCGTTTGATAAGACAGCACTTGCTCGCAATAGGGGCAATAGATAGCTTTTTGGGGACCTGGAAGCATCATTCCTCCTTGATTTATTCAAGCCTAGTCACCTGATAGTCCGTCTATAAAGTACGCTGTGAATGGTCTGTTTGACAATGCACTGGCAATCAATTGTCTTAGTGAATGACCAAGGGCAATTAAAGTAATATAGGTTGAGACTAGGCTGCTATCACTGCTGATGCGGACCAAGGCCTGCCATGATATTGAATAATGGCCGATGCATGAGCGATAACCACTATACTAATCGCAATAGAATTGTGTGCAGTAGCAACCAAAATGCTGTCTATCATCTAGCGATAAAGAGGAAGGCCAATGTCTGTTGAAACCCATGATGTCACCAATCAGCCAACAGTGCCGGCTGACTGCAATGCCTATACAACTGATCGGCCGCTGCAAGAAGCGATCGCGCAGTTTGGTGGTAGCGCCAATGCAACTGTGTTGTCTGAATTTGGGGCACTTGCTGGCAGCAGACAGGCGTTAGAAAATGGACGGCTTGCCAACCAGCATCCACCAGAATTCAGAAGCCACGACCGCTATGGTAACCGTATAGACCAGGTGGATTTTCACCCCAGTTATCATGATTTTATGGCGCAGTCGACTCAGTGGGGGCTCCACGCGCTCGACTGGAATGAACCGACATTGGAACACCATCTGACGCGCACGGCGTTGTTTTATTTGCAGAACCAAGTTGAGGCAGGCCATTGCTGCCCTATCACCATGACGCATGCGTGCATACCCACGCTCATGCACGAGCCTGAGCTTGCCGCAGCCTGGGTGCCAAAGATATTGGCCTGTCATTATGACGGCGCCAACAAGCCTGACAGCGAAAAAACCGCTGTGACCATTGGCATGGCAATGACAGAAAAACAGGGCGGTTCCGATGTGCGAACCAATACCACACAGGCAGAACTGATTCCACATACCCAGGGGCAGCATTATGTCCTAACGGGTCACAAGTATTTTGTCTCGGCGCCCATGTCAGATGCCTTCCTTACCTTGGCGCAAACCCCTAAAGGATTAACCTGTTTCTTGATGCCGCGTTGGCGCCCAGACGGATCCAAGAACAGCCTGTTCATCCAACAAATTAAAGATAAAATGGGCAATGTTTCCAATGCCACTTCTGAGATGGAACTCAGAGATACCTTTGCGTGGAAAATAGGTGAATCGGGTCGTGGGATCGCCAATATTTTGCAAATGGTGTCGCTGACCCGTTTTGATTGCATGCTGGGTTCAGCAGGCGGTATGCGCCGAGCGCTGAGTGAAGCGATTTACCATGCGGACAACAGGCAAGCCTTTGGTGACTATTTGTCGTCACAACCGTTAATGACCAATGTGTTGGCGGATCTTGCGATAGAAAGTGACGCTGCGCTGTGGATGTCGATGCGCATAGGCAGAGCGCAAGCATTAGCAAACGCCTCTGAAGAAGAACAGCTGTTGGCACGCATAGCGGTCGCCATCGGAAAATATTGGGTGTGTAAGCGAACGCCTGAGCATGCCTATGAAGCGATGGAGGTGTTGGGTGGTAGTGGGGTTATGGAGTCAACGGATATGCCTCGGCTATTTCGAGAATCTCCTGTTAATGCGATTTGGGAAGGCAGCAGTAATGTACAGTGCCTCGACATATTGCGTGCGATGCAAAAATCACCTGATTCACAGACCGTTTTTTTTGATGAATTGCACCGTGCTAAGGGGTTGCATGCTAACTACGATAACGCGCTGGCACGTTTAATAGCTGCTATTAAAAATGACCAAGACATTCAATACAGAGCGCGAGATACCGCGGGACAAATGGCGCTGCTATTTCAGGGCGCGCAACTGTTGATGACAGGCAATCAAACCGTCGCTGAAGCCTTCTGTGCATCTCGGCTGTCGAAGGATAGAAGTCTGGTGTATGGCGCATTGCCAGTGGGTTTGGATACGGCTGCCATCATAGATCGCGCGCGTCGCATAAAATAAAGGCCAGTGGCTTTCGACACTGGCCAAAAAGCCATCGAGTTGATAGACGTCAGTTTGAATCGTTGACGCAGTGTTTTAACACTGCTTAAGCAGTACCTTCTGGCATAAAGCGATTGTCTAAATAAGAAATGATGTCGGATGATTCATACATCCATGTGGCATTACCAGATGCGTCTTCAATTTTAAGACAGGGGACTTTTAGCTTACCGCCTCCTGCCAACAGCTCTGCCATTGCCGCATCAGAACGTTTTGCGTCGCGCGTTTCAATTGTCAAAGACCGCTTTTTCATGGCCATACGGACTTTCACGCAAAATGGGCATGATTTGAACTGATACAAAGTCAGTTTTTTGGTTTCAAGATCAATCTGTGCTTGTAATTCAGGGTTGCGCTTAATGCCTTTGGGGCTGAACAATGCCTCTAGCAACAAGAGAATGGCACCAATAATCGCTCTGATAATAGACATAAAAAACCTTTGTCGGATGTTGTGTCGCCGCTAAGCGCTTCTGGAGAATGTGGCGGGCGATTATAGGATGCGGGGATTCAAACATCATAGGGCGTTTGGAAAAAAGCGGGGCAACGCGAGGACGCGCCCGTTTACAAGCAGTTGATGGCAACGTCTCAGCGACAAAACAGAGGCATTTTGTGTCACATACCCGTTTTATAGAAACAACATCGCTACCTTTCCTCTTTAACTTTGAAAACAAGCCCAGTAGATTTTGGCCGCGCTGATCTAAATCAATGGATATCTAGTCTGGCCTACGCGACTGTGCTATCGCCTGTACGATGGAAAGTCTGTTTCATATTTTACCTAATGTCAGGGAGCCTCATTAATGACGCAGTCAGTGTCGGAGTTTTTGTTAACAATACATGATGAGCTACGCGCGCATTTTCCAAGTTTAACCCGTGCCGCTATAGCTATTTACGATTAAGAGACAGACAGGCTTTCGACATTTACCAACAGCACACTGGGTGAACCCATTCTGAAGTTGTATGAAGCGCAACTCTCTGATGTGCCTTCGCTTCAGAAAATCGCCAAAAGTGGCAAGGTACGAATCATCAATGACTTGTTAGAATTGTCTGGCGCACCGTCGGAGCACAGTAAGGCCATCGTCGCTAGCGGATTTAAGTCCAGCTATACCGAGCCATTAATGTACAAGGATAGACTGTATGGGTTTATTTTCTTCGACTCGACAGAAGTTGGTTTTTTTAATGAAGAGACGATTGGCATTTTAGATACCTATTCAAAGCTCTTGATCGCTATTGTCGTGAATGAATTAACGACGATTAGTGTCCTCAGTGGTGCGATAACAACCGTAAGGTTAATTGGTCACTTACGAGACGAAGAAACAGCAAACCATGTCACGCGCATGTCCTATTATTCTAGAATTATCGCTAAGCATTTGGCAAAAAAGTACGCGCTTTCGGACGAATACGTTGAATATGTTTTTCGGTTTTCACCGCTGCACGATATTGGGAAAATAGGTATTTCAGACAGCATTTTGCTCAAGCCTGGCCGCCTAACGCCAGAAGAGTTTGAAGAAATGAAACAGCACACCCTGATCGGCGCAAACATGGCGAATGTGATGGTGAAGCAATTCAACCTGGATGTCATACATAATATCGACATCTTGAAGAACATCATTATCGGGCACCACGAGCGCTACGATGGGTCAGGATATCCCTACAATATAAAGGGTACGGATATTCCCCTTGAAGCTAGGATCGTTGCCCTAGCAGATGTTCTCGATGCATTAACCAGCGAACGACCCTATAAGCTTGCATGGTCTTTCGATGATGCGTTTGAGTACATTGTGAAGGGTAAAAATAGCCAATTTGATCCCGATGTCATTGATGCTGCCGTTGCTTGTCGAAGCGAGATGGAGCGCGTCTCAACAAAATTCCAAGACACAGGCCTATTCAAATCGGACGGCTTGCGTGATTATGAAAAACCAAAGCTGTAGAAACAACGCCCTAAGCAAGAGTGAGTAGGTCAGCAGTATGGCGCTATCCCATAACGATGGGGCATCCGCGTGCTATTTTCTGATTCATCTGTCGACGCAACGTGAGACTGATCTCTGTTTTTTTTAAACAGTCACTGGGCGACTATTATTGGCTGGCAAGGCATAGGGCGTCACCCTTATCCTACGCTGCCATTTAACCGATCATCAGGCTCATTGATTACAGCGCCACAGGTTATTAACCGACATCACATCAACCGCCATTTATGCTATTTCCTGTTTAACGGTAGCGACAACCTTTTGAATTGAGGCAAGCCGTGAGAAATTGGGTCTAATCAACAATGAAATATTTCGGAAGGGCTTGGGGTCATCAAATTGACGATATGCTACGAGATTTCCATTCTGTAGTCCTGTGGTCGCCAGTTCTGGCATCAGTGTTAGCCCCATACCACTAATGACCATGTGGCGCAGTGTTTCAAGACTGGTTGCCCTAAATTGGGTGTTTTCTGAAGCGCCTGCTGCAAAGCAAAAACCCATCGCCTGATCTCTTAAACAATGTCCGTCTTCAAGTGTTAACAATTCTTGTCCACGCAGATCTGCTAACACCAGTGTGCTTTGGTTTATTAATCTATGGTTCGTAGGGGCCATCAAGACCAAAGGCTCGTCAAACAAAGCATATCGCTCAAACTGCGCCATGTTTTCCAGCCAAGGCAGAATGAGTATGTCCAACTTTCCTTGGCTCAGGTCATCAAGCAGCGCGTGGGTTTGCTTTTCGTACAAAAACAGGTCCATATTAGGTAATGCATTTTTTAATGGGGTCATAATACGAGGCAATAGATAGGGCGCCAGAGTCGGTATCAGGCCAATGTGTAACTCACCGATGAGCGGATCTGTTAATTCTTTTGCGGTTTGTTCAAAGTCTATCGCAGCATTGAGCACTGCCTGTGCTTTAACAGACAGTTGTTTGCCGGCAGTGGTCAGTAACACGGCTTGTCGGGACCGTTCAAAAAGCTGTAGACCCAGATGCTGCTCTAATTTTATGAGCTGTCCACTCAATGTGGGTTGGCTGACATGGCAAAATTCAGCGGCTTGACTAAAATGCTTATAGTGCGCCACCGCCTGTAGGTACTGAAGATCTCTAATTTTTATCAATCGCTTTTCCACTTGTTCAATGCGCTTGTATAGATAATACCTATCAACATCATTGAATCAAACGATTTTGCAAATACTACAGTGAGCGGTACGTTAAGTTCATTGAGAATCAAGTAACACAACTAGCAATTGGAGAGCCAAACCATGATGATGAATACACCAAGTGCAACTTTTAAAACCCGCGTACGTAATGACGCATTGGGCGGACCAAACCCTTTTGAGTGGAAAAATGTTACCAGTGCTGATTTGTTCAACAACAAAAAGGTAGTCGTCTTTTCTCTACCCGGCGCATTCACACCAACTTGCTCCACATCTCACCTGCCACGCTATGAAGAATTGTATAGCGAATTTCAGGCACAGGGCGTAGATGCGGTCATCTGTATCTCAGTTAATGACGCGTTTGTTATGTACCAGTGGGGCCTTAGTCAGGGTGCTAAAAACGTATTCTTGCTACCTGATGGCAACGGTGAATTTACACGCAAGATGGGTATGCTTGTCGATAAAAGCAACTTGGGTTTTGGCCCTCGCAGCTGGAGATACAGCATGTACGTCGAAAATGGTGAGATCCAAAAGGTTTTCAGTGAAGCCGGTTTTGAAGATAACTGCCCAACTGACCCATTTGAAGTTTCAGATGCTGACACCATGTTGAACTACTTGAAACAGCGTTAAACCTAGGTAGACATACTCCTATAAAACGGCGGACCTTGTTGAGGTGCTGCCGTTTTTTTTACTATATAAAGCCTGTGTAGCCGTCGCCCCCTTTTTTCGATGTTCCACGGTACTTTTGTTTCTTCTGTTGTTTCTTCTGTTGTTTCTGTTAGTGGCTCGTATTCACATTGTGCCTAGGGGTATTGATTAGACTCAAAGTCGGAAATAGTGTGGTGCCGCACCCTAGGATACGCCAAAATTTTGAGTCAGTTGTCCAGTAATTCATTGAATTTCAGGCGCGATGATGATTAATTAACCACACATTTTGTCAAAGAAAAGCAGTTATGAAAGTACAGTTGCTCGCAATGTTGGTTGTCTCCACGGTACTGTTGTCTGGTTGTCAGGGCTATGGCACCCACCAATCTATGATGGGCGTTTCACGGCAAATGACCCATAACATCCAAATCAGTGGCGCTTTTGGTATGTCGCTTGGGCAGTTATTCGACCCAGACGACGCTATTGCCGTAGCGACGGATGATGACGGAGCCACTTATTATCAATTTAGTCCCGTTAATCCCTATAGTAATTTCGACAACTATTTTGTCGCCATTACCCCGATTAGCCACCAAGTTTACTACATCGGCATGACTACGGATGAATTGCAGTTCGCCGCTGATGAATTGCAGTTCGCCGCTGATGAATTACGCAACGGCAATAACCCCGATGCCTGTCAGTCAGTGGCGGTTGAGCTGTCTTTAGCGTTGGTTGAGAAATACGGGCCTTACACAACACGCTCTAGCATCGGCCCGATGTGGATTGATACAGCAGCCAATAGGTCCATCACAGTTAACTGCAGGAACCGTGGTGCGATGATGCAAATGTTTGATGAAACATTGATCGAGCAAGCCCTAATCGAAAAAGCGCAGCTTGAGCCTAAGCCAGATCCGTCTGGGCTTTGATGACGCAATGGAGCCTATAGATTTCTAAGGCAACTGTTTGGTTGTCTCAGAAATTGTCCCAGTATCTGTAGGGCGCTAACCTATAACCACGTTTGTCCCTACTTGGTTGCGACCTCAGCCGCACGCATTCGTTTATGATAATGACGACTAGCCTTACAGACAGTCACTTAGATAGCGCAGCAGCATATTCAAGTGCGGCACGCTATTTTTCCAGATATGGATAACAGGCTGTTCGAGTGGTTTTTTTTGCGGAAACGTCAGGAAGGGTTGGTAGCCCCTGTGGCGGAATGGCTAGGAAGTTGTGCAGCAGTCAAAAGATTCTGCTAAAAAACTAAGAGCGGCATTAGCGTCGTGTTTCATCGTCAAACAGTATCAAAAAGCTGCCATATACCTATTTTTATAGGAGCCATTTAGCGGCTATACTTTATTGAATTGCACAGCAATCCATTTATAGTACGCATAATTGTCAGTACGATCGCTCACGCGGCATATCTCGTCTTAGTCTAGAATAGATCTGTCATCTTCAGTATTTATTGATTCACACATCTGCGTTCCTCGTGGCCATTTTAGGTAGACCAGTACGTATGCCAAAATTCATCGTCAGCATCACCAGCTTGTTGGTTGGTACCTTTTTGTTCCTTATTGGTCACGGTTTGGCCGGTACCCTGTTGACGCTCAGGGCAGCTGAAGAAAATTACAGTGACTTGATGATTGGTATCATGATGGCCAGCTATTACGGCGGCTACGTTATCGGTACTTTTATTGGCCCAAGCCTAATTAACCGTATTGGGCACATTCGACTCTTTAGCGCATCGGCAGCCATCGCTGGCACCATTATCATCGTACACGGGCTCATATTGTCAGACTGGGTATGGACAGTACTCAGGCTAGTGTATGGCATTGTTATCGTCATGCTGTACTTGGCAATCGAAAGTTGGTTAAACGCTAATTCTGACCAACACATTCGAGGTCGGGTGTTTGCGTTGTATATGTTTGTAAACCTCATGGCATTGGCATTAGGTCAGCTATTGCTGCAGTTATCTGCAGTGGGTAATTTGGAATTGTTTGCAATTGCCGCCGCGTTTTTCTCCCTCAGCCTAGTGCCTTTAACATTAACGCGTCATCCGGAACCCAGTAAGGTCGACGAAGTGGATTCGGATCTGAAACTGTTGATCAACAGCGCGCCTCTGGGGCTTGTGGCTTGTTTGATGTCGGGTATCGCAGGTGGCGCTTTTTGGTCCCTTGGGCCTTTGTTTACCTACCGGGTTGGACTGGATGTGGCTCAAACCGGGATGTACATGAGTGCCGCAATTATTGGCGGAGCCATTTTGCAGTGGCCGTTAGGACATTGGTCTGACCGCAAAGACCGCCGTAAGCTTATTGCCGTGATGGCATTTGCTTCCGCTTTGATCGCTTTGGTGACGCTGTTTATCGGGCAGCTGGGCACTACCTTCTTGATTCTCACCGCCTTTTTTTATGGTGGTTTCTACCTCACTATCTACCCATTAAGTGTGGCCTACAGCAACGACCGCAACCCACCAGAAAAGATATTGCTGGTCGGTAGCAGTTTGTTACTCACCTATGGTGTAGGTGCCATCATTGGACCTCTTGTCGGCGGCTTGTTGATGGAGATCAGTGGGCCCTATAGCTTGCCATTGCTGTATGTGTTTTGTTGGGGATTTTTGGGTGTTTATTCACTGGTCGTTATTGCCAGAGAAAAGCCCGTACCGGCAGACGAAACCGATACCTTTGCGCCAGCGCTTCGTACCACCACCATCGCAATCGAAGCCCATGCTGAAGACATTTTTGACCAAATGGATGAACAGGATTCTGAACCGAAGCCGGCTCAGTAATTCTCATTTGGCTGGCTCGGGTTGTTGGTAGGGCGCCGGCCATTGGTGTCATCTGATGGGCCAAATCTATTCCCTTCATTGACGGATTTGGAAACATAAAATAGCAATAATACGATGACGCCAATTATGGGTATTATTGGAAGAAGGAGCCACCAACCACTTCGGTTAATGTCATGGAGCCTTCTAACATTTAATGAAATGGATGGCAGTAATAATGCCAGCCAAACCAATCCAGCAATTATCCCACCAGACCCAATCAACACATCAATGAATCCTATGGCATAGCTGGCAATAACATAGATTAGCCAGTACATCCAAAATGACTTTCTGCTGGCTCTGCCTTCGAAGTTGGCATATTTTCTGAGCGCGTCTAAGAAATATTCCATGGTCAAATTCCTTTTTAAGATTCATCGATGATATTCGTTTCTGGTTCTTTTTCAGACATCTGATATCGACAGCGATGTGAATGCCCTTTTGAAGCAAGCTATTTTTTCAAATGAGCCAAAGCCCTGTCTTGATCAAAAAAAGTAAGGTCTCCCCAACCCGTATGGGCATGATCAAGGTGGCCTATGGTGTTCCCCTCTTCTAGTTGGCAATCATCTCTACGAGAATATCAAATACCCGTCGGACTCTGAGCGAGGTATGAAGTTCACGGTGGCATACCAGCCACAGCGGAATTTCCATTATCGGCCCCCGAGACTCAAAGGCGCGCACAAAACCCGGCTCTGCGTCACCGATTTGTCCCGGGAATATCGCCATGGCTGTTCCCTGCTTGGCTAACTCCCACTGCAATTGTTGGAACTTTGTGATGACTGCAAAATTTGCTTGGCTGACCTTAAGGCCGAGACGCGCCATCGCATCAATCACCACGGTTGACCGATCAAATCCCACAATTTGAAGCCCATCGAGTGTGTCGGGGTCGTCAAACTGAGCAACATAGCCGGGGGTGCCATAGAGCCAAATCTTTTCATCGGTTAGCTTTCGGGCGATTAAATCGGGTTGGGTAGGTCTAAAGCTGCGTATGGCGATGTCGGCATCGCGCCGCTTGAGATCACTCACGGCATTTGAAACAACAATTTCGAGTTCGATGCCCGGCTCATGTTGTCTCAGGTATTGAATAACAGGTGGCAGGCGATACACCGCATCAATTTCACTGACGCTAATACAGACACTGCCCTCAATCTTCTGTGACTGCCCTGACGCACTGAGCGAAAACTTAGTCGCACTTTCATTCATTGCTTGGGCATATTTCATCAGCTCCAGCCCTGTTTCGGTCAGCTGAATGCCCTGAGCAACACGTTCAAAAAGTGTCAGATTCAATGCGGCCTCTAGCGCCGCTACCTGACGGCTCAGCGTGGGTTGGGTGGTGTCCAGTTTTCGTGCAGCAGCTGAAAACGAACCTTCCTGAGCGGTTACCAAAAAGGCGCGGACTAGGTTCCAGTCAAAATTGAGTTTGTCCCATGACATACGTTTATGTATACCCTTAATGCGTTTTTAGGCAATTTCTATACATAAACAATATAGCTAAACTGCCCCTATCGCAATCTTTGACACACATGAGGAGTAACACATGAATATTAAAAAGGTCTGTATCGTAGGTGCTTCAGGAAAACTGGGACAGTACATGGTAACGCACGCATTAGCGCGTGGTTACGAGGTGGTGGGTGTCTGCCGACCACAGAGTGTCGATAAGCTGGCGCATTTTCAAGACCGCATAACCCTGGTACCGAGCTATACCAATGATACAGATGTCATAAAGGCTGCGGTCAGTGACTGTGATGCCGTATTCACCGTGCTCGCACCCTGGGGTGTCAACGACTATGCCTCAGGCACAGTGCAGGCCGTGTTGGACCATGCGCCCGAACAGGCACGATTGGTGTTCTCCTCAGGTTGGCATATCAGTAAAGACGGTAAGGATGTGTACGGCTACAAAATCAGAATGATTGAAGCGGTATTAAGCCCCATTGTGCGATTTCTGCGGTTGGTAGACATCAATGATCAGCACGTTGCAGCCCGAAAGATTTTTAACAGCGATCGTTTATGGACATTGGTCCGTGGCAGTGATTTGGAAGAGGGTGCAAGCGAAGGGCTGCCCGTTTGGAGCACTCATGTGGGAGATGCGGTTTTGGAAAGCAATATTACGCGACGAACCGACTTTGCGCTCTTTATGGTCGAGGCAGCGCAGGATGATAGTTTGATTCAAAAAGCCCCCGCCATTGTTAGCCGCGCCAGCAAATCCGCCCACATGCATGTCGCCATCACATGAGGGTCTAGGCAGGCGGGCCATAAAGCCTTTTAGGGTGACAGGGCGCAGGATTTCGGGGTAGGCTAGCCATTCGTTGCTATAGAAATCCCGACGAAGTTTCCGTTGACTCGAAGGTGTAGGAATCGCCACTAGCGCCGGCATCACTGTGTCTGTCGTGACAGTTGGGGTGGTAGTAGACAGGAGATTAAAATATTCAGCTTTCTTGATCATACGGATTGTCTTATTCTTGGTGCGTGTCTCAGATTATTAGTCGGCTCAGAGAGTCTTCTCCATATAAGATACTGAGGTTTGCAGGTTTAAGTGGAGGCATTAAAGTAAAGAGCAATGACTTCTATCATTGTTCCCATTGCCATTACAGGTTATCAATTGCTTGTCTCTATATATGGCTATTTCCTGCGGGATGATGGATGTTAAAAATAGAAGAGTGACAAGTTTCTAACCTTCGATGAAAGCGAGTCATACTGTATGCTTAGATCACCGTTTTGCATTAGCAATGCGCTTTAACTGCAATTCATAAAATAACTAGGAGTCTTGCAATATGAGTAGATCAATACTCGTCATCGCATACGATCGCGAACAAGATGGATATTCTCTTGAAAAAGCGCACTTTTTAGCTTCACCACTTGATGCCACATTAGAGATTGTACGATTCTTGCCATCTCTTGATTCGGACGACGATGTCGCACGGACAAATGCCATTTCGCAGGCAAAACAAGTTTTAGTAAATGACATTTATGAAATCTTTGGAGATGACGATCGTGTGTCGTCGGATGTTGTTTCGACCGATGATATATCCAGTTGGGTAGTAGCTGCATGCAGTGAAAAGCATTTTGACTTAGTCATAAAAACAGGTCATCGAACTGAAAGTTTGTTTCACACCCCAACTGACTGGACACTTATGCGTCAACTGTCTTGCCCCATATTGATAACCAATAATCACAAATGGAAAAGTAAGCAGGTTGTTTTGGCTACCGTCGACCTAGCAGCGCCAGATTTGCAGCACAAAGAGCGTAATGAAGAAGTGTTAAAATGGACAACGCTTATTTCCCAGACTTTACACTACGCACCCCATATTGTTTATAGCGTTCCAATTGCCAGGTCATTAGTTGAGTTGGAAGTCGTTGACAAGGAAAAGTATCTTGAAAGCAATAAGTTTGAAGCTGAAAATCAGTTATCAAAGTTACTTGAAAATTTTGAACTAGGCCAGGCCAGTACACAGATTACAGCAGGACCGCCAGAGAAAACGATTCCGCATGTCGCCAATGAGTTAAAAGCAGATTTGGTCATTATGGGGTGCAAGGGGCGTGAAGGGATTAAGGGTTTTTTGTTTGGTAGTACAGCAGAAAAGGTCTTGCATCACCTACGAACAGACATTCTGCTTGTAAAATATACTGGAGATTAAATGCGTCATACTCTGAACCTATCCTTGATATTAGCCGTTTTTTGGCTGGTTAATTCGGGTCATTACAATCCGCTGATGTTGTCACTTGCTGCTGTCTCGGTCGCCTTTGTGGTGTATATCACCCATAAGATGGATATCGTTGACCACGGATTTCACCCCTTTCGTCTGAGTGTGAAGTTAGTCACTTATCACTTCTGGTTAATCAAGGAAATTGTTCTATCAAATATTTCGGTAGTAAAGAGTATTTGGCTGGGCAATAAAACAATTTCTCCTACGCTTGCTACGCTGAGTGTCAGTCAAAAGACCGATGTGGGGAAGGTGATTTATGCAAACTCGATCACATTGACACCAGGTACCGTTACAGTGGGTATACAGGGTGATCAAATTGTAGTGCATGCGCTTTTAAGGGAAAGTATGGATGACCTGAAAGGTGGAGAAATGGATCGCAGGGTAACGGAATTGGAGCGCTAATGTTAATCGCCGCAACTGTCGCCATTCTTGTTGCCATGTTTTTGGCAATGATCAGAGGAATCGTCGGACCTACGTTTTACGACCGCATTCTTGCCGTTAATATGTTTGGCACCAAGACTGTACTTTTTATTTCATTAATAGGCTTTGTCATGGGTAGGCCTGAGTTCCTGGATATTGCCATCGTCTACGCGCTACTCAATTTTATTAGTGTCATTGGCGTGCTGCACTTTTCTGGGTCCGTAGAGTTTAGACATGATGACCACGACAATAGCACTGTAGAGAAGGATTCTTAATGGATATCGTTATCGCTGTAGTGAGCGCTATTTTTCTGCTATTAGGTGGTTTTCTTTGCGTTACGGGTGGGGTTGGGATATTACGCTTTCCTGATTTCTATACACGCATACACGCAACAGGTGTAACAGATACCCTAGGTGCTGGCTTGATTTTAATCGGCCTGATGTTGCAGGTTCCTGATGTGCTGGTGTTAGTGAAGCTGGTAATCATTCTTTTGATGACGCTCTTTATCAACCCAGTAGCAACTCATGCACTGGCACAAGCTGCATTGAAGAGTGGACTCTCTCCGCTTCTGCAATCCAAAAACCATAAAGGAGGATAACGCCATCGAACTCCTAATAGACATCGTCCTGTTAAGCTTCTTGGTCTGTATTGCCTTTGCTATTGTCCGAATGAAGGACCTATTTGCAGTTATTATGTTGGCGGGTATGTATGGCCTACTCTCTGCTAGCTTTTTTGTCACGATGGATGCAGTCGACGTAGCCTTTACCGAGGCCTCTGTAGGCGCTGGCATCTCTACATTACTGATGCTAACCACGATATCAATGACCGGTCGTTACGAAAATACAACACGTCATAGACCTATGTTGGCGTTGGTCGTGGTTTTCGTCACCGGTAGTTTGTTGATTTATGGCACACTGGATATGCCTTACTTTGGATCCGCGCAAGCGCCAATCCAGCTTCATGTCGCGCCTCATTATATCAATAATTCCATGAGCGAAATCGGTATACCTAATATCGTGACATCTGCACTAGCGAGTTATCGGGGATTCGATACCTTTGGGGAAGTGGTTGTTATTTTCACAGCCGGTGTGGCGGTATGGGCTTTGCTGATGGTGAATGTCCAGCGTAGGAAAAATACCGAAATAGATGATGCGAATAATTCAACGCATGAACAGCACTTTATTGTTCGTTTTGTCGCAAAAATGCTGATTCCGTTTATTTTACTGTTCGCACTGTATGTTCAATTTCACGGTGATTATGGCCCTGGTGGTGGTTTCCAGGCAGGCGTGATCTTTGCCGCTGCCATTATTCTTTATTCGATGGTATTTGGCCTAAACACAGCAAGGCGAGTCATTAGTCAGCCTATTGTTCAATTGCTTACTGCAGCAGGCGTTTTGCTCTACGGTAGTGTCGGAATCGTGTCCCTGTTAAGCGGGGGCAACTTCCTCGATTACAACGTACTCTCTGCTGACCCTATTGCCGGCCAGCATCTGGGCATTCTTTTGATTGAACTGGGTGTCGGCTGCACGGTTGCGTCAGTTATGATTCTCATTTATTTCAACTTTTCTGGTCGCAAAAACGACCGAGAGTTAGAAGAGCATAAGGAGACAACGTAATGGATGCAGGGAATGATTGGGCTGCAGCGTTTTTTGGCCTCTATAACTATTGGATTGTCGTGGTGTTAATGATGGTTGGGTTTTATATCGTTATTGCCCATGGGAACCTCATTAAAAAAATCATCGGTCTGACTATCTTCCAGACATCGGTATTTATTTATTATATCAGCATGGGAAATGTCGACGGTGGCACAGCGCCTATATTGGCTGACAATATAAGCCAATACTCTAATCCATTGCCCCATGTTTTAATTCTGACGGCGATTGTTGTGGGCATTGCCACAACAGCATTAGGGCTTGCGCTGGCGATACGTATAAAAGAATCGTATGGAACAATCGAAGAAGAAATAATTCAAGGGATGGATAATCCGGGATGATAGCTCACCTACCAATATTACAAGTCATTGTTCCTCTCATTGCGGCGCCGTTGTGTCTGATACTTAGACGCGCACATTTGGTATGGCTGTTCGCTTTATTCGCAAGCGGTATTGCTTTTTTAACCAGCATTCTATTATTACAACAGGTAATGGATACAGGCACGATTGTTTATGAGCTGGGCGGTTGGGAGGCTCCCTGGGGTATTGAATATCGAATCGATAAGCTTAATGCATTTTTATTGTTGATTATTACAATGATCAGCACAGTCGTTTTGATGGCCGCCAAAAAAGGTATCGAGAAAGAAATATCGTCGGAAAAGCACACGCTGTTTTATGTCCTGTATCTGCTTTCTCTGACAGGTATGCTGGGTATTGTGGCCACCGGAGATGCTTTTAATGTTTTCGTTTTCTTGGAAATATCGTCACTTTCGGCTTACGCACTTATTGCTCTGGGTAACGACAGACGCGCGCTCTGGGCCGCTTATCAGTACTTGATAATGGGCACCATTGGTGCCACGTTTATTCTTATCGGAATTGGCATGATGTACCAGATGACAGGGACCCTGAATATGGAGGATCTGTCCAGACGTCTGCCGGAAATATCACAAACGCGAACCGTTTTTGCTGCATTTGCATTTGTGATAGTTGGAATCTGTCTTAAATTGGCCTTATTCCCACTTCACTTGTGGCTTCCAAATGCGTATTCCTACGCACCATCAATAGTGACCGCATTCTTTGCCGCTACGGCGACAAAGGTTGCGATATATTTGCTCATTCGTTTTACTTTTTCAGTATTCGGTTTAACTTTTTCCTTCACCACGTTACCGCTACAAACCCTGTTTATCGTGCTCGGTCTGTTGGGAATATTTGTTGCCTCCACGACTGCTATTTATCAACAAAATGTAAAACGGCTTTTTGCTTATTCGAGTATCGCCCAAATTGGTTACATGATAGTTGGATTTAGCATCAGTTCAGTAACTGGATTAACCGCCACGCTACTGCATGTCTTTAATCATGCATTAATGAAAAGCGCGCTATTTTTAGCGTTGGGGGCGGTAATGTACCGTGTTGGTAGTGTTGACCTTAAACATTTTCATGGTCTGGGTCGTCAAATGCCGCTCACGATGGCGGCCATTGTAGTGGGTGGTTTAAGTCTAATCGGGGTGCCGTTAACAGTAGGATTTGTCAGTAAATGGTATCTGTTATTGGCGCTGATAGAACAAGGCTGGTGGCCTGTTGCGGTGCTCGTTTTGTTGGGCTCTTTATTGGCCATCATTTATGTGTGGCGGATTGTTGAGGCTGCTTATTTTAAGCCACCTTTAGCCAATACAGGTGATATCAAAGAAGCGCCGCTGCAGTACCTGATTCCCATTTGGATACTGATATTGGCAAACATTTATTTTGGTATTGATACCCGACTTACGGTTAGTGTTGCACAGGCAGCCTCCCAGAGTTTGTTTGGAGTAGGTCTATGAATCTGTCTTTGGAGTTGATGTTACAACTCACCATTATATTGCCACTGGTTATGACCCTGGTTATTGTGGCAGTAGGGCATAGGCCCAATGTGCGTGAGGGCGTCACCATTGCTACCAGCTTGGCACTGCTCTATTTAGTAATTAACTTGTATCAGGGGCTCACCTCAGGGGAAACAATTGAAGTGTTTTGGTGGGAGCTGCTTCCCGCTTTACAGGTAAGTTTTACAATCGAACCCCTGGGCATGCTGTTTGCGTTAATCGCCAGTTTCCTCTGGCTTATAACCACTGTCTACTCAATTGGTTACATGCGTAGCCACCATGAAGAAAATCAAACGCGCTTTTACGCTTGCTTTGCCATTGCGATTGGCGCTGTCATGGGAATTGCATTTGCAGACAATCTGTTCACGTTGTTTATTTTCTATGAGATTTTGACTTTATCGACCTACCCATTGGTTACGCACGCCGGGACAGAACAGGCGAAAAAGGGCGGTCGCGTTTATCTCGGTATTTTGCTGAGCACGTCAATCGTGTTTTTCCTGTTAGCCATTATTATCACCTGGATCATAAGTGGAACACTGCAGTTCACCCCTGGCGGCGTCTTTGATGAAAATGTGAATACGACCCTTGTGGGCGCAATTCTGGTGCTATTTGTATTCGGTATTGGCAAAGCAGGCATCATGCCGTTTCACCGTTGGCTGCCTGCAGCGATGGTTGCCCCCACTCCTGTAAGCGCGCTATTGCATGCGGTTGCGGTGGTAAAAGCTGGCGTGTTCACCATATTAAAAGTGGTTGTGTATATTTTTGGAATTGACTTGTTGGCGGTACTGCCAACCACGCAGTTTTTGCTATATTTGGCTGGTGCATCGATATTGCTGGCCTCATTAGTTGCGATGCGGCAAGACAATTTAAAAGCACGACTGGCGTATTCGACCATCAGCCAACTTGGCTACATAACTCTTGGCGCATTACTGGCTTCTCCAGCAGCTGTCATAGGCAGCTCAATGCACATTGCAACACACGCGTTTGGAAAAATAACGTTGTTTTTCTGTGCAGGCGCTATTTTTGTCTCGGCTCATAAAACCAAAATAAGTGAAATGCGTGGTCTGGGTCGGCAGATGCCCATTACTATGGCTGCATTTTTTATTGCCAGCCTCAGTATTATTGGAGTGCCACCCACAGGGGGAACCTGGAGTAAATGGTTCTTGTTACTCGGTACTTTAGAAACCGAGCAATGGGTGCTGATGATCGTGCTGTTGATGAGCTCGCTGCTGAATATTGCTTACCTGTTACCTATTTCCGTGAACGCTTTTTTTCCAAACTTTCTTCCGGGTAAAGAACAGGATAGCAACCGCCTTTTGGCAAACACTCAAATTAAAGAAGCACCTCTACCGTCTCTGATCGCACTGTGTATCACTGCTTTAGCTTGTGTGATTCTCTTTATTTATCCGCAACATCTATACCAATTGTCGGCCTCTATATTGGATATCTCGGGAATGCTTTATGGAAAATGAAAAGCTGTCTACTGAAAATGAAGCACTATTTGATAATCCGAAAAATGTGAAACGTCTTTTACATTTTCTGTATGCAAGTTGCGCACTGTTGTTAGCGTTGGACTTTGTTATCCATCGTCATATCTCACACTACTGGGAAAATCTATGGGGCTTCTACCCACTATATGGTTTTGTTGGCTGCGTAGTCTTAGTGCTCACAGCTACCTGGTTACGAACTTTTTTAATGCGCCCAGAATCGTACTACGATAGTGAAAAAGTAACGAGTGAAGTGGCTGGTAATGACGACAGTGTAGGAGAACACAATGTGGATGTTTGAGATCCCCCCATTCGTTCCATTCTTTTTGGGTGCACTCTTTGCCGCATTCACTCGTGGGAAGTTGCGTGGCGCTATCATGGTAGCGCTTCCCTTGTTAAGTGCCATCCACCTGTGGACGGTACCCGAAGGGATTCATTTGCAATTTGCGTTTCTTGATTATCAACTCATTCCTTACCGAGTAGATAGGCTGAGCCTCCTGTTTGGCTACGTTTTTCACATCGCGGCATTTATTGGCATTATTTACTCGCTGCACGTTCGCGATACGCTACAACAGGTAGCCGCTATGCTATACGCGGGTGCTGGTTTGGGAGCAGTATTTTCGGGCGACTTGCTAACGCTGTTCGTTTTTTGGGAATTGCTTGCGTTTACATCTGTTTTTCTCATTTGGGCGAGAAGAACGCGGCGTTCGTATTTTGCCGGCATGCGTTATCTTCTTGTTCAGGTTTTATCTGGCGTCATACTTTTAGTAGGCGCACTGTTTTATGCGGCCGAGAACGGCACATTGGAATTTGGCTACATCGGTTTGCATGGTATTGCAGGGTGGCTCATATTTCTCGCTTTTGGTATCAAGTGCGCGTTTCCTTTGCTTCATAGCTGGCTCACAGATGCCTATCCTGAAGCAACAGTGACCGGAACCGTATTTCTTAGTGCCTTTACCACTAAAGTGGCCGTATACGCTCTTGCTCGTGGATATCCAGGTACGGAATTGCTGGTTTATATCGGTGCGGCAATGACTGCCTTTCCGATCTTTTTTGCCGTGATCGAAAACGATTTGCGTCGCGTGCTGGCCTATAGCCTGATCAATCAGGTCGGCTTTATGGTGGTTGGTATCGGCATTGGCACGGCATTGGCCCTAAACGGTGCGATTTCTCACGCCTTTAATGACGTCATTTTTAAGGGACTTTTATTTATGTCCATGGGCGCTGTGTTGCATATGACAGGTCGGATCAACGGCTCTGACCTAGGTGGCCTCTACAAAACAATGCCCAAAACGACGATATTGTGTATTGTCGGAGCAGCCTCAATTTCGGCATTTCCGCTATTCAGTGGTTTCGTCAGTAAATCTATGGTGATGACCGCTGCGCTAGAAAATGATTACGGCGTGGTATGGCTGATGCTCTTATTTGCTTCGGCAGGTGTATTTCACCATGCAGGAATCAAAATCCCCTATTTTGCATTCTTCTCCCATGATTCCGGCTTGCGAGCAAGCGACCCGCCAAACAATATGTTATTGGCCATGTCGATTTCAGCGCTACTGTGTATTGGAATTGGTGTTTATCCGTCTGCCCTGTACGCTTTGTTACCCTACGATACGGGTTACAACCCTTATGATGCCACACACGTATTGGCCCAATCTCAATTGCTGTTTTTCTCGGCTCTGGCCTTTGTTTTACTCAAGCTCAAAGGGTTATACCCACCAGAATTAAAGTCTACTAACTTGGATGCAGATTGGATTTATCGCCGGGCTCTCCCAGTGGTATTTAGCAGATTTTTCGGGATGGTATGGCGATTTGATGGCGTCATTCGTCAGAGCTTTCTCGTAAGACTGGATCTGTTTTTGGGCTTCCTGACACGTGTAAACAACCAGACAAGTGGTTTGCTATCACGTACTCGTCCTGTTGGTAGTATGGTTATGTGGGTTGCAGTGCTTCTGGCTACCTATTTATTTCTAAGCTTTTATCGATAGGTATTACTGCGATAGAAATTAGAAACTCCTACAACCGAGATCGGCTGCAATTGCATTGATAGTTAATAATGGTTTTTGCAGCCACTCCTCTTTTTTTCTTCCCGACGGATTGGCTATGCCACTGTTGAAACCTTGCCATTAGTTGAACGCGCAAGACGGTTAAGCGATGCCCT
>CAJXZL010000039.1 GCA_913063165.1 uncultured Saccharospirillaceae bacterium | reverse complement strand
TCCTGAAACCAGGTTTGAATCTTAGTGAAGCTGCCCAAGATATTGTCGTGTGTTTTAACATCTACTTGACCATCCAACCCATAGGTTTCTACATAGCCTGGCATGATTTCGTATACCGTTTCTTCTTTGATAAACGCTTTATTGACATAGCTTTCTGCCAATATCGCTCGGGGCGTATCACTGAATAGACTTTGTCCCGTTCCGATATCGGCATAACTGTTATTACATGACAGACCTTCCACTAACAGAGTGGATGCTATGTCTTCATGGGCAGTGCGATAATTGATAGATTTGTTGATGCCGGGCCAGTGCACTACGAGAGGCACCCCTAACTGAAACCGATCAAATTTGCTGCCATGGCCCCAATAACCACCGCCGTTGTCGTTAAACTCTTCTCCATGGTCTCCTGTAATAACCACGATGGTATTATCCCATTGATTAGTTTCTTTCAGATGCGTCTTCAGCTTTCCGACAAGATGATCTAGATAATGAATTGCGTTTGAATACTGATTTAAAAATGGCGTTGGGTCGGTAGTGTCGGACACGCTGCCAAAATTAATTTCCTGTGCAGGCTGGAAAGGTTGTCTAAAATCATCAGCCGTTCGGTAAGGAAAATGGCTGTCGTTAAAAAACACCATCGCAAAATAAGGTGAGTCAGGTCGTATGGCTCGGGTTAGTTTGCTGATCAGCTGTGCGTCACCAATACCATTGCTACCACCATAGGCTGACTGCAAGGTTGGCTTGCCCCCGAAAAGTTGGGTATTGAGGTTATTCACGATGATGTCTTGGTTCGCCAGAATATGGAAATCATAACCGAGTGAGTCAAGGCTACTCACGAGGTTTGGCAAAGACCCTGTGGCTTCAGTTTGCTGCTTAAACACTGAACTCATACCGAAAAACAGGCTGAACATGCCATTGGTGGTCACGTTGCCACCGCTTAGGTGGTCGGTAAATGTCATTGAATCTTGCCCAATTTGGTAAATATTAGGCGTAATTTCGGGCGTCATTCTATCAAACCGCCAGCTCTCTAATATCACGTAAATAATATTGGGTGGCGTTTCTGGTGCGCAGGACAAGGGACTTTTAGGGTAATGAAATGAGCCGTTGGTCGTGAGTTTTAGGCTGAGCTGCCTTTCGCGGATGCCAGCATCGAATAGCCCTAATGCCTTAACTTCAGGCGTGGCAGTCATCGGTAAATACCAGGGGACTAGGGGACTCACACGCAGAATTTCACGGTAGTTGTGAGCATAACCCCAAGCATGGATGCATTGACCGATAAAGCTCACAACGAATATGACAAGTAAATATTTACCCGCATGTTGTGTCTTTTTGGATGTCGCAAAGGCATAGGTTGCGACGAAAAGTAAGGCGGCCAATACCACTATCGCTAGAATAATGAACGTTAGGTTCAACCAGGATAATCCCAGACCCGCAAATTCTCTAAAGAACATCTCAACGAAGAAGAAATCTATATGGAACCGATAAATTCTGAAAACCGAAAAGTCCGTCAAAATAGCCAATTGAATGACAATAAATGGCAGTGCAATTAGCCGATCTTTCAAGAATATCAATGGGAGTGCCACAATGGCAGCTAATAAATTTAGTAGGAATGCTTGATCTAGAATTGCAAGTGGGCCATAGACGACAGTAATAGCTTCACTCGGACGCCAATCCATAAAAAACAAGGCGATGAAAACGCTGCTTAATAGAACATTTAAGAAAAAGAGGCGTTTGAGTAAAACCAGATTGCGTCGCAACATATTACGAAAGCCAACTTGAAAATGAGTGGATACCTGTATTCAACCACCCGAAATAGTGGCACATATACTAAACATACGTCTCTTGGCGGAGTGAGTAGGCTCAGATGTTGCAGTTTACCAAAACCCAGTTGATTGGGGTATAAAAAGCCGTTTTATAACAAGGAAGGCTGCCCATAAATTGGCTGGCTTCCTTGTAGCAGTTAATCAGCTGTGCGTTGTCTTTATCCCTATTTTATGTGTTTGATCAACATCATAATTTATGGCCTCTTGTTGTCATTTTCGAGTTCCCTAGTGAAAATATGGACCCGCCGATTCAGGCGCCTTCCGTCCTGTGTATGATTGGATGCAACCGGCTGCGTTGCACCAAAGTACTGAACCTGAATGTTTTGCTCGGACACCCCGTTACTAAGTAAAGCCGATACCACCTGTTCGGCGCGCAAGCGAGACAGATCCATATTGTACGACTTTGTTCCCGTGTCGTCGGTATGGCCTTGAATCTGAACCATCCATGGCTTTTCAGCATCAACGGTTAGTGATGCCAAGTGTGCCGTTAGTAGGGCTGCTTGAGACGTCGAAAGCTGAGCACTGTTCGACTCGAAATAGACATCGAATACCGATTCACCCATACCCCTGTCATTTCCGCCTTCTTGGATAGGGTTTTCGCTCTCAAATAGCCCGTCCACATTGCTCTGTTCAGTGGTGACAATCCGCCAGGTGCTTCTCACACAGCACCCAATTTCTGCAAGATAAATGTGAACAAAGGTTGCTTGTGGGCCATCGTCAGTCTTGTCTCGTTTGGCAAACAACAGAAAGGCTTGCGGTGTTTCAGAGCCCAGTGTGCGCGGTGCAAACTGCTGTTGCCATTCAGCGCTAGTCGGGCAATCGCTATGTGTGCAATTGAAGCCTTGTTGATACCCTAACCCCACAAAATGTTGGGTCCACTGTTCGCTCAGAAAGGACACGGACGCTTGTTCAGGGTGATCAAATACCTGGTAGTGTTGAAATCCCGATACATAGCGTACCTCTATGCTTTTGTGCTGTGTTTGGCTCGCTTGGCTCATAAACAACGGCACGTCATCACGCCACTCAATGGTTTTTTCATAGGAAATACTCTGGGTCAACAGGCCATCCGGCAGCGCGTCTGCAAAGACCGGTGTCCACAATAGAAATCCAAATAAAGTGATGAGAATGCGAGAGAGTAAAATGACTGTCCTTGTCATCATGGTTATTGCTCCTGTAAGGCGTGCTGTAAAAATGGCGTTTGCATCCAAGCCGAGGCATGGGCAGTCAAAACGACAAACTGTTGGGTTGGCGCGCCGAATAAATCATTCTTCGCACCGTTAATGCATTGTCTGGTGAATGTCTTGGTAGTGATTCCAATGGGTTTGGCGGATTGCAGGCTGTCGATGACCCAACGAATAATGGGGAAAATCAGTCGGTAACAGTAACGGACCTGTATTTTTAGTAACCGAGGCGCTTCTGGTTCTGCGTTTTTGGCTTTCGCAACTGGCGCAGACAAGGGTATAAAGAACACTTTTTGGTAGGGCTTAAGTCGATATTTTTGGCGAGCGCAGTCTGATAATTGACTTGGACTGAGGCGCCCAAGCATTTTGTGACGGCCAAAGGTGGCATCATTAGGCATCACAATGTCAATGTCTGAGTAGAGTTTTATCGCCTCGGACTTTAGCGTTTTGAGACGATAAAAATGCAACAATGACGGCTCACTTCGAAGATATAGTGTGGCTAGCGATCTGACTGCCTGGTCATCCATAGCCGCCATGCACCCGTTGTTAAGACTCCCCGCTCTGGCGATTTGCTGCGCAGCATGGTTCAACGTGAATTTTGCGCGGTACATCAACCCCATCTCGAGTATCAGAAAGACCATCAAGATAAATAGCGGCACAACGATGATAAATTCCGCAGTCGATGCGCCGCGTGAGTAGCTAGGGCCAGCTTTAAGGTAATTGTTCGACAAGCTGTGCTCCGGTATCGCTATGGGCCAGAAGTTGTAGCCTCTTATCGTCTGGCAGGTAACGCAAACCTAGGAAGGCTGCTTGTTGCGCTTGTTTGTGTCTGGTGAGACTCAAATTCACCCAATACCGCGCCTCGTTTGGCGCAACCTGTGTGGCTTGTTGAAAAGCATTCACCGCAGCATCTAGCTGATTGGTTCTGACGTAAATATTGCCCAATTGGAACCATGCCACGCTAACACGCGGCGCCGTAGCGACCACTTCACGATACAAATGCTCAGCCTGTGCCAGTTGGCCATTTTGATAATACTGGTCAGCATCGGTCATGATATCCGGAGACAGTGTGCTTGTAGTGAGGGTGCTGCATGCTTGAAGACCCGTTGCCGTCAGGATGATTAAAATCATTTGGCGATATTTGAAAATTGGACTGAACATAATCGGTCTCCGAGTTTGAGTTTGTGGTATGCAACGCCGCCAGCGTTTAGTTCAAGCGTGTGGGATGCCTCTAAAGACACACAAATGGCGTTTGCAGATACCTGTTCTTTGATATGCACTATCCGCAAGCATCGATCGATAAAAACAATATCGATGGGGTAGGACATGCCATAGGTATGGACCATTTTGCACTGTGGTATGACATAGACGAGTTGCTCTGGATGCTGCTTAAAGACCAACAATCCCTGTAGCCGTTCTTTGAAAGTGGTGGCGATTTTTATGTGGGAAAATCGATGGGTGAGCTGCTCTGTGGCTGTTTGATAAAGCATCAGGTTACATCCCTTGAGTGAATCGAATGACGATTGGGAAAAACAAGATGAGAAACGACACTGGAAAAATAAAGACCACCAGCGGAAAAATGAGTTTCACGGGCGCCTGCAGGGCGGCTTTTTCTGCACGGTAAAAGCGTTCATTTCTGCGTTGTTCAGCTTGGTTTTTGAGTGAATCGGTGAGGCTTGCACCACTGGTTTCAGCTTGGATGATGGATTGAATGAGTGTGCTGTATTCGGCAATCTCCACGCGGTGCATGCTATTTTGTAGGGCCGAGATTCTAGATTGCCCAGTTCTCATGTCTTTGATGACATCACTGAATTCTTGTTTTAGTGGGCCGTTTGGTCCCTTTTTGATGACTTGCTGAATTGCTCCTGAAAAATTAAGCCCCGACACCAACGCGATGCGAAGAAATTCGGTCACGCTGGACAAATCTTTGATGATGGCCTGTTGTCTTGTTTGGCGGGTTTTGTTCATCCATAGGGTCGGGGCATGAAAGCCGATTGCCATGGCAAAGGGCTTCAGTCCGTTAAAAGACGGGCCAAATTGATTGACCACCAACAGTGCCAAGAACAGGCCAGATAGAGCATGGCATATTTTTAGCGCCACAAATTGTTCTGGCGATAAATAACGACCAATACCAGATTGTCTCAGGTGTTGCGTGACACGCTTTTTGCGCAGGACGATATCGGTCCAATGAATAAAGGCTGAAATGACGATAATACAGGGCCACATGAGTTTGATTTTTATAGGGATCGGCGCGTGGTGCTTCTCGTCCCATTGGTTAATGATCCTAGGGATCAAATGCCAACTCATAAAGAGGGTCATCATAAAAACCACGACTGGAAATCCGGAGGGTAGGGTAGCGGTCATATAGCGACTCCTATGATCTTCCTAATGAAAAAATACCCGATAGACAACAACACGACAGACACCCCAGCGACCGCCCAACCAATAGGAGTGGTCCAGAGTTGGCTCATCGCCTCGGGTTCAAGTAGTGACAGGCACAGGCCTAAGAAAACCGGTAAACAGGTCATGACAATGCCTTGCATTCTGCCTTGAGCCGTTAGTGCCTCAATTTTTTTCTCGACGTCGTGGATGCGCCGCATGGTATGGCTGAGTGACAGCAAAATATCCGCCAGATTACCGCCCACTTCCCGACTAATCAGAATGCCAGAAACTAAAAACTGTATGGCCTCAGATGAAATCCGCGCTTCTAAACTGTGCAGTGCGGTTTCCCATGTGCCACCCATCCGAATTTGCCGTAGCACCAGAGAAAACTCCTGTGCCAGAGGTCCTACTTCCAGTTTGGTGGTGTTTTCGAATGCTTGTGTAAAGCTAATGCCCGCTTTCATTGCTTGAGCAATAGACTCAATGGCGCCTGGCAGCTGTTGGTTGATTTCACGATGGCGTCTGTGGGAGAAGTGTTTAAAGAACCACTGTGGCGCCGCTAAGGATAGGATGATAGGGGGTATTGCGAGATACAGGTTCTGGCTTATCCATGCGACAACGGCGCCTGTTATTGCTGCGAAAATCACACTGACAGTCAATAATTGCGCTGTCGATACAAACAGGAACATGGAACTGAGGGCATCAGCCGAATGGATTTGGTAACGAACAAACGCACTTTTCAGTGAATGCCACGACAGGAAGGCAATGCCCAGTATCGACAGGGTCATTGCGATTGCGATGGTTTCTGGCATCACGAAGGCGCGCATCAGGGTAAATCTCGCGAAAATAGCGCGGTGTCCGGATTAAGGCCCTGTTTGCGCTGGTGCTCTATGAAATCTGGGATGATGCCTGTGGCAGAAAATCGGCCCTGTACAACGCCAAGTTCACTGAAGCCCGTGGTTTCAAAATTGAAGATTTCAGTGAGCTGTATCACCCCTTGTTCGAGCCCCCCGACTTCCGTAATGGACGTGATTTTTCTTTGACCACAGGGAAACCGGGTTTGCTGAATGATGAAGTCGATGGCCGACGCGGCCTGTTCTCGAATAGCCGATATGGGAATTTCCATGCCTGACATCATGACCATGATTTCGATACGCGACAGGCAATCGCGGGGTGTATTGGCATGTGCGGTAGACAGGGAGCCAGCATGCCCTGTGTTCATCGCCTGCAGCATGTCGAGCGCTTCACCGCCACGGCACTCGCCAATAACGATGCGGTCCGGACGCATTCTGAGACTGTTTCTGACCAGATCACGAATAGCAATCTGACCCTTGCCCTCTGCATTGCTCGGCCGAGACTCGAGTGACACCAAGTTTGGCTGGTGCAGCATGAGTTCTGCCGCATCTTCAATGGTGATGATGCGCTCATGGTCGGGAATAAAGGTCGATAAGATATTCAACAGTGTGGTTTTTCCAGACCCCGTTCCGCCTGAAATGATGATGTTACTTTTGTAACGTACGATCGCTTGCAAGAATGCACCCATGTCTTGGCTAACCGCGTTAAATGCCACCAGGTCACTAATTCCCAGACGTTCTTGAGAAAATTTTCTGATAGTCAGGCTGGGCCCGCTGAGTGACAACGGTGGAATGACCGCATTGACACGGCTCCCATCAGGTAGTCGTGCATCGACCATGGGTGAGGACTCATCAATACGGCGGCCTAAAGGCTGAACGATGCGTTCTATGGCAGCCATCAAGGCGTCAACATTTGAAAAGGTGACATTGGATTTCGACAATTTGCCACGCTGTTCATAAAAAATATTGTCTGGTCCATTGACCATAATCTCAGTGACTTCTGGATTGCGAATCAAGGCTTCAATCGGACCCAGTCCTACCACTTCTGCCACGATGTCATTGATAAATTGCTGTTGGTTAATCCCGGTGGGCAGATCTGCTTGTTGACTGATGAGACTTTCCAACTGCGTTCTAGCGCGCTGTCGCAGCGCGTGGTCATCGAGGTGGTCAATATCATTGCGCTTTAAGTCAAAGGTATCGAGCAACGCTTGCCGGTATTGGTTTTGCCATGTGAGATAGAGCGGCGATGGTAATGACTGAGATGCTGGCAATGGGTGTTGCTGCGCTTCTGAAACCGCATTCATCATGTGCGAAGGTCGTTGGTGGCCATGGGGTTCTTCCCAATCAAAACGCAGCGAATAGGGACCAATGGTCAGTACATCTTGCTTGTCGATGGTGCAGGCATCGTTAAAGACGCGATCGTTCACAGCGCATCGTGCTTCGTTAATGGCATGGACCACCAATTGATGCTCGGCGCGTCCGAGGGTGCAATGTTTCCCAGAAATCCGCCAACTCTTTAAGTGGATGTCTGCGGGCAGTTTGCTGCCGATGGTGACCGGTAGCTCGGTTATTTGGAGTTCACGCAATACATTGGTGCGCGAGTCCTCTATTGAAACCTGTAATGTGATCATCCTTGATCCCTTCATTGTTAACGTTTGGTTTTAGTTGCTGTGACCTTTATCTGGAACCAGTTTGTTGGCAAGGTTATTGAGGTCACTCTCGGCATCAGCCTGGCTGATCGTCGGTGTCAGTAAAATAATCAACTCCATATCGTTGTTGTCTGTGGTTTTTGCTCGAAAAAATCTACCCACGAAGGGCAGGTTGCCTAACCAGGGCACCTTAGATACCGAGGCATTTTCGGTTTGGCTAACCAATCCAGAAATAACCACCGTTTCACCCGGTTCGGTATTGGCCACCGATGTCACTTGTCGGGTAGATAATCCTGGCACGCCATTGACGGAAATCGCGTGATCTATCGAACTGACCTCTGCCGAAAAGTCGACCAGAAGATTACCGTCTGCGCCAATGGTGGGCAGTACATTCAACCGAATGCCATAGGGCTGATATTGCACGCGAAGATCACCTGATTCACTCAAAACCGGGTAGGGGATCTGCCCTCCAGCGTGGAAAGTGGCAGGTCGATTTTCGGTGGTGCTCAACATCGGTTTGGCAACCACGCGAGCGCTACCGGTTTCGGTTAGCAGCTCAATTTGAGACTGCATGTGAGACGCCAATCCAACCGCACCATAGAACTGGCCATCGCTGAGCGGAATGTTTTCAATGAGTGCTTCAGCGCCCTGAATCGGTGAGATAGCAGCGAAATAGGGGTTGGTAACTGCTTGTTGGGCGAGTGCGATGGATGGACCGGAAAGAATCTCTTGCCACCGGATGCCTAAGCGTTCGAGGTTGCGTTTTTTAACTTCTAATATTTGCACTGAAATTTCAATCATCTTGCGATGGGGCGCTGGGTTTTCTAACGTCATATTGATAACGGTAGGGTACTGCTCGAGGACAGCGGCGAGATGAGATTGAAACCTAGGATCGTAACTGCCACTCACCACAAGGCGGCCTTGGTTCTCAGCGATTTCGATGCCGGCAATAGGCGCCAATATCTCTCGTAGGGCTGCGTAATGGGATTGGCTTTGCACCCTGATGTCGGTAATCACTTGGTCCTGTAAGCTGGCACTGGCCAACAGATTCTGAAAGCGGTCATGCTCAAATTCGCTCACCACTACGCCGGTAATCAGGGGTTTGGATAACCCGTAGTCAATGGTCAGCGATGGCCATTCAATGATCAGCCGTGCCAGTTGCTGGTGACTGTCAGAGGGCGCTTGATCGGATACCTGTATATGAAACAGTGACTTTCGATTCCCTAAATGCCACACCACGATGTCACTGTTGCCCTCGGATAAGGGAATGATTAACAGTTCCTCTTCATTCAAGACATTGACTGACACGACATCTTCATTACCCACAGCGATCCGCGTAATGTCCGATACCCGCACATTTTCGATGGCACCCAATGGCAGTCTAAGGGTTGACTCACTTTGATAGGGGAAGCGTTCAAGGCCTAGGGCTAAGGGGCTCATTAGCAAGGATAGGCTGAATAAAGCGACAAGACGGTTCATTTGCGTACTCCCTTCGCTTGGACATCGGCGCTTAAGGGCAAAAATCCTTGGGCTTGCTTATTGGACAGAAAAGGCACCTGTGTTTCAGTGGGAAGACCTGTATGGTCGGCGTTACTGACCGATGCCAGGTCCTTTGGATTGCGTAACAGCACCAACAATTCTTGGCTTTGTTCAGCCAGTCTCACTTGTGCAATCTGTTCTGTGGGCAGTAACAACGTCATTGATTGGTAATCATTCAAGCTGTCATCGCCGCCGATTAACGCACCGTTTGGATCGGTGCTGGCGCTGCGCACATTACCCGTGGCAATGACCCTTACCTGTTCTTGCAGCAAGGTCATATCGGTATCTATAACTTTAAACAGGTCGACCTTGTCACCCACCTCAATCATGTTTTCATGAGAATTCATGGCATTGACCGACAGGGTAATCGCGCGAAAGCCCATTGGAATGGTGTCAGAAAATCGTGCTGCGACCTGTTGGCCTAAATAGGATTTTAACAGCGGTTTTCCAGCGCCAACGGGCCACCGAATTTCAAGTCCACGAATGGTGTCGAAGTCGTCTGGATAAAGGGCATCGGTAGGCAGAAACTGCATGGGAATTTCCATGACTGCCAGTAAGTCCTCCGTCACAAAACTGCCGGGCGCGAGGGTGCTATTGGCCACAAGAATAGCCACCTGCTGATTGTATTGGGTAGTGAGAACGTCTGTTAAGACAGCCTCTTTTTCTTTGAGATACCCCACTGATAGTGCGTATGCCAGTGATGCCATGCCAAGTGTGATGGCGATCAGCAGTATTTTTGAGCCGCGAATATTCCTTATCATGAGCTGTCCTTTTTTAGTCTGCTAGCCGAGTACTGAATTGCCATGCATTGAGATTGTGTCTGGCTGTTTCTGCAATCAACTGTCCAATACTGATGGTTTTTTCATCGCCATCTGGGTGTGGTGTATCAATTAAGGGTGCAGTGAGCATTGCCACTATCACGGCACAGGCTACCAAATACTCCGCCATTGCTTGTCCCGTCACCGCTGTGCTTTTCATATAGAGGTCCTCACCATCACGACATCGGCTTCTGTGCCACCGGCTGGGCAAACGGACACAAGCACACTGGATGCTTGTTTTACCCAGTCAAAAAGCAGACATTCAGCCGCATCATCCTGATGGAGTTCCAGTGCAGTCCAGCCGGCGTTTAAAAACTGCCGCATTAAGTGGTTTGACGTCTCTGTTGCTGAGGCATTCGCCCTAAAAAGGCTGGTCACATAGTCATCGGTCTCAGAGCCCCGTGTTCTTTGCAGCAAGGTCAATCCCTGCTGTGGCAGATCGCTGTCTAGGCTGCCCCAGGATGCATTGGTTTGTGTGAAATCGAGAACCGAAATGTGGCCAGAATGTGGCGCAGTGGCCGTCTGATGCGTCACCGTAATAAAGAACGGTGGTACGAAAATGGATTGGGTGTGGACTTCGTCATTGTCCGCCCTGTGAACGTCTTTAAATTCACTATGTGCGTGCTGTGCGAGCATAGACGCAAAAAATCGATGGGTTTGTTGTTCGGATTGTTTGCTGTGGTAAGCATAGAGTGTTTGTGTCAGACCATTGATCTCTAACTGATCGGCGATAAGGGTGACCCGCAACCAGGACGGATAGGCCACCTGTGCCAAAGGCTGGGCGTTTAAAATAACCGGGACAAATATCAGACAGCACAGTACCAATCGCCCAATCATGGTTTCACCTTCAGCTGGTATTGGTCAGGAATAATGTGGGTGTCGATGCGGCCAATTTGTAATGATTTCCAAGCGGATGCCCAGGGCATAAAGCTTGTGGTTAATGTAAGAAAGGATTGGATGCTGTCTGAGGGCAGCAATGACGCAGGCGTAAGAGAAGCGACGGCCTTTACCTGCTGCGCATCGTCTGAGATCCGCCAGTTGTCAGAAAAAAGCGACAGTTGATAATTAAAATTGAGGTCTTCTGATTCAAGTGAGAGCCACCGCACTAAAAACGCCGGTGTTTTAGCCGCAAGCGCTACACGATGCGCTTCCATATTTTTGGACTGTAAGGGAAAACCTGTCAGCTTCACCATGGTGGTGGCCGCGTTCATGCCGGCCATCCAACCAGACAGTTGGGTATCAACTTCAGAAAATTGTACGTCAATGGAAGCAATTAACGGATCCTCTGCGACCACCATAGGATCCCAGACTACATCGTCTGCATCGGTTGAAGATCCTGCGCTTGCCGTTTGCGCGTCAGAAAGCACGGCTGACTGAAATATCAACGTCCGATCAGAATTGCCACTTTCCCCGCGGTTGTCATGGGGTTGCCACGCAGATAAACGCGCCAGTTGTGTGGCCTTGTTTTGAATCTCAAACAGTTTACTGATCGCTGGAATCGACAAAAGCAGCGGCACCAAAATCGTCATGACGATGGCGAATTCCACAATCGATTGCCCAGACAACCGTCGTAAACCGAGGCATTGATGTAACACCATATTGCGACATCCTTGTGCAACATAAGTTTTAGGCGGGGGAACCCGCCTAGATTGGCCTACTGTGAAATGGCACTATTGCCCGCGTTGTTAAATGTACTGAGATTGACGCGGTCGTTGTCCTTAGCAACCGACAGAGCTGCAGCAGCCGAGGTTTTAGCGCTATTGGTTGCCGCTTTGCCACTGCGACCGCCTAGCTCAGCGGTCATGCTGGCAACTTGATTTCGGATCGTTGAACCCATAAGGCCGTAGACCCCGATTGCAGAAACAGCGATGAGTGCCACGATGATCAGATATTCGGTCATGCCCTGACCGAATTGTTTTTTTGTTTGCATAGCCATAATGAACTCCTAAAAGAATTGAGAGGGTAACTGCACAATTGTTGATAGGGTCTGGCTAAGAAGGGAGTGTTGTCATGATCAATATCCTTTTGAGTGAGTACCTACAAAATCCGTTGTAGGAAAAATGGGCACCGAAATTCGGTGAGCCCGTTGTTTGCCAGTTCTGGCGGTTTGTGTTGCTGTTTTTATTCACCGATAGAGCAATCCGTGCCTAATCGATAGCCCTGAATGTAAGCAACCCTTCGCGTCGGGTAAAGCGCAAATCTCAACTTCTAGACCAAAGTATAGGCAGGGCGAAAAGAACTGATTGGTCGGAGAGCAGCAAAAACGACAGGCAAAATAAAACCGCTATTGGATATCCAGATAGCGGCAAAGGGGAGTAAAACACACTACTACAGGTCCGAGAACACATGAATTAATGACTTCACTATAGGCTAATCCTCTTTAATAAAAATGACGCTAATCAATTATTTTAGATTATACAGGGTTCTAAAAAAACGGAAATACTGAGTTTTTAATGCTGTGTTGGCTGTCGAAAAACGCAGGTAATGCCATGAATTATGGTCAAAAGTCGGTTTCGGGCGATTTCGCTGCTTTAAAAACGGCAATCTGGGGTACACTAAGCCACTAAAAAAAATAACAAAAGAGACTATGTGGACGCCTATATGACTGCATTCATTCAAACATGGCGTGGTGCCAGCGCCATTATTTGGTGGATCATCGCCTCGCCGTTTCAAAATATTCATTTGTTGATGAAGGCTAAGGATGAAGATCACGCCCAGGCAATGCTGCAGGTGCGGTCTGAACGATTAATGGCACGCGCGCGGTTGAAGGTCGCATTGGTGGGCAATCCGCCACCAGAAGATCGCGGTTACGTGTTTTGTTACAACGAAACGTCTTTGGCTGATGTCATCGCCTTTAGTGCCATCATGTGGCGGTATATCGATCGTGCTGCTGCTGCCGAAGTATTTATGCGGATTCCGTTTGCCCGTGCGGTAGGCAAAAAAGCAGGCATTGAAGTGGTAGAGCGAGGCAACCGCGCCAAAACCGATATTGTATTAAATCGGATGGTGGCAGCGTTGCAGTCGGGTCTGTCGGTTGCATGGGGCGGTGAAGGGCGGTTGTCTGGCTTTGACGGTGTAGGACGTTTTAAAGTGGGTGCCAGTCTCATCGCCATTCGGTCTGGAAAATCCATTATCCCCGTGTGCTTTAACGGAGGCCATAAGGCGATGCCGGTACGCAGTTTACGGGCTATACCTCGCACCATATCTTTAAGATTTGGCGATCCAATACCGGTAGTGGGATTAACAGAGGACGATGCACGCGCATTAACTGATCGGGTACAGGCAGCCGTAGCCGCCCTTTATGCCCTAGATTAATTCGCGGCTACCGTCTGCAGATTCTCTTCGAAAAAGTCTTTTATTTGGGTCCAGGCGGTTTGTGCAGCACCCGATGCGTTGATGGTGTCGGGTGTGACAAAGGCGTGACCTGCTCCCGGATAAATGGACACGGTGTTTTCTATGCCTGCCACATTCATGGCTGATTCAAAGCGCTTGACCAATTCCACTGGAATACGGCTGTCGTCTTCGCCATAGATGGCCAGTACAGGACCGTTGTCACCCAAGAAGCCCATGTCTCGTGAATCGGTGGTCATGTCGCCGCCATATAAAGACACCATGGCCGCGATATCGGGGAACCTTCTGCCCAGTTCGAGCGCTTCTCGGCCACCAAAGCAAAAACCAATGACGCCGATACGGTCTTGTTGCACCTGTGGGTTCTTAGATAGCCACGTCATGGCGTCATCGATGTCGCTGCGAATATTAATGTGATCGGTCGTCAAAAAGAGCTGCAAGGCACCGGGAATCGTCGTGGCCAGTCGGCCGCGATAGGCATCGACCGCTAGCACCGCGTAGCCTTCTTTAACCAATAATTCTGACATGGCCACCATGTTTTCGTTTAAACCCCACCATTCGTGAATCAGCACAATTGCGGGATATGGGCCGTCACCTTCAGGGGTCATCCAACGGCCATGGGCATTGTCAGATAAAACGGTATTCCATGAATCGCGTGAGTCTTTTCCAAGCCATGCGTCGTAAGAACTCCAGAGCACAAAAACAGTAATCAGAGCAAGGATGACTTGAAGGGTGACATTGAAGACGCGACGGGCTTTCATGGTTATTCCATTGGTGGTTATTGGTTTTATTATGTCAGGGCGCTGCCTTACACTCTGTGCCTTGAATCACTATACAGCCAAAATACCGTGATTGCAGCCGATACTTTTGGGAAAAATAGTGAACAAGAACCATCTCAGGGTGATCTAGCTACTGTGGATGATTTCTGTGAACTGGTTACATACTCGTTTCTAAATTGCCACTCGATTAATGCTTCAACGGCATTGACGTGTTTTTTATAGGCAAGGGCATCAGATGGCAGTGGGCCAAGTGATTCACCAATTCTTAAATTGTCATCTACTGAAAAATAGTGATCATTACCACCAATTGACACACCATCTTCAAACATCCAAACCCCTTTTTCATGCCACCCAGCATGAGGTTCCTGACTGTCGAACAGATCAAATCCAGTCTTCAGGTATTCGGCATTTGGGTAGGCGAGCTCAAATATAGTGGGAAAAATATCACGGTGACTGCCAACGATGTCTATTGAAATATCAGTTGGCTTTAATGCATCAGGTAGGTGCAAATACAATGGGACAGAGCCAGCCAGTAGGCGGTCTTCAATCTCATTATATTGATAGAATGCCCACATTGTATGATCACCAGTGGCAATCACTATGGTGTCATCTAATAGGTTGTTTTGTTTTAGCTTTTGTAAAAATATGCCCAGTTGGTCGGTCATGTATCGGACGGTTTGTAATTGTTTTTCAGCAATATCTGGGTGAACGAGTTTGTTGTCAAAGCTTTCAAGTGACACTTTGCCAGAATCATAGTTATTCGGCACTACATGTGGTGGGTGGTTCGTGGTGGTCTCTACAAATAAAAACCAAGGAGCCGGTGACGATTGGAAATCCTTTATGCGGTCTAGTCCGAACTGAAAACCGTATTCATCATGTACACCCCAGTCAGAGAACTTATCGACATTATAGGCTGACATAATGTCTGTCATGTCCCAATAGTGATCAAATCCCTGTGCCTCCCAGAAATTCCCCTGGTTATACCAAGACCTTGAGCCTCCGCGTATGAAGCCTGTTTGGAACCCCATATTTATCAGCGATTGTATATTGCTGTATTGAAACCTAGTTTTGGACGCTGCTGATATGGATAGGTCGAAAAATGAACTGTTTCCAAGTGTGCTTTCGATAAACCGGTTGGTACCTTGGCGGGTAGACACAAAGCGTTTAAATAAGAGACCGTCGTTAGCGATATTTCCAAATTCTCCCCAAAAATCGTCTGGCTGTTTTTCATCAAAAACGATGTGAGAACTCCAACCTTCCATTAAGACGAAGATGATATTGGGAGGTTTACCTGCCCAAGAAGAATCTGATTTTTTTACTAGTGGCACCGAATATTGTGTTTCTTGACCCACAAAGAGTAGATCATTTTTAGCATCTTCAATTGAAAGATAACCGCGAGATGTCAATGCGACTTCGGGAGAAACCCCCATAGCGTTTTTTGATCGCCAATTGAAAGCTTCAGCCATGTGTTCTGCAGCGCTAACCGCTAATTGATTGAGAAAATGAGACTGAGAGGCCTGTGTGGTGCTTGCCCGTAGCGGAAATGTGCTAAATGAGCCGCGTGCGGTACTGGCTATTACTAACAATAGGGCCAAAACAGTAAGCACCTTTCTCAGGGCTTTGGGCGTAGGGTCGCCCAAAATATTGGTGTTGGTGCTGAGATAATTAATGGTTTTAACTACAAGCCAACAAATCGCTGAAAAAACGAGAAAATACCAAACAAGTGGATATTGATCCCACATGGCTTTTAGAATTTCAGTCGTATCATCTTCAATAAGGCCAAAAACGAACAGGTCGATGGGATTATTATAAGCCTGCCAGTAAAGTACGTTGAGAATCGACAACAGAGTGATGGCAATAACGGACACGTGAATCCAGACCCGATTAACACGATGGGTTATGGTTGACAGCCGATAGTGGGCGAGTGATACAACCCCTGCTAGGAATGGCAAGGCCATTAAAATGGCCATAATCTTGATATCCCACCGAATGGCATATAGCAACACCAGTGGCATATCCTTGTAGAATTCACGCAACGTATTGTCTGGTGCCAGCAAGTTGAAGGCAAAAATACGGACGCCTAACAACACAATGATGGCAACCAACGTGGCAGCAACCATCAAAGACAATGTTTGTCGGAATGGCTCCCAACTGGTGCTATGTGTCGTCTCTTTTACAAATAGGTTTGCCGCTTTCAACTATGGATATCCTGATTGGGTGACTGTCTGCTGTTAATTATCGCAATTATAATGATATTTCGTCCTGAATGGCGATTTCCTGCCCCTCATTCAACAGTCCCGCATAAACACCATTTTGACTGAGCAGATCGCTGTGATTGCCGCGTTCTACAATTTTTCCTGCATCCATCACCAAAATTTGGTCTGAATGGCGAATGGTGCTGAGTCGGTGTGCGATTGCGATAACTGTTTTCGATTGAAACAAGCGGTTGATGGCTTTTTGAATCAGGTCTTCAGTTATCGAGTCAACCGAGCTGGTGGCCTCGTCTAGCATCATCACCTGCCCACCCTGAGCCACCGCACGTGCAAATGAAATCAACTGGGTTTGGCCAGCCGATAAATTGCTGCCGCTGGTCTTGAGTCTAAAGTCATATTGTTCTGGTAGCTGTTCGATAAACTCATGGGCATACACATATTGTGTTGCGGTTTGAATATCGTCCTGTGAAATATGGTCATGTCCCAGTGCGATGTTAAATGCGACTGATTCTTCAAACAGATACACATCCTGTTGCATCAACGAAAACAGTGGCAAAACGCGGGCTTTGGGAATGCGAGACAGCTCAATGCCATTGAGTAGAATGCTGCCTTCATAGTCCATGTAGACTTTGTTGATGAGGCGAATGATGGTCGACTTGCCAGAACCTGTGGTGCCAACCAAAGCCAATTGCTGGCCTTTGTTGAGCGTAAATGACACGCCGTTGAGGACATAAGGGGTGCTGTCGTTATACCGGAATTTAACATCGGTAAAAACCAATGACTCGAATTGGTCGAGCTGCGTACCCATTTGTGCCGGGGTCATCATCAAGCGACCCGCTTCTTCCAAGGGTTCTACGAACAGTTCTTCGATATGCTCGAAAGCGGCGAACGATCGTTGGATTGAGGCAATTTGTGAGGTGAAGTCACGCAAGGGCACAAAGATTTTTTCTAAGGTGTTAATGAAGGCAATCAAGACACCCAAGGTCACGGTACCAGCCAACACCAAACCAGAGCCGTACCAAATCATCAGGCCGATGGTAACCGAGGTGACACCGGTAATGATCGAGAACAACGCGGCATCATACTTGTTGGTTTTCAATTGGGCGCGCATAAACTCCGTGGTGTAATCCAGATACCGCGCTTCAACTTCTTGCTCAGCGCCATAGAGTTGCACGGTTTTAACGCCCAATAAGCACTCTTGTAGATAGCCGGTACCCTTGGCCAATGAGGTGCGGGTAATCACATACATATCACGCAATTTGTTGCGCACATATTGGGTTAGGTACAGCACGGGCGGAAACACCGCGAGGATGACCAAGGACATCTGCCAGTTGATAAAAAACATCATGATCAGAATGGCAATGGTGTTGAGCGAATCCTTCACCAGACCCAATACACCCAGCACAAATGACTCGCCAATGGATTCCAAATCGCTGGTCAAACGCGACAGAGTGACCCCTGTTGGTGTCTTGTCGAAATAGGTTCTCGGAAGATGCAGGATGCGTTGGAACATATCCTTACGCATATCAAACAGCGCATATTGGCTGGTTTTTCTCAGGTAGTACGAGTAGATAGCATCGGAGAAATAATTGACCAATAGCACCAGCAGCATGTACATAATGGTTTTTGGTAAACCTTCAAATTGCCCTTGCGTTAGGTGGCTGTCTACCACCTTAATGATCAACCAAGGAAATAGCAGGTTACAGGCGATGGAGATAGGCAACATCGCAATACCGATGGCAGCTGATTTTTTATAGGTCAGCGCAAACTGGTAAAAGTGTTTGAGGTATTTAAGATCGAGTGACTGGATCATGCGGCGCTCCCCGATTCATGCTGCTGTAGTTCCCAGGTTTCTCGATAGTAGGGAGACGACAGTAACAATTCTTTGTGGGTGCCACGGGCGATGACCTTGCCTTTGGCCATGACCAGAATTTCATCCATGCTTTCTAATGCGCTGATGCGGTGTGACACGATCAGCACGCTCTGGTCCTTGATGCGGTTCAATAAGCCATTCAAAATTTTGCGCTCGGTGTCATAGTCAACGGCAGACAGCACGTTGTCCATGATAATGAGGTCGCAGGGCGTCAGCAGGGCGCGCGCTATGCTCAAACGTTGTTTTTGCCCGCCTGACAACATAATGCCTTTTTCGCCAACAACGGTTTCGGCACCCTTGGTAAAGCGGGAAACGTCGTCCATGAGTTGGCTGAGTTGTAACACGTCTTCAACATCGCCTACCACCCGCACATTGGCATTTTTACCAGCGCCAAATTGTACATTTTCAATCATGGTGTCCGAAAACAAATAGGGTTCTTGGGTGATGGTCCGCACAAAATGGCGCCAGTTTTGACGAGACATCTGGGTGATATCAACGTCGCCCCACGCGATTTGTCCCGCCGCAACATGCAAGTGGTGGTTCAAACAGTTCACAAGGGTACTTTTGCCCGATCCGATACTGCCTAGAATGCCGAGTTTTTTGCCAGCGGTGAGTTCGAAACTGATGCCGTCCAGCACCCAAGGCGCGTCAGAATCTGGGCCATTAGATGCGGCAATAGGTACTGCTTGGCCGTCCTGTTCTGGTTGTGCTTCAAGTGGATACTGGTATCTCAGATTGGTTACCCGCAGCGTGGCACGCTGCAACGCGGCTTTGTCTTCTGGTGACAGCGCAATGTTATCGGTCTCTGGCAGATCAGCATTTAATATACGCTGCACACTGTCGATGCTGACCATGCCCATTTGGAAAACCGTCACAATACGCCCGAGGTGCATCAAGGGTAGTGCGAGCAAAACCGAATAACTTAGAAAGGCGGTAATTTCACCGATGGTGAGCTCTTGCTGCAGCAAATAATAACCACCCAATCCCAATATAAGCACTTTCATCACGTTGTTGGCATAGTCGAGCACCGGCATGATAAAGGTTTGTATGCGTGTGATCTGCATGGTGGTATCGAGTAAACGGCCATTCACGATGTCAATTTTACCATCGACCCAGGAATCCATCTGTTGGCTTTTTATCAAGTCGATGCCCGATAGGTAGTTCATCAACTGCTCTGACAAATCTTGTAAGCGGTGCATGCGTGCCGTCCACAGCCCCCTGAGCCTTTTAAACCCGATACGAAAGACGATAAAGGCCAAAGCAATAGGAATAACCGAATACAGGGTTAAATCGGGCGAGATGCGCCACATCCAAATAGGGGTCAGTGACAGGGCAAACACAATGTTAAATAGCTGAAGAAATCCGATACCGTAAAATAATCGGATACCGTTTAGGTCGTTGTTGATAATAGAAATCAACTTGCCTGATGCAAAACGGCTGTGGAAAGTTGAAGGCAGACGGTTAAGCCTAAAAAACAGGTCATTTTTAAGCGCCGCTTCTGTGATACGTCCCGGATTGAGTGAATACATGCGAGAGAGGATGCGAATAAACACCATCACAATAGAGAGCACCACGACCATGGTGACATTATCGAGCAACGCGGTGTGTGCTGCCTCAGAACTTTGGTTGAGCAGGTCGATGGCCATCTGAATAAAACGGGGTATTTCGACCTGCAACCAATTCACAGCAAAAATGCACAGCATGGCAAACAAATAAGAATACTTGTTCAACAGAAAGTAGTGTTGGATAAATTGTCGCTTGGTCACTGAGGTGCCTTGTTATAAAAGTGAGCAGCACCCAATAGGCGCTAAAAACAGGTCGGTGCGAATACGGCGTCCAGTGTACGGTTTAATCTCATTTTGGCAACCAGATCGCGGCTGAATTCTGCCCAACCTGTAGTGATGGCACTACGCCTTAGTCTAGGGTTTTGCTGGGGTTGTCGTTAATGGGCATATCTGCCGCAACCTTATTGAGGGGGGCTGTGCCGTGAAAGTGTAACCACAGTAAGAACACCACAAACACAATGCCGCCAATAATCCATTCTTGATAGAGCTCAAACTGCTGAAACAGTGTGTCTACGCCCGTACCAAAGTAATATCCCATGCTCCCAAACAGTAGGGCCCATGCAAACACACTGATGGAATTCAATGCCAAATACCGCAATGAAGACACCGAGGTGGTACCTAGGATGACCGGGGTGATGATTCTAAAACCGTAGAAAAAACGAAAGCCCAAAATGAGAAACAAATGGTGTTTATCTAATAACCGCATGATTTTTCGTGACTTGGCTTTCCAACGTGGTCGGTTTTCAATATACGCCTTGCCCTTTAAGCGACCGATATGAAAATACATTTGATCGGCGGCTAGGGTGCCAATAAAAGCAGCGATGATAACGCCAGTAAAATTCAGGTAGCCGCCATGTGCCAAGAAGCCGGAAAACACAAGCGTAGACTCACCTTCAAGGAAAGTGCCTAGGGTAATTGCGATGTAACCGACGTCTTGAATTAAGGCTTCAAAATCCATAGTGCTGCCTTCTGCTAAATGGGGTAGCGGGCCTCGGCGGGCATGAGGTGATGATAATCGAAGCGGCCGGAAAAAT
>CAJXZL010000038.1 GCA_913063165.1 uncultured Saccharospirillaceae bacterium | reverse complement strand
AGACTTTACCTGTCCCAAGATATTCGCGCAGCAGAGCGCCAATGGGCTAAAGACAACCATGCCAGCACTTATGCGCTCATGGATGCCGCGGCACAATCCTTATTGCAAGTGTGTTTAGACAGTTGGCCGGGTATTCGGCACGTCACGGTCCTATGCGGCGGCGGTAACAACGGTGGGGATGGCGTTGCGTTGGCTGTTAAGCTAAGCCAACTGGGCATCTCGGTCAGCCTGTATCTGGTGGCGGCTTTTAAGCCGGGTTCAGATGCTGAACAAGCCTTTCAATTGGTGCAGGGTAGCGATGTTGATGTTTTTCACATCGTTGACGGTGATCCACTTGAGCTGCAATCCACGCAATTAATTGTCGACGCACTGTTAGGTAGTGGCACCATAGGACCACCGCGGTCAATCTACGCGCAGTGTATTCAATACTTGAATGCAGCACAGGTACCCATTTTGTCAGTCGACGTTCCCAGTGGCCTGAATATGGATACAGGAGCAATATCAGGGATTGAATCCGTTGTGGAAGCCACGATTACCCTGACATTTGGCAGCCTAAAGCCAGGACTGGTCACGGGAATAGCAAAACAGCTGGTGGGCCGATTGGTGTTGGCGCCCATTGGCCTAGAACACCAACTAAGTACCCTGAACGCTATTGGCACCCAAGTGACGGGATCGATACTCACCCTGAGCAAGCGATCTGCAGCGGCCCATAAAGGTACCATGGGTTCTGTGGCCCTATTTGGTGGTGACGTCACTATGCCCGGTGCGCTGGTCTTGGCCTCTAATGCCTGTGCGCGGATGGGGGTGGGCTACGTGTTTTGTTGTACTCACTCATCCAATCGGACGGTATTGGTCAATGCCAACCCGAGTTTATTGGTGTCAGACATTGACGCGATTGACATGCCTTTATTCCTCTCACAAAAAACTGCCCTGGTACTCGGTCCAGGCCTCGGCCGCACGCCAATGGCCTATGACGCCGTCAGTCGGGTGTTGGCTGCCGCTATTGACGCCAGTTTGCCGGTGGTCGTGGATGCCGATGGTCTGAATATTTTGTCAGAACAGCCAACACAGTATGCGAATTGGATCTTAACCCCACACGCTAAAGAAGCGGCCCGCTTGTTGGGATGGCAGGATGTTGCAGCTGTTGAAAAAGATCGATTGGCGGCTGCCCGTGCCATTCAGGAAAAATATGGCGGTATCTGTGTATTGAAGGGACCAGGTACTGTGGTGTACGACGGAGAACAGACTTACATTAACGCCTCTGGATCAGCTGGTATGGCTAGGGCAGGGATGGGTGATGTACTTGCAGGCATGATCGGTGGCTTATTAGCTCGTTTCCCACAGCTACCCATAGTCGACTTAGTCGCAACCGCCGTATGGATGCACGGTCATGCAGGGCAGTTAGCCGCAGCGGCGGGCCATGAAGAGTCTATGCAAGCTGATGACGTCATTGCAGCAATCCCACAATGTTGGCACGAAGTATTACCGCAGCGCTAAGCGCGTGCTTCATGTTGCCGTTTCTGATTTGGTTAAAAGAGGATGTAAAAAGCCAATCTGACGCCTAATGCAATAAGAATCACGCCTAGCACTTGCTCAATACGGTGCATCCAGCGTTTAAGAAATGCGGTAGCGTAACGGTGACCAAAAGCAGCCGCAACCAAGCAATACCAAGCCAAGTCGATGACACCTGCAGTGGTTGAGTACAGCAGCTTTACGGCTAATGAATTCTGTGGATCCACAAATTGACTGAATAGCGCGATAAAAAATATCGCAATTTTAGGGTTTAAAAAAGAAATCAAAAACCCGGACACGAAGGCTTGCCTGGGTAACCGTTTCGATTCTATACCAGATTCTGCTAATGGTGCCTCGGTACTTCGTAGGGATTGAATTCCTAGCCAAAAAAGGAAGCCGGCGCCTAATAACTGTATCGCCTGAAACACTTGTGGGTGGTTCTGAATAACCAAGCCTAAACCCAGTACACTGACCGTCGCATATATCCATACGCCAAGACCATGTCCAATGCCCGCCACCATGCCGTGCCAACGCGATCCCTCTAGGGTGTTTTTGATGACCACGGCGAGGCTAGGGCCGGGCGACATTGCACCCAGTACGCAGATTGATGCAATCGTCAGCCAGTGGCTAAATAACATGGTTATATCCTGAAAAATGACATGAATGTACATCATCATATAGGAAAAATGACTGGTTTGGGAACGAGACTTACGCCGTATATCTGGGCTCTTATCTTATGTATTGCAGCGCATGTGACTGGCCTTTTTTGACCCTGTGATGCCATGTTACACTTGCACGGATCGATAGTGTGGGGATAAAGAATGGGTTGGTTTGTCTATTTGGCGCAGTGTGCGGATGATAGTCTTTATACGGGTATCACCACGGATCTAGTGCGTCGTGAAATCGAACATAATGGCGGGACTAAAGGTGCCAAATATACCCGTATTCGCCGGCCTATTCGCTTTGTGTATTCAGAGACGTGGCTCACACGAAGTGAAGCCTCGCAACGTGAGTACGCCATCAAAAAACTCACCAGAAAAGAAAAAAAACAGTTATATTGCACAGAGTCTTTTGATTGAAGCCGCTCAACATGACACAGAAATAGCCTATAGCAACTTTTAGATAGGCTGACACAAGGAAACCATTGCATGCATGTCTTATTTATTAAGTTTAGAGATGCTTATGAACGATTCGTTTTGGACAATGCACTTTGGGCATTTGCGATTACGCTGAGTCTGTGCGGTCTCATGGCAATCAGTGCGACAGATTTTGAGTTAGATGCCTCTGCCGATTCTTTGGTCATCGAGGGAGATCCTGATTACCGCGCCTATCGCGAGGTCAGTGAACGTTTTGGGGCCAGTAACTTTCTGATATTGACCTTTACACCTGAAAAGCCACTGTTTGATCCAGAGTCTTTGAGGCACTTGATTGAAGTAAGGGATCAGATTCGTGCGATTGAACGTGTGTCCAATGTGGTAACCGTCATGGACGTGCCACTGCTTTCTAATCCGCCGGTACCCCTCACCCAGTTAGTCAATAATATCAAGTCTCTGGAAACACCTGGTGTCGATATCGCAATGGCCCGAGATGAATTAGCGACATCTCCGCTATACGTCAATATGTTGTTGAATCTAGAACACAACACCACTGCGCTACAAATTAACTTTCCGCCTGATGCCTTGTCAGCAACCTTGCAAAAGACCCGTCAAGCGATATTGAATGCGCGAAAGTCCGATGATTTGTCAGACGCAGATATTGAAAAGCTAGACAGCATCAACCAATTAATTCGCACACGTAACCGTGAAGTCACCCAAGAATTTAGCGCTGACATTGCTGCTATTCGCACCATCATGGAAGTACATAAGGCAGAGGCCACCATGCACCTTGGTGGTGTGCCAATGTTGGCAGAAGACATCATGAACTTTGTGCGCAAAGACCTGGTGGTGTTTGGCGGGGGTGTTTTTGTATTTCTATTGTTAACCCTGATGCTGATTTTCAAGCAAGTAAAATGGATTGTATTACCCCTCGTCACCTGTGTTGTGGTGGTGGTTTTTATGATGGGTATGCTCGGCAAATTGCACTGGCAGGTTACAGTGATCTCGTCCAATTTTATCTCCTTATTATTAATTCTCACCCTGTCTATGACCATTCACCTCATGGTGCGGTATCGTGAATTATTAGGCCGCCATCCCCATTTGCCGCATATTGAATTGGTGCGTAATACGCTAAGGAATATTTTTATTCCCTGCTTCTATATGGCATTAACCACAGGTGTCGCCTTCATATCGCTTATTGTCAGCGGTATTCGACCGGTCATCAATTTTGGGCTGATGATGACCTCTGGAATCTTGGTGGCATTTCTCATCGTGTTCACCTTGTTCCCCGCGATGATGATGTTAGCGGGCCGCGATAAAAAACCCGCTCCCGAAACCGCTGCGTTGGGTCTAACCGGTTTTTTTGTCAATCTGACCCTCAAGCATGGGTCGAAGATCATTATTGGCAGTGTGGTTATTGCGTCGCTAACAGTGTTGGGTATTTCGAAGTTGGTGGTTGAAAATGCCTTCATTGACTACTTTTCCAAGGACAGTGAAATCTATCAGGGTATGGCTGTGATTGATCAAAGGTTAGGCGGTACGACACCGCTTGAGATATTGATCGATTTTCCAGGTAGTGGCATCGCCGATGCCGTTGTTGCGCGAGAAAAGAAGGCGCTCGAACAGAGCAGTGATTCTGAAGAGGATATGTTTGTCGATGAAGATTTCTTTGGAGGCATGGAGGACGTCGGTGCGTTTGAAGATGATTTGCTCACCACGGATGACCCCGGCAAGTATTGGTTCACGCCAGACAAAATTGCATTGATTAAAAAGGCTCACCATTATTTGGAATCGAAAACGGGTATTGGCAAGGTCGTGTCCATTGCGACCATGGTTGAACTTGCAGAGGGTTTCAACGATGGTGAACCGCTTACAGATGTGCAGCTCGCCTTGCTATATAGCGTCATACCAGAAGAGTTCAAGCAGTTGGTAATCTATCCCTATGTCGATCTACAAACGGGGCAGGCGCGATTGAACGCCCGTGTGTTAGATTCCTTGCCCGGGTTAAATCGTAACCAACTGTTGACTGAGATTCAGATTGAATTGGCTGGAGAGCTGGAACTAAGCAGCGACCGGTATCATCTGGCCGGCATGATGGTGTTGTATAACAACATGCTACAGAGTCTCTATAAGAGCCAAATCTCAACCCTAGGTGCCGTATTTGTCGGCATCATGTTGATGTTTGTCGTGTTGTTTCGTTCGATAAAATTGTCGCTGATTGCGATAACGCCGAATGTGTTGGCTGCTGGGTTGGTGCTGGGTGTGATGGGCCTGACCGGCATTCCATTAGACATGATGACCATTACCATCGCCTCAATCACCATTGGTATCGCCGTAGACAATACCATTCATTACATTGTGCGATTTCGGCAGGAATTTGAACGAGACCATGACTATTTGGCCACCCTAAAAAGGTCACATAACACCATTGGCAAAGCGATGTTTTATACGTCGTTGACCATCATTATTGGCTTCTCGATTTTGGTGTTGTCGAGTTTCAAACCCACCATGTATTTTGGTGCCTTGACCTCGTTAGCGATGTTTGTGGCATTGATTGGTTCACTGACCCTGTTGCCCCAGCTGATTGTGCTCTTTAAACCCTTGGGAAAAGGCAAGACGGCAAAGCATCGGCGACCATCGCAACACACCTTGCCGGGAATCTGATTAAAAAAGGGCGCATGAAGCGCCCTTTTTTTTAGTTAAGTTGATCTGCCTGAATGGCGGTCAGGGCAATGGTGTAGAGAATATCCTCGACCAGAGCCCCTCGGCTCAAATCATTCACAGGCTTTCTAAGGCCCTGCAGCATTGGCCCAATACTCACCACGTTTGCGCTTCGTTGCACCGCTTTGTAAGTGGTATTGCCCGTATTCAGGTCTGGGAATATAAAGACGGTGGCTTTACCGGCAACGTTGCTGTCAGGGGCCTTTTGGGCTGCAACACTGGCGATGGCTGCCGCGTCATATTGCAAAGGTCCGTCGACCTCTAGGTCTGGCCGTTTTGCCCGTGCAATTTGGGTAGCCAAACGCACCTTTTCAACGTCACTGCCTGTTCCCGATTTTCCTGTCGAGTAGCTGATCATCGCAATGCGGGGCTCAATACCAAAAGCACGTGCCGAGTCACCCGATTGAATTGCGATGTCTGCCAATTCAGACGCTGTAGGATCAGGGTTCACGGCACAGTCGCCATAAACCAACACTTGTTCAGGCAACAGCATAAAGAACACCGACGACACTAAGGCAGCGTCTGCGCGGGTCTTAATGAGCTGTAACGCAGGGCGAATGGTATTGGCTGTGGTGTGAATGGCACCTGATACCAATCCATCTACCTCATCCATAGCCAACATCATCGTGCCGAGCACGACAGGGTCTTCTAGCTGTGCAATTGCCATGGGTGCAGTGAGGGCTTTGTGCTGTCGTAGTTGAACCATCGGTGCCACATAGCGTTCACGAATCTCATCGGGATCCAATAGCGTGATGCCGAGAGGCAGTTGGATAGCCAAAGATTCTGCAATTCGCTTAATTTCATCTGGTTTTCCCAGCAGGACACAATTGGCGATGCCCCGTTCGTGACACAATACCGCTGCTTGAATCGTGCGCGGCTCTGTTCCTTCCGGCAATACAATGCGTTTTTTGGCTGCACGTGCGCGTTGAACAAGGGAATGGCGGAAAGCTGGAGGTGACAAGCGACGCTCGAACGGCAACAGCGAATGTTGGATGATCCAAGCGGTATCAATGGCGTGTGCAATAGACTCCATCACGCTATCCATTCGCGCATGGTCATCAGCGGGCACTTCATTGCTCATTTCACTTAAAATGCGAGCAGTCACAAAGGTGTTGGTACCTGTCATCAAAATAGGCAAACCGGTTTTAATGGCAGGCTGACATAGCTCGAAGACCCTGCTATCAGGTTCTAGGTTGCCAGTGAAGATAATGCCCGCTAGGGGTACGCCATTCATTACGGCCATGCAGGCTGCAAGAAAAATGTCCTCTCGGTCGCCAGGAACAACCACGAGGGTGCCAGGCTTTAGGGTATGGAGCATATTGGGTACGGTTCGCGCTGCCAGAGTGATGGCATGAACGCGACGGTCCTTTATCGTGCCTTCGTGAATAACACGGGTGTCTAAATATCGGGCAATGTCACTGGTGCGGGGTGCAATAAGATTGCGATCCCAATGGATGATACCCAAACAGCGGAAAGTCGTGGTATCAAATACCGGTAACTTTCTTCGAATGTCTTCAAAGCTCATGGCTGTGGTGGTAGGCGAGTTTTCGCCTTCCAGAGACAACACCTGTTGCATGGTTTCAGGTGGCGCACCCACTTTATTAAGAATGCAGCCCAATACTTTTGAACTGTTCACACCGCCGAACAAACTCGCGGTCATGCGAATCTTGTCATTAAGCTGTGCATTGGAATAAGCGTTTTTGGCTGCCACTAGGATCACACTGCTATCCAGGGTCTTTGCTAACAACACATTGAGCTTGGCAATATAGTTTTCATTGGCGACTGGCACTAAGCCTTCAACGATGACCACGTCTGCATCTTTGGCCGATTCTTGATATAGGCTAATGACGTCTTCCATCAGCTGATCATCTTGCCCCAAGGCCAGCCGGTGTTGGGCCACCGCCAAATCGATCGGATGAGCGGAATGTAGGCCGACGATTTCACGTACCATGTGGGTGGATCTCTCGGGACCGTTGTCACCGCTGCCCGTCTGAGAAATGGGTTTGAAGAAGGCTACTTTGACCCCTAGGTGCTCCATGGCACGTACCATACCCAAACACACGGAGGTCAATCCTGTCCCAGAACCCGTTGGTGCGATAAAAAAGCTGTGTTGCACGTTGTACTCCTACCCAGTGCTTAGATCAGACCAAGACAGTCTGACGCAATCATCCACTCTTCATTCGTTGGAATGACAAGTATTGGCTTTGAACCCGATGCGGCAATATTGCCATCGTGCAAAACCCCGTTATTCTCATTGGCGTCTGGCAGCAATTGAAATCCCAAAAGCCCCAGTTGTGCGACGACTTTTTCACGAACATTTCGTGCATTTTCGCCGATGCCACCGGTAAAAATGAGTGCATCTATCGAGGTGAGTGACATTGCCAAGCCGCCAATGGCACGTGCAAGCCTAAAACAAAATACCTCGATGGCCAATGCAGCTTGCGCGTTTCCAGCATCTGCTTCATTCGCCAACGTGCGCATGTCGTTGCTCATTTCGGACAAGCCCAACAAACCAGATTGCTTATTCAATAAGTTGGTCACCGCATCGAGTGATAATCCTAACTTGTCGCCAATAAACTGGTGTAGACCTGGGTCAATATCGCCGCTTCTGGTGCCCATAACAAGGCCTTCTAGTGGTGTCATTCCCATAGTGGTATCAACGCTTTCACCGTTTTTGACCGCTACAGCGCTGCAACCGTTACCCAGGTGGGCGCTGATGACAGACAGTTCTGAAACCGGCTTGTTGAGACACAACGCTGCTTGTTGCACGACGTACAGGTGGCTAGTGCCATGAAACCCGTAACGGCGTACTGCAAAATCGCGATACAAAGAAAAAGGCAGTCCGTAAAGATAGGCCTTAGGCGGTAACGTTTGGTGGAATGCTGTATCAAATACTGCGACTTGCGGCACGTCCGGTACCAAAGCCCGCAGGGTGGTGATGCCCAACAAATTGGCTGGGTTATGTAATGGCGCAAGTGGCACACAAGCAGAGATGCCGGCGATGACAGCGTCGTCGATGAGTTGTGACCCGGTGAATTGCTCACCACCATGGACAACGCGATGGCCGATTGCAGACAGTGAATCTAGCGGTAAATCATGCTGGTTAAGAAACGCGATGAGCGCTTGTAATGCACCCTCGTGATCGGCAAGGGGGATGGCTTGCTCGGACTTAATGCCCTGTAGGGAAAAGCGAATGACGGCATCTTGGGCGCCAAGTCGTTCAGCCAATCCTGACAAAAATGCTTGGTCAGATTGTTGGGTAAAGGCTGAGAATTTGATGGTAGAACTGCCACTGTTAATGACAAGTACGGCTTGTTTCATGTGACGGAAGACCCTTGCAAGGCAATATGGAATAGTAAGCCCGCTGTCTGCGAGCTGAGAAACTGTATTGCATTATACACCGCACACCCAACAATAAACGCGAAGCGGTAATTGCCAAGCCAATTGAATCGTACAGACTCAGCAACAGGCTATATGGCTTATTCTGGAATGGCGTAATCCGTCACTGGGATCCAGTCGTTGAGGCCTGGCATTCTTTCCCACACACTGCCGATGGCAGAGTGTGCCAACAATTCTTTAATACTTTCATCAATGCGGACCATACAATCAAGCGGTGCAACCAAGGCTGCTTCTTCAGTCTGTAGAAACTCGTCTGTTTCTAAGCCAGAGTAAAATCGAAATCCCGTGTCGTTCTTGTGCTGAGGTTGCTCTCGATAAAAAAAGCGAATAGGCAAGGGACGCTCGTTTAGAATCATGCTAGACGCTAGGCACAGGTGGCCGTTTTCGAAATGTGATGAAATCACCTGACTTCCCATAAAAACCTCAGATTGCTGTCAAAAAAAAGGGCGCGAATTCTATTCAATCACATTGCCTATTGCCAGTTACATAGAGACATGTGTGCTAAAAAGTTCAGGTTGAATGGTGGCTAATAGTCCATTTTAGAGTACAGGCGGTTTGACGACAGGGTGAAGGGACGCACGGGAATAAATTGGGTTTTGCTGATTAATTAATTGAAAAGGTCAGTTCTAATGAGCTAACCTGTTGATTGCTCAGTTGAAAATGATGGTACGGGCAACACAAACATCACAATCAGGCTAAATGATAAGGAAATGATGTAATGGACGAGCTCATAAGGTTAGAGTTAGATATTGAACAAGCGGAGCAGAACAAGAAGGCATTCGTCAAAGCGCATGCCACTGGGGAGGGAGACAGTGTCATCCGTGCTAAGTTATATCTGAACGTTGAGCGTGCGAGAAAGGCGCTACGAGTCTATAAGATGGCCCATTCACACCTATGAACTATTTGGTTAAAAATCCATAGCGCCTGATCTAGGGTACGCTATGGATACGCCAACGTTTGACAGTCCCTACGACGATTTGGCTTTTTTCTGCAATACCAAAACCGCTTCTAAAATAAATGCCCTAACACAGATTCCGGTCCCTAAACTGGCTAGTGAATATTGTAATATTGTTACATAGGGCAATTTCGGATCAAATATAAACAAATAGAGACTGCCGGTTAGGCAAATACTGATAGTGAATAGCTTTTGCCAAAAAGCCAAATCGGGCGCCTTGTGTGCATACGATGTCACAACCGATCCAAGGAACCATCCCAATCCTGCACCCGCCATCACGTCCATGGGCCAATGCACACCGACAGCGATTCGTGAAAAACCCAATAGCAATGCACCAACCAAGCAGGCAGCCACCCACATCTTGCTGTCGCGTGCGCTGGCAATCAAAGCCGCCACATAAAATGCACTGGTGGTATGGCCAGACGGAAACGACCCGGCTTTTAATGCTGCGCCAATGTTCAAGAAAAGTTCAGGATCCAATACGGCAGGCGGGCGTGCAACACCAAAACCGTGCTTTGACAAATTCACAACCGTACTGGTAATGATGGCGCCCCAAATTGCCCAAAATACCATTTTGGCATGATTTCTCAGTAGTACAGACATTAACGCGATACCGGCAGCGCCGTCTGCTAAAAAGGTAAGGTTCGCCCACACACCAGGTGGCAGAGTTTGGGAAAGATGATTCAATGACAGGAACAAGGATTGGTTACTGCCGGTTACCAATATGAGCGCTACAACGAAGAAAAAGACCCCGGTAGGAGCAATTTTGCGAGCAAACGGGATGTTTTGAATCATCAGTGAAACCTCTTCATGTTATTTAGTGCCAGTGCCCGAAAAAATAAAGGCCGATATATCAAGTGTCATCAATCATCATGTATTTGGGTTGTTGCATGAACAAAACTGGAACAGCAACGATTAAAATGTCATGAGCTACAATCATCTATCTCTGGTTTTCCAATGAGGATGCAGAATATTACCTATGACCGTTTCTGTGAATCAATCTCTGCAATCATTTCATCTTCTAACGGCTTAAACACAAATATACGCGCCGCCATAAAGTTGAATCCCATGCCTAGAGCAACGCCTACAATAAAAGCCATGAATTTGTGTTCAACAAAGAACGGGACGAAATCAGTTAGAAGCCTATAGCTACCGACATTAACTGCGAATCCGAAAAGTGATGTGACACTAAATGACAACCACTGTTTCAATTTTTTCTTTCGATCTGAATTTGTGAAAGTTACAACACGATTAAAATACCAGTTCCATGTAACCGCTGGCCAAAATGAAAGAGCTCGTGCATTGAGGTGGCCTAAGCCAAAAAGGAACTGCAGTGAAAAATAGACAATGGTGTCTACAATAAAACCAGTGCTACCGACTATGCCAAATTGGATGAATTCAGCAAGTGTTGTGTATTTATATTGATAGAGGCGTCGTAAATGTTTTAAGTACCTAATCTGTTCTTTAAAATCCAGCTTGCTCTCACCATGTTGGCGATCAACGAAGTGTATAGGCACTTCTGAAGGTTGCGAGAATTCACCCTTTACCAGTATCTCTAGGCCAATTTTATAACCAACAGGTGATAATTTGTGTATTGGCGGCATGTTTTCGCGTTCAAATGCGAAAAAACCTGACATTGGATCCTTTACATGACATAAGGGCATTGCGAGCCAAGTGGCCAATTTAGAATTTAATAGTCTGAATAATCCCCAATTTTCATCGAATGACCCACCGTCGACATAGCGCGATCCGATCACAAAATCTGCGTTGCCCGATTGCAGTAGTGCAATGATGTCTAATATCGCAGATGCAGGGTGTGACAGATCTGCGTCCATAACGACAACATATTTTCCTCTTGCGTTTACAATACCCTCAATGACAGCTGTCGACAGTCCCCTGACGCCTGTCCGGACAATGATAGACACGGGCATGTTGTCTTGAAGTGCTTCAACTGCTGCAGCTGAGCCATCCTGTGAATCGTCGTCAACAAATATGATTTCAAAATGCACATTACTGAGGCAGTCTCGGATCGCTTGTGCTATCAGGGGAATATTAAGGCATTCCTTGTAAGTCGGAATGACAACACTAATAAGAGGGCTGGCGGTCATAATACGGTTCCTTTAAATACCTATGCACCCATGAATGCAGAATTTTTAGCACGAAGTCTTTCTTGAATACTGTGTAAGTGACGGTACTGGGTTAAATAAGCACGTCACTTCAAATTTTATAATCTGTACAGATGAAGCTGGTAAAGGTATTCACCAATGTCGGCCCATCCCTAAACTCTAAATAATTAGCCTTGGTACAATTGTTAAATTGAGACACATACTGTGTCTTGCCGTTCAATTCACTTGCAGACAAGATCAGCACGGCTGATTCACCCTTTGATAAAGTGCCGAACCATAAGTCAAACTGGTCATATCGATCGTCTAAAACGACCACTTTATTGGGTCTAGCATACCAGCTAACGCGACTCGCATTTGACCAGTTTGGAATTGCAATTGTATCAATACCTGTTTTGTCAGCCAAATTTCGGGCTTCTTCGGCCGCTTCTGACCAGCCGATAAAGTCTTTGAGTGGGTGGCTGAAGTCTTTAAACCCAGGATTCCAGCCAACCAGAATGCTGTGTACAGCAATCCATATGCCTAGTGTCATGGCACCAGCGATTCCAGAGTACCATTTGAATTTGATTCCAGACCAACGAAGGTGAGCTTCTTTTGCTATCAGCGGTAATAAAAAAACGATGCCCAGTAAAGTCCAGTGGGGTAACGTTCTTCCTTTGAGTGCCGCAAGGGAAAATAATGCCAAGATGGGTACTGAAAACCACAGCAGGATCCTATCTTCTTGAGTTCGTCTAGAGATTGGCGAAATCAAAACCAGCCAAAGAAGACCATAAATGAACGGACCATAGGCAATCAGTTGCCCTAATTGCATGCGTAACACATTCATCCAATCTGTTTTTTCGTTGCCCGTTCCATGATTGATTTGATAGGAAAACGACACCCAGTCATGGGACCAATTCCAGTAAAGGATGGGCGTGATCATGAATGCAGCCACCATACCAGTGAGCCACATCTTTGGCATAAATAAGCGCCTCAATGAGCCTTCAAAATAAAATATCCCGATTACAGACACTGCTAGGGTGACAGCTGTATATTTACTTAATCCAGCTAGTCCTAAGCATATACCAAGCCCTATATAGTCTCGAAATTTGTCCGCAATCAGAGCGCGGCGTGTAAAAAAGAGAACGCCAATACCTGACATTAATAATGGGAGTTCTGGCAGCCAAATGATGGTTAGTAGTTTCGCTAGCGGGCTCGTGATAAATATAAAAGCAACGATTATGGCTTGGCGTTCGTTGTACCAATGCTTCGTTATGAGCCAAAGTGTGACATAAATAGTGCCACCCAGTAGCCACGGAAGGATTCGTAATAAGACGTTTGATTCGCCAAATTGTAACGTTATAGACTGCAGCCAACCCACCATTGGTGGATGGTCAAAATAGCTCCAATCTAAATATTTTGCATACAGGGCATAGTGCGCTTCGTCTGCAGTAAGCGGTAATGTAATTGCTAACCATGCATTGGTAAGCAGCAGGCATCCGATAAGTGCAATAAAGTAATAGTTGTAATTTCTGATGGTCATGCTGTGATGATACCCGTTAAGACGTGTTCGACACTATGAATGCATTAGGCCCATCCAAAATTGATTCGGATTTGCCTCAGTCGTAAAAAATAAAGGCCGATAATATCAGGTATTATCGGCCTATGTTTTAACTTCTTTTCAGAATCTGGCTATCACACAGCTTGAAACACCAGGGTGCAATTGGTGCCGCCAAATCCAAAGCTATTGCTCATGATGCGGTTGAGGGTGACGTTGTCTATGCGTTTGGTGACCACGTTTGCACCGGCAGCGCCTGGATCCAGATTATCAATGTTCGCCGAAGCGGCAATAAAATGGGCCTGTTGCATCAGCAATGAATAAATGGCTTCTTGCACGCCTGCTGCTCCCAGTGAATGACCAGACAAACTCTTGGTCGATCCCATAGGTGGCATGGTGCCGTCAAATGCATCCATCACCGCTTTCAGCTCGGTAATGTCGCCAGCAGGTGTGCTGGTACCATGCGCGTTTATATAGTCGATGCTACCGGTTACAGTTGCCATGGCTTGCTTGATACAGCGGGTAGCGCCTTCACCACTTGGAGCAACCATGTTGTAGCCATCTGAGGTTGCGCCATATCCGACCAACTCTGCGTATATCTTGGCACCACGGGCCTTAGCGTGTTCATATTCTTCAAGTACCAACATGCCACCACCACCAGCAATCACGAATCCATCACGATCTGCATCATAGGCACGAGAGGCCGCTTCTGGACGATCATTGTACTGGGTCGATAAAGCGCCCATGGCATCGAACAATGACGACAGTGTCCAATGCTCTTCTTCGCCGCCACCGGCAAACATGATGTCCTGTTTGCCCATTTGAATCAGCTCGGCAGCATTACCAATACAGTGTGCACTGGTTGCACATGCAGATGAGATTGAATAATTGACGCCACGGATCTTAAACGGTGTTGCCAAGCAGGCAGACACGGTAGAACCCATGGTTTGGGTAACACGATAGGGGCCGACGCGCTTTAGTCCCTTTTCACGCAGGGTATCAGCAGCTTCAGTTTGATTGGCTGAGGATGCGCCACCTGAACCCGCAATAATACCAGTGCGGTCGTTGCTCACCATGTCTTCGGTTAAACCTGCGTCATCAATGGCTTGCTGCATAGAGACATAGGCATAACCCGCTGCATCGCCCATAAAACGCAGAGCTTTGCGGTCGATAAAGTCAGCCAGGTTAATATCGGGACGCCCGCTCAAATGCGAACGCATACCCAATTCCTTGTAGGTTTCATTAAACCGAATACCAGACCGACCCAGTTTCAAACTTTCTGTGACATCAGCTTGGTTGTTGCCTAGGCACGATACAATGCCAAGGCCAGTAACTACGACGCGTCTCATATTAAAAATCCATCTGGTCAGCTTTGAACAAACCTACTTTGAGGTCTTTGGCAGAATATATTTCTTTGCCATCCACCAACATTGTAGCGTCTGCAATTCCCATCACCAATTTGCGGGCAATGATGCGTTTCATTTCAATGATATAGGTGACCTTTTTGGCAGTCGGTAGTACCTGACCGAAAAATTTGATTTCGCCAGCGCCGAGTGCACGGCCGCGTCCTTCATGCCCAAGCCATCCCAAATGAAAACCGACCAATTGCCACATGGCATCTAGTCCCAGACAACCTGGCATAACGGGATCGCCGATAAAATGACAACCAAAAAACCACAGGTCTTCATTGATATCCAATTCTGCAATCATGCGGCCTTTACCAAACGCGCCGCCTTCATTGGTAATCAGTGTGATGCGATCCATCATCAACATGTTATCTACAGGAAGCGTGGCATTGCCTTCACCAAACATGCGGCCATGGCCACATTCGATGAGTTGCTCTTTTGATAAGGCATTTGGACGTTCGTTCATAAGAATTCCTTCACGGTGGACTCGAAAGTCTCGATTTAGGGCAGCGATTGATATGGAATCTTCGCTTTTAAAGTGAGGTAAAAGTACGCTCAAACCATTACTAATGCCAGTTTTGGCGCCACTTTTGATTATATTGGGCTACTAAATCCTGATATTCAACGCTCATAGAGTAGCCAGCAATTATCAGGCTGGCTGCTTGATGAGGGTATGGCGCAATTGTGCCTGTGGTACCAATATCTGGGTAGTCAGACCTTGTAAGGTCTGACCAAGTCACAAAAAGGGCCTTATTCCGTCGGGGAGGCCTTAATATCAAGACCTTCGTAAAACACATCGCCCCGCTTTAGTAAGCCGCCTACTGCCTTTTTAAAGTTGCCTTTGCTGACTTGAAAAAGGCGATAAATGTCGTCCGGTGCTGATTTGTCATTGACCGCCGAGGTACCGCCGTTTTCTTGGATATGGCGCATGATTTTGGTGCTTAAATCATCACGGGAGGCTTGGCCTTCCAACTGCACAGACAAATCAATTTTGCCGTCTTCTCGTATGGTCTTAATGTAGCCATCGAGGCGTTGTCCAATACGAACGGGCTGTAAAAGTTGTGAATCAAAAAGCATGCCCATATGGGTATTGTTGATCACTGCCTTGTAGCCCAAGTCGGTGCGAGCACAAATCAGTAAGTTCACTTTTTGACTGAGCTCGAAGTTGTCGTTGGTTTCACGCAAGAAATCACGGAGCTTTCCTGATGCGGTGATCAGCTCTGAGTAGGGGTCTTGGTATACATAAACCACGTAGGACTTTTCAGCTTCCATGGTTTTTGGCTGTTGACCGTAGGGCACCAAAAGATCTTTCGGCAGGCCCCAGTTCATAAAGGCGCCAACGCGGTTGATTTGCGCTACTTTTAAATAGGCGCATTCGCCGACTTGAACCTTGGGTTTGAGCGTCGTTGCGATCAAACGACTTTCTGAGTCAAAATACAGAAAGACATTCACATCCGTTCCGAGCTCAGCATTGTCGGGTACATAGCGTTTAGGCAGTAACACCTGCCCAAAGTTTTCTGCATCTACATACACGCCAAAATCGACTATTTTGGAAACGCGTAGGGTATTGAATCGTCCGATCAGTGGCATGAGGCACCTGCAAATTAAGCAAAGGCGGTCATTCTACCCCAGTTTAGAGGGGTAGAATACAGCGGTACCATTCTTCATGAAGTCAGGGTGTCAAATTATTAGGGCGTGTGTTGCTTTAACAATTCATCCAGAGTCAATTGGTAACTGGTCACAAAATGGGCCATAAAGTAGTCCACTTCCTTACTATTTAAGTTGCGTAGTTTGGCTTCAATTTCGCGAATGGCATCTTTAAATTCTTTATTGCCTGCGTCCAATTCAAATTGACACTTTAAATAGGCGGAAATGAGGTCAGCGGATTTGATCACAAATCGCACATCATCTGGCAAATTGGATTGAATTAAAAAGGGTGTGAAAGATTGTCGCAATGACGATGGCAATTGATTCAGTAGTTCAGCTTCAGCTTCGGCTTCAATGGCTTTGTAGGCTTTAGATATCGTCGTCGAATGATATTTGATGGGTGTTGGGAGGTCTCCGGTGATGATCTCACTGACGTCATGGTACAGGGCAGCCGTGGCCATGGTTTCAGGTTGCCAATCTCTTCCAAAAAGGTCCTTGCCGATAACAGCCAATCCATGTGCGATCGTAGCGACCTGCCAGCTGTGCTCCATAACATTTTCTGTTGTGGTGTTGCGCATGAGCCCCCACCGTTTAATGAGATTGAGTCGACCCAAAAGCGCAAAAAATTTGTATGTGACACTCATATTTGTGTTGTCCTCATGCGTACAGCATCGCCAAGATCATGCCTCCCTGTGTTTGCTAGGGTGCGTTAATGTCCTTAGAATAGGTTCTGTAGAGGCGCAGCGCAATGCACTTTTAATGCCCACGAGGGCTGGATGCTTGGCTGTCGATCGTCTCCTGTTGCAATCCTCGGAAAAGAAACGCTATTGGATTCCAAAATACCAAAAGAATACTGCATTGGTTAGGCTTTAGATGACGCATATCAAAACAAGTTAAAAACTGCGATCACAAAATGAAGGAATCGCATCAAAAGCACTGGAGGCAGCCGCATGCAAACGATTAAAACGGACGTTCTGATAATTGGCGCTGGAGGCGGCGGTTTGCGCGCGGCAATAGCAGCGGCAGAAGCCAACCCATCGATCACCATTGCACAGGTTTCGAAAGTGTATCCCATGCGCAGCCACACAGTAGCCGCAGAGGGTGGTGCAGCAGGTGTTATTCAAGACCATGATGATGTGCAATACCATTTTGACGATACCGTATCCGGTGGCGATTGGCTCTGTGATCAGGATGTAGTGGATTACTTTGTTAGGCACGCAACAGAAGAAAACATGCGACTAGAACATTGGGGCTGCCCTTGGAGCCGCAAACCTGATGGTCGTGTGAATGTCAGAGCCTTCGGTGGGATGAAGATTGAACGTACGTGGTTTGCTGCAGATAAAACCGGCTTCCATATTTTGCACACGCTGTTTCAGACCTCTTTAAAATTCCCGCAAATTACCCGATACAATGAATATTTCTGCACCAATTTATTGGTCAAAGATGGGGTCGTTCAGGGCGTATTGGCCATAGATATCGCCAATGGCACCTTTGTTACCTTCCTTGCCAAATCGGTGATCATTGCCACAGGTGGCGCGGGTCGTGTGTATCGTTTTAATACCAATGGCGGCATCGTTACGGGTGATGGAATGGCGATGGCCTATCGCGCTGGTGTGCCCTTACGTGACATGGAGTTTGTGCAATATCACCCAACGGGACTTCCTGGTACCGGTATCTTGATGACCGAGGGTTGTCGTGGAGAAGGCGGCATTTTGACCAATACTGATGGGTACCGTTATCTGCAAGACTATGCGCTCGGCCCAGAAACGCCTATCGGAGAACCCAAAAACAAATATATGGAATTGGGTCCACGAGACCGGTTAAGCCAAGCATTTTGGCATGAAGAAAAGAAAGGCCGTGTGATCAATACCGATCGCGGCACCGCGGTCAATTTGGATTTGCGTCATCTTGGCGAAGCGAAGATTAATGAGCGCTTGCCCTTTATTAGAGAGCTAGCCAAATCCTATGTTGGTGTAGACCCTGTTTATGCGCCAATACCGGTTAGACCCACCGTGCATTACACCATGGGTGGCATTCAGACCAACATTCGTGCAGAAACCCCAATGACGGGGCTCTATGCAGTAGGTGAGTGTGCCAGCTCTGGATTACATGGCGCGAATCGCTTGGGTTCCAATTCTTTGGCTGAATTGGGTGTGTTTGGTCGTGTTGCGGGTGAACAAGCCGCATTGCATGCCAAGCAAGCGGACATGCCACAGATGGAAGATGTCCAAGACCAGGTGAATGAACAAAAAGCCCGTTGGCTCGCATTGCGTTCAGCTAAGGGTGCAGAAAATCCAGCCCATATTCGTAAAGAGTTGGCGGACGTGATGGAGGCGGGAGTCGGTATTTATCGCCTGTCATCGGAGCTCGACAGTACCAAAGAAAAGCTGGCTTCTTTGCAAGAGCGTTACCGCAATATCGGCCTAAACGATGGCACCAACGTTTTTAATACTGAATGGTTATATGCAATTGAACTCGGCTTTTTGCTAGATGTCGGTGAAGCTATGGTGCACTCGGCCTCAGGTCGCACAGAGTCGCGAGGCAGTCACCAACGGTTGGATGGTTTTGAAACCCGTAATGACGTCGATTTCCTCAAGCACACTTTGGCTTATTGGCAACCGGGCAGCGCACCAAAGACCGCCTATCAAGATGTGGTCATTACCACTTCACAACCTGCAACACGCGCCTATGGCGATGCTGCCAATAAGAAGGGGTCATAACATGAGTACGGTACATGTTCCTTCCACGATTAAAATAACTGTTCAGCGTTACCGTCCTGAGTTGGATGATAAGCCTTGGCAGCAAGCGTTCGAAGTACCCTATCACTTTGATTTGAGTGTTTTGGAGTCGCTAAATTACATCAAAGACAACCTAGACAGCAGCCTAAGCTTCCGTTGGAGTTGTCGCATGGCTATTTGTGGTAGCTGTGGGTTTATGATCAATGGCGTACCAAAGCTGGGCTGTAAAACTTTTTTGAGGGACTATTTAGAACAAGGGCACATCACGATTGCTGCCTTAGATAACTTTCCGATTGAAAAGGATCTCGTTGCAGACATTTCTGGATTTGTAGAGAAATTAGAAACGGTTAAACCCTATTTGATCCGTAAGCAGGAGAAGCCTCTATCGGAAGGCGAATATCTGCAGACGCCAGCAGAAGTAGCGCGCTATAAGCAGTTTAGCCAGTGTATTAACTGTGGTTTGTGCTACGCCGCATGCCCGCAATTTGGGCGAAATCCAGAATTCTTGGGACCAGCAGCCTTGGCATTGGCCTATCGCTATAACAAAGACAGCCGCGATCAAGGATCCTCAGAACGCATGCCGTTTTTAAACAGTGAACAGGGCGTTTGGAGTTGTACCTTTGTTGGGTATTGTTCAGAAGTTTGTCCAAAGCATGTGGATCCAGCAGCGGCAATCAACCAAGGGAAGCTCGATAGCACGCTGGATTATGGCTTAAACCTTATTGGCATGGCAGGAGGTAAGTGATGAACCGCAAACCTTATCAACAACCACAAGCCGCAACCTGGTGGTTTAAGAACCATTTTTATCGCTTCTATATGCTACGAGAAGCCAGCAGCGTTCCGGTATTTTTATATGCTGTTTGGCTCTTGTTGGGTTTATTTAGACTGAACCAAGGTGCCTTAGAATTTAATGCATGGTTGGCATTAAATACCAGTGGCGTGGGTCAGATATTGCATCTGGTGGTGATAGCAGCAGCGCTGTTACATGCCTACACCTGGTTTCAACTGACGCCAAAAATACTGGTATTGCGGTTTGGTAACTTCCGCGTTCCCGACGAATGGGTCATGGGTGGGCACTATGTGACATGGGTGCTCGTGACAATTGGGATGCTGTGGCTTGCCATTACCGGATAATTGAAAAGGATTGACGACATGAATACCTTTAAAAGATCGAATGAACCCATTGCTTGGTCCTTGTTTGGAGCAGGGGGCATGGTTGTCGCATTTATTATTCCTGTACTGGCGATCATCACTGGATTCTTGTTTGTACCCGATTCGTCACTCAGAGTGTATGAGTTGATCGATTCTTGGCTGAGCCATTGGATAGGCAAAGTGGGGTTATTTCTGATAATATCCCTCACCCTGTACCATACGGTGCATCGGGTTTACCACGGCCTCCATGATCTGCATGTCAAGGGCAACGATGTACTGATGCTGGTGCTTTTTTATGGTACTGCAACTGTGTTATCCGTCGTCTGTGCTGCATGGTTGTTGGTGATATAACATTTCGTGATTCGAGCCTGTGAGGTTCGCAGGCTCAAGCCATGACTTTTGAACTGTTTGGTCTTTTCTTTAACGGATTCCTATCTGCAACCCTGTTGCCGGGAACCTCTGAAGTCTTATTTCTCTATCTTCTGTCTACCGACCTATCGCCGTGGTTAGGGCTCATGTTTGTATCGACGGGCAACATTGGTGGCGCTGTCTTATCATTCTATATGGGCTTTGGCGCGCGGACACTGGTCTCAAAAAAATCAGCAACCCCGGTAAAACACTATGTTTGGCTCGATAGATTTGGTCCCGTTGTCTTATTTTGGTCATGGGTGCCCATCATTGGCGACCCACTGGTTATTGCTGCTGGTGCGATGAAAATGCCGGTCTTGCCCGCATTGGTCTGGATATCAGTGGGTAAAATATTCCGGTATCTATTGATTGCCAGTCCATTTCTGATGGCGTAACCCAGTTTGAGATAGCGACAGTAAACGCCACAATCCGAATCCTTTCCTTT